>NZ_JAQJCI010000002.1:0-643792 GCF_030182495.1 Rhizobium aureum | reverse complement strand
ACACCGAGGATCTTCTTGCCGAAGCGGGTGATTTGGCCGCTTGCCCATTGCTGCGCCTTTGGCGGTGCCCATTCCGGCGTGTCGAATTCGGCCAGCACCGGATAGCCGCCGTCGGCCAGACCGGCATGGATGCCCTTCTTGATCAGGCCGGCAGCAGCATCGGTCGGCGAGCCATTGATTTCGAGAAGGCCGCCATCGCCAGCCTTCACGCCCTTCGCCTTCAAATGATCGACCAGTGACTTGGCGATCATCTTGCCGATCTCTTCATTGTTGAAGGACACGTAGTAGTCGGCGGCCGCCGACGGGATGGGCCGGTCATAGGCGATGACGCGCACGCCCTGGCTCTGCGCGAGCTTCACCAATGATGCGGCGGCCGTCGAGTCCACCGGGTCGAGCACGATTGCCTTCGCACCCTGCGAGATCGCCGAATTGAACTGCTGCTGCTGACGCGAGGCATCGCCATTGGCGTTCTGGTAGATGACCTTGCAACCGGCGCAGAGCTTCTTCATCTCGGCCTGGAAACCAGGGAAATCGTGCTCCTCATAGCGCGTCGAGCTCTGGTCGGGCATCAGGAAGGCGACGGTTGCGTCCGTCACCTTGGCGGATTGCGCGAAGGCGGAAGTGCCGGCCAGAAGACCGACCGCAAGCGCGGTTATGCCGGCGATTTTCAGTGCGAAATGGTTCATTGGAATTTCTCCGTTCCAAGTGGTAATGGTTTCCCTCGATCATCGCGGCTGTCCGCACGCGATGCTCTTGTTGATGCGTCGCCGAAGGCGATCTCAGACCGACGCGACGGTAATTTCGGACAAGCCTTCTCCTTCGGACGGCAGAGATGCCTGCCCGTTCGCTCGCCCTGAATTTTGTCTCTCCTCCCTGTCCTCCCTTGTGTTAGGCGGCCTCCACCGCGCGTGCGTGCTGTGCCAAGAGCGACCTGAACCGGGAGGGCGCCATGCCCTTCTGATCCAGAAAACGCCGATTGAAGTTCGAGATATTGTTGAAGCCTGCCGCAAAGCAGATGTCGGTGATCGTCATCTCGGCCTTGCTCATCAAAAGATGACAGGCGAAGTTGATGCGCAGCCGATTGACATACTGCACCAGCGCCATGCCGGTATGGCGGCGGAAGCTGCGCGAGAAGGCGCTTGGGCTTTGACCGGTCAATTCGGCCAGATCGCACTCACTGAACGGCTCGGTGAGATGTGCATTGATGTAAGCCAGCGCCTGGTTGACGCCCGCCGACATGAAGCCTGAGGGATCCGGCTGATAACCGGCGCTGGCGAGCGTGCGCGTACCTTCAGCGCGGCTCATAGCGTCGAGAATATTCATGAAGAGCTCGATGCGGCGGATGCCCGACGCCTCTACCAGCTCGCCGAGGATCGGGCCAACGATGACAGCCGTCTCAGGCGTGAAGAGCGCACCGCGGCGGCTCGTCTCAAGAATGCCGGCGCAGGCCGACAGTTCCGGGAAGACCTTGCTCGCATCGGCAAAGAAGGATTCGGAAAATTGCAGGACGCGGCAGCGCAACGGCAGGGTGACGCCGACCGGTACGTCGCTCACCCAATTATGCGGGAGGTTCGGTCCTGTCAGCACCAGATTGCCGGGCTCGAACTCGCCGATGAAGTCACCGATGAAATATTGGCCTGTTGTCGCGACGACATGGTGGATTTCATATTCGGGATGAAAATGCCAGCGAACCGTGCGGTAGGGATAACCGTGCTCCCACGCTTTGAAGGATTCTCCGCTGCCGATCGCGACCACTTCCAAATCGGGATTCATCGGCAAACCTCCTTTCGTCCGTCCGCATTCGTTACGGTTACGGCGCCTCCTCCCAGAGGCCATCGCATCTTTTATGTGGTAACCCTACCCCTCATAGCCGCCCGCCGCTACTACGCCTTGTACGTCCAACCGATACTTTTTTGACATCAAAGGCGGCCCGTTTGGTCAAATGTGCAGTGCGGCATAGCCAACCGCATAGCGAGACCCGTATGAGCCCGAAAGCGGGATCAATCGAGATCGTCGCGAATACAGGCCTTGAACTGCCCCGGCGCGACCTCCCGCAATTGCGGAACTGTCGTCGCGCAGGCGTCGAGCGCGAAGAGGCAGCGCGTTCGGAAGACACAGCCACTTGGCGGGTTTGCCGGGCTCGGAATATCGCCCTTCAGAATTTGCCTGTTACGCCTGCGATCCGGGTCCGGCGACGGGATGGCTGACAGCAAAGCGCGCGTATAGGGATGTCGCGGTCTGGCGTAGAGATCAGCGCTTGCGGCAATCTCCATGATCCGCCCGAGATAAAGCACGATGACGCGATCACAGAGATATTCGACCACGGCAAGATCATGCGAGATGAACAGCATGGTAAGCGCGAGGCGTTGCTGTAGGTCGCGCAGCAGATTGATGACCTGCGCCTGGATGGAGACATCCAGTGCCGAGACGGGTTCGTCGGCGACCAGAAACTCCGGCCCGAGCGCAAGTGCGCGCGCAATGCCGATCCGCTGGCGCTGGCCGCCTGAGAATTCGTGGGCATAGCGATTGATGGCGTCCGCCGGCAGATCCACCTGTTCGAGCGCCGCCCGCGCGCGATCCAGCCGATCGATACGGCCCCCGATGCGCTGGATCTTCAGCCCCTCGGTCAGGATCTCGCCGATGGTCATGCGCGGCGACAGACTGGCGAAAGGATCCTGGAAAATATACTGCATGCGCGGCCGCATGCGCCTCAGACCGCCGGCGCCGAGCCTGGTCAGTTCCGTGCCGTCGAAGCGCACGCTGCCAGCCGATGGCTCGACCAGCCGCAGGATGGACCTGCCGATCGTCGTCTTGCCGCTGCCGGATTCGCCGACGAGACCCACCACTTCGCCTCTCCCGATGTCGAAGGAGATATCACGAAGGATGGAAAGCCTTGCACCGCGGGACACATAATCCTTGGCAAGATCCCGAACGGAGACGAGCGCTTCCGTCATCTAAATCTCCCGCCAGCGGATGCAGCGGCTCGCATGGCTTGCGTCGACGGCCTCGAGGGACGGCACCGTTGCGCTGCAAGCCTCGATCGCATGGGCGCAACGCGGCGCGAAGGCGCAGCCGGATGGCATTCGCATCAGGCTCGGCACGGCACCGGGAATGGCGTATAGCGGCTCTCCGGCCTGCCGCATCCGTGTCGCCTCGCCAAGCCGCGGCATGGAGGCCAAAAGGCCGCGTGTATAGGGATGCCTCGGATTGCGGAACACGGCTTCCGTCGGCCCCTCCTCGACGATCCGGCCGGCATACATGACGGCGACGCAATCGGCGATCTCTGCCACCACACCGAGATTATGCGTGACGAAGAGGATCGCCATGCCGCGCTCCCGCTGTAGTCGCTGCAGGAGATCGAGGATCTGCGCCTGTATCGTGACGTCGAGCGCCGTCGTCGGCTCGTCTGCGATCAAAAGCACGGGATCGCAGGCAAGTGCCATGGCAATGGTCGCGCGCTGGCGCATCCCGCCGGATAGTTCATGCGGATATTGCCTGACGCGGCGTTGCGCATCGGGAATTCCGACGTTTTCCAGCAGCGCGATCGCCTCACGCATCGCGGTGGCACGATCTGCCCCCCGATGAATGCGGATCGGCTCGGCAATCTGATCGCCGATTGTCAGCACCGGATTGAGGCTCGACATCGGCTCCTGAAATACCATGCCGATATCGCCGCCGCGGATCTCGCGCATACGGCTGTCGTCCAACGCCGCAAGATCGCTGACGATACCCTGCCTGCCCCGCAGCCTGATGCTGCCGGCTGCGATCCTCCCGACATTACGCGTCAGCAGCCGCATCACCGAAAGGCTCGTCACCGACTTGCCCGAGCCGGATTCGCCGACCAGCGCCAGCGTCTCGCCCGCGTCGATGGTCAGGTCGATATCTCTGACAGCGGTCAACTCGCCGCCGCGGGTACGGAAGACGGTCGTGAGGCCCCTGATATCGAGAACGGGTTGGGCAGCCACCATCATCATACCTACAACAGCCCCGTATTCTTCAGGATCGCATCGATCCTGGCCGTTTCCTCCGCATTCAGCGCCGCGCGCGGACGGGGCATGATAGCGGTATCGATGATGCCGAGACTTTTCATCGCTGCCTTGAAGGCACCGATGCCGGCGGCACCGCCGCTGACGCGCCCCTGCGCGACCCAGACGATCTCGAACAGGCGGCAAAGCCTTTCCTGCTCGCGCCGGGCCGCCGCCCAGTCGCCACGCTGTGCGGCATCCCACAGCCGCACATAGCCATGCGGATCGACATTGGCGATGCCGGGCACCATGCCATGCGCGCCCATCAGAAGCGCATTGTCGACGACGATTTCGGAGCCCGTCATCAGGAAGATATCCTTGTGATCGGCAAGATCGAGCAGCGCATAGCGGAAATTGCCGTCGTCGCCGCTGGAATCCTTCAATCCGATGATGGTCCCCTCTTTTGCGAGGGCGACCACGGTCTGGCGCTGCAGCTTCACGTGCACACAGACCGGGATGTCATAGGCGACGAGCGGTACATCGACGGCATCCCGAATATAGCGGAAATGGTCCAATATCTCTGACTGGCTGGTCACGGTATAGAAGGGAGCGGTGACGACGACGGCGTCGGCACCGATCTCTTTTGCGATTTTCGAATGCGCGATCACGCGGTCGGTCGTGGGGTCGATGACGCCGACCAGCAACGGCACGCGACCGTTCACGACCTTGGCGGAATGCTCGATAATCTCGCGCCGCGTCTTTTCGTCGTGAAAGACGACTTCGCTGGTGGAGCCCAGCACGAAGACGCCGTGGCAGCCGCCATCAATGAGATGCTCCAGCACCCTCGTATAGGATGGGTAATCCACCGTGAAATCGTCGTTCAGCGGCGTTACGACGGGAGGCACCACGCCCTTGAATTTGCTCATTGTCTCTTTCTTTCTTGGGTTCAACGAAGCTCGGCGCGCGGATCGAAGGCATCCCTCAGCCCGTCGCCGATGAAATTGATGGCAAGGACGGCAAGCACCAGCGCGGCGCCGGGAAACAGCCATTGCCAGGGATATTGTTCAAGAACGGCTGTGGATCGGGCCGTATTCAGCATATTGCCCCAGCTCGCCGCGGGCGGTGCAATGCCGAGCCCGAGAAAGGAAAGCCCGGCCTCCAAGAGGATCGCATTGGCGACCTGCGTCGTGGCGTAGACCACCAGAATATCGATGCAGTTCGGCATGCCGTGGCGCAGCAGCATGTGCGGCAGCCCTGCCCCCATGCCGCGCGCAGCGGTGACGAAATCGCGTTCGCGCAGTTCCAGCAGCCTGGAACGCACCATGCGGGCCAATAACGGCCAGGACAGCAGCGATATGACTGTTATCGTCGGCAAAATGCCCGTGCCGGTGATGGAGGCCAGCACCAGCAGGAAGATCACCGGCGGCAAGGTCATGACCAGATCGACGAAGCGCATGCTGAGCGCATCCGCCCAGCGGCCGGCAAAGGCAGACACGAAGCCGAACAGAAAGCCAATAATGGCCGAAATGACTGTGGAACCTGCCGCGACCATCAGCGATATACGGCCGCCTTCAAGCACTCTGGCAAAGACATCGCGCCCGACGCCGTCCGTTCCGAACCAGTGCGTCGCATTGGGTGGCGCGTTCATGGCCAGGAGATCGATGTCGTTGGGCTGGAACCGCCACCAAAGCGGATAGGTGACGATCAGCAGCAGCATGGGCACGGCGATGCAGACGCCGAAAAGGGCAGCCCCGTTCAGCCGGAAGCGATCGAATGCCCGGGCAAGTGGCCCATGGCTTGGTCGTTCGGTTCGCGCCAGCATCGCTCAACCCACCTTGATGCGCGGATCGATCACCGCATAGGCGAGATCCGTCAGCAGGTTGACGATGATGACGCAGGCGCCGATGACGAGCGTCGCCCCCATGATGACGGGATAATCGCGCGACGTGACCGCATCGACGAGCAGCAGGCCCATGCCTGGCCAGTTGAAGACGCTTTCGACGAAGATCGCACCACCGATCGCCAGCCCTATGGTCGAGCCGATGACGGTGACGACAGGCAGGAGCGCATTGCGCAGGGCATGCTTGACGATCACCCAGAACTCGAACACGCCCTTGGCCCGCGCCGTGCGCACATAATCCTGGTTGAGGACCTCCAGCAGCGAAGCGCGCATATAGCGCATGATGAGCGCGGCTTGCGCGATCGCCAGAAGTGCGGCCGGCAGGATGAGATGCCAAAGCAGGTCGCTGATGGAAAAGTCCTCGCCGGGCGTCAGCATGCCACCCGAGGGCAGCCAGCCGAGACGCACGGCAAAGATATAAAGACCAAGAAGCGCGCTCAGAAAGGCCGGGCTCGATATGCCGGCGAGCGCCAGTACGGAGAGCGAGATATCCGTGACCGAATTGCGCCTGACGGCACCGATGACGCCAGCGACAATGCCGGCGACGATCGCCATGATCAGGGCAGAGCCCATCAGCAGCACCGTCGGACCGATGCGGGACAGCACGAGCGTCAAGACAGGCTGATCCAGCCGCTTGACGGAATAACCGAGATTGCCCTGCAGAGCCTGCTGCAGCCAGCCGACATATTGCAGCGGCAGCGGCCGATCCAGCCCGAGCCGCTCACGCAGATCGGCCATGGCTGCGGGAGACAGAGGCGTGCTCGGATCGATATAGGCATCGATCGGATCGCCAGGCGTCAGCCGCAGCAACACAAAGACCAGCACGCTCAAGGCTATGAGCATGCCGATGCCGACTACCAGACGCTTGAGACCATAGTGAAGCATATCGAACCTATGTGTCGAGGAAGGCGCCGGCCACAGAGCCTGCGGCCGGCTCAAAACCTAGTTTGAGAGCTTCCACGCTTCCGGATGCGCGATGTATGGCCCGCCGCCGGGCGCCGGTGTCCATATGAAATCCTTCACCTTGGACGAAACCACGCCATAGCGGTTGGCCACCCACATGGTCGCCCAGGGCAGATCCTTGTTCATGACCTTGCAGACATCCTGGTAGCGCTGATCACGCTTGCCGGCGTCCGTTTCGGCAATCGCCGCATCGAGCGCCTCGGTCAGATCGGGCATGCGCGCGCGCACCACATTGGCGCCCGCCGGCGGGATCTGCTTTTCGTTGAGCCCGGTATTGATATTGCTTGGATCCGGTCCGTTCTGCAGGCCGGCGTAGACGAGCTGGAATTGCGATACGTCGGCATTGGGGTTCAGCACGATGCCATTATAGGTCGGCGCATCGACGGCGCGCGGCACGACATTGATGCCGACCTGCGCCAGCATGGCCTGCACGGCCGCCAATACGTTCGTCGCAAGCGGCGTGTTGTAATAGGTCAGTAAGGTGATCGGCTTGCCGCCGTTGATCTTGTCCCAGCCGGCCGCATCGAGCAATTGCTTGGCCTTGGCCGGATCGTAGGGATAGGCTTCGATGCCGTCCGGAACCAGCTGATTGGCGACATAAGCGCAATTGGCCGATTTTGCTGCGCCGCCATACAGGCTCTTGATGATCGCATCGCGATTGATGGCGTGCATGACGGCCTGCCGGACGCGAAGATCCTTCCACAGCGGCGAATCCTGGTTGAAACCAAGATAATTGACCACGAAGGAATCGCCCTCGATGACCCGGAAGGACTTGTCGTCCTTGAAGGTCGGCACATCGTTGGAATCGACATAGGTGAACTGGATCTCGCCTGCCCGCAGCGCCGAGATCGCCGCGGCCGGATTGGCGAAATAGCGGTTGATCAGCCGATCGAGAACGGGCTTGCCGCCGCGATAGTCGGGATTGGCTGTCAGCTCCACATATTGATCCTGCACATATTTGACGAATTTGAACGGCCCCGTCCCGATCGGCGAGGTCGACCACCAAGTGCTCTTTGCAAGCTGATCGACGGGCACGGCGGCGAGCGCGTGCTCAGGCAGCACCATGATCTTGGCCAGCGTATCGAGCAGGCTCGCGGAAGGCGCGGAAAGCTTGATGACAAGCGTATGATCGTCAGGCGTCTCGACCGATGACAGCAGTTTAAAGCGGGCAGCAAAGATCGAGCCGGTCTTGGCGTTGGCTGCAAGATCGATGGTGAACTTGGCGTCCTTGGCCGTAAAAGCCTTGCCGTTATGCCACTTGGCATCGGCAAGCTTGAACGTATAGGTCAGTTGATCCGGGCTCACCTCATAGGAGGAAGCAAGCACGCCGACGATCTTCTGCAGCTTTTCGTCGTAGCTGACCAGAGGCTCGAAATAGGTACTGAGCCAAGTGAGACCGGCGGTTGCCGCCAGCGGATTGAAGTTGCCTTGAAAACCACCGGGACCGACATCGAAACCGCCCGACATGGTTGCGGCGGTGGCAGGCGCAGCCATGCCACTCATGGCCGGTACTGCGGTGGCCGACAGCAGCGCTCCCAACGCGATTGCCGGCAGATGAAAAGCTTTCCTCATTGCAATCCTCCTCCCTTGTTTGTGGTCGCTATTCTTTCTTGTTGTTGGCGATCACCTGCGAAATTCCCTCGTAGTGGCGGTCGAGGCGCATGCGCACCTCCTTGAGATTTTTGGATTCCAGTGCATCGACGATCGCCTCATGGTCACGCCAGGTGGCCATGGGATCGATATTCTCCAGATCGAAAAAGCGGGACGCCTTGTAGAAGGCGAGCCAGAACACATCGATCAGACGAACGAATGTCTCGTTGCCCTGGCAGCGAAACAGCAGCCGGTGAAACAGCTGGTCGTCTTCGGCAAAAGGCTCGCCACGCTCGGCATGGGCGCGCATTCGGTCGGTGGTCGCGCGCAGCTCGGCCAGATCCTCGGGCCCGATCATCTCGAGGGTCTTGCCGATCAGGCCGACTTCGAGCGTGCGGCGGATTTCCAGCACCTCCTCCATGTGCCGCAGCGCATCGCCGAGCCCATAGGCGAGATTGTCGAGCAGCGGGGCGAAGGAGAAGGCCTTGACGAAGATGCCGATGCCGCGGCGCGTCTCTAGTACACCGAGGGATTCCAGCGCCTTGATGCCTTCGCGCAGGGAATTGCGGCTGACACCCAATTGCACGGCGAGCTCACCTTCGGCCGGCAACATCGTACCGGCCTGAATGGCGTTATCCACGATGTAATTGCGCAGGCTTTCCTGCACGGAGACATGCAGCAATGGCGCGCGCGTCAAAGGCTGCATTACTTTCCCGACCATAGAACTGGACTCCCATAGAGATCGGCAATGATCCTATGAACTTGTAGGATATCCGTCAAGTGAACATGTAGATAGGCAATATCCAGCGGGGGAAGTCTTGCAGGACTGTGTCCGTCAAAGGCGATCAATGAAGATATTGCTTTTGAGCCCGGAAAAGCCCGGTCGGGCTTGCTGGCCTGATACTTCAAGCATCTGCAACCGCCGCGGCCGGCAGCATTCAGCCGATGATCTGCATGCCGGCAGACGGCCCGCTTCGGTTTGCGCGGGGATTGCCAGTGCTCACTTCGCCGTGTGCGGCATATCCGTCGCGGGCAAACGAACGAGCTTGCCCTCCTCGGCCTTGTAGAAATACTGGCTGGCAACCAGCCACCCCTTGAGCGGCCGCAGCGGTGGAATGCAGGTCGCCAGCATGAATGGCCCCGTCACCAGGAACTGAACCCAGATCGGCGCCGAGAAGGCAACCTCCAGCCATACGCCGAGAAGCACGCTCGGAATGCAGGCAAAACAGATGACGAAGAAAGCAGGCCCATCGGCGGGATCGGCAAAGGAATAGTCGAGGCCACACGCTTCGCATTGTTTTCGCAGCGTCAGAAACCCGTCGAACAAGCGCCCTTGTCCGCAACGGGGGCAGCGGCAACGAAGACCGGTCTGAACCGGGCTCAGCGGTGGATATTCAGTTTCCATGGCGGCATCGCTCCTCAATCAACATTCCTAGACATGCGATCAATATGGATATTGCATGCATTCAATATAGTTACAATGAATGCATGCAACGAGTCCACCTGCCAGAGTGACGCAGGCGGTCGCTCGGCGAGCGATGCAAGATTACCACCGAGCTGAAGCTTACGCTCCGTCAGGATCGGCAGCGAATTGCAGTTGAACTCTAAAAGAACGATGCCGCCATTTCCGGCGGTCCCTCCATTGCATGCGCCAGGAAGTCCAACGCCCCCTTCAAAGCCTCGCGACTTATCGGGCCGCCGAGGCAGACCCGCACGGCTTCGGGCACCGTGCCGTCTACCGTGAAAGCATCGCTTGCGAGAACGCCGATGCCCGCATTGCGCATATGGCTGGCAAAGGTGGCCCGCGTCCAGCCATTGCCCAAGGGCAGCCAGATATTGAAGCTGAGGGGATCGGCGCGATAGCTCCGAGAAGGCAAAATGTTCGCCACCATCTTTTGGCGGGCGGCTGCAATTGAATGGATGATGATAGGATTTCGTTTCACGGGATGCCGGGCCCGATGGAAGGAAACCATTCGGACGATAAACGGCACGCCGGCTGGAGCCGGCGTGCCGTTTATCTGGCAGAAAGCCTTCAAACAACGGCCATGCAACTCATTTTTCTTGAGTGCGAGCTGCCGCTTTCGCCTTTGCTTGATCGTCCATGAGTTCGTACCACATGGCGTTGAGGACGGCGAATGCCGCCGCGAGAGGAAAGCCGAGAAGCCAGGCAAAGTACCACATAGGAAATCTCCCTTAGGATCAGTAGGCGTGACCGCTCTTGTCGTTGACCGTCTCCTCGTCGACCTTGCCCCACAGCACGCGATAGACCCACGCGGTGTAAGCCAGGATCATCGGCAGAAAGATGATGGTGACGACAAGCATGATGAACAGCGTCAGGTGGCTGGACGATGCATCCCAAACGGTCAGGCTCGAGCGGGGATCGAGCGAGGACGGCAAGAGGAACGGAAACATCGACAGTCCCACTGTCGAGATGATGCCGAAGATGGCAAGTTTGCTGAAGAGCAGTCCGGCGATTTCGCGCCGGCCCAGCATCGCAAGCAGGGCTGCCGCCGCACCGATGAAGCCGAGAACCGGGGCGATCATCATCCACGGATGGGCACTGTAGTTGGCAAGCCATGCCCCCGCACTATGCTCTACCGTCTTCAGCAACGGATTGGACGGCCCATTGGCATCGATCGCGCTTGCGATGCGATAGCCGTCGATGCCCATCCACAGGAACAGGCCACCGAGCGCAAAGAGCACGATGGCCGCTAAAGCCGCCAAAGTGCCAAAGCTGCGAGCGCGTTCGGCAACCGTGCCGTCGGTCTTCACCTGCAGCCAGGCGGCGCCATGCATGACGAGCATGGCGACTGACAAAAGGCCGCAAAGGAGAGCATAGGGGTTCAGAAGCGCGAAGAACGATCCCTCGTAATAGATGCGCATATCGTCGTCGAAGCGGAAGGGCACGCCCTGCAGCACATTGCCGACGGCGACGCCGAAGATCAGCGACGGAACGAAGCCGCCGATGAACAATGCCCAATCCCAGCCGGCCTTCCAGCCGACGCTATCGCGCTTGGAGCGGTATTTGAAGGCAACCGGCCGGAGGATCAGTGCGAAGAGGATGGCGAACATGGCGAGGTAGAAGCCGGAGAAGGACACGGCATAAAGCGGTGGCCAGGCGGCGAAGATGGCGCCGCCCCCGAGGATCAGCCAGACCTGATTTCCCTCCCAGGTCGCGCCGATCGAATTGATGGCGATGCGCCGCTCCGTATCGGTCTTTGCGACGAATGGCAGCAGCGCACCGACGCCGAGGTCGAAACCATCGGTGACGGCAAAGCCGATCAAAAGCACGCCGAGAAGCAGCCACCAGATGATGCGCAGGGTTTCGTAGTCGATCAGTTCATGCAGGATCATGGCAGGTCACTCCGCAGCCGGAACGAGGTTTTCGGAAATCAGCTTGGCCTCCGGCTCGTCATCCGGTTCGGAACCTTTGCGGATCGCCTTGATCATCAGCGTCATCTCGATGACGATGAGGACCGTGTAAAGCGCGGCAAAGCCGAGGATGGTGAGCAGCACCGTGCCGGCGCCGAGATTGGAGACGGCCGCCGCCGTCGGCAGTACGCCTTCGATGATCCATGGCTGGCGGCCGAATTCTGCAACCACCCAGCCCAGTTCGATCGCGACCCATGGCAACGGGATGGCGAAGGCCGCAATCCGCAACAGGGCTGGATATCGATCGAGTTTCCGCCGCGCCGAGAGCCAGAAGAAGACCGTCATCAGCAGGATGAAGAATATGCCGAGGCCGACCATGATGCGGAAGGACCAGAAGAGCGTCGGCACATGCGGAATGGTATCGCGGGCGGCCTTTGCGATCTGCTCTTCGGTTGCCTGGCGCGGATCGTCGACATAGCGCTTCAAAAGCAGCGCGTAGCCGAGTTCATGGCCGATATCCTCGAAGGAAGTGCGCGCAGTGGCGACGTCCTGCGAAGGCTCGCCCGGCGCTGCCGGCTTGGCCGCGCGGATCTTCATCAGTGCATCATAAGCCTTGATGCCCTGACGAATATGGTCCTTGGCCTGTGCTTCGAGCTTGTCGATGCCGGCGATTTCCGTCGTCAGCGATCGTGTGCCGATCAGACCCATGGCCCAGGGGATATGGATGGCATAGTGGGTTTCGCGGGCATCCTGGTCCGGAAAGCCGAAGGCGGTGAAGGCGGCCGGCGCCGGCTCGGTCTTCCACATGGCCTCGATCGCCGCGAGCTTCATCTTCTGATGCTCGGTCGTGAGATAACCGCTCTCGTCGCCCAGCACGACCACAGAAAGTGCCGAGGCAAGGCCGAAAGATGCGGCCACCGTCATCGAGCGCTTCGCAAGCTCGATGTTGCGGCCATTGACGAGATACCAGGCCGAAACGCCGAGCACGAAGACCGAGGCACAGACGTAGCCGGCCGAGACGGTATGAACGAACTTCGCCTGCGCTACGGGGTTGAACAGGACATCGAGGAAGCTGACGATCTCCATGCGCATGGTCTGCGGGTTGAGCGCCGAGCCTGCCGGATTCTGCATCCAGCCATTGGCGATCAGGATCCACAGCGCCGAGAAGTTCGATCCCAGCGCCACCGCCCAGGTGGCGATCAGGTGGCCGACCTTGGACAGCTTGTCCCAGCCGAAGAAGAACAGGCCGACAAAGGTCGCCTCGAGGAAGAAGGCCATCAGCCCTTCGATCGCCAGAGGGGCGCCGAAGATGTCGCCGACATAATAGCTGTAATAGCTCCAGTTCATGCCGAACTGAAATTCCATCACGATGCCGGTTGCAACGCCGAGCACGAAGTTGATGCCGAAGAGCGTCCCCCAGAACTTCGTCATCTGTCGCCAGATTTGGCGGCCGGTCATGACATAGGTCGTCTCCATGATGGCAAGCAGCACGGAAAGACCGAGCGTCAATGGTACAAATAAGAAGTGATACAGCGCCGTCATGGCAAACTGCAGGCGCGACAGCGCCACGATATCGAGTTCCATAGTCTTTCTCCCACCCCCTACGGTGTGTCTGACAGGAATGCGACGCCATTCGACGCGTCGCGGGCATGTTGGGTACCCCTCAATCCGGCCGCAGCCGGTCGAGGAGCATTTCGAATTCCGGTGTGTCGCGCTGCGCGCTGGCGGTTATGCGTCCGCCCTCGAGAAGCACAATGCGGTCTGCCAAGGCGGCCTCTCGACGAATATGCGTGGCGATGACGAGGCTGCGTCCGTCGGCAACCGAGGCCAGTCGCTCAAGCACAGTCCGGGCCGTCGTGGCATCGAGGCCTTCCGTCGGCTCGTCGAGCAGCCAGAGCGGGGCATCGCGCAGCAGAAGTCTTGCGAGCGCCAGCCGGCGAAGCTGGCCGCCGGACAAGCCGCCACCGCCTTCGCCGAGACGGGTCGAAAGGCCGTGCGGCAGTGCTTCGATGTCCTCAAGCAGGCCAGCCGCAGCGAGCGCGCCGCGTAACCGGTTGTCGTCGGCATGAGGGTCCGCGAGTTTTAGATTGTCCCGTACAGTATCCTGAAACAGCTCTGTACGCTGGGTCAGCGTTGCCGCACGCAGGCTCGCCACCGAACCGCCGGCAGCAATGATCTCGCCAGCGAGCAGGGCCAGCAATGTCGATTTGCCAACACCGCTCTGCCCAACGATCGCCAGCCGCTCGCCGACGGAAAGCGACAGAGAGACGTCCTTCAAGACAGGATGAGCTTCATCATGACCGGCTACCACGCCGGCAAGCTGGAATGCATGGCCTGCCTGCTGTTCGGTGGGTTCCAGCCGAACTGCGGCCGGATTCAGCGGCGGCGCGATGCGTCTTGCGGCAAGCAAGGTTCGCCCGAACTCGAGAGCTCCTCGCCTCATTGCCGCAAACGGTTCGGTTGCGGCAAAGGCAATGAGCAACGCAAAGGCTGCCGCGGGCGCACCGATCGTCCCCTGTTTGGCAAGAAGGGCGACAGTCAAAAGCGTGGCGGTTAACAACAGGGTCGCGCCAAGCGAGAAACCGGTTGCGACGGCGCTATCGATGCGGTTCAGATCATTATCGGCCCTGGCCAACCGCGCGTCGGCATCCGCAATCGCGGCTCGCTGCGACTGCAATTGCCCGGCCATTGCGAGATCGGTCTGGCCGGCGACAAGATCGATGGCGCGTGCGCGCAGTGCTTCCATCGCATGGGCGCGACGGCGGCCCGGCTTCAGCGCCAGACGTCCGGCTGCGAGCGATAGACCGAGACAGAGCGTAATGAGCCATGTTCCGGCTATCAGCCCAAGCCACGGATCGATGAAGCTAAGGGCGATCGTGACGGCGATGGCGGCAAGGACGGCGACGACGGCTGGCACCAGTACGCGCAGATATAGGGAATCGAGCGCATCGACATCATTCGTCAACCGGAACAGCAGCTTCGCCGGTCGGCGGATCATCGCCGCTGCGGCAGCCGGCTCGGCCCAGCCGCGGAACAGCCGCTCGCGAAGGGCCGCGAGAACCCTCAGCGTCGCATCATGGGTGACGAGCCGTTCGCCATAGCGGGCGGCCGTGCGGCCGATCGCAAGCATGCGTATGCCGGCCGAAGGCGCAAAGACATCGAAGACCGCGGCAGTTGCAACGGTCAAGCCGGCAAAGGCCGAAGCGGTGATGAACCAGCCGGACAATCCCAGCAATCCGCCGCCGGCAAGCATCGCCAGCACGGAGAGTGCAGCGCCAAGGGCCAGGCTTGCACCACGCTCGCGCCAGAACAGAGCAATAAGCGGAAGCAGAATTTTGAGTGAGCGCATCATGCCGCCACCTTCCCTCCCCGCTCGCCAAGTCGGACGACGCGGTGCATCCGCGCCACCAGCACCGGATCATGCGTCGCCACGATCAGGACCCGCCCCTCAGCGAGTGCGAGCAGCGCATCCGTCACGGCAGCGGCGGTTTGTGCGTCCAGATGCGCGGTCGGTTCGTCGGCGAGAATAATGTCTGCGCCGTCGTCGACCATCATGCGGGCCAATGCCAGTCGCAGCGCCTCGCCGCCGGAAAGGCCAAGCCCTCCCTCGCCGACCGCCGACACCCGTTCCGGCGTAAAGACGCGATCGAGAGCAACGCCTTCCAGAGCCTCGGCGATGGCGGCAGCATCGATGCCCGAGCGTCCGAGGGCGATATTGCGCTTCACGCTGCCGGCAAAAACGTGTGGCTGCTGGCCGATCCAGGCCATGCGGCGACGCAGTGCATCCGCGGTCTCGTCACGCAGCGGAATGCCCCCGATCCGGATGACACCGGCATCCTGCCGGGCGAGACCGGCAATCAGCGACAGGAGCGTGGTCTTGCCTGAGCCGCTTGCGCCCCACAGCGCCACGTGTTCTCCCGGCGCGACCTTCAGATCGAAATGATCGATCGCCACATCGCGTTCCAGTCCATGCCGGAAGACCAGCCCCTCGATCTCGACCGACATATTGCTAATGAAAGCCGACGTCTGCCGATCGCTGCCACCGACGATCGTTTGCTGCGGCGAGGTCAACTCCTTGAGAGCCGAAAGTGCCGCCTCGCCGCCGGCGCGGTCATGCCAGACGGCAGACAATTCGCGCAGCGGCTCGAAAAAGGCCGGCGCAAGCAGCAGAATGAACAGCCCTTGTGTCAGAGTAAGACGGCCGTCCCAAGTGCCGATTCCGATCGAGCCCAGCAGGCTGAAACCGACATAAACGGCCGTTGCGGCAACGCCGAGAGCGGCGAAGAATTCGAGCACCGCCGAAGACAGGAAGGCGATCCTCAACACCGCCATGGTCCGGACCCGCAACGACTCCGCGTCAGCACGCAGGCGCTGCGCCGTCACATCGACGGCGTCGAGCGCACGGATGGTCGCGAGGCCGCGCAGGCGGTCAAGCAGAAAGGCATTGATGCCGCCGGTTTCGGCAAGCTGCTTTTCGCTGGCAGCCTTGGCGCGCCAGCCGATCAGCGCCATGAAAATCGGGATGAGTGGCGCGCAGAGCGTCAGGATCAAGGCGGCGAGCCATGAGATCGGCAAGATGCAGGCGAGCATGACCAGCGGCACGACACTCGCCTTCACCCGGACCGGGCGAAACCGCGCGAGATAGGGAACGATCGCCTCCGCCTGCTCGCCCAGGATGCTCGCCGCCAGGCCTGATGCCGGCCGGCCGCTGTCGAGCGGCGAGCGCAGTGCAAGCGCCTTGGTCGCGGCGGCGCGCCGGAGACTCAACTCGCGGCGCGCGGCCCCAAATGCCAGCCGACCACCGGCCGCATCCAATCCAGCGCGCAGAACGCCAATACCGACAACGACCGCTGCAGGGGCCGCGACATCGGCAGCACCGCCGCCTTGGCCGATCGCACCCACGCCGACGGCGAGCATCGCCGCCTGCCCGATCCAACCGAGCGACGACAGACATTGCAGTGCCGAAGCCAGACCGAGACCGCGACAGTTTTCGGTCGTCCGACCAGCTACGCCGCCTGCAGCGGCTGGGCTCCCCATCGAAGCGGGATTTGCGGCCTTGCCTCTTTCCAATATTCCATCGGTGGCGGAGGAAGCTGTCACGTGAGCCCGTCCTTTCCCATACTGTGCCATCAAGGAGGGTCCGCCGACATATGATGACCGACGTGTCTGCATCGCAGACACCTTGGTCTTCGTCGAACCCAGAACGCACTTGCCGCAATCGACGATATCGGAGCCCCAATATGACTGGCTTTCTGCCTCTTGTCAGCGACAAGAATAGCAGGAGCCGTCTCGCCGAAGGGTTGAGCCCACAGCAAGTTATTCGCGAAATGGTTCTAAAACGAATTGTGCAGTGCGCAAAAGCGTGCAGGATGTCGCAGGGCACCTATCCGACCATGGCAGATTGACGCAGAAGCCAATGATATTCCTGAGGTCAAGTTACGACAGCATCCAGGTGACAGGCGCCCTGCCATTTTGCAATGCAGCAATCCGAACATGTGCTCCGTTCTGGGAAGAGATGAGATTAAATCTGTGCAAATGCCGAAGCACGCGGCCATTGAACGCACGGACAGCGGCCAAAAGGCTCCACTCGGCTAACGATATCGCCGAATCAACGAGCAAGCGTCATACTGTCGGTGACGGCCGCCGCGATCGCAGACAGAGTTACCGATGGCTTCTGCGTGGACTATAGGGAGAGTGGAATGTACGAGAAAATCATCTGCGCGATAGGGCTGGGATCCCGCGAGCGCGCTGAACGTCTATTGCGCACCTCCCACGCTCTTCTGTCACCGGGCGGGGAACTGATCGTGGTTCATGTGATCGAGCGTTTTCCCTCGGGCAGCGAGAGCCCGGACAGTTGGGCCGTGTCCGTCATCAAGGAAGCGGAAGACAAGCTCGATGCGCTGTGCAAGCGCCTCGGCATTACCGCGTCGATAGAAGTCCGCACCGGCACGGCATCGAGAACCTTGCTGACGGTCGCGCAGGAGCAGAAGGCCGATCTCATCGTGCTTGCAACCCATGCGTCCGATATTCTCGACCGCATCTTCGGCTCGACTGTCGAACATGTCATCCGGCATGCGGAATGCTCGGTCCTCGTCGAGCGCGCCGACAAATCACATGATACTGCTGCGAAAGGGACCGGAACGAAAAAGGCGTAGCCTCGGGCGAAGTCGTCCGTCTCACGGTT
Organism: Rhizobium aureum; assembly: GCF_030182495.1. Classification (NCBI taxonomy): domain Bacteria; kingdom Pseudomonadati; phylum Pseudomonadota; class Alphaproteobacteria; order Hyphomicrobiales; family Rhizobiaceae; genus Rhizobium; species Rhizobium aureum. The sequence goes on along the minus strand of NZ_JAQJCI010000002.1, from coordinate 625,818 downwards.
TCCCTGAAGGCCGCGCCGAAATTACCGTTTGCGCCCCAGCGCTGCAATGCTACATATCCGCTCCCTTTCGATATCAAGACGAGCTGAATGACTGAATCCGCCATCACCTGGAGTATTGCCGGCCTGACGGCCTTAGGTGTCGTTGCACGCCCGTTCCGCTGGCCCGAAGCGATCTGGGCGGTTCTCGGCGCGGCGGTTCTCCTCGCCTTCCGGCTGATCGGCCCGGCGGACGTTTGGGCGGGCATTTCCAAAGGTTTCGATGTCTATCTGTTTCTGATCGGCATGATGCTTCTGTCGGAGCTGGCACGGCGCGAAGGGCTTTTCGACTGGGTCGCCGCCATCGCCACCTCACATGCCAAGGGTTCACCGCGCAGACTGTTCGTACTTGTCTATGGCGTTGGCATCGTCGTCACGGTCTTTTTGTCGAACGACGCCACCGCCGTGGTGCTCACGCCGGCTGTTTATGCCGCATGCCGCGCGGCGCGGGTGAAGGACCCGATGCCTTACCTGCTGATCTGCGCCTTCATCGCCAATGCCGCCAGCTTCGTGCTGCCGATCTCCAACCCGGCCAATCTCGTTATCTTTGCCGGCGGCGAAATGCCGCCTCTGTCCCGATGGATGCAGACCTTCCTTCTGCCTTCGATCGTCTCGATCATCGCGACCTTCGCCTGCCTCTATTGGACACAAAGACGCGCGCTTGCCGAAGACACGATCGCACGAGATGTCGGGCAGCCTTCGCTTTCACAGACGGCCCGGCTGGCCGGATGGGGACTTGTGGTCACTGCCCTCGTGCTGATCGCTGCATCGGCCATGAATTTCGACCTCGGAATGCCGACATTTGCCGCAGGCGTCATCACGACGGTGATCATTCTCGCACTCACGCGGCAAAGCCCGATGGAGACGGTACGCGGCATAAGCTGGAGCGTATTGCCCCTGGTGGCAGGCCTCTTCGTGATCGTTGAAGCGGTCAATCATACCGGCCTGACCACGCTTCTGTCCGAAAGGCTCGCATCCATTGCCGCACAATCCCAGACGCAGGCGATCGGGGCCGCCGGTTTTTCGGTCGCGATCGTCTCCAACCTCGTCAACAATTTGCCAGCCGGCCTTTTCGCAGGCAGCGCGGTGCAGGCGGCCCATGTTCCCGATTCCATCGCCGGCGCGGTGTTGATCGGCGTCGATCTCGGCCCGAACCTTTCGGTAACCGGCTCGCTTGCCACCATCCTCTGGCTCGCCGCCCTTCGTCGCGAGGGGCTCCATATCGGCGCACTGGCCTTCTTAAGGATCGGTGCCATCGTCATGCTCCCTGCCCTGATCCTCTCGCTTGCAACGCTCGCAGTGATCTGACGGCAAACAGCATCGAGTTTATAGACGACCGGTCGATTATTTGTTATCGGACCGCTCATGGTGACAAAGAAGAAATCAGAGCTCACTCGGAGCCATATTCTCGCGATCGGGCGGGAATTGGTGCTGCGCAAAGGTTTCGGTGGCGTCGGCCTGAAAGAGCTGCTCGAACAGAGCGCCGTGCCGAAAGGGTCGTTCTATTATTATTTCGCATCGAAGGAAGCCTTCGGCTGCGCGCTATTGAAGCAATATTGCTCCGACTATGCGGATCGCCTCGATGCGCTTTTCGGCTGGAAGGGCAACGGGCGCCAGCGTGTGATGCACTATTGGAATGCCTGGCTCTCGGATGGCGGCAACGCAAGCCTTGCCGACCGGTGCCTGGTGGTGAAACTTGCCGCCGAGATCTCCGATCTTTCGGACAATATGCGCGTGATCCTGCTCGGCGGCGTCGAGGATCTCATTCGCCGCCTCACCAAGACGATTACCGAGGGACGTGAGGACGGTTCCATTTCACCATCCTGCATCCCGGAAAAAACAGCCCGTTCACTCTATAGTCTCTGGCTCGGGGCGGCGATCCTGGCGAAGCTCGGCAAGGACAGGACACCGCTCGACCAGGCCATGCTTGCCACTGAACAAGCCCTTACCGCACCCGGCAGCCTTTGATCCACGACAGGACCAGCATGTCAACACGCAAGGAATACAAAATGCGCAGTGCCATCCACGATGTCTTCGGCGACCCTGCAGACGTCCTTTACCTGGCCGACATGCCGCTGCCGGAGCCCGGCGCGGGAGACGTGCGCATTCGCACCATTCTTTCGCCGATCCATAATCATGACCTTTGGACGGTGCGCGGCGCCTACGGCTACAAACCCATACTGCCGGCGATCGGCGGCAGCGAGGCGGTCGGCTTCGTCGATGCCGTCGGAGCGGGCGTCGACAAGACGTTGATCGGCAGGCGCGTCGTTGCCGCCGGTGTGCATGGCACCTGGGCCGAGCAATTCACGGCGCCGGCTGCCAGCCTCGTCCCCGTGCCTGATGTCATTACCGACGAGGCCGCAGCACAGCTGATCGCCATGCCGTTCAGCGCCATCTCGCTTCTGGAATCCCTTAATGTCGAACGCGGCGACTGGATCATCCAGAATGCCGCGAATGGCGCGGTCGGCAAGACGCTCGCCATGCTGGCCCGCAGCCGCGGCATTCACATGATCAATCTTGTGCGGCGCGACGGCGGCATCGACGAGCTGTCGGCATTCGGCATCGGGAACGCCGTTTCGACCGCCGCATCCGAATGGAAGGCGAAAGTGCGCGCCATGATCGGCGATGCGCCGATCCGCGCCGCGGTGGACTCCGTCGGCGGCGTTGCGAGCAACGACCTTGCCGATCTGCTGGGTGAAAACGGCCTGCTGGTGTCCTTTGGCACCGCGGCCGGCAAGCCGATGCAGATCGCCTCGAGGGCCGTCATCTTCAAGCAGCTGACGATCAAGGGTTTCTGGGGCATCAAGGTCAGCGCCGCCATGTCGGCCGACGAGCGCCGGAGGCTCATCAGCGAACTGATCACCCGGGTCGCGTCCGGTGAGGTCAAGCTGCCGGTGGAGGCCTCCTACGATATTACGGAAATCGCCCAGGCGGTGAAATCCTCATTGGCCCCCGGCAAGGCCGGCAAGGTTCTGCTGAAGCTGTAATTTCCTGGGGCAGCGCGCGCCGCCAGTGGGCTTTCGGGCGGCGTGAGCCACGGCGTCGCCCCGTGAGGGCGAGAGCCGGCGGAGTATTCCGATCCCGCGAGAATATGCAAAATGGCTCTTGTTCCTCTAGTAGCTAGAGGATGTAGCAATGGTTCCGACAGCAAAATCGGAACCGGAAGATGACGTCGACAACACAACAGAGCCGCTATCGCGTGGAGGGCATGGACTGCGCCTCCTGCGCTGCAAAAATCGATACAGCCGTTCGCCGCCTGCAGGGCGTGGAGGACGTCTCCGTCTCCGTCACGGCGGGTACGATGACCGTCAGGCATCAAGGTGATCCCGACCTGCTGCCGACTATTGCAAAGCGGGTCTCAGGCCTGGGCTACAAGGTTTTCCCGCTTCCGCAAGGCAACCTTCCCGCGCCGAAGGTGGCAGCGGATGCTCACACCTGCGGCTGCGGCCATGACCATCATGATCGCAAGCCGAACGCTCACGACCACGACCATACGGGGCACGACCATGACCACGGCGATCACGGGCATGGTGCAGCTGACCATCAACACGATCACGCAGGACATAACCACGCCTCGGAGGAGGCGGATGCGCCGACGGCCGGCCTTCACGGTCATGACCACGGCCCAACCTCGGGACCCTGGTGGAAATCTGCCAAGGGCCGGTTGACCATCGCGACCGGCGTGGCCGTGGCCGCTGCCTGGGGTATCGGCAAGCTCGTTCCCGCACTCGACGCCTGGATCTTTACTGCCGCCATGCTTGTGGGCTTGTTGCCGATCGCCAGGCGCGCCTTCGTGGCCGCAAGGATGGGAACGCCGTTCTCGATCGAAATGCTGATGACGATCGCGGCCATCGGCGCCGTCATCATCGGCGCCAGTGAGGAAGCGGCAGCCGTGGTCTTCCTGTTTCTGATCGGCGAGCTGCTGGAAGGCGTTGCAGCCGGCAAGGCGCGCGCCAGCATTCAATCCTTGACGGATCTGGTGCCTACGACCGCTCTCCTTGAAGAGAATGGCATGACCCGCGAAGTGCAGGCCGAAAGCCTCGCCGTCGGCGTCATCATCCTGGTTCGTCCCGGCGACCGCATACCGGCCGACGGCGTGATACTCTCCGGCGAAAGCGCTATCGACGAGGCGCCGGTCACAGGCGAAAGCACGCCGGTGCGCAAGGGGGTGGATGCAACCGTCTTTGCGGGCACAGTCAACGGCGATGCCGCCCTGCGCGTCCGCGTAATTGCGGCAGCATCCGACAACACCATCGCCCGCGTCGTCAAGCTGGTCGAGGAGGCGCAGGAATCGAAGGCTCCGACGGAGCGTTTCATCGATCGCTTCTCTCGCTACTACACGCCTGGGGTCGCCGTTGTCGGTGCGCTCGTCGCGGTGATTCCACCTTTATTCCTGGGCGGCAGCTGGAGCGAGTGGGTCTATAAGGGCTTGGCGATCCTGCTGATCGGTTGCCCCTGCGCCCTCGTCATCTCGACGCCGGCGGCAATCGCAGCGTCACTGTCTTCAGGCGCTCGCCGTGGCCTGTTGCTGAAAGGTGGCGCCGTGCTTGAGAACATCGGCAAGGTCACCGCTATTGCCTTCGACAAGACCGGCACGCTGACCGAAGGCAAACCCAAGGTCACCGATATCGTCGGCCTCGGCATGAGCGATACGGACGTACTGCGGCTGGCAGCCGCGCTCGAAACCGGCTCCAGCCACCCACTCGCCCGCGCCATCCTGGGCCACGCGGCTGAAACCGGAACGGATATTCCGCCGGTCATGGATGCTAAAGCGATCGGCGGCAAGGGCGTCAGCGGCACGGTCGATGGTTTGGAGGTGTTCCTCGGATCGCCGCGGGCAGCCGCCGACCACGTATCGTTAACCTCGGAGCAGTCTGCCCGGATCGCCGCACTCAACGATGAAGGAAAGACGGTTTCCGTCATCGTTGCCAAGGGTGCGGCAGCCGGCTTGCTCGCCATGCGCGACGAGCCGCGCACCGATACCGCCGCCGGTCTCAAAGCGCTTGCCGATGCGGGTATCAAGACGATCATGCTGACGGGCGACAACCAGCGCACGGCTGAGGCGATCGGCAAGACGCTCGGCATCGAGGTTCGCGCGCAATTGCTGCCCGAAGACAAGCAGCGGATCGTCGGCGATCTGCAGCGGCAAGGTTTTCGCGTTGCCAAGGTCGGTGACGGCATCAACGACGCGCCAGCGCTCGCAGCCGCCGATGTCGGGATTGCCATGGGCGGAGGAACGGACGTTGCGCTGGAGACGGCGGATGCCGCCGTGCTGCATGGCCGCGTCGGCGATGTCATCGAGATGATCGATCTTTCCAAACGGACGATGAGCAATATCGGCCAGAACATCACCATCGCGCTCGGCCTGAAGGGTATCTTCCTGGTCACCACCATCGTCGGCATCACCGGACTTTGGCCGGCGATCCTCGCCGATACCGGCGCAACCGTGCTGGTGACCATGAATGCCCTGCGCCTGCTCGCCCTCCGGCCTCGTCGGGTCGCCGCCTAGGCTAGCTATGGGCGCCGATCGACAAGTCGGCGCCCTACTGCTGCGATCGCAACCCTCCGCAACATTTCGCCTCAGGTCTTCCGAACAGAGAGATAGCGGCGCGGCGATAGGCCGAATGCCTTCCTGAACATGGCGATAAAGCTGCTGGCACTGGCATATCCCAGGCTATCCGCCACTTCAGCGATCGGCTTGCCCGTACTCAGATATTCAAGCGCAAGCAGCAAACGCGCCTGTTGCCGCCAATTGGCAAAGGACATGCCCGTTTCGGCGTTGAAAAGACGCCTGGCCGATCGCTCGGATATGCCTGCCTGCTGCGCCAACGCATGAAAAGTTTCCTCGCTGGCCGGATTCTGCAGCACGGCATCCGCGATGCGGAGCACGCGGCGATCTGTCGGCATCGGCAGATGCAGGCTTTCGCGCGGGGCTGCTCGTACCTCATCCAAGAGAACAGCGGCGAGGCGACGCTGTTGTGGAGTAAGTCTTTCCTCCCAGCGCCATGTGGTCGCGCGCCGCACCAGTGCTCGCAACACATCGCTGACGCTGAGAACGCAGGGGGTCGTCGGCAATCCGGCGCTGGCGTCCGGTGTCAGCAGGATACCCCAGCCGCTCGGCACGCCGTTGATCCCTGCCTTGTGCATCACACCTGGCGGAATCCAGCCTGCACGCTGCGGCGGCAGCAGCCATGAGCCCCCAGGCGTATCGACGCGTACCAGGCCGCTCTCGATGCAGAAGAGTTGCCCGCGGCCATGCGCGTGCCAATCATACTCCTGAGTGCCGAGGCGGAAGGCGCTACCCGGTTCATCCGATCCCCAGAAGGCGATGAGCGGTGGCCCGTCGAGACGCTCGCCAATATCTTCGATGCCCATGTTCCGTTTGGCCGTTTCGCAACATTTATAGTCCGAATGTCGTTACCACGTCCCGGTCGTGGCACGCTATTCTTCCCTGACAAAATCGAAGTCGAATAGTGAATGGAATAGAAGGCCCATGCAGGACTTTCATGTCGTCATCATCGGCGCAGGCCTTGGAGGCCTGTGCCTCGCCCAGGGATTGAAGCGCGCCAACATCCGTTTTGATGTCTATGAGCGCGATCCTGCAGCCGATAGCCGCTTACAAGGTTATCGCATCCGTATCGATCCGAGCGGGCAGCGGGCGCTGGAAGCTTGCTTGCCACTCGAGCTGTTCGCGCTTTTTCGAGCCACGACCTCCATCAGCCCGAAAGCGGGACGCTTCCTGACACCGCAACTTCTGCCGATCGCACGGCGCGTACCGGCAAGCTGGGATACCGGCGAGGACGAAGACGACGGAGATCTGAGCGTCAATCGCCTCACTCTTCGCGAAATTCTGCTATCGGGAATCGAGGACCATGTTCATTTCGGGCACGCATTCACGCAGTATCGCTGCTTGGAGGATGGGCGCGTGGAGGTGCAGTTCGAAGGTGCCTCCCCGGTCTCCTGCAATCTGCTCATCGGTGCCGATGGCGTGAGCTCGCGGGTACGCCGCCAGCTGGCGCCCTATGCCGAGCCGGCGGATACCGGCTCGATATGCGTCTACGGAAAAAGCGAGCTCCCATTGACCGGCGGCGGCCTGCTTGAGGACGGGACGACTGTGATCTTTGCCGATGGCTGCACGGCGATCTTGGATCTCATGCGATTTGGCGACGATTTTCAAAGTCTTGCCGCCGATTGCGCACCCGATTGCAAGCTGACGCCGGTGACAGACTATCTCTATTGGGCGTTGATCGGGCCACGTAAAAGGCTGGGCCTGGAGACATATGACCACACGCGGGACCTGCCCGTATTGCTCCGGACAGCCATGCGCGGCTGGCATCCGGAACTGAGGCAAATCATCGGCCGGAGCAAGGCCGAAGCGGTGGCAGCGCTTCCGGTCAGAAGCGGGCGTCCCGACGCCCTTTGGCCGTTCGGTGCCATCACGCTCCTGGGCGATGCCATCCACGCGATGAGCCCTGCCGGCGGCCTCGGCGCCAATACGGCCCTCGAAGACGCACGCATGCTTTCACAAATCCTCGCGAAGGCCGGCAAGGAAACAAAGACGATCTGCACCGCCTTGCTGGATTACGAGGCCGACATGCGCGAACGGGCAATCCGCGCCATCGACGCGTCGGAACGCGGGGCCGCAATGCTGTTCGCAGCAATGACCGACAAAATCGCTTGAGGACAATAGCATGACTATCGACGTCTCCACGTTCACCTTTCACGATGTCTCCCTATGGCCGATCGTCCGCCAATCGGCAGGGTCCGTACGGTCGGGCTATGCCGCAAAATGGGAGCGGGAGATGGACGCCATGCTCGCCATCTCCATGCCCTTCGTCGTCATCATGGATGGCGACCAGGCAGCCGAAGATCACGAGGACCGCAAAGTTCGCGGCATATGGCTGAAGAAGAATAAGACGGCGCTTGCGGCCATTTGCAGGGCGGTGATCGGGATCGAGGCCAATCCCATCAAGCGCGTCGCCATCCAAGTGCAGATGGCTCTTGCCACAAAGGCGTTCGGCACCAGAATGGAGCTCGTCGCGTCGCAAGAGGAAGCGCTGCGGCTTGCGAAGCGAATCCTCGAAGGCAGCGAAACCACGACATCGCCTATGGGCCGGCAAATTCCCTAGCGCATCGCGGATAGCGCGCCGCCATGCAGACCGGGCGGCCTTTATCCCGCGGGCCCGGTCTTGCCGTTATGCTACCCTCAGGATGCGGTCCGCCGCAGAAGCGTGGTCTCCTTCCAGCCAAGCTCCGGAGCGATCAGCGTCACGAAATCATGGATGATCTGCCGGTATTCCTCATCGTGGAACTCATAGGGCAGCTCCAGTCGGAATTCGCTCACATGGGTAAGGATCGGGTCCTTGCGCAGGCGCTCCAGTATCTCATCCGATGAGCCGACGACATCGCGGGCGAAGAGGGTTCGCCGCTCGCCCTGCGGCGAAAGCGTGCGCTCGTAGCGGCCGGCGGCATAGTCCGTATAGCGTTTGCGGGTGATCGCGTCGGCGCTGTCGAAAGGCACGATGACCCGGCCGAGCGCCACCCGCCGCGTATCGCCTCCGGACGCGCGATAGGTTTCCAGCTGACGCGATTGCGCAACGAAGAAATCGTCGGTCTGTTCGCCCGTCGTGACGTTGCCGATAAGGAGATTGAAGCCGTTGCGGCCGGCCCATGCGGCGGACCGCAACGAGCCGCCGCCATACCAGATGCGATTGATCAGCCCCTTCGCATAGGGCTGGAGGCGCGGACGCTGCGGGCCGAACGGCGTCTTGATGACCGTATCCTGATTGCCGAGATAAGTGCCCCTCAGATTGTCGGCAAAGCGCAGCACCCTCTGATGGGAGAAATCGTGGCTCTCCCAATCGCCGTCGAAGGCAAGCGGCCCGATCAGATCCGCATGCAGCGGCCGCCCGGCGCTCAAGCCGATATTCAATCGTCCACGTGACAGCACATCCACGGTCGCCAGATCCTCGGCAAGGCGATACGGGCTTTCGTAGCCGATGGGAATGACGGCGGTGCCAAGCTCGATGTGGCGCGTGCGCTGCGTCGCGGCAGCGAGGAAGGCGCTGGCCGAGGAGATGCCGGGCTCCAGATGGCGCTGGCGAACCCAGGCGCTGTTGAAACCCCTCTGCTCTCCGTATTCGAGCAATTGCAGGGTCTGCTCCAGGCCGGCGAGCGGATCCTCATCCGGATAATTTCCCGGCGTCAGAAAGCCGATATGGCTGATCGATGGGGCTTGGCGGCTCATGCGGCTGTCTCCTCAAAATTTCGGCAGGCCCGGCGGATTGGTTTCCGACTTCGGCAAGGCTTCTTCGGCAAGATGCCAATGGTCAAGGATCTTGGAGTAGGTGCCATCTTTGATCAGCCCATTCGTTGCGATGGTGAGCGCTGCCGCGAGACCGTTGCCCTTGCGCGTGGTGATCGCGACGTCCGAGTGATCCGGCCAACCGGCGCTTAGCGTACCCACGCGCTTGATGTTCTTGTCGCGAGCCGCGATGTAGACCAGCTGGGCGTGCGGCTGCACGATGACATCGGCACGGCCCGAGCGGAGGGCCAGAAGGCTCGCGGCCTCGTCATCGTAATATTGCAGCTCGATCGGCTTCAGGCCGGCTTTGACATCCTCATCGCTCCATTTCAGCAGGATGCGCTCCTGATTGGTGCCGGCGCCGACAATGATGCGCAGGCCGGCTGCGTCCTTCGGCTCCTTGATCGAGCCGATCTTGCTGTCGTTCTTGACGAAGAAACCGTGCAGGCCCTGTCGATAGGTGGAGAAATCGAACTTCTCCTTGCGCTGCTCGGTGACGCCGACATTGGAGATCACGGCATCGTATTTGCCCGATGTCAGCCCCAGCGGCCAGTCGATCCAGGCGACTGGCACGAGCTCAAGTTTGAGGCCGAGCGCATCGGCAACGGCATAGGCATAATCGGGATCGGCGCCAACGACCGTCTTGGCATCCGTCGCATAGGTCGCGAGCGGCGGGCCGCCTGGTGCGACCGCCACGGTAAATGTGCCTGGTGTGACGAACTTGAAATCCTTTGGGATAGCGGCAATCGCCGCTTCATTTTTCGCCGCGTGAAGGCGTCCGGGCTGTTCCGGGCTCAGATCGAAATCTTCGGCTGCCATTGCCGGCGCGAGACCGGTGAAGGCAAGTGCCACTGCGGCAGCAAACGCAGTTCTGAAAATAGTGCGGATAATCACGGAACCTGTATCTCCATTTAAGATGGATGGGAGCGGACCGGCGTGAGCCCCACTGACGCCGGTCCGCCCGACCAACATTACGAACCGCTCTTCGGCAGGCCCGCAGGGTTGGTCTTGGATTGATCGATCGCTTCGGCAGTGAGGCTCCAGCGCTTCAGCACTTCGCCATACTTGCCGTCCTTGATCAGATCGTTGAGTGCGAGGGTGATGGCATCAGCAAGGCCGGCGCCCTTTTTCGTCGTCACGGCGATTTCGGCCGTCAGCGGCCAGCCGCCGGAGACGGTGCCGACAAGCTTCCTCGTCCCGTTGATGGCGGCCTTATAGGCCTGCGTCGCATTCGGATTGAATTCGACATCGGCACGACCGGACTGCAAGGCAAGATCGGCGGCGGCGCGGTCATCGTAATACTGCACCTCGATAGGCTTCAGGCCGGCTGCCACATTCTGCCGGTCCCATTCCAGAATGATCTTCTCCTGATTAGTGCCGGCGCCGGTGATCACCTTGAGACCCGCGACATCCTTCGGCTCCTTGATCGAGGTGATCTTGCTGTCGGCCTTCACGTAGAAGCCGAGCACATCCCTGCGATAGGTCGAGAAATCGAACTTCAGCTTGCGCTCTTCCGTGACCGTCACGTTGGAGATGACGGCATCATATTTTCCGGAGGAGACGCCGAGCGGCCAGTCCTCCCAGGCGACCGGCACCAGCTCGAGCTGCAGGCCGAGGGAGTCGGCAAGCAGTTGTGCGATATCGGGATCGGTGCCGACGACCGTCTTGGCATCGGTCGCGTAGGTGGCGATCGGCGGATCCCACGGGTTGATCGCGACCGTGAACTTGCCGGGATTGACGAACTTGAAGCCCGGCGCAATCGCCTTGATCGCCGCCTCGTCCTTCTCGGCGCGGACGCGATTGGACGTGTCCGGGCTGAGGTTGAACTTCTCGGCCGCACCCGCTGCCGTGCAGCTCATCGCTACCGCCGTCAGGACGCCGGCAGCGACATATTTCACTCTCTCAATGAATGTCATTTCCCTTCTCCTTTTCAATTATAGGTTGTTTATATTGTTGTGGTTACTCGGGCGCCTCTTGCGTCAGAGTGTCCAATGCCTGCTTGCTGCTAGAGAACCTTGGCGAGGAAGGCGCGGGTGCGCGGATGCCTCGCATCGTTGAAGATCTGGCTTGGCGAACCCGTTTCGAGGATATGCCCGCCTTCCATGAAGACGACGGTATCCGCCACCTCGCGGGCGAAGCCGATCTCATGGGTGACGATCACAAGGGTCGTGCCGGTACGCACCAGCTCCTTAATCACATCGAGGACCTCGCCGACGAGTTCCGGATCAAGTGCCGAAGTCGGCTCGTCGAACAGCAGCACCTTCGGCCGCAGCGCCAAGGCACGGGCGATAGCGACGCGCTGCTGCTGGCCGCCGGAGAGCTGGCGGGGATAGGCATCGATCTTGTCGCTGAGGCCGACGCGCGCGAGAAGCTCTTGCGCATAGGAGGTCGCTTCGTCGCGGCTCACTCCACGCACCTGAATCGGTGCCTCGATAATGTTTTCCAAAACAGTGAGATGTGGGAACAAGTTAAAGTTCTGAAAGACCATGCCGATGTCGGTCCGGCGCTTCAGAATATCCTTCTCCTTGAGCTCATAGAGCACCTCGCCCTTCTGCGTGTAGCCGACCAGTTCGCCGTCCACTGAGATGAAGCCGCTATCGACGCGCTCCAAGTGATTGATCGCACGCAGCAGCGTCGATTTTCCCGAGCCTGACGGGCCGATAATGGCTGTGACGCTGCCGGCCGGCAGGTTGAGCTCGACATCATCCAGGACCTTCAGCGTGCCGAAGCTCTTCGAAATGCCATGGATGCGTACGGCACCACCCTTGGCACGAAGATCCGTCGCGCTCCGAAAAGCGGCGAGTGCCTCGGTGTCCGATCTGGTGCCTGCCGCGGCGGCAGGCAGCGGCCGCTCGAAGCGTTTGAAGAATGCCTGGAACGGCAAGGGCGTCGGATTGCGCACCGCACCCTTGGAGAAATAACGCTCGATATAGTGCTGCGCGATCGACAGCACCGTCATGATGACGAGATACCAGACGGTTGCCACCATCAGCAGCGGAATGACTTCCAGATTGCGGCGATAGATGACCTGTACCGTGTAGAACAGTTCCGGCAGAGCGAGCACATAGACCATGGACGTGCTCTTGGCGAGGCCGATGATCTCGTTGAAGCCCGTCGGCAGGATGGAGCGCATCGCCTGCGGCAGGACGATGTGGAACGCCTGGCGGCGGCGAGGCAAGCCGAGGGATGCAGCCGCTTCCAACTGACCTTGATCGACCGACAGAATGCCGCCGCGTACGATTTCAGCAAAGAAAGCGGATTGGTTCAGCGTCAGGCCGAGAAAGGCCGCCGCAAACGGCGTCAGCAGCTGCGTGGTCGGATAATTGAACAGCACCTTGTCGGTGAACGGAACACCGACGCTAATAGTTTCATAGAGATAGCCGAGATTGTTGAGAACCAGCAGCAGCACGATCATCGGGATCGAACGCAGCAGCCAGATATAGCCCCAGGAGAGGCTTGCAAGCAGCGGCGACTTCGATACGCGCGCCAGCGCCAAGGCCGTTCCGAGGATGGAGCCTGATACCGCCGCAAGCGCCGTCAGAAGCAGCGTCCTGCCAAGGCCTACCAGCACCGGCTCCGCAAAGAACCATTGGGCAAAGACACCCCAGCCCCAGCGCGGATTGGTGAAAGTGGAATAGAGGACGACCGCTATGACAAGCGCGGCAAAGATCGTGCCGGCCGCGCGTCCGGGGTGCCTCGCTGGCACGATGCGATAACGCGAATAGTCAGTCTTCGTCTCGGCGGCTCCAGTGCCTCGATCGACACCTGCAAAATCCGTCGTCAGCGCCATGATGCTTACCCCTTTATGATTGTGATTGATCCTGTTGCCGCTATCGGCCGGCAGCGGCCAGTCGCCGTGGGGAGTCGGAAGCTTCGGCGACATAGGACAAGGCCAGATGGCTGATATCTTTCTCGAAAGGCAGGCTCTTGTAGATCTCCGGATCCACCGACGTGTCGAAGAGCGCGGTGTAGCCATTGGTGAGATAAAGGCCGACCGCCTCGGGCTGACGGAAGCCTGTGGTCAAATAGATGCGGCGATAACCTTGTCGCCCGGCCTGTGCTTCCAATTCCACCAGCAATTTCCGCGCCAATCCCTGCCGCCGCAGATCGTGCCGGGTCCAGATCCGTTTGAATTCGGCGGTCTGGTCGTCATAGTGCTTGAAGGCTCCGCCGCCGATCGTTTCGCGATCGCGCAAGAGGAGCAGGAAATTGCCATCCGGGGGCGCGAAGGCTTCCGGCGGATAGCGATTGAGTTCCGCCGCCGCCCCTTCGGCATTGAAATAGTTGCCGTAGCGGCTGTCATATTCATGGATCAGTTCGTCGATCAGCGGCTTGGCGCGTGGATCGAGCGGGGTCGTATAGAGAAACGTATCGCTCATGTCGGTCGTCACCTGTTGTCATCCGCGAGGAAAGTCTCGGCGAGCCGCACCCAGTAACGGGCTGCGGCCGCTATGATGGTGTCGTTGAAATCGTATTGGGCGCTATGCAGAGGCGCGCTGTCGCCATTGCCGACAAAGAGATAGCTCCCTGGCTTCGCCTCCAGCATGAAGGCGAAATCCTCGCTTGCCGTCCGCGGCCGGAAGTCCGTTTCCACCGCGGCGGTCCCAAGCGTCTGCAAAGCAACATTGCGGGCAAAGGCGGTTTCATCGGCATGGTTGATCAGTGCCGGGAAACCGAGGCGGTAATTGACCTCGGCAACCGCGCCGAAGCTTTCCGCCTGCGCACGCGCGAGCGCGGGAATCCGCTCCTGCAGCCTTGTACGCACCTGCTCGCTGAAGGCGCGCATGGTCAGCTTCATCTCGACGCTTTCGGGAATGACGTTCGAAGCCGAGCCCGCGTGAATGGAGCCCACGGTCGCAACCGCCATATCCTGCGGATCGATATTGCGGGAGACCACGCTTTGCAGCGCCGTGATGAAGGAGGCCGAAGCCAGCACGGGATCGACGGCGCGATGCGGCTCGGCGCCATGACCGCCCTTTCCGACGATCCTGATCACAGCCTGATCGACGGAAGCCATTGCCGGGCCGGCAACGAAGCCGAACTGTCCCGTCGGGACGCCGGGCCAATTGTGCAGCCCGAAGATCGCATCGACCGGAAACCGATCGAAAAGTCCTTCCGACAGCATTTTGCGCGCACCTGCGCCGATTTCCTCGGCCGGCTGGAATATCAGCCGCAGCGTGCCGCTGAAATTGCCGCTTTCGGCGAGATAGCGGGCGGCTGCCAACAGGATCGAAGTATGCCCATCGTGGCCGCAGGCATGCATGACCCCTGGATTGCTGCTGGCATAGTCGAGCCCGGTCGCCTCCTCGATGGGCAGCGCGTCCATATCGGCACGGATACCGATGCTACGCTTGCCATCGCCGCGCTTCAGGGTCGCGACGACACCGGTACCGGCGATACCCGTGGCAACGTCGTAGCCCCAGTCCGACAAGAGCGATGCAACCTTCTTGGCGGTTCGGTGCTCCTGGAAGGCGAGCTCGGGATATTGGTGCAGATCATGTCTCAGCGCGACAATCTCATCGAGATAGGCGGCGATCCTCGTCTCGATTTGATCGGTGACTGAAGCGGGCTTGATGATGGCGTTCATGGCGATCGTCCAGGCTCAGGCGCCCACGGCCTTTGCGGGTTCGATGCCATCCTGCCTTGCCGCATAGCGGCTCTCGCGGAATGGCAGGCCAAGGTGGTCGCGCAGCGTCTCGCCTTTGAGCGCGGGATCAAAATAGCCGCGCTCCGTCAGGATCGGCAGGACATGTTTCGAGAAATCATCGAAGCCTTCGCCGATCACCGGGAAGCCGAGGATAAAGCCGTCCGCACCTTCTTCGTCCACCCAGCGGATGATCTCATTGGCAATGTGCTCGGCGGTGCCGATGAAGGAGGTTCGCGGCGTGGCGGCATCGAGCGCCACCTCGCGCAAGGTGAGCCCCTTCTCGCGCGCGGTCTTCTTGATGCGATCGGTCGTGGCACGGAAGTTGTTGCGGCCAATGTCGCCGAGATCGGGGAACGGCTCGTCCAGCGGATAGGCGCTGAAATCGTGATGATCGAAGAAGCGGCCGAGATAGGCGAGTGCCTCCTCGATGGTGACGAGATTGCGGATCGCCTGGTATTTGGCGTCCGCCTCCTCTTGCGTCGCGCCGACGATCGGGCCGATGCCTGGGAAGATGCCGACATCGGCGGCACTGCGGCCATGCGCGATCGCGCTCTGCTTCACCTGTTTGTAGAAGATCTTGGCATCGTCGAGCGGCCCACCATTGGTGAAGACGGCATCGGCGTGCTTGCCGGCGAGCCGGATACCGGAATCCGATGCACCGGCCTGGAACACCACCGGCTGCCCCTGCTTGGAGCGGCCGATATTGAGGGGGCCTTCGATGCGGAAGAACCGGCCCTTGTGGTTCAGGCGATGCAGCTTGGACTTGTCGGCGTAGACGCCGCTCTCGCGGTCACGAACGAAGGCATCGTCGTCCCAGGAGTCCCACAGGCCCTTGATCGCATCGAGATATTCATCAGCGATCTCGTAGCGCAACTCGTGCTCGGGATGTTCGCGGCTATAGTTGCGGCCGGAGCCTTCGAGCGGCGACGTCACCGCATTCCAGCCGGCACGGCCGCCGCTGATGAGATCCAGCGAGGCGAACTGCCGGGCGATGGTGAAGGGATCGCTATAGGAGGTCGAAACCGTGCCGACCAGGCCAAGCTTCGTCGTAAAGGCGGCAAGCGCGGACAGGATGGTCAGCGGCTCGAACCGGTTGAGAAAATGCGGGATGGATTGCTCGTTGATGTAGAGCCCATCGGCGACGAAGGCGAAGGCAATCCCCGCCTCTTCCGCCTTTCGGGCCGTCTTGACGAAGAAGTTGAGATTGGTGCTGGCGTCGGCCGGTACGCTCGGATGCTTCCAGGCATTCATGTGGCCGCCCGGGCCTTGCAGCATGATACCGAAGGTGACGTGTTTTTGAGTCATGATGATCCTCCTGGGATAGGCGCTCAGGCAACGAGAGAAAGGCGCTCTTTGGCGAGCAATTCTATGGAGTTCAGCCGTTCGGCAGCGGGCAGCGCCGGCGTGTCGAGCACGAATTCTTCGACGCCGTAGCGGCTGTGGAGCGCGTCGAGTTCGCCGCGGATCTGCGCCGCCGTGCCATGCAGCACGCTTGGCACCTTTTCCTCAGTCCGGAACTCCGAAAAGCCCGCCTGGCGCGCAAATTCCGCCGCTTGTTCCTGGGTGCCGACATTGACGCTCTGGCCGTTGGGCAGGAAAAGCTTGACGATGCGCAGCTGGCCGACGCGCTCACGGGCATGGGCCTCATTTTCGGCGGCGAAGGCGGCGAGCGCCAGGATCGGCACCTTGCCGCCGCTGGCATGGTCATAGGCTTCGAAGGTCTTCCGCAGATTTTCCGGATCGCCATTCAGATGACCGGCAAACACCAACCTCCAGCCCTTCGCTGCCGCGAGCTTCGCGCTTTCGACACTCGCGCCTAGCAGGAAACGCTCAGGCGAGCGCGGCGGGAAAGGCGTCGCCAGCGCGCCATCGGAATGAGGATCGGCCGCGAGGTAGGTGTTGATGTCGGAGAGCTGCTCGGCGAAGTCCGGCTTCTTCTCAGGATCGAAGGCGCGCTGCAACGCGCGGGTCGAGAGCGGAAAACCGCCCGGCGCCTTGCCGACGCCGAGATCGATACGGCCGGGTGCCAGCGAGGCCAGGAGATTGAAGGCCTCCGCGACCTTGTAGGCGCTGTAATGCTGCAGCATCACGCCGCCCGAGCCGATGCGGATCTTCGAGGTTCGGGCGAGAAGATAGGCGATCAGAACTTCCGGCGCTGAACTGGCGAGGTTCGCCATATTGTGGTGCTCGGCGACCCAGAAGCGATGATAGCCAAGCTCTTCAGCCCTGATGGCCAATCGCGTCGTGGCGCCAAGCGCATCGGTAGCGCTGAGCCCCTGTTCGATCGGGCTCTTGTCGAGAAGGCTAAGGAGATAAGACATGCCGTTTCATCCATGTTTGCGTCCAATGCCGACCATCGAGCGCTATAGTCTATAAAAAACATAGATTTTAAGTTATTTAAGAAACAGCTTTCTTTTTCTTTCGCCGGATGCGGAAAAAATCGGCAGTGGCCGACTGGGATGGGCATGGAGGCATAGCAAATGCCACCTGAGCCGAGGTTGGTGGCAGCTTGTGCCTTTCAAAAGGTCACAGACGCGAAATAGCTGCAGGATGGGGAGTTAGGGATGCGGCGTGATTAAGGCTTGCAGTTTGACCTATTCAGTCGCCGGATGTTCCGGCGCGTATCGATCTGCCGAAATCGCTCAGACCACTCGAACTTCGGCGAGCCGCCTGACTGCGTACTCGTCCTTCCAGCAGACGGTGGCTTCCCATGCGGCAGACGCTTGCGCGGCGATATCATAAGCGTCGTTGTCGAGATCAGCAGCATTGTCAGGCAGCGCCAGATCAAGATCGGGGACGTCGACGTGAGACTCATCCCAGTCGATCAATGCGACGTGATCCGCAGCCATGCGGATGTTGCCAGGATTGCCTGGGTTGCCGTGGACAACGCATGTCTGGCGCCCGACGAGCCGTGCCCACGCCGTTCGACATCGAGCAACGCCCTCGGGCGGCATTGCGGCAAGGTTGACCCTCGTTCCGGTTTCGGCATGCAGGAGGTCGGTCGAGGATTTCCAACCGGGGCGCTGCGGCCATCCCTGCGTCAACCGATGCAGCTTGCGCAGCGTATCGGCGACGCGACGCCAGTCGGATCCCGTCTCTGGCGGTCCGCCTTCGATGTATTTCATCACCACCAGACCGTCCACGAACAGACGGCCATCGGTCGTCGGGATCGGTACTGGAACGGTCATACCCGCACGATCGAGGTATTGGAGCAGCTCCGTTTCCCATGCGAGATCAGCGTCGGACCTGAAGCCGAGACGACCGACCGCAATCCGCCCATGAACGCGAACGCTCCAGACGTCGTTGGCAATGCCGCCGGTGAGCGGTTCGATGCGAACTGCGTCGTCACCCCATTGTCCAAGTGCTTCCCATCCCATCGGCAACACCCTTGCGTAGTTGGGTTTCACTTAATTGGCTGCAAGCGCGAGCAACGTCAATTAACGTGAGCCTAGCAAGCTCCGCAAGTCAAGGTAGTCATTCCGCTTCGGGGATCTCCAGCAGCCTGCCATGCCCCTTCAAAGCTGTGGTCCCTCGCCATCGAATCCGAGCTTTGCTAACAAGGCGCCAGCAGCGCAGCGCTTGACCTGCGACGCTGTGAACTGGGAGAATGCTGAATGCCTTACCAACTGCTCGTCACAGGTCCCGAAGACGCCAAGATCACTATCCTTCTCGCGCATGGGGCGGGTGGCGCGATGGACACGAAATGGATGGAAGCCATATCTGCAGCGCTTTCCGACAAAGGCTTGCGAATTATCCGGTTCGAGTTCGATTACATGTCGGCACGACGCTCTTCGGGGAAGCGGTCTCCGCCGCCTCGGGCAGAGCTCCTGAATCAGGAATTCAAAGCCGTGATCGATGAAGTCGGTTCGCGGGGGACACTCGTCATCGCGGGAAAATCCATGGGCGGACGTGTGGCGAGTATGATCGCGGACGATCTAAGCAATGCGGGACAGATTTCCGGACTGCTTTGTCTTGGCTATCCCTTCCATCCGATAGGAAAACCGGAGAAGCTGCGAACCGCCCATCTCGCAGACATGAAGACGCCTACTCTCATCTGTCAGGGAACTCGCGACCTATTCGGATCACGGGAAGAAGTCTCCACGTACGAACTCTCCCAAATGATCGAGATTCTCTGGCTCGAGGATGGAGACCATGACTTCGCGCCACGAAAGGCCGTATCCGGTCTCACCTCCGCGGAACATATCGCAACCGTTGCCGATCACGTAGCCCGATGGGCCGCCGCGCTACATTGATCGGTAGAAGGAATAGGCAACCTCAAGCCGAAATCTGCAAGCGTTTCAGCGGCGAGATCGCACGCATGATGTAGGGCCGCCTCTTCGATTCAGCCTGATCCGTCTTGGATGCCGGCTCCAGCGCGGCTCTTCGCTTTTCCTCGGCGGAAATATGCCGTCGCTGTGCGTATGATGGATTCAGACAAACAAATCCCATTATAGTCTATAAAAATAGTTTGTTATTCCTGTCGATCCTCCCCCCTTCTTCGCTAGGCTTTACTCATCGCACTCAGGGAACCGCCGGAGAATCCCAATCCGGCCAGGGGGATACACATGAAGTTCAAGAGATTGATTGCTGCCGCTGCCATAAGCCTCGCCAGCATCTCCGCGGCAACCATTGCTGCTGCGGCCGACAAGAAGGTCGTCGTCGGTTACCAAACCGATGCCCTGCCCTCCTCGGTCGCGATCGCCAATGGCGATTTCGCGAAGGAGACGGGTTACGAGATCGACTTCCGCAAATTCAACTCGGGAGCCGAGATCTTTGCCGCCATCGCATCCGGCGACGTCCAGATCGGCTACGTCGGCTCGAGCCCATTTGCGGCAGCCG
This sequence comes from Rhizobium aureum, assembly GCF_030182495.1. Lineage (NCBI taxonomy): Bacteria > Pseudomonadati > Pseudomonadota > Alphaproteobacteria > Hyphomicrobiales > Rhizobiaceae > Rhizobium > Rhizobium aureum. The sequence continues at coordinate 605,992 of NZ_JAQJCI010000002.1, read as the reverse complement.
CTTCGCGCGGGCTGGAGGTGAAAGCCTTCTACCTGTCGTCCATCTCGGGCGTCGATGAAGCCCTTGTGGTGCGCAACGGCTCCGGCATCAACACGCTGGCCGATCTAAAGGGCAAGAAGCTCGCGGCAGCACCGGTTTCGACCGATCACTACCAACTGCTCGCCCTTATCAAGTCCCTCGGTCTGACTGAGAAGGACGTGCAGGTCTTTGCCGTTCCGCAGCCGGAAATCGTCGCAAGTTTCAATCGCGGCGATATCGACGGCGGCTTCGTCTGGGATCCGGCACTGACCGAGCTGAAGAAGAACGGCAAGGTGCTGGTGACGTCCAAAGACGTCGCCGATAAGGGCGCTCCGACATTCTCCGCCTGGGTCGCAACCTCGAAATTTGCGGCCGACAACCCGCAGTTCCTGAAGGCCTATGCGTCGGTGATCAACAAGTACTACGCCTCCTTCGCCGCCGATAAGGCCGCATGGGGACCGGAGAGCGAGAACGCAAAAGCGCTCGCCAAGCTTCTGGGCGGCACGGCTGATCAGCAGGCTGCAGCACTGAAAAACCTCACCCTCTTGACGCCTGACGTGCAGGCATCGGCCGACTGGCTCGGCGGCGGCGACAAGTCCGGGGCAGCCAAGATCCTCAAGGACACGGCGACCTTCCTGAAGAGCCAGGGGAAAGTCTCCGAGGTTCTGCCGAGCTACAGCGCCTTCGTCACCGCTGACGCGCTTATCAGCGCAAGCAACTGATCCTCCCTGACACCGGCGCGCTCGTCGCGTCGGTGTCGAACCTTTGAGGGCCCCATGCTTCAAGTTGACCATGCCAGCGTTTTCTTCGCGGCGCGTGACGGTAGAACCGTTCACGCGCTCGACCGCGTTTCCTTCAACATTCCCGAGCGCGGTATCGTTGTGGCGCTCGGTGCCTCCGGTTGTGGCAAATCCACCTTGCTCAATGCGATCGCCGGCTTCCTGCCGCTTTCGGAGGGAAAGATCACGCTCGACGGCAGGCCCGTCACCGGCCCCGGCGCCGATCGTGGCGTCGTCTTCCAGAAGGATGCGTTGCTGCCATGGAAAACGGTGATCGATAATGTCGCCCTCGGCTTGCAATTTGCCGGATTGGGAAAGCGGGAACGACGGGATCGCGCAGCCGAGCTGCTACGGCTCGTGGGCCTGACCGATTTTGCCAATGCTCTGCCCTATGAATTGTCGGGCGGCATGCGGCAGCGCGTCGGCATTGCCCGCGCCCTCGCCACCGCCCCGGATATCCTGCTGATGGACGAACCCTTCGGCGCGCTCGATAGCCTGACGCGCGAGCAGATGCAGGAACTGCTGGTGTCGATCTGGGCGAGAACCGACAAGCGCATTTTCTTCATCACCCATTCGATCGAGGAAGCGCTGTTTCTCGGCACGGAAGTATTGGTCATGTCTCCGCGGCCTGGACGCGTGGTTGCCCGCTTCGAGCTCGATTTCGTGCATCGCTTCGCCGCCAGCGGCGACACGAGGGCGATCGTCACATCGCCCGAGTTCGGCAATCTCCGCGAGGAAATTCGCGGCATTCTTCACGACGCTGACAACATCAGGAGCGCGGCATGAGCGATATCATCGAGACGCGCACGATCGCGGCGTCCGGGAAGGAAGAGCGGCCAAAGCTGGTTCGCATCCCAGGTTTCGGGGTCGGCGAGAAGCCTACCGTTACCATCAGCATCGCAACGGCAATCGTTTGTCTTGCGCTATGGTGGCTGGTCGCAAAGCTCGGCCTGGTGTCACATCTCTTCCTGCCCCGCCCGGATGAGGTATTGACGCAGATCGGCGTCGTCTATCGTGACGGCTATGCCGGCGCTTCGCTTTCCGAGCATATATTGGCAAGCCTGTTTCGTATCGTCGCCGCGGCGGTCATCGCGATCATCGTCGGCATTCCCGTCGGCCTGCTGATGGGGCTCAGCCGCTGGGCAAAGGGAATTCTGGATACGCCGATCGAATTCTACTGGCCCTTGCCTCCCCTCTCCTATCTGCCGCTGATGATCATATGGCTCGGTATCGGCGAGACCTCGAAGATCACGCTCCTCGTGCTCGCCATGTTTGCCCCGATCTGCCTGTCCGCGCAGGCTGGCGTCCGTTCGCTGCCGCTCGAACGCGTCAATGCCGCCCGGTCGCTGGGCGCGAGCCGGCTGCAGCTCTTCTTCGCCGTGGTGCTGCCTTCGGCCCTGCCGGAAATCCTGACCGGCGTCCGTATCGCCTTCGGCATCGGCTGGGGAACGCTGGTGGCGGCAGAGCTCATCGCTTCGACCCGCGGCATCGGCTTTATGATCATGTCGGCGTCGCAATTCCTTGCCACCGACGTCGTCTTCGTCGGTATCGGCATCATCGCGGCCTGCGCATTCGCCTTTTCGGCCGCAGTCCGCATCCTTGAAGCCGTACTCGTTCCTTGGAAGGGCAAGCTTTAACCATGGACAGCCGTGAGCCGATGTCGCTCACGGCTTTCCTCATCATCAAGTCCCATCGGCGGATTCAGAAGACTGACAGGCACAGGCATGAGCAGCAATTGCGAATTTCTCTGGTACATCCCCAACGACGTCAAACCGGGTCATCGCGGCGACTCCACCGTCGCAAACCACAATAGCCTGGAGACGCTTACCAGTCATGCCAGGGCGCTCGAAGATCACGGCTGGAAAGGAGCGCTGATCGGCACCGGATGGGGCCGTCCAGACACCTTCACTGTGGCGACCGCACTTGCCGCCCGCACCACCACTTTCGAGCCGCTGATCGCGATCCGGCCCGGCTACTGGCGGCCGGCGCATTTCGCCTCCGCTGCCGCCACGCTGGATCACCTGAGCGGCGGCCGCGTGCGCGTCAATATCGTGTCGGGCAAGGACAATCTTGCCGCCTATGGCGATAGCGAAGGCGACCAGGCGCATCGCTATGGCCGCACCAAGGAGTTCATGCGGCTCATCCGCAAACTCTGGACGGAAGAGAATGTCTCCTATGAGGGCGAACATTTTCGCGTGAACGACTCCACTGCCGCGCCACGCATCCAGCCTCGCGGTGACCGCCTGCATCCCAAGCTCTATTTCGGCGGTGCATCGGATGCAGCGGAGCGCGTCTCCGCCACGGAGGCCGATGTTCAGCTTTTCTGGGGCGAGCCGCTCGCCGACATCGGTGAAAGGATCGGCCGGCTCAAGGCCTTGAGCAGAGAACTCGATCGAGATCTCCCGCCACTGCAGTTCGGGCTGCGCATCACGACGCTGGTTCGCGACACGACGGAGCAGGCCTGGGCGGATGCCGAAGCGAAAGTTGCCGACATGGCCAAAGGCAACGGTGTTCGCTGGAACGATCATCGGCAATCGGTCGCCGTCGGCCAGAAGCGGCTGTTCGATCTCGCCGCGCGCGGCGAGGTGCTCGATGACAATCTTTACACCGCACCGGGCAAGTTCGGCGGCGGAGGGGCAGGCACCACCTGGCTGGTCGGTTCGGCCGAGGATGTTGCTCGTTCGCTGCGCAAATATCGCGATCTGGGCATCACGCATTTCGTCCTCTCGGACACGCCCTATCTTTCGGGAATCGAACGGCAGGGCACCCAATTACTGCCGCTCCTGCGCGAGCACGTTTCGGCGTGATCCGGCGGCGAAAAAACTGTCCACCTTGAATGGAGGCTCGACGCCGGGCATCTCAGCGTCCACAATAAACATCAGCAAGGTCTGAAAACATAATGCTTCCCAGCCTTTCCAAGCCGCACTTTGTCAATTATGACGATTTCGTGACAATAGACGCATGGAGCTTTGATGCTAGGCTGGTTTCGCAAACTCATGCCACGCGAGGATCGATTCTTCGATCTCTTTGCGCAGCATTCGCGCACGATCGTGGGTGCCGCCGAGGCGCTGAACGCCCTGCTTTCCGGCAATGACATCGAGGGAAAGTGCCGGCGGATCGTCGAGCTCGAAAATGAAGCCGACGATATCACGCGCGACGTGCTGCTTGCGGTGCGCAAGAGCTTCATCACCCCCTTTGATCGCGGCGACATCAAGGATCTGATCATGTCGATGGACGACGCCATCGACATGATGCACAAAACGGTCAAGACCATACGCCTGTTCGAGCAGAAGAGCTTCGATCCCCTCATGCAGCAGATGGGCGAAGTGATCGTCAAGGCAGCACATCTCGTTGCCGAAGCGGTGCCGTTGCTGGATCGCATGGGCACCAATGCCACGCGGCTTGCGACCATCACGGAAGAGATCGTCAAGGCCGAAGGTTATGCCGATGAGCTGCACGAACAGGGCCTGAAGGATCTCTTCCGCACACACGGCGCTTCCAACGCCATGGCCTACATCATCGGCAGCGAGATATATGGCGAGCTGGAAAAGGTCGTCGACCGCTTCGAAGACGTCGCCAATGAGATCAACGGCATCGTGATCGAGAGTGTCTGATGGAGGCCTCGCTCGCCTTTCCGCTGCTGGTGGCAATCATCGCCACAGCGCTGTTCTTCGACTTCCTGAATGGCCTTCATGATGCAGCAAATTCCATCGCGACCATCGTCTCGACCCGAGTTCTGAGGCCGCAATATGCGGTTCTCTGGGCCGCATTTTTCAATTTCATCGCCTTCCTGTTCTTCGGCTTGCACGTCGCTGAGACGCTTGGAACGGGCATCATCGACCCGAAAATCGTCGACGCATCGGTCATCTTCTCCGCTCTTATGGGCGCAATCGTCTGGAACATCGTCACCTGGATATTCGGCATTCCGTCAAGCTCGTCGCATGCGCTGGTCGGCGGACTGATCGGCGCTGGCCTTGCCAAGGTCGGCATCAGTTCGATCGTCTGGCTCGGCGTCCTCAAGACGGCGGGCGCGATCGTCATGTCGCCGCTCATCGGCTTCATGCTCGCGTTGTTTCTGGTGCTTGCCGTGACATGGCTCTTCGTCCGGCAGACGCCGTTTGCCGTCGACAGCACCTTCCGCGTCATGCAGTTCTTCTCAGCCTCGCTCTATTCCCTCGGACACGGCGGCAACGATGCCCAGAAGACCATGGGAATCATCGCGATACTCCTTTACTCCCAAGGATATGGCGGCGGCGCTTTCCACGTCCCCTTGTGGGTGGTTCTCTCATGCCAATCGGCCATGGCTTTGGGCACGCTGCTCGGAGGATGGCGGATCGTGCACACGATGGGTTCGAAAATTACCCGCCTCAACCCGATGCAGGGCTTTTGCGCGGAGACGGGCGGCGCATTGACACTCTTTGCAGCGACCTGGCTCGGAATACCGGTTTCCACGACCCACACGATTACGGGCGCCATCATCGGTGTCGGAGCCGCCCGGCGAGTCTCCGCCGTACGGTGGGGCATTGCCGGCAACATCGTGATCGCCTGGGTCATCACGCTGCCGGCTGCGGCCCTGATCTCGGCGCTCTCCTATTGGATCATTCAACTCTTCCATTGATCGGCGCAAAATAGAAACAGCGCTTAACACCCGAAACCGGAGAGCGAAGTCTGACCTCATTTGTCGGTGATTATACCGCCGTGAGGGTTTTATTGCGCTTGCGATTTATTTATAGGCGAGGCTAAGTATCTTCACCACTTTCTTAGCCTTGCGAAGGTGAGCCATCTTGATGAAACAGCCTGCAGCCCCGGAAAGCCGTCTTTCTTCCACCGAAGTGGAGACACATGCCGAGGCGTTTCAGAAAAGCCGCGACGATCGACGTACGGAATTGATGGAAGATTACGTCGAGCTCATCGCCGACCTGATAGAGCATGCCGGCGAGGCACGTCAGACCGATATTGCACAGAGATTAGGGGTAACGCAGCCGACGGTCGCAAAGATGCTCAAGCGCCTGGCCGAGGAAAACCTGATCACCCAACGCCCCTATCGTGGCGTCTTTCTGACCGAGGAAGGTCAGCGCCTCGCGGTTGCGACCCGGCGACGGCATGTGGTTGTGGAAGCCGTCCTCTGCCGCCTCGGCGTCGATCCCGACACCGCGCGAAACGATGCCGAGGGTATCGAGCATCATGTCAGCGAAAAGACGCTCGAAGCGTTTGAACGCTTTTTAAAGACCTAGCGGTTGCAAATATTACGCAGATTTGACGGTTCATGGCGCCCAAGCGCCTTTTTGGGCACAGTTTTAACAAGAATGAATTGAAAATAAGCCGCGATCGATGGTCCGGCTTGACCCAATATCCGATATCAACGCAAGCTTCACAAATGCTCGTTAAGCAGAACTTAGCGAACTGCCGGCCTTTCTATTTGACATATTGGTTTTATTGCCGGCGCAGGAAATCATGATGAACGCCCAGGATCTTAGCAGTACTATTTTCGACCTTTCCCCCATCGCCATGTGGCTGGAGGATTTCAGTGGCGTCAAGGAACAGTTCGAACTCTGGCGCGCGGAAGGTGTCACGGACCTGCGCTCATATTTGCTTGCAGATGAACAGCGCGTCGCAGCCTGCTCGCAACGGATCAAGCTCCTTGCCGTCAATGCCAAGACGCTGGAACTCTTCGAAGCGCCCTCCTTCGAGGTGCTGGCTGCCAGCGTTTCCAGAGTGTTTCGGGACGAAATGCTGCAAAGCCATGTGAACGAACTGGTCGCCCTCTGGGAGGGCAGGACCGAGTTTTCCGGTACGGCCGTCAATTACACGCTTGGTGGCAGAAGGCTCGATATCCAGCTTCGCGGCGTCATCTTGCCGGGCCACGAGACATCCTGGAGCAGATTGCTGCTGACCACGGAGGACGTGACGGCACGCGAGGAAGCAAGGCGTCTGGAGGAGCGGCAGCGCCGCTATGCAGAAGGCCTGTTCGAGCATTCGCCGGTATCGCTTTGGGTCGAGGACTTCAGTCGTATCAAGATCTTGCTCGACGGCATCCGCAATCGCGGCATCGTCGACTTTCAGGTATTTCTCGACGTGCATCCGGAATTCGTACAGCAATGCATGAGCGAGATCAGCGTGCTCGATGTCAATCAGGCGACGCTTGACCTCTTCTGTGCAGCCGATCGTCAGACCCTGCATCACCGGATCGGCGAAGTGTTCCGAGATGACATGGAAAAGCACTTTCGCGGCCAGTTGGTGGAATTGTGGAATGGTCGCCTTTTCCATCAGCGTGAGGTGCTGAACTATGCACTCGACGGATCGGAGCGCCACGTTCTCCTGCAGTTTTCCGTCTTTCCCGGTTATGAGGACGACTGGTCTCTGGTGCAGGTGGCGCTCACCGACATCACCGCGCGCAAGAAGGCGGAGGCCTATCTCGAATATCTCGGCAAGCACGATGTGCTGACCAGGCTCTTCAACCGCGCCTTCTATATGGAGGAACTTAACAGGCTCGAGCGCAAGTCGCTTCGGCCGGTTTCGGCCATCATCATCGATCTCAACGGCCTCAAGGAGGCCAATGACGAAAGTGGGCACGACGCCGGCGACGCGCTGCTGCGCCGGATGGGCGAGGTGCTGAACAGCGTCGTATCCCTGCCGAACCACGCCGCCCGCATTGGCGGCGACGAATTTGCCATTCTCATGCCCGGCGCGGATGACGTCACGGCTGCCGCGATGGTCGAGACGATCAACGAACTGCTGAAGATCAACAACCAGTTCTATTCGAGCGCGCCGCTCAGCATCTCCATCGGCGTTGCGACGAGTCAACCCGGCGAGACGATGGAATCCATGATCAAGCGCGCGGATCTCGGCATGTACGAACAGAAGAAAGCTCACTACGCCGCGGCCGCCACCACGGGCGCACATCAGGCAAAGCACGGCGCTTGACGCGTCGGGCCTGGAGCTGATGCCGCAATCGGTTGAAATGGCCGATTTTCATGCACCCGATGGCCGGGAACAAAAACCGCGACGTCTCATTTGGCCTTCGGGAAAAGAGGGAACCATCATATGGAAGATCAAACGACCAATGTCGTCGTCGCCACCCGGACCGCACTCGATCAAGCCGCTGCACTTGCCGTCCACTATGGTTTTTCGATCCTCGGCGCCATCATTCTTCTGATCGGCGGCTGGATTCTCGCCGGCATTATCAGCCGCTCGGCCTATCGCGTCATTTCCCGCATTCGCGGCATTGACGAGACCCTGGCGAGTTTCTTCCAGAATGTCCTGCACTACAGCCTGCTGATACTGGTCTTCATCACCGTTTTGGGACAATTCGGCGTTCAGACCGCCTCCATCATTGCCGCTCTCGGCGCGGCCGGCCTGGCGATCGGCCTGGCGCTGCAAGGCACGCTGCAAAATATCGCGGCTGGCATCATGCTGCTGATCCTGCGGCCATTCCGGGTCGGCGAATATATCGAGACGGCCAACGTCAAAGGCTACATCAGGGATATCGGGCTCTTTGCAACGGAGATGAAGACAGCGGACGGCCTCTATCTCATGGCGCCGAATTCCACGCTCTGGAATACCCCCATCATCAACTATAGCCGCGAGCCGGACCGCCGCCAGGAATTGTCCGTCGCCTTGGGCGAAAATGTCGACATCGACCTTGCCCGCAAGACCATTCTCGACGTCTTGAAGGCGGATCAGCGCATCAGGAATGCCCCCGCGCCGAAGGTCTATCTCGACGATCTGGCCGTCGATCAGACCGTCTTGAACATCGAATATTGGACGATCACGGCATCATGGACAGATGTTCGGCATGATGTCGTATCAAGGCTGAAGGCCCGAATCACGGGGCCCGACATCACCATCAAATCACCCACCGAACCTAGTGGGCCGACCGATTGACCCTCTTCGCGCCAAGCCTGCCGCCGGCAGGGAGCTGAACCAGCGGCAGGCTTCGCGAGGCTATAACACCTCGAGCAAGATCGGTCTCTTGCCTGCCTTAAACTTCCATGAGTGGCGTTTGTTCCGCACATAACAGGCAAAGGCTTTACCGGCCCGCCCTACCATTTGACCCGGTAATCAACGCGCAGATTGCCGGCCGGCGTCAAAGTCTCCAGATCGGCGAAGGATGCCGAAAACTTGAGATTCGGCGCCAATGGCTGCTGAAATGAGACCGTGCTGGAAAAGCTGTTGCCCACATCCCTCAGATTGCCGACTGCGGAAAACGAGGTTCCCGTCCATGGAATGGCGAGGGTGACGGCCTGCGTCGCAGTGATGGAATTCGCCGCGTTTCGCGATCCTGCGTAATTCAGGTTCAGGGAGCGGGATGTGCTCATATCCAGGTTTTCGGATACCGTCCAGCTCCGCGAGCGTTCGAGACAAAGAGTTCCCGTGCTGTTGAGAGTATCGACCCTCAGGGCGACTTCGCGACGCCATACGGTCGAAAATCGCCTGTGATCGTCGATCGCCGTACCCCATAGCGTCGCCAGGCTGCTGCTGCGCAGGATCGCGCCGCTCGTGGCGCTACCCAACCCGAGATCCATGCCCGCGCTGACGTCCCATGCCATCGGCAGCCGAAAACCAAGCGTCGTCTTGTACGTTCGCGGCGCGACCTTGACCGGCGACCAGATCATCAGATCGCTGGCTTTGGACACCTGCGGCAGGCTGACACTCGCGAAAAGACCAAGAACGCCACGCAGGACGCGTTTTGACTTGAAGCCCATGCTAAAGCCCGAATTTACCTTGCCCGGACGCGACAATGTCCAGGGCGCACTGAGACAACAGCCAGATACGGAACAATGCCGCATTCTGGCTTCGGATTGATTTTGTTCGCTTAAGCGCCAGCAGATTGCAGCGCATCGGAGCCACAAGATGACGGCATCCGATCGAAGGGAATGACGCCGCTCCAAATCAAGCAGCTCCCTTCGTGCAAAAGATTCCCATCCGCGACGGCGCTTGTAAACCCCTTGGACCGATGTTTTTTGCTGCGTTGCACACATGTCGCGCCTGCGACGTCGCCGCATGAAAGCGACATCATCGCAATGGCCTGAAAAACCGGCCCTCTTCGACCAGTCATGCTTTCGATGGCGGACGATCACATTCCCGCGATCGAATGCCGGCGCGCGACCGAGCGTCAGCAAGGTGGCAGCCATCCATATTCTATCCTGCGCTGACAATATGATGGATATCGGATAGTTTTCCGCTCGAAAGGAAACATCGTTGCGCATTCCGCCCATCATCGTCACGGCACGCGTCCTCCCTGAAGACCTCCTTCCCTTCAATCGCCTTCGTGAGGAGAATTTTCCTTCCGAAGGGAACTTTCTAGAGGCTCATGTGACGATCTTCCACCATCTTCCGGGGCAGCATCTTGCACGCGTGCAGGAACTGGTCGCAGAGCTCGTCGAGGATCGGACGGCGCCGGCGGCCATCGTGAGTGGCGTTCGCCACCTCGGCGCCGGCGTCGCATTTGCAATCGACAGTCCCGGCCTGTTCGATCTGCGCGCCGAAATGATGGGGCTGTTCGGCTCGTGGCCTGGGCCTAAGGACCTGCAGAGGTGGCAACCGCACATCACTATCCAGAACAAGGTGCCGAGAGCAAAAGCGGATGCGCTTTTCTTTCGACTGCGAGGGGAGTTTGAACAGCGCCCGATCAGAATTATCGGAATTGATCTTTCCAGCTATCTGGGCGGTCCGTGGCGGCATGAAGCCACGGTGCCATTCAAATCCTCTGCGGCAGGCAACTAAACACCCAAATTTCAATTCACATCAAACCTGTCTCTGTGGCGTGACCTCGCTCAGGAGCCAGTCCCGAAACGATGTCGCAGTCTCGTTCGTCTGCTTCTTTTCCGGCATCACGACGTAATAGCTGTTCTCGGTCGGCATCGGCAGATTAAACAGCGGCAGAAGCGTGCCGACCCTCAGTTCTTCCTCGATGAGATAGGTCGGCAGAAGCGCCACGCCGAGCCCGGCAATGGCTGCGGCGATGATCATGGAAAACTGGTCGAAGCGCGCGCCGGGATAGGCATTCTCCGTCGGCAACTCCTGCAGATCGAACCATTGGGCCCAAAGCTTCGGGCGCGTCGTCAGATGCAGCAGCGGCGCTCCCGATAGTTCCTGCGGCAAGACAAGAGCCAGCCGTCCGGCAAGTTCCCGGCTGGCAACGGGCAGCACGGTCTCGTTGCAAAGAAAAGTAGCAACCGCGCCGGCCCAGGCCGGTAGGCCATAGTGAATGGCAAGATCGAAATTATCCTCCTCAAAATTGAAGGGCTTGGACCGGGATTCAACCGTGACCGCGACATCGCGATGTTCGTCGAGAAACCGGCCGAGGCGAGGCACCAGCCAGCGCGTGCCGAAGGTCGGCAAGGTCGCGACCTTCAGAGACAATTTCATCTGGCCGGCGGCAACGGCGCCGATCATCAGCCGCTCCGAGCGCAAGAGCAGGTCCTTGACCTCCGGCAATAACCGAAGTCCGGCCTCGGACAGCACGACGCGCTGGCGGACACGCTCGAACAGCTTCAGGCCCGTCTGCTGCTCGAGATCGCTGATTTGCCGGCTGACCGCGCTTTGGGTAAGATTGAGTTCTTCGGCGGCACGCGAAAAATTCTGATGGCGCGCGGCGCATTCGAACGCCTGAAGATTGACGATGTCAGGGATAAGGCGTCGACGCATGGTCATTCCATTTTCGCATCAAGTTAGAATTCTCTCTCACAAGACCAGCTGCCCAACAAGATATATTCTGCTAGATAGGAATGACATAGTCTTTCAGGAAGAGATCGCACATGAAGCCTGATCACGTCTCAACCAGCGATATTCGCAGCGCTTTTTCCGCCGCCATGTCGGCGATGTATCGCGAAGAAGTGCCCGCCTACGGCACGCTGATGGAGCTGGTCGCCCGCGTCAACGACGAAACGCTGGTGGCACAGCCAAGGCTTAAGGAGCGGCTGGAGGCGACGGATTATCTCGATCGCATCTCCGAGGAACGTCACGGCGCCATCCGGCTCGGCACCGCGGCAGAGCTTGCGATGATGGCACGCGTCTTCGCCGTCATGGGCATGTATCCGGTCGGTTATTATGATCTTTCGACCGCCGGCGTGCCGGTTCATTCGACCGCATTCCGCCCGATCGGCGATAAGGAGCTGAAGCGCAATCCCTTCCGCGTTTTCACCTCGCTGCTGCGGCTCGATCTCGTCGCCGACGAAGATCTTCGCAAGGCAGCCGCAGAGATTCTGGCCAAGCGCCGGATTTTCACCGATGGCGCCGTCGCACTGACCGAAAAGGCAGAGCGCGAAGGCGGCCTGAACAAGGGCGACGCCCAGCGCTTCGTCGGCGAGGTTTTGGAGACCTTCCGCTGGCATGACGAAGCCAATGTTGATGCTGGCATGTACCATCGGCTCCACGATGCCCATCGCCTGATTGCCGATGTCGTGTCCTTCAAGGGACCGCACATCAATCATCTGACTCCGCGCACGCTGGATATCGACCAGGTGCAGGCGCTGATGCCGGATTACGATATCGCACCGAAGGCCGTGGTCGAAGGACCGCCGACACGCTCCTGCCCGGTCCTGCTGCGCCAGACCTCGTTCAAGGCGCTGGAAGAACCCGTTTCCTTCCGCAATGCCGATGGCGTCTGGGAAGAAGGCTCGCACACCGCCCGCTTCGGCGAGATCGAACAGCGCGGCATTGCGCTGACGCCGAAGGGCCGCGCGCTTTATGACAAGCTGCTCGATCAGTCGCGCAAGATCGTACGGCCGGCCGCCGATGGATCGAACGCGCGCGATTATGAGGCCGCACTTGCCGAGAGCTTTGCTGAATTCCCGGATGACTGGGCGGCGATCCGCGCTGAAGGCCTCGGCTACTTCACCTATTCGCTGACGGCCAAGGGCAAGACCGCCGCAACGAGCCATGGCGATGTCGACGCGCTGATCGATCAGGGCCTCGTCCAGTTCGATCCGATCGTCTACGAGGACTTCCTGCCCGTCAGTGCTGCCGGCATCTTCCAGTCCAATCTCGGCGATGGCGCGCAGCAGGACTTCGTCGCCAGCCCGAACCAGCAGCGCTTCGAAGCCGATCTCGGCATGAAGGTGCTGAACGAATTTGATCATTACGCCGGCATCGAACAGGCATCGATCGACGCCTGCCTACGAGCCCTTTCCAAACAAGACGCCGCCGAGTGAAGTGATGCGGCGATGACAGCCGCGCACTACCCGGATCAATGCAAGTGGAGTTTCATGAGATGAATATCGCAGCCAAGACCCCTTCCGTCGCAGCCGAAGCTGCCGCCATTCTCGAAAAGCTCGGCGTCGACAAGGCGCTTTATGCTGAGGGCGACATGCCCTCATACTCCCCGGTCACCGGCGAGAAGATCGGCAGCCTCAAGACCGTTTCGGCCGATGAAGCGGCGAAGAAAATCGAGAAGGCGCATGCCGCATTCCGCGCCTGGCGCCTTGTTCCGGCACCGAAGCGCGGCGAACTGGTGCGCCTGCTCGGCGAAGAACTGCGCGCCGCCAAGGACGATCTCGGCCGTCTGGTTTCCATCGAAGCCGGCAAGATCCGCTCCGAGGGGCTCGGCGAAGTGCAGGAAATGATCGACATCTGCGATTTCGCCGTCGGCCTTTCCCGCCAGCTGTACGGCCTGACGATCGCCACCGAACGTCCGGGCCATCGCATGATGGAAACCTGGCATCCGCTCGGCGTCGTCGGCATCATCTCCGCCTTCAACTTCCCGGTCGCGGTCTGGTCGTGGAACGCGGCGCTGGCACTGATCTGCGGCGACGCCGTCGTCTGGAAACCCTCGGAAAAGACGCCGCTGACCGCACTTGCCTCGCAGGCGATCCTCGATCGTGCGCTTGCCCGCTTCGGCGACGCGCCGGAGGGCCTGTCGCAGGTTCTGATCGGCGATCGCGCCATCGGCGAAGTCCTCGTCGACCATCCGAAGGTGCCGCTCGTTTCGGCAACCGGCTCGACCCGCATGGGCCGTGAAGTCGGACCGCGGCTTGCCAAGCGTTTTGCCCGCGCCATTCTCGAACTCGGCGGCAACAATGCCGGCATCGTCTGCCCCTCGGCCGATCTCGATATGGCGCTGCGCGCCATCGCCTTCGGCGCCATGGGTACCGCCGGCCAGCGCTGCACGACGCTGCGCCGTCTCTTCGTCCACAAATGCGTCTACGATCAGCTCGTTCCGCGGCTGAAGAAGGCCTATCAGAGCGTATCGGTCGGCGACCCTCTACACTCTTCCGCGCTCGTGGGCCCGCTGATCGATAAGGCAGCGTTCGACGGCATGCAGAAGGCCATTGCCGAGGCGAAGGCCCATGGCGGCTCCGTCACCGGCGGCGAGCGCGTCGATATCGGCCATGCCGATGGCTATTACGCAAAGCCGGCGCTTGTGGAAATGCCGAAGCAGGCAGGCCCGGTCATGGAAGAAACCTTCGCGCCCATCCTCTACGTCATGCCCTATGACGATTTCGACGCTGTCATCGATGAGCACAATGCCGTTGCCGCCGGCCTGTCGTCCTCGATCTTCACGCGTGATATGCAGGAATCCGAGCGCTTCCTGGCAGCTGACGGCTCCGATTGCGGTATCGCCAACGTCAACATCGGCACCTCGGGCGCTGAAATCGGTGGCGCATTCGGCGGCGAGAAGGAAACCGGCGGCGGCCGCGAATCCGGCTCCGACGCCTGGAAGGCCTATATGCGCCGGGCAACCAACACGGTGAACTACTCCAAGGCCCTGCCGTTGGCGCAGGGTGTCTCCTTCGACATCGAGTAAGTTCCATGACGGTCGCGACCAAAATCGAAGAGGCGGGCTTCAAGCCCGCTTCGCGGATCGCCTCCATCGGCGTTTCCACCATTCTTCAGATCGGCGCGCGCGCCAATGCGATGAAGCGGGAGGGCCTTCCGGTCATCATTCTCGGCGCCGGCGAACCGGATTTCGACACGCCCGACAATGTCAAGGAAGCCGCCAAGGCCGCCATCGATCGTGGCGAAACGAAATATACCGCGCTCGACGGCACGCCGGAGCTGAAGAACGCGATTGCCGGAAAATTCAAACGTGAGAACGGCATCGACTACGCACTCGACGAAATCACTGTGGCGACAGGTGCCAAGCAGATCCTGTTCAATGCCTTCATGGCGTCGATCAATCCGGGCGATGAAGTCATCATCCCGACGCCCTATTGGACCTCCTATTCCGATATCGTCGAGATTTGCGGCGGCGTGCCCGTTCTGATCCCCTGCGATGCTGCCGCGGGCTTCCGCCTGAAGGCTGACCAGCTTGAACAGGCGATCACGCCGAGGACGCGCTGGCTGCTTCTCAATTCGCCGTCGAATCCATCGGGTGCCGCCTATTCCGAGGCTGATTATCGGCCGCTGATCGAGGTGCTGCTGCGCCATCCGCATGTCTGGCTGATGGTCGACGATATGTATGAGCACATCGTCTATGAGGGCTTTCAGTTCGTCACCCCCGTCGCGATCACGCCGAGCCTCAAGAGCCGGACGCTGACGGTCAACGGCGTTTCCAAGGCCTATGCCATGACCGGCTGGCGCATCGGCTATGCGGGCGGTCCGAAGGCCCTCATCAAGGCGATGGCGGTCATCCAGAGCCAGGCGACCTCCTGCCCCTCCTCCATCAGCCAGGCGGCGGCCGTTGCCGCACTGAATGGCCCGCAGGATTTTCTCGAGGGTCGCAAAGCAAGTTTCCAGCGTCGCCGTGATCTTGTGGTCAACAGGCTGAACGCCATTGAAGGCCTGGATTGCCTTGTGCCGGAAGGCGCCTTCTACACATTCTCGGATTGCGCCGGCGTGCTTGGAACGACGACACCGTCCGGAAAGATGATCGAGACGGATGCGGATTTCTGCGCCTATCTGCTCGATGAGGCCCATGTCGCCGTCGTGCCCGGCTCCGCCTTCGGATTGTCGGCCTATTTCCGCATTTCCTATGCGACATCGGAAGCCGATCTCGTCGAAGCGCTTGATCGCATCGAAAGGGCCTGCGCGGCGCTCCGGCGCTAGAGCAGCTGCGACCGACGCACAAAACGGCTGTCCATCCGGAACTGCGTGAAAACAAAGAGATAGAGCATTCCCGTAATTCTGTTTAAAAGCGGGAATGCTCCAATCACCGCGTAAAACGCCGGAAGTCTTCGCATCATGATACCACGCCTCGTTTCGGCGAAAGACAGTTCGCTACATCAGACCGGCGCCTTCGCCCGTCGTCTGTCAGCACTTGGTTTTCAAGGAGATGTTGAGACGGAGGACGGCGCGCGGACAGTCGCCTCGACCGACAATTCCATCTATCAGGTCAAGCCTGCCGCCCTTCTCTATCCACGCGGCGCCGATGATCTGAAAATCATCGCCAAAGCCTTATCTGAACCTGCCTTTTCCGATCTTGTCATCACTCCCCGCGGCGGTGGCACCGGAACGAACGGGCAATCCCTGACCTCGGGCGTCGTCGTCGACTGCTCCCGACATATGAACCGCATCCTGGAGATCGATCCGGTTCGAAAGATCGCCCGTGTCGAGGCCGGTGTCGTCAAGGATCAATTGAACAAGGCGTTGAAACCGTACGGCCTATTCTTTGCGCCAGAGCTTTCCACCTCCGACCGCGCCACCATCGGCGGCATGATCTCCACTGATGCCTGCGGCCAGGGCTCCTGTCTCTACGGCAAGACCAGCAACCACGTTCTCGGCCTTCGTGTGGTGCTTTGCGATGGCAGCGACTGGTGGTCGCGCCCGCTTGGCAATCCCGAGCTGGACGAGATCAAGGCGCGTGACGATCGGATCGGCGAAATTCACCGGGTGGTGGATGCAATCGCTAGGGACAAAAGCGAGCTGATCGCGGCGACCTTCCCCAAGCTCAACCGATACATGACCGGCTATGATCTTGCCCATATCAGGTGCGAGGACGGCCGCTTCGATCTGAATGCAGTGCTGTGCGGCTCCGAAGGCACGCTTGCGATGATCGCCGAGGCCGAACTCAACGTGCTGCCGATCCCGGCGCAATCTGCCCTCATCAATATCCGCTATGATGATTTCAACACGGCGCTCGAAGATGCCAGACGGTTAGTGGCGCTGAAGGTCGCCTCGGTCGAGACAGTCGACGAGAAGGTGCTGGGTCTCGCCAAGGGCGACATCGTCTGGAGCGGCATCGCCCACTTCTTTCCGGAGGATGCGTCCGGCTCGGCCAATGGCATCAATATCGTCGAGGTGCTGGCTGACGATCGCGACGAGCTGGAACGCAAGCTCGCGGATGTCACCGCGGCCCTTGATGACCGTTCTTCCGCGCGTCACAAGGGTTATACGGTCGCCCGCGAAAAGAGCGAGATCGAGGCGATATGGTCGATGCGCAAACGCGCCGTCGGTCTGCTCGGCAATGTCGAAGGGCCGGTGCGGCCGGTGCCCTTTGTCGAGGACACCGCCGTTCCGCCCGAGCATCTGGCCGCTTATATAAGAGAATTTCGCGCCCTACTCGATGCCGAGGGGCTGGATTACGGCATGTTCGGCCATGTCGATGCCGGCGTGCTGCATGTCCGCCCGGCGCTCGATCTCACCCGCGCGGACCATCAGCCGCTCGTCCGGAGGATCAGCGACGGCGTCGTTGCCCTCACCCGCAAATATGGCGGCGTGCTCTGGGGTGAACATGGCAAGGGCGTTCGCTCGGAATATGTCCCTGAATATTTTGGCGAGCTTTATCCGAGCCTGCAGGACATCAAGCGCGCATTCGACCCCGGCGATCGCCTCAATCCCGGCAAGATCGCATCCGGCTCATCCCGCCCGTTGCTGAAGATCGACGAAGTGTCACTGCGTGGCGACTTGGACCGCATCATCGGCAACGACATCCGTGCCGCCTTCGACAATGCAGCCTATTGCAACGGTAACGGCGCCTGTTTCGATTTCGACGCGACAAGCCCGATGTGCCCCTCTTTCAAGGCGACGGGCGACCGGCGCTATTCGCCGAAGGGTCGCGCGGCATTGATGCGCGAATGGCTGCGCCTGCTGGCGGAGCGGAAGATCGATCCGCGGCGAGAGGCGGAAGCTTTGCGCCGCGCCAATCCTTTCGGCAATCTCTCGCGGCGAACCGTGAACTCGCTCAATCCGGCCAATCGCGACGACTTTTCCCATGAGGTGCGAGCAGCGATGGATACCTGCCTCGCCTGCAAGGCCTGCGCCGGCCAATGTCCCGTCAAAGTCAGCGTCCCAGCCTTCAGATCGAAGTTTCTGGAGCTCTATTACGGCCGCTATGTCAGGCCGTTGAAGGACCCGATCGTCGCCGCCATCGAGACTACCCTGCCGCTGATGGCGCGTTTCAAGCTTGGCTACAACCTGCTGACGGGCTCCAGTATCGGCCAGGCCTTGATGCGGCTTGCCGGTCTCACCGCGCTTCCGGCCATGCCTGCCGCATCGCTCGAACGGGAAGCGGCTCGTCTCCGCGTGCAGCTTGCTACTCCTGAACTGTTGGGAAAGCTCTCCGCGGAGGAGCGCACCCAAGCTGTCGTCATCGTTGCCGACGTCTTCTCCACCTATTTTGATCCAGCCGTTGTCATCGCTGCGCTCAAGCTCGCGCTGAAAATGGGCTTCAAGCCGTGGCTCGCTATGTCACCGAGCAACGGCAAGGCCCTGCATGTCCATGGCTATCTCGGCCGCTTCGAGAAGGCGGCGGTGAAATCTCGCGACTATCTCGATCGCATCTCGCAACTGGGCATATCGCTTGTCGGCATCGATCCATCGATGACGCTGACCTATCGCGGCGAATATGCAGCCCTGCCATCCGCCAAGCTGCAGGCGCCGGTGCTGCTGCTTCAGGAATGGCTCGGCGCCAATCTCGACCGATTGCCGCCGCCACAGGCCCTGTCGCAAGAGCGCTTCACGCTGCTTGCCCATTGCACGGAGAAAACGAACGCTCCGGCTGCCCTCAAGCAATGGTCCGTGCTCTTCGGGAAATTGGGAATCAGGCTAGATATGCCCGATGTCGGCTGCTGCGGCATGGCCGGCACCTTCGGGCACGAAGTGCGCAATCGTGCCATCTCGGAAAAGCTTTACGCGATGAGCTGGCAGGACAGGATCGCCGAGAACGGCAATCGGGCCGTCGTCATGGCGACTGGATTTTCTTGTCGTTCGCAGGTCGCCAAGATTGATCATCAAGCCATCCCGCATCCCGTCGAGATCCTCGAACGACTGATAAGTTAGTCTCTGCAGCGCCGTTTCCAAGGGCCAAACACATGTGGCGCCCGAAGGCGCCACATTTCAAAACAGCAATAGGAATAGCCGCTTAGACGGCTTCTTTCATCCTGATCTTCTCGAGGCTGTAAACCTGTCCGAAGCGATTGGCGAGGAAATCGCCGAGATCGATTTCTTCCTGGCAAACGAAGCCCTTGGAGGGCAGCTTGCCCTGAGCGAGAAGATCAAGCACGGTCGTAATGCCGGCTGCGGTGGTGATCTGGATGGCGCTCATCTTCTTGCCGGCAACGATGCCTGCATAGACCTTGTTGGCATAGGTTTCTTGCATGTAGCGGCCCTCGCGCCAACCGCACACGGTGACGAAAACGACGACCACGTCCTGCATGGTGGCCGGCAGCGCGTTCTCGAAGAGATCCTTCAGCACATCGCGGCGGTTCTTGAGGTTGAGGTCGTTCAGCAGCGCCTTGATGATGGCCTGATGGCCGGGATAGCGGATGGTGCGGTAGTTCATCGTCCGCACGCGGCCAGCCAGCGTCTTGGCGAGCGTGCCGAGGCCGCCAGACGTGTTGAAGGCTTCGTAGGTGACGCCGTCGAGCGAGAACTCCTCGCGCTCTTCCATGGCCGGCACGGTCACGAGCTTGCCTTCGACGATCGCTTCGCAGGGCTCGATATATTCGTTGATGAGGCCGTCCGTGCTCCAGGTCAGATTGTAGTTCAGAGCGTTGGAGGGATACTGCGGCAGCGCGCCGACGCGCATGCGCACGCTGTCGAGGCTGTCGAAATGCTTGGTAAGATCATTGGCGACGATCGAGATGAAGCCCGGCGCAAGTCCGCATTGCGGGATAAAGGCGGTATTTGCTCCCTGAGCCAGTTCCTCGACCTTCTTGGTCGTGGCCACGTCTTCGGTGAGGTCGAGATAATGAACGCCGGCTTCAAGTGCCGCTTCCGCGACGAAACCTGTGAGATGGAACGGGGCGGCCGACAGAACGGCGAACTTGCCCTTCAGAACGCCTACGAGCCCGGCGCGGTCGGCAATATCGACGGCGGCGGTGGAAATCGCGGGGTGACGGTCGATCTTGTCGAGCTGTTCCTGGCTGCGGTCGGCGACAACGACCGTGTAATCGCCTGTTTCCGCCAGCATCAGAGCGATCGCCCCACCGATCTTGCCCGCACCGATGACCACTATGTCTTTCATATGACTCCCCTGCATTTCATTGATAAGGTTTTTATAAGTGTAGGTAGGAGTTGAACGATTCATAGCGACGAAAAATGCATTTCGCTGTATAAATCTATACAAATTGACGAATAGAATTTGCAAAATGCAGGAGTCGCCATGCAGGTCACCGATAAGGACCGCGAACTGATCGCCTTGCTCGGCCAGAATGCCCGAATGCCTGTCGCGACTCTCGCCAAAAAGCTTTCGCTGTCGCGCACCACCGTTCAGGCGAGGCTCGAGCGGCTGGAGCGAGAAGGCGTGATTGCGGGCTATGGCGTGCGGCTGTCGGAAACCTATCTATCGGGCCTCATTCGGGCGCATGTACTGATCACGATCGCGCCGAAGGCATTATCAGCCGTGACCGCATCGCTGAATGCTATCCCCGAGGTAACGACGCTTCATTCCGTCAGCGGCACATTCGATCTGATCGCTATCATCGCAGCACCGTCGATCTCCGAGCTGGATCAGCTGATCGACGGCATCGGCACGATCGACGGCGTCGAACGCACCCTGTCATCCATCATCCTTTCGACGCGGATCTCGCGTTGAAAGTGACCGATCATGCGATCGAGACCGGCTCGACTTCGGGCGTGGTGGAGAGGACAGCCTCCTTCAAAGCCCGCGAATAGGGATGCTGCGGATTATCCAGAACCGCACGCGCACCGCCCTGCTCGACGATCTCGCCCTTCTTCATGATGATGATGCGATCGCTGATGTAATAGGCAGTCGCCAGATCATGGGTGATGTAGATGATCGATAGCCCCAGCTCCTTCTTCAGCTGGCCGAAGAGATTGACGATCGCCATTCTCAGGGAAGCATCCACCATCGAAACCGGCTCGTCGGCTACCAGCAGACGGGGCTGCGGTATGAGCGCGCGGGCGATTGCGGTTCGCTGCAGCTGGCCGCCCGAAAGCTCATGCGGAAACCGCCCCTTCACCTCGGCAAGCGTCAAGCCGATATGGGCAAGCGCCTCGTCGGCCATGCGCTCGACATCCGCCCGACTTGGCCTCACGCCGGTCGGCGCGAAATTCCTTGCCGTTTCAAAAAGATATCGATCAACCCTCTTGAGGGGGTTGAACGCTTCGAACGGATTCTGAAGGACCGGCTGTACCTCCCGCATGAAGGCGCGCCGCTCGGACCGGCCATGAATGGCCACCGGTCTGCCGCGAAAATTCAGGCTGCCCGATGTCGGCGCCGTCTGGCCGAGGATCATCGACGCAATGGTGGATTTGCCGGAGCCTGACTCGCCGACGATCGAAAGGATTTCCGGCTCCTCTCCGAGGCTCAGATTGACATTGCGAACCGCCACGATCTGGCGCCGGCTGAGCATGCCGCCCTGACGATAGACCTTGCTGACATGCGAGAGTGAAAGAAGATCGCTCATCGCCCTCCTCCCGTCACCGCGAAGCAGGCTACGCGTCGATCCGGCTCTACCGCCACCATGGGCGGCACTTCGCGGCTGCAGATGTCCATGCGCTTCGGACAGCGTGGATGAAAACGGCATCCTTCCGGCGGCATGGCAAGATTGGGTGGTCGTCCTTCCAGGGAAGGCCGCGTCGAGGCATCGCCGATCCGCGGCAGGCTTGCGACCAGATGCTGCGTATAGGGATGGAGCGGCAGGTGGAAAAGCTTGCGCGTCGGTGCCTCCTCCACCAACCGGCCGGCATAGACGATACCGATGCGATCGGAGACTGCGGCGTGAACGCCCATGTCGTGGGTGACGAACAGGAAGGAGGACCCCATCTCGCGCTGTATTTCGCGGATCATCTGCAGCACGTCGCGCTGGACGATAACATCGAGCGCCGTCGTCGGCTCGTCGGCAATGATGAATTCCGGCGTCAGGATGGTCGCAAGCGCGATCGTCATGCGCTGGCGCATGCCGCCCGACAATTCATGCGGATAGGCATCGAGAAGATTCGCATCGAGCTTCAGCCGCTGGAGATGGGCGCCGACGCGGTCGAAGAAGGTGGCGCGATCGGCCTTCATATGACGGAAGGCAAAATCGATGAACGAGTGCCGGATGCGTCGCACCGGATTGAGCACGTTCATCGATCCCTGCATGATATAGGAGAGATGCCGCCAGCGAAGCGCCGCCCGCTGCTCAGGCGTCATCGCATAAATATCCTGCGTTGCGCCATTGAAGTGAAATTTGACCGCACCGGAGACGACACGAAGCGGCGGTCGGATCGCGCCCGCAATCGTCTTGATCAACGTCGTCTTGCCGCTGCTCGATTCACCCGCAACGCCGTAGATCTCACCGCGGCCGATCGACAGGCTGATATCATCCACCGCACGCACTTCGCGATCGACGCCGTAGAGGAAGGCCCGATAATAGGCCTTGAGGTTATTGACCTCGACGACAGCCTCCATGCCTAGCCTCCCATCCGGTTCAAACGACTGCGCGGATCGTTGTATTCATTCATCGACATCGACAGCAGGAAGAGCGCCATGAACAGCACCACGATGGCGGCGACGGGTGCCGCAACCCACCACCAGGTGCCGGCGATCAATGCCGAATGCGCATTGGCCCAATAGATCATCATTCCCATGGTCGGCGTTTCGATGTCAGTGAAACCCAGCACCGCAAGCGTGATCTCCATGCCGATCGACCAGATCATGTTGTTCATCGTCGTGGCGAAGACGATCGGCAGCACATAGGGCAGATGCTCCTCCACGAGGATCTTGCGCATGCTCATGCCGGAATAGACGCTTTGCGTAGTGAAGGGTCGCGTTTTCAGGCTGATCGCCACCGAACGGATCAGGCGCGCGTCATAAGACCAGCCGAGCGACGCCATGACCAGGATCAGCACCGTCCAGGTCATTTCGTCCTTGAGCACGAAATAGAAGAGGACCAGCAGCGGAAACTGAGGAACGACCATGATGCTGTCATTGATCGCCATCAGCACGCGATCGACGGTGCCGCCGGCGTAGCCGGCCACCAGCCCTACGACCAACGAGATGATGCGGGACAGAAAGGCAACGCCGATGCCGAAATAAAGCGTGTTGCGAAGTGCGACAGCGAGCTGCCAGAAGACATCCTGGCCGCGCGATGTCGTGCCCAGCCAGTATTGTCCATCCGGCGGCATGTCGGGCGGCAGCAGATAAAGATCGGAAGAGCCGTAAGGCGAAAAATAAGACAGGATCACCATTCCGACAATCACGGCAAACAGCAGCAGACCGCAAAGGAATTCCGCATTCTGGCGAGCAAGGTCGCGAACGATCGTCAGCATGGCCTACTCCACCTTGATGCGCGGGTCGATCAGCGGACCCAATATGTCGATGATGAAGACCGCGGCGGCGACGCCGACAATCGACAAAGCGCTAAGCCCCAGGACAAGGCTGTAATCGCCGGCATGGACGGCCGAAATCAGAAGATTGCCGATACCGGGATAACCGAAGACGATCTCGGTGATGACGGTGCCGTTGAAGACGGCGCCGAGCGACATGGCAAGGCCGGTAAACTGCGGCACCATGGCGTTGCGGGCGATGTAGGAGCGCAAAATCCTACGCTTCGGCACGCCGCCGAGCTCGGCGAACACGACATAATCCTCGGTGATGATATTGGAGACCAGCGCCCGCATGCCGATAAGCCAGCTGCCTGTCCCGACAAGGATCAGGGATAACGCCGGCAGGATGGAGTGGCGCAGAATATCGAGCACCAAAGCAAAGGACAGCTGCAGATTGGTGTTCATCTCGTAACCGCCGTTGATCGGCAGGATCGGCCAGATATAGCCGAAGAGAATGATCAGGACGAAGGCCAGGATGTAATAGGGTATCGGCTGCATGGCGATGAAAACGAGACTGACCGCCTTCAGCAGCGTATTCTTGCGATAATAGCCCGCCAGCGCGCCGATCATATTGCCGATCAGAAATGTGATGATTGTCGAAACCGTCATCAAACCGATTGTCCAGGGCAGCGCCCTTGCAATGATGGCGGAAACCGGCGTGGGAAATGCCGAGAGCGACGGTCCGAGATCGCCTGTCGCAAGGCGTGCCCAGAAATGCAGATATTGCTGCCAGATCGAGCCCCCGATGCCGTAGAGTTCCCGCAGGGACTCGCGCATCAGTTCGACGGCGCGGGGATCCGATTGCCCCATCTGCTGAATGGCGCCGATGCTTTCCTCGACCGGATCGATCGGTGTCAGATGCGTGATGAAGAACGTCGCAGATATGCCGAGGAAGACGACGAGCAGAAACTGGCCAAATCGTTTCAATACGAAAACTGGATAAGACGTCATTCCGTCGTTTTCCTTACTGCTCGCATTTCATCTCTTATCGAAAAGATCGCCGGACCCGTTTCGCGCCCGGCGACAGGTGCCTGGCGCGGCGCATCAGCCGCGTCAGGGTTGGGAGAATTAAGGCTGCGCCGGCTTGAGCTTCACCATCATCAACCGCGAGTTCGCCCAATTCGGAACGGGGTCGGTGTAGGGATCCGCTATCGTCGGATAACCCTTCCAGTAGGTCGTATCCATCGACGTGAAGACGTTGTAGGACATCAGGGGAATGGTCGGCATTTCACGGGCGACCAGTTTCAGATAGTCCTTGCCGAGTTCGATACCCTTCGGATCGTCTGCGCTGATGCGGCGGATGTTTTCGATGATCTTGTCGAGCTCGGGATTGGACCAGCGCTGCCAGTTGCGCGGCGCCTGGTTTTCGCCCTTCTTGGCAACGAACTGCGAATGCCAGCTGTCGAGGAAGAAGGATAGATCCGGATCACCGCCCCAGGTCTCGACGCTCCAGGCGATGGCAACCTGATAGCTGCCGGGCTGCAGTGCCACTTGCCAGAGGTTTGTGGTGGGTGCAGCCTTGGAGTCGATGCCGAAGGCCGCCCATTGCTGGGCAATCAGGGTCCCGGCGCGGGTGAAGACCGAGCGGGTGTCGCCTTCGACCGTCAG
This sequence comes from Rhizobium aureum, assembly GCF_030182495.1. Classification (NCBI taxonomy): domain Bacteria; kingdom Pseudomonadati; phylum Pseudomonadota; class Alphaproteobacteria; order Hyphomicrobiales; family Rhizobiaceae; genus Rhizobium; species Rhizobium aureum. The sequence goes on along the minus strand of NZ_JAQJCI010000002.1, from coordinate 580,934 downwards.
ACGGATCTTGAAGGGCTGCCCATCGGGCGTCATCCATTTGCCACCCACCTTCTTGAAGCCTGCCTTTTCCAAAAGCTCCGCAGCGGCCTGCGGATCGGGCTTCCACCAGCCATAGCCGAAGGCAGCACTGATGGCGGCCGGATCGGTCGGAATCTGATCTTTGAACTTCGGCTGCTTGCGCAGCAGATCGGCAATCTGCTGACCGACCGTCGGATCGTAGGGCTTGATCTTGCGCTTGCCGGTATCGATCTCGAAATTCTTCAGCCAATCCTGCATCGGTGCCTGATAGTCCGTCATGGCAATCGCCGTCGGCGGAACGCCGAGCGCCGAAAGCGTGGCGGCGCCACGATAGCTCGCCATGTCGACGGCCTTGATATCGATGAGCAATGCCAAGGCCCAGCGCACATCGGCATTCTGGAACAGCGGATCCTGATTGTTGAAGATCACAGCCGGCAGCGTCGGATCCGGATGCGCGAAGGGGAAGCCGGGGAACCAACTTTCGACGGTCTTCGACTTTTCCTTCAGCGTGAACATGCCTTCCGGCGTGTTGTCGTGAATGATATCCAGATTGTGCTCGATCTGCGCGATGGTGCGCTTATCCGGCGGACCGGGATCGACATAGCTCACATATTTCGGAGCCGGCTCGCCAAAGCGGGCAAGCGAAGTGCGCTGCCAATCGTCACGCTTCTCCCAGGTGTACCATTTGCCCTGCGGATCGTAGGCCTTCAGCTTATAGGCGCCGAGCGAGACGGGATTGGCATTATCATAACGAACGGGATCGGCGACCTTCTCGAAGACATGCTTAGGCATGATCCACGCGCCGTTCCAGCGAACGGTGAAGATGGCGTGAAAGCGTGAATTCGGCTTCTTCAGCTTGAAGACGACGGTATAGGGATCCGTTGCCTCGACGCTGGCGACCTGAACCGAAAAGGCAGCACTCCAGACCATGCCGGGATGGTCCATCTGCGTCTTGACGGTGTAAACCACGTCATCGGCGGTGAACTCGACGCCGTCGCTCCAGTAGATACCCTTGCGCAGCTTCACCGTCATTTGGGTGAAATCATCATTATACTGCGGCTTGTCGGCAGCGAGCGAATTGTCCCAGGCGGAGCCGCCCAGGCCCTTTTCCGGATCGATATACCAGAGCGTATCCATGGTCAGCTGCTGCAAGCCGGTCGAAACGCCGCCGCCGCCATTGACCCAGATATTGAACCAGCCCGGATTCTTAATCGTTCCCTCGGGGTTTTCGACGATCAAGGTCTCCTTGCGAGGCAAAGAGGTATAGTCCTGAGCCTTGGCTGCCGCGACGAGGCCGAACGTGGCCAGTGCGACACCGAAGGCAAGCTTCTTCCACTGTTGCATCATCTCCTCCCATTCTTATCGACTGTGCGGCCTACCCAAACAATGGGAAACGGGCCGCGACGTTCACGCCTTTTCCCGGTGGGCCGCGCACGCTGCGCGGCAACCAGGCCTGCAACAGGCTGTCGGCCGCCTCCTCGCGACCGTTCGGCCATTTTCTCCGCCGGAGCAGATCGGCTCCGGCTACCGGCTGTCACACGGCCAGCCGGATCACCGTGTAAGACAAAGGCTTCAACGTGGCACGAAGCCGGCCATCCTCGATTTTGGCGTCCCCCGTGTTGGTCGGGACGACGGCATTCGGCTGCGCTGCCGTATTGGTTGCCTGCAGATCGCTGTGGACCATTTCGTGCTGCTCGACGACACGGGCTCCGGCAAAGCCTTCAAGACGTGTGTCCAGATCGAGCGCGCTGTCGGGATGACGGTTGACCGCGAACAGCGTCACCATCTTACCGAGATCGTCATGCACGGCTGATACGTCGAGATAAGGCACGTCGTCGGCCTCGTCGCTGTCATAGGTCGGGCCGTCAGTGATGAGACGCAGCGCATAACCGCGACCGTATTTCGAGGCGAAATAGAGCGGATAATAGATAGTTTGCCGCCACGCGGGACCGCCATCTTCCGTCATGATTGGCGCGATGACGTTGACGAGCTGCGCTATGCAGGCAATGCGCACGCGGTCGGAGCGGCGAATGAAGGTGTTGAGAATGCCGCCGACCTGCAGCACGTCTTCGAAATTATAGACATCTTCCAGCAGGTGCGGCGCATCCGGCCATTCATCGCGGGCGAGGATGTCCTTGTCCTGCTGGTTGGAATGATACCAGACGTTCCATTCGTCGAAGGAAATGCCGATCGTCTTCTTCGACCGCTTCTTCGCTTTGATATAGTCGATGACGCCGCCGATGGTGACGATATAGCGATCCAGCTTCTCGGCCTTGGCGAGATAGTTCAGCGTATTCTTTTCGCGATTGGCGAAATACATATGCAGCGAGATATGATCGGCGCTGTCATAGCACTCGTCCAGAACCTGCGCTTCCCAATCGGGATAGGTCTTCATATCGGAATTCGACGAGCCGCAGACCACCAGTTCGAGAGATTTGTCGAAACCGCGCATGGCCTTGGCGGTCTCGTCGGCCAGGCGGCCATATTCATAGGCAGACTTGTGACCGACCTGCCAGGGACCATCCATTTCATTGCCCAGGCACCAGAGCTTCACGCCGTGCGGATCGGACCAGCCGTGCTTGCGCCGCAGATCCGACCAGTATGTGCCGCCCGGATGATTGCAATATTCGAGGAAGTTTCTCGCCGCATCCAGACCGCGCGAGCCGAGATTGACTGCCAGCATCGGCTTGGTATTGGCCTTTTTGCACCAATCGACGAATTCATTGACGCCGATCTGGTTGCTCTCACGCGTCCGCCAGGCAAGATCGAGACGCACGGGGCGCTCGGATCGCGGCCCGACGCCATCTTCCCAATTATAGGCTGAAACGAAATTACCGCCCGGATAGCGGCAATAGGGCGAGTTGAGCTCGCGCACGAGCTCAATCACATCCGTGCGAAAACCGTGCTCGTCGGCGGTTGGATGGCCCGGCTCATAGATGCCGCCATAGATCGCCCGGCCCAGATGCTCCAGAAAAGAGCTGTAGAGCCGATCATCGATGTCGGCAATTCGGAAATCACGGTGGACGATCACATGCGCCTTCACGGCCTTCCTCCCATATATATCAGATATTTCGTTCTTATACCTTGATCTTGATACACTTTTGGAAGGCCGTCAACGCTTCCACAGCGGAAAAAGCCTGAGGATCGCAATGATAACGATTTCCAGGTGGAAAATACGCTGAAAAAACAGATGGTTATTAAAAATACGACTTATTGGAAATTTATCTCGATCATATGCTATATATCAAAAAATATGATATAAATCTATGCCAGATCGACCCGCATCAAAATGTCTCGGCCGTAATTGCCGAAGCCGCGACCGAAAATGTTGACGCCGCCCGTATTGCGTGCGTCGTCGGCAATGCCGATGCGCAGCCGGATCGAAGAATGCTGGCTGATGGCGAGATCGTCGATGGTCACATCGGATACGGCAACCCCGTCGATGAACGTGCCCTTCTTGGAGATCCGCCAGGTCTTAAGCTTGCCGTACTGAGAGCCTTCCAGCTTCCACCAACCCGGTGTGAAGGCTCCGCGCTTGTCGCCGTAGTCACCAGGGGATGTCCATGTGCCGACAGCGACGCCGTTGACCCAGATGGTGATGTCCGACGGCCAGTCCGGATTGGTGCCCGGCACTTCGGACGACAGCTCCATCGAGAATTCGATGGCATTGACATTCCGGTTCAAGATCTTGGCATTGTTCGGAAATTTATATTCGACATGGCCGCGGCCGAACCAGAGAAGACCGGCCTGCATGCGCTGCGGATCGAGGAAATAATCCGGAACGTCGAGGAGGCCGATCACACCTTCGGTCGAGCAAAGGCCGCAAGGTGCATGCGTTTCGCAGCTCGTGTAGAGACCGATCGGCATGGCGACCTCGATCACGTCCTCATCGTGCTTGAAGGCCTGATCCTCGAAGCTCAGCAGGATTTCGTCGTAAAGCGCGGTGCAGATCTTCTGGTAGCCCTTGCGCGCTTTCGCAGCCTTGGTCTCGACGAGACCAGCCTCCTCCAGGATCATGATCGCCGTCGCGACGGTGGATTGCGGCAGATCGAGTTCCCGAGCAATCTCATTGACGTTCATCGAACCTTTGGTGCAGAGCAGCTTCAGCATTTCGACGCGGGCCGGCGCTGAAAGTGCCCTGAAGACCGCGGCGTTCTCGCCCGCATAAATTGTCAGAAAGCCGCGCTGCATCGAATCCCAAATACCCCGATCAATGGATATCATTTATATCAGGATTTTTGATTTCACAAGAGATATCGGCCTTTGGCGTCTTCCATGCGCACAGGAAGACGCCATCGGGTCATTTCCGCCATACAACTTCCAGGGATGGGAGCGCCGCCCGCACCTCGGATGCCCGCAGTATCATCTGCATGTTTCTATGCGTTTCAACGCGGCCGTAATGCCCGATAATGAGTAGGAATAGCTCGTGGCGGTGCCACGTTTGGACGTTGCCTGCAGTTCCAATTGCGCGCCGCCTTTCATGGCGCTGATCATCGAAGGTTCCTGGGTTTCATCCCTCACCCAGCCGTGCCGGTCTTTCGTGAACATCGGAAAGGTCTTGTCGCCAACCGCAGCCGTCATTTGCGCGCCGTCCTTCAGATCATAGCCCATCGCGGCTTCGGGGACCAATTTGTCGCCCGGAGACAGGCGCGAGACGATGAAGAAGTTGTCGCCATGGTCGACAGTGGCGGGTTGCTGTGAGACCGGCCTCGACAACACATAGCAGCTGACACTATCGCCCGATTTATAAGAATATGCGCCCCAATGATCGAATTGATCGATACGGACGGGCACTTCCGCATGCGCAATACCGGCGCCGAATGCGACGAAGACCAGAGCGGGGGCGAATTTTCTAGCAAACATAGTTTCCTGCCATTTCTTGTTTCAAGGACGTTGAAAGCGAGAGAAGCACTCACACGCGCGGCAGTCTCGGTGCGGTGCGTTATTCGATTGTTAATGTCTTCGTTAAAATTTGTTCATGTTAGGCGACGCGCAGGAAATGATGGCGGAGAAGAACGCAACCTCTATCGGCGTTGACGATCAGTTCACAGATTGTGCTGTTTCCCCCGCTGCATCCATGCACATATAGCCCCTGAACCTACGGCTTTTGCGAGCCATGACATGAAGACCCAAGCAAGCAGCGCCTCGGACGGGCGCCATCTGTGTCTGGCATGGACATGGATGATGCAAAATCAAGCCGGGCAAACCGGATATAGCAGGATGACATCATGAAGAAGATCGGTTTCCTTTCATTCGGCCACTGGACGCCGTCGCCCCAATCGCAGACACGATCGGCAGGCGACACGCTCCTGCAATCGATCGATCTCGCCGTGGCGGCTGAACAATTGGGTGCTGACGGCGCCTATTTTCGCGTGCACCACTTCGCGCGTCAGCTAGCTTCGCCGTTCCCCCTATTGGCGGCCGTCGGCGCCAGGACCAGCCGTATCGAAATCGGCACGGCTGTTATCGACATGCGCTATGAGAACCCGTTCTATATGGCCGAGGATGCGGGCGCTGCCGATCTCATCGCCGGCGGCCGGCTGCAGCTCGGCATCAGCCGCGGCTCGCCGGAACAGGTGATCGATGGCTGGCGCCACTTCGGCTATACGCCGATGGAAGGCGAAAGCGACGCCGACATGGGCCGCAGACATACGGAAGTGCTGCTCGACCTCCTGCGCGGCGAAGGCTTCGCACAGCCCAGTCCTCGGCCGATGTTCCCGAACCCGCCCGGCCTGCTGCGCCTCGAACCTTACTCCGAGGGCTTGCGCGAGCGGATCTGGTGGGGTGCCGGCTCCAATGCTACGGCCGTATGGGCAGCAAAGCTCGGCATGAACCTGCAGAGCTCGACACTGAAGGACGACGAAAGCGGCCTGCCCTTCCACGTTCAGCAGGCCGACCAGATCAAGCTCTACCGCGAGGCTTGGAAAGAGGCAGGACACAAGCGTGAACCGCGGGTGTCGGTGAGCCGCAGTATCTTCGCTTTGGTGAACGATCTCGACCGTGCCTATTTCGGCAGCAGCGGCAAGGACGCCGACAAGATCGGCTTCATCGACGAGAAGACGCGCGCCATCTTCGGACGCAGCTATGCGGCCGAGCCCGACGTGCTCATCGAGGAATTGGCGAAAGATGAGGCGATCGCGGCAGCCGATACCCTGCTCCTGACCATACCGAACCAACTTGGCGTCGAATACAACGCCCATGTCATTGAATCCATTCTGACCCATGTCGCTCCGGCATTGGGGTGGCGATAAGGCGGCATGCAGATCACATAAACCGGCCTCGGCCGCCCGCGAAATTCGACTTTCGCGGGCGGTACTTTCAAACGCGCCCGCCGAAAGGCGGGCGCTTGCAGATCAGGCTATAGCATCCTGGCGCCGCAAGACGTGCAGTGCTGCCAGCACCAGCAATGCCGTGAGCGTGGAGAAGCCCGCCAAAGGCCATGCACTGTCGCCACCCAGTGCTGTCACCGCCAGCGTACCACCGATGCTGACGATCAGGCTCTGGATGCAGAAGTAGAACGCCACGGCCGATCCGGCGATATCGCCGAATTCCGCAAGCGCTCCGTTCGCCGTCACCGATGACGTGAAGACGATCCCAAGGGCCATGATCCACATCGGCAGCACGAAACTCGCGAAAGACGGCGAGCCGTAGACCTGACCAAGCGCGAGACCAGCCGCGCCGATAAGAAGCAGTGCCATGCCCCGTGCGACACAGCCCGCGACACCCCACCGCTCGACAAATGATCCGGCGAAGCGCGCCGCAGCGATCATCATGACTGCGACGGTTGCGAATGCCATGCTGAAGCCGAGTTCCGAATAGCCGGCCCGGCCGATCAGTACGCGCGGCGCAGTCGAGAAGAACACGAAGAATGTGCCCATGCCCGCGCTGAAGGCCAGCGTGTAGGTCCAGAACGGAAAGCTTATGAAGATCGGCCGGATGGAACGGCGTGGTCCTCTCGAACCTGCTGGCCGCGTCTCACGCCACCTTGCCGTGGCGTTGATCGTCGCGGCCAGGGCCAGAAGCGCCAGCACCATAAAGATCACACGCCATCCGAACCGATCGGCGATCATCGCGCCTGCTATTGGGCCAAGTGCCGGCACGAAGGACAGTATCGCGCCGAACGCGGCATAGATGACCGCCTGTTCCGGCCGGTTGCCGTAGACGTCCCGGACGGTTGCAAAGGTCGTAACCAGTGCCGCCGAGGCACCCATGGCCTGCAGCAGCCGGCAAAGGACGAAGGCGGTCGCCGTCGATGAGCCAGCCGCTCCGAGAGAGGCACCGGCGAACAGGATCGCCCCGGCAAGCAGCACGGGACGGCGACCGATGCGATCCGAAAGCGGACCGAACAGGACCTGCCCAAGACCAAGCATGATCATATAGAGGCTCAGTGTGAGCTGAATGACCGATGGCGTCGTGTTCAGAATGCCGGGCATCGCTGGAACGACGGGAAGGTAGATATCCATCGCCAGCGAGGCGAGAATGTCGAAAGGCGCCATCAGCAGCAATGCCGCCGGCAGCGAGTAGGCCCATGACGGGCGTATGTCAGACATGAGAAAATTCCGCTCGAAAGAGAAATCGGGCGGCGTCTGCCACTAGGGATCCGGTTGGAATGAGTTCGACAGCACGCCGCAACAACAGGAAGCTGTTGCGGCTTATCTATCTGCTGACTTTAAGGTCCCCATGCCAATAGCTCCGTGGTGAGATAGGTAGTGATGATCAGCCTTTAGCAGATGCCATCAAGTCGGACAATGATGTTGCGAGCCCTGCGCGGACTGCAACCTGCCCATATAGAGTGCGACAATCACGCAGCGAAAATGGACGGGAAATCTAATGATTTGTTAACCATGACCATGCCCTAACTGTTTGTAATTTCATTACTGGAGCAGGTTATGGTACGCGCATCGAAAATGGACGAGTTGAACGATCGGCTCGACTTTATTGGACTAGGGCAGGATGCCAGGCAGGCTTTGGCAGAGCTGCAGCCCACCATCGAATCTGCCGTCAAGGGCTCTCTCGATATCTTCTACGGGAAGATCACCAAACACCCCGAGATGTCGAAATTCTTCTCGTCGCAGCAGCACGTGGCGCATGCGAAATCTAAGCAGCAGGAACACTGGAAGACCATCGCATCGGGCAAGTATGGTCCCGATTATGTCGAAGCAGTCTCGGCCGTCGGCAGAACCCATGCGCGCCTGGGACTGGAACCGCGCTGGTATATCGGCGGCTACGCACTGATCCTTGAAGGCATGGTGCGCTCGATCGTCGCGCAGCAGCTCAAGGGCATCATGCAACGCAAGCACGAGCAGGCCCTGTCACGGCGGCTGTCGGCGATCGTCAAGGCGGCACTCCTCGACATGGACTACGGCATTTCTGTCTATCTGCAGGTGCTCGCCGATGAGCGCGACCGCGCAGAATCCGAACGGGCCGTCGCGCAACGGGAGCAGGAGCGAGCGCTTGATGCCCTTGGCCTCGCGCTGAACGGACTTGCGAGTGGCGACCTGACGGCTGAGATCACCGAAGCCCTTTCTGCCGAGTTCGAAGCTCTGAAAAGCAACTATAATGAATCTCTTTCATCTCTCGGAAGCGCGATGCAGCGCATCGAGGATTCGGTAACCCGCGTTCGCGAAGAAGCCGGGTCGATCTCATCGGCCGCCGACAACATGGTGCGACGCACGGAGCAGCAGGCTTCCGCACTGGAGGAAAGTGCTGCTGCAATCGACCAGATCACCACGATTTCCGAACAGACCGCCGAGCGGACGCGCGAGGTACAGGCGATCGTCAAGGAATCCGCCTCCGAAGCCGAACGCTCTCGCGAGGTCGTGCAGCAGGCCGTGTCCGCCATGGACGATATCGAGACCTCGTCGCGCAAGATGACCGACATCATCTCCGTCATCGACGATATTGCCTTCCAGACCAATCTTCTCGCGCTGAATGCCGGCGTCGAGGCGGCGAGAGCGGGCGAACAGGGCAAGGGCTTTGCCGTCGTGGCGCAGGAAGTCCGCGAGCTGGCACAGCGCTCGGCATCCGCGGCCAAGCAAATCAAGGATCTGATCGACAGGTCGTCGGATGACGTGCGCCGCGGCGTCGAGCTGGTCAACCGGACCGGCGAGGCACTGGCCTTGATCGGCAACCAGGTCGCTTCCATCGACCGGAATGTCGGTGCCATCGCCCGCTCGGCGCAGGAACAGGCCGCCGGCATCGGCGAAATCAACTCCGCCGTCCGCAACATGGATCAGATGACCCAGCAGAATGTCGCGCTGATGGAAGAGACGAATGCCTCGACGCGCCACCTCGCCGATATCAGCAATGAACTTGCCGGCCTGGTCGGCCGGTTCAAGACGGTGCGCTCGGGCACGAGAACCGGCGCGGTGAGATTGAAGCTCGCCAGCTAGCGCCGCCCCCGGCCTGACACAATGGTTCAACCGGCTCCAGGTATCTACCTGGGGTCGATTGAATTACGCGGCCTATGCCGGCATCTCCTCGATTTCGCCAATCAGCCACTGGCGAAACACCTTCATCGATGCCGTTTCCGCCCGCGATTTCAGCCGCGTCAGCCAATAGCTGCCGGTCGTCGCCGTAATCTGGAACGGCTGCATGATACGCCCAGCCTCGATGTCATGAGAGAACATCGCGACGGGCACAAGCGCGACGCCGACGCCGCGCGCAGCCGCCTCCACCAGCGTCAACGACGAATCGAACATCCAGCCGCGAAGATGCGGCGGCGGCAGGCCCGCCGCCCTGAACCAGAGCGACCATTCATCGATCCGGTAGGATCGGAGCAGCTCGACCTCGGCAAGATCGGTCGGTGTGCGCAAGCGCTCGCCAATATTCGGCGTACAGACCGGGGAGAGCGGCGCATCCATGAGATGGATCGCCTCGGTCCCATGCCATGCTCCGTCGCCGAAGCGCAGGAAGAAATCGAGCCCATCGAGCACCATGTCAGCACGATTGTTGTTGGTCTTCAGGCGCAGATCGACATGCGGATGCTGCGCTCTGAAGCGGCCGAGACGCGGCAACAGCCAGCCGATCGCGAAAGTGCCGACGACGCCGACCGTCAGGATCTCGGCAAAATTCCCCTCCTCCAGCTGGCTGAGCGTGGCGCTCATGCGCCGAAAGGCATCCGTCAATACCGGCAACAACGCATGGCCTTCATCGGTCAGGGCAAGCCCGCGCGGCAGGCGCTTGAAAAGGGGCACCCCAAGCACATCCTCCAGCGCCTTGACCTGATGGCTGATGGCCGTCTGCGTCACCCGAAGCTCGAGGCCCGCCCGCGTGAAGCTGCAATGCCGCGCCGAAGCTTCGAAAACACGGAGCGCGTTCAACGGCAGCTGTGAAATATCCATTTGTGTCCAAAGACCAAGTTTTTCTCATGTCTAAGCTCAGAATTGATCGTTTGTCTAGGGCAGGGAGCGGCGCCATAGTCCGGCTCGCAAGGTGATTTGCAAGGCGCCAATGACGTCCACGGAGCCTGAGACGCACCTCTTTGCTCAACATCAATCGAAGTGGAAACAAGATGACGATCTTATTGTCGCGCCGGCAAAGCCTTGCCGGCGGGTTGCTCGCTCTGCCCGTTCTGGCGGGGATAAGCGGTGTTGGACGCACCGCGGAGGATCATTCCGGCGAAGAGCGGCTTGCAGCGCTCGAGAGCAAGCATCCGGGCCGTATTTGTGTGAGTATTCTCGACATGGCGAGCGGCAGGCGCATCGAACACCGCGCCGGCGAACATATCTTGATGTGCAGCACCTTCAAGGCACTGGCGGCTGCCCTGGTGCTCGCCCGCGTTGACAAAGGCGAAGAGAAGCTCGACCGGCGCATTCGCTACTCGGAAGGCGATATCATCGGCGGCTCGCCAGCAACCAAATTGCGCGTTGGCGACGGCATGACGGTGGCAGAACTCTGTGCTGCGGCGGTCACGCTCAGCGACAATGCGGCTGCAAATCTCCTGCTTGCGAGCTTCGGCGGCCCCAAGGCGCTGACCGCGTTCTGCCGGAGCCTTGGCGACGATCTCACGCGCCTTGACCGCACAGAACCCACATTGAACTACCACGACACGCCGGACGACCAGCGCGACACGACGACGGCGGCCGCGATGCTGGAGAACCTTCGGCGGCTTCTGTTTACCGACGTGCTCACGGCCTCCTCGCGATCGCAGCTTGCCGCATGGCTGATCACCAACAAGACGGGGGACGCCCGCTTGCGCGCCGGCGTCCCGAAGGATTGGCTGGTCGGTGACAAAACCGGTACGAACGGTGACAAAGCCGGCAATGCCAACGACATTGCGGTGCTGTGGACGTCGAAGCGCGCGCCGATCATCGTGACGGCCTATTGCGAGATCCCCTCGATTTCAGCGGACGAACGCAACGCCGTAATTGCCGAGATAGGCCGGATCGCCGCGACGATCTGAGATCGCCCTTCATCCATCAGCATGAGGATATCATCTTGAATATACCTAACAATTCTCTGCAGAAGCTCGGCATCGTCGCAGGCTGCCTTTTCTATGGGATCGGCGCCCACGCCGAAGGCATCGATCAGAACCGCCTGGAGCGGGCCGTCAACGAGACCATTCGTCCGCTCATGAAGGATAACGACGTGCCGGGCATGGCAATCGCCGTCACCCTCAAGGGTAAGCGCTACATCTTCAACTACGGCGTCGCCTCGAAGGAGAGCGGCCAGAAGGTGACGAACGATACGATCTTCGAGCTCGGTTCCATCAGCAAGACGTTTGCGGCAACGCTTACCTCCTACGTCGAAGTCAGCGGGAAGCTGTCTTTCTCCGACAAGGCGACGAAATACATGCCGGAGCTGGCTGGTACGGCCTTCGACAGGATCAGCCTTCTCGATCTCGGCACATACACGACCGGCGGCCTGCCTCTGCAATTCCCGGAGAGCGTCAGCAATGATGGAATGATCGCCTATTATCGCAGCTGGCATCCGTCCTTTGCGCCCGGCACGTACCGGCAATATTCCAATCCCAGCATCGGGCTGTTCGGCTATCTGGCCGCACGGGCCATGGGCCAGCCGTTCGATACGCTGATGCAGGACAAGATCATCGCCGGCTTCGGGCTCAAGCATACCTATGTCCATGTTCCCGCCGCCGAGATGGGCAGCTATGCCTATGGCTACTCGAAAATGGGCAAGCCGGTTCGCGTCGGCCCCGGCGTTCTCGACACGCCCGCCTATGGCATCAAGACCACGGCATCCGATATGCTTGCCGTTCTCGAAGCCAATATGGATGGTTCGAAGCTCGACGAAACGTTTCAGCGGGCAGTCGAGGCGACGCATGCCGGCTATTACACCGTCGGCAACATGACGCAGGGGCTTGGCTGGGAAATCTATGCCTATCCGACAACGCTTGCCCGGTTGCTCGCCGGCAACTCATCCGACATGACGCGCCAACCGCACAAGGTCACCCGGCTCGACCCGCCGCAGCCGCTACGCAAGGACGTGCTGATCAACAAGACCGGCTCGACGAACGGCTTTGGCGCCTATGCGGCCTTCATTCCCGCCCGTCAGGTCGGCATTGTGCTCCTGGCAAACAGGAACTTTCCGATCCCGGCCCGCGTCTCCGCGGCCTACAAGATCCTGGCGGCAGTCGAGAGCCTGTCCGGATCGAACGCTGCACGATAGAGAGTGGCTTGAGGATTAGTCAGCTTCGACAAACGGCCGGCCTTCGGAAAAGATATCGAGGCCGGCCTCGCATTTTATGGATTGCCAGACGACCGTCGCGCGGCAACATCGGCTTGGGAGGCCTCTGCCCCGTTGAAGAATTCCTGCAGGAGGCGGGTAATGCGCTCTGGCGATGTACCCTTGGCATATTCTTCCTGCATCCGGCGTCTGACCAACATTTCTAAGACTGACATGTCTTTCACCTCATCTATCCGGCGCAAGGAAAATGTCGCTCTCAAAGGCATGGGAGGCAAGTTACAGTTTTTTCATGATTTTAGCGGCGCGGCGAGAACATCTTCGGCTTTGCCGTCATCGCATTCGGTCCGAAGCGGAGTTGACCGAAGCGTGACCAATCTGCCACTTGCCAAATCCCGGCGCATCGTAGAATTGAAAGCGGCCAATCGGTCGGTTGTTTGCGCTTCCTTAACTTCCGTGCTTTAGCGGGCCACACCCCGACCATTGGATGATGTCGCCTGCAAGGAATGAATAATGCCCATAAAGAAAAGCTCTGCCTCTGACGTTTTCCAGCGCAAGATTTCGGATTTTTGCGATATGCGGCTCAAGCCGCTGCTTCAGCCGCGTAGCTTCGAGAATATCAAAGGCTTCATGATCGGTCTGATCGTTTTCCAGTCGCGCCCTCCTCTTCGGGCAGGCCGCGTCGACTGGCAGGAGATCGCTTCCCTCTGCGGCATGGACGAGGAAATGAGCCCGGAACTGAAGCGCGCGGCCCAGCCCGGCTTCGATGCTATTCTTCGCTGGCTTGGGGCAGCGAAAACCAGCACGGCGCGTAAGCCGCCCGTCGCCTCTCCTGCCGCCCGGAAAACGCCGTTGCGGGTTCCCGCCAAGCCTATTTCCGCTCAGCCCGTGCGCCGCGCTTTGGCGTCTTGAACCGAACTGCGTACCGGCCGCCTATGGCCGGTACGCCACCAATCCGCGTCGCCCGATCTTAAAACCCCAAACAGCACAGACTATCAATCCAGTCGGCAAAGGGCCTGCTTCCAGCTCCCGCTAGGATGGTGCGTTACTTTCATCCGCGATCGGTTTCTGCTGCGGCGCGATCGCAGATCGACGCTTCGGGATATCGCCGAAAAGGCCGCCCGGCCGCACAAGCAGGATGATGCAGAGCATGACGCCGATCGCGACGATCTGAAGCGAGGCCGCACGGGCCTGCTGCTCCGGCGAAAAAAGCACGCTCGTTAGCGCTCCCGATCCAGCCCATATCCCCCAGACGAGAATGCTGCCGACAACGGCGCCCTTGTTGCTGCCTGAACCACCGACGATCAGCATGACCCATACCTGGAAGGTCAGGGTCGGGATATAATTGTCGGGTGCGATGAAGCCGATGAAATGCGTCTGCATGGCACCGGCAAGCCCCATGATCGCGCCTCCGACGGCAAAGGCCTGCACACGGTAGAAGCGCGCGCTCTTGCCGAGAGAAATGGCGGCACGCTCGTCCTCACGCAGCGCCTTGAGAACACGTCCCCAGGGGCTTTTTGCAAGATGCTCCAGCGCAAAATAAACGATCAGCAATGCGACGACCACGATGCCTAGATTGGCAAGATTGAAAAGAAGTGGCGTTTCGGCAAGGCTGGAAAATGGGCGCGGGATGAAGCCGATGCCAAAGGGGCCACCGGTGAGCTTCTGCGCATTCAGCGCCACGAGCTGGACGACAACCGCGACGCCGAAAGTGGTGATCGCCAGATAATCGGATTTCAGCCGGAGCGTCGCCACGCCGATGAGGGCGGCGGCAAGACCGGCGATAATCATTGCGCCGAGCCAGCCGACGAGGATCGGCAGATCGAACCCACCAAACCGCCCGGCCGTATCGGGCGTCGTCAGCAGGGCCGAGGTATAGGCGCCAATCGCTACGAAGCCGGCGAGCCCGACATTGAAGAGGCCGGTCAGGCCCCATTGCAGGTTCAGGCCGAGGGTGATGAAGGAGAAGATCAGCGCGGTGGTCAGGAAGAAAGCGCCATAGCCAATAATGTCCATCATCGCTCCCTCACTCCGAAAAGGCCGATCGGCCGGATGAACAGCACCGCCATCAGGATGATGAACGAGATGGCGGCACGCCACTCGGCACCGACAAGCTGAACCGCGGCCGCTTCGGCAAGGCCGATGATCAGGCCGCCGAGAACCGCGCCCGGCACGCTGCCGATACCGCCGAGAATGGCGGCGGCAAACATCGGCAGCAGCATGTCGAAGCCCATCAGCGGGCGAATCTGCACGAGAATGCCGATCATGACACCGGCGACGCAAGCCAGCCCGCCACCGATCAGCCATGTGACGCGCACGACTTTGGCGACATCGATGCCGACGACGCGGGCAAGCGCCGGATTTTGGCTCAGCGCCTGCATGGAGCGGCCCGTCTGCGTCCTCGTCATCAGCATATGCACGCCGAAGACCAAAAGTGCCGTGACGATCAAAAGGGCGATCTGATCGGGCGTGATGCGGATGCCGAAACCGACGGGCATGGCGATCTGGATGGCGCGGCTGAAATAGGTCGGGCGCGACGTGAAGAGAAATTCGAGCAGGCTGCGCAGCGCCATGGAAGCACCGAAGCTTGCCATGACGACGATGATCGACTGGCCCTTGGCCCTGAGCCTGGCAAACAGCACCTTGTCGAGCGCGAGGGCAAGGACGCCGGTAAAGCCCATCGCCAGGATCACTGCCACGATCAGCGGCCAGCCGAAGGAAAGCGGGCCGATGGGGGCGACCTTGCCGAAGATTGCCCCGATGGCACTGACGACGGCAAGCGTCGCATAAGTGCCCCAAGCCATGAAATCGCCATGGGCGAAGTTCGAGAACCGCAGGATCGAATAGGTGAGCGTGACACCAATGGCGCCTAGGCCGATCATCGAGCCCGTCAGCAAGCCGTCGACGATGAATTGCAGGTTCATGCCGCACCTCCCTTTGTCGACGGTGCTGGTCGCTGCCCGAGATAGAGTTCGGCTACGACAGGATCGTTCCAAAGCTCAGAAGCCACGCCTTCATGCCTGTCCTTGCCCTCGACGAGGACATAGGCGCGATCGCCGATGGCCAGCGCCGCCCTGGCATTCTGCTCGACCAGCAGAATGGTGACGCCGGATTTGCGGATTTCGCTCAGCATGTCGAAGACCATCGAGACGAATTTCGGCGAGAGGCCCGCCGAGGGCTCATCGAGCACGAGAAGCTTCGGGTGAACGATAAGAGCACGCGCAACGGCCAGCATCTGCCGCTGCCCTCCGGAGAGATTGCCGGCCGCGATGCGGCGATGGCGGGCAAGATCCGGAAAGGTCGCGTACATTTCGTCGATACGAGCAGGCACGTCCTTCGGCTTCAGGATGCCGCCGGCGACCTTCAGATTGTCTTCGACGGACATCAGCGGAAAGACATTCTCCGTCTGCGGCACGAAGGCAAGACCGAGCCGCACCATCGTGTGCGCGGGCATACTCGTTATATCCCTGCCAACCAGTTCCACCGTGCCGCTTTCGACCGGAACGAGACCGGCAATCGCCTTGATGAAGCTCGATTTGCCGGCGCCATTGGGGCCGAGCACAACGACGATTTCCTTCTCCGCTACCGTAATCGAGGCGCCGCGCACGATCGGAACACCCGGCTCGTAACCGGCAACGAGATTGCGAACGCTCAAGACCGGTTCGCTCATGCCGCACCTCCCAGATAGGCCTCGATGACGCGCGGATCGCGGGCGACCTCTTCCGGCGTGCCCTCGCAAAGAAGCTGGCCGCTCGCCATCACAAGCACGCGGTGACACAGGCGGGTGACCATATCGATATTGTGTTCAATCAGAAGAAAGGTGACGCCGCGTTGATTGATATCGCGGATGCGGTTGATGATCGTTTCCAGAAGCGTCGCGTTGACGCCGGCCGCCGGTTCATCGAGCAGGATGAGGGCAGGATCGGCCATCATGACGCGAGCAAGCTCCAGAAGCTTGCGTTGACCGCCGGACAGAACGCGCGCCGGTTCATGCGCCAGACGCGTCAGGTGGACGAGGTCGAGCAGCTCCATCGCCTTGGCACGGGCAGCCTTCTCCTCAGCGGCAACCTTCCATGGCCGTAGGAAATTCGATAGCAGCCGCTCGCCCGCCTGATCCTGGGCGGCCAGCATCACGTTGTCGAGAAGCGTCAGATTGGGAAACGGTCGCGGGATCTGGAAGGTGCGTCCAAGACCACGTGCGATCCGCCGATGGGCCGCCTCGCCCGCGACTGCGGTGCCATCCAAGACGATTTCCCCGCTACTCGGCGCGACGCTGCCAGCCAGAAGGTCGAACATCGTCGTCTTGCCGGCGCCGTTCGGGCCGATCAGGCCGAGGATCTCGCCCTGGCGCACGTGAAAGGAAACGTCGTTGACGGCCACGAGACCGCCGAAACGCCGCACCACGTTTCTGGCTGTCAGAACGGGCCGGGCTTCCTCCCCATGCCGTTCAGTTGTCGTACTCATGAGATCCCTCTGGCCGGAAAACAATCGTTGCCGCTTCCCTGATTATTTGATTTGTGATCACACTTGCATTGATCACGCTAATCAGCTTTAATCCTCTTCGCAAGCCGAAAAAGGGATTTCGAATGCAAAAGGCCACCGCCGACAAGAGCGATCCGATTGCCGCACAGCTTGCGCCAGTGGGGCGAGAAACCGTTCAGGACCGGGTCTATCTGGAGCTGCGCCGCGCGCTGATCGGCGGGCTGTTCGAGCCGAGCCAGGTGCTGACGATCCGCGGCTTGGCCGACGCGCTGATGACCAGCACCATGCCTGTGCGCGAGGCGCTCGGTCGGCTCATTACCGAAAAGGCGTTAGAAGCCCTTCCCAATCGATCCGTTCGCGTGCCGCCGATCACGCTGGAGCGCATGGACGATCTTCTGCGCGCTCGCATCCTGATCGAAGGCGAGGCGATCGCGCTTGCCGCGACCCGCATGACGCCGCGGCAGATTACGACCATCGAGAGCATGCTCGGCGAATGGGATGAGATGCGCGCGCTGAAACACAAGAAGGACGTCGACCGCGAGGTGACGTTGAACCAGGCCTTTCACTTCGAGATCTATCGCGCCTGCGGTTCCGCCGTGCTGATCCCGATGATCGAAAGCCTTTGGTTGCAATCCGGCCCCTGTATCCGCGTCGCGATTTATGCCTTCTCGGATGCCGGTGAGGTCGATACCGCCCATTATCACCGCACAATCGTCAAGGCGATCGCCGCGCAAGACGCCAAGGGAGCCCGCGATGCACTGATCGCAGACATCAGCCGGCCGTTCACCTTCCTGCGCAGCAAACTGGAAGCCGAAGCCAAGAAGGGCCAATCCGTATGAGCCAACGCGCCATCAAGATCACCGAACCACGTTCCGGCCTCAGTGTATTGGCGCCTCTGCTGGAAGCCAAGGCGCCCGACAATGCCGCCTTTCTGTGGACCTATCTGAATGAGTCGCGCGTCGTCAGCGGTATTCATGCCATGTGGACCGGCCCGGAAATCTCCTGCCCGATCCCGCCGGCGCATCTGAAAGGTGCTTCCTATGCGAACGCCCTGCCCGCCGAGAACGCGACACTGACGCCGCAGCCAGGCGATATCGTGCTCAGCTACGTGCCGCCGCGTATGTGGGGCGGCAATCCAGATGCGATCTTCGATATCGGTCTGTTCTATGGTCAGGGCGCTCGCCTGCTCTTCCCGATCGGCTGGCTTGCCGGCAGCGTCGTCGCGCAAGTGCGCCCTGAAGAACGCGAACACTTCGCGGCGGCCTGCGGCGTCATCCGCCGCAACGGCGCCTGTGACGTCACCTTCGAACGCGCGGAGATCTGAGATGGCGGCTGAAAGCGACGACAGTTTCGAGCTCTTCGATCTTAGAGTGGAAGCGGTCATTCCCGAGGGCAAACCGATCTATTGCGGCGCCAAGCCGGGCGACTATTTCGAACTCAAGGGCGAAATGCTGTCCCTCCCTGCGGGCCAGGGCTTTTCGATCTACTCCATTTCAGCCGTCCTGCCGCTGCTGGCGGCCAAGCAACGGCCAACTCACAAGAACGACTGGATGACCTCGGACGCAGAAATCGCCTGCCCCGACCCCAATTGCGCGAGCCGGCTGCGGATCGTCAGAACGGGCAAACGGCGGTTCAGCCATGCCGACACAACGGCCGTGCCGTTGCCCGAAGGAGAATGAATTGCATGACCGCCAAGACTTTTGAGCTCAGCCCCGGATACGAGATCTCCCGCGTCATCCGCGGCGGCTGGCAGCTTGCCGGCGGGCACGGCGCCATCGATCGCACCCAGGCGGTGACCGACCTGATCGCCGCCTTCGACGTCGGCATCCGCACCTATGACTGCGCCGACATCTATACGGGCGTCGAGGAGCTGATCGGCGAGGCGCGCGAACGGCTCCGCAACGAGCGCGGCACGGAAGCCTCAAGCGCGATGAAGGTCCACACGAAGCTGGTTCCTGATCTGGAAAAGCTCGCAACCATCAGCCGCGACTATATTCGCGGCATCGTCGACAAATCGCTTCGCAAACTGAAGACCGAACAGCTTGACCTGGTACAGTTTCACTGGTGGGACTACTCCCTGCCCGGCTATCTCGAAGCCCTGAGCTGGCTGGACGAGATGCGCCGTGAAGGCAAGGTGCGTAATGTCGGCACGACCAATTTCGATACACCTCATATTGCCGAGATTCTGAAAGCCGGCATTCCACTCGTCAGCCAGCAATTGCAATATTCCGTTCTCGACCAGCGGCCGTCGCTTAGCCTCGCCAAGCTGGCGGCGGAGAACGAGGTGAAGTTCCTCTGCTACGGCTCGGTGGCCGGCGGCTTCCTGAGCGATAAATGGCTGGGGCAGCCGGAACCGGACATGCCGCTCGAGAACCGCTCTCTCGTCAAATACAAGCTGATCATCGATGACTTTGGCGGCTGGGAGCTGTTTCAATCGCTGCTCGGCACGCTGAAAGCCATCGGTGATCGTCATGGCGTCGATATTGCCACGATCGCCAGCGTCTGGGTGCTGGAGCAGCCCCAGGTGGCCGCTGTCATCATCGGCGCCCGCAACCAGGCGCACGCGCTCGCCAACGCTAAGATCATGGATATTGCACTCTCGGACGAAGACCGCCGCCAGATCACCGACATCATCGCCCAAAGCCCCGGACTTGAAGGCGACGTCTATACGCTGGAGCGCGACCGCACCGGCAGGCACGGCTCTATCATGCATTACAACCTCAATGCGGGGAAGGTATGAGCCAGCAATCGCCTCTCTTCCGCAAAGCCAGCGCCGAAGTCATCGATTTCCATCGCTTCTTCGAAGCCTGGTACGATGCCGCGACTGCCGATCATACGGATTTCGGCCGCTGCGAACGCACCTTCGGCCAGGCCTTCCATATGATCCCGCCGACCGGCCGCATCTTCGACCGCGCTGAAACCATCGAGCTCATCCGGGCAAACCGGGCGACGTTTCAGGGCAATTTCACCATCGAGATTTCGGATATCCGCGCGAGCTACGAAACTACGGATACGATCGTCCTGACTTATGTCGAAGCGCAGACGCGGGCGGGCAAATATAGCCGGCGTCAGGCGAGCGCCCTTTTCACTGCAAGTTCATCGGCACCCAACGGCGTCGAATGGCAGCATCTGCATGAAACCTGGCTGCAGATGCCGGAGACCTGACAGGTTCTAAAAAACGGAAACGAAAATCGTTGACCGAACAAGGGGAACAAAGATGAAGAAGACGATATTTCAAATCACCACGGCTCTGGCCCTTCTCGCTGCCGCCGGCGCCGCCAATGCCGCGGACTGCAAAGTCACGGTCGGCCTCGTGATGGAACTGACCGGCCCGGCCGGCGAATATGGCCAGGCAGGCGCGAAGTCCGTCGAGATGGCCTTTCGCGACATCAATGCCGCTGGCGGCGCCCATGGCTGCGATCTGGTGACGGATACACGCGACAGCCAGAGCCAGGGCAATGTGGCAGTGGATGCTGCGACCCAGCTGGTGCAGGTCAAGAAGGTACCGGCGATTATCGGCGGCATTATTTCTTCGGTGACGATCCCGATCCTGACCTCGGTCACCGCGCCGGCCAAGATCGTGCAGGTATCGCCGGCAGCTTCCTCGCCGACGCTGACGGCGCTCGGCCGCGACGGCAAGACCAACGGTATATTCTTCCGCACCATCACCTCAGATTCGCTGCAGGGCATTGCCGCTGCCAAATATGCGATCGACAAGGGCTTCAAGAAGCTCGCGATCATCCACGTCAACAATGATTTCGGCGTGAACATGGTCGCCGAATTCTCGAAGGCCTATAAGGCGCTCGGCGGCACGATCGTCTCGACGACGCCCTACAATGAAAAGCAGTCGAGCTATGCTTCGGAAGTCACCGCCGGCATGGGCGGCGATCCGGACGGCCTCTACCTCGTCAGCACGCCGGTCGACGGCGCGACAATCGCCCGCACATGGATCTCGCAAGGCGGCCCGCAGAAGTTCCTGCTCAATGACGGCATGAACAGCCCGGACTTTATCGATTCCGTGGGCGCCGACTATCTGAAGGACGCCTTTGGCACCTCCTCCGGCACGACGCCGACGCCCTCGACCGACTATTTTAACAAGAACTACAAGGATTTCTCAGGGATCGAGCCGACTAATCCAGCCGCTGACCGAGCCTATGATGCGGGCGCGATCGTCGGTCTCGCGCTTGCTATCGCCGGCGACGACACCTCGAAGCTGAAGGATGCAATCTTCAAGGTCGTCGACTCCAAGGGCACGCCGATCTATGCCGGCAAGGAAGAGTTCGCCAAGGCGCTCGGCCTCATCAAGGAAGGCAAGCCGATCCGTTACGAAGGCATCATCGGCCCGGTCTCCTTCGATCAATATGGCGACATCACCGGCCCATTCCGTCTCTGGAAGATCGCCGACGGCAAGATCGTCACCGACGGCGAGCTGAAGATGGAAGACGTTTCGACCCTGAAGGATAAGATCAAGTAGGCGACACTCTACTTTGCAAAAAGGCGAGGTGCTCCCCATCGGCGCGCCTCGCTTGAAATCATCCTAGCGCAATCCTTTCAGCGGTTGATCTATGGTGACAGCTATCTGGCGTAGTTATTGAGAGATCCTCCGCTGATGCCCGGCAGTGCCCCTCGCCCCACCAATCCGACCCTGTGGACGCTGACAGCCGGCCCTGCCCCTGAACTTTCCCACGACCTGCCTTCCCGCTCAGACGTCGTCGTGATCGGCGGCGGCTTCACCGGCCTGACCGCAGCACTTCATCTTGCCCGCGCCGGCCGCTCCGTGACCGTTCTTGAGGCCGGGCGGCTGGGTGCGGGAGCCAGCGGCATGAATGCCGGCTTCGTCGTTCCCAATTTCGCCAAGGCCGATCCGGCGACCGTCCGTCAGAAGCTGCCGCGCGACAAGGCGGATGCGCTGTTGTCGCTCGTCGGTGCGGGCGCCGACGAGGTGTTTGCGACCATCGCGGAGGAGCAGATTTCATGCGATGCGGCGCAGACCGGTTGGCTGCAGCCCGCTTATGGCGACGACATGGCTGCGATCCTGCGCCAAAGGGCGAAGGACTGGACAGAGCTTGGTCGTCCAGTCGAATTTCTCAATGCCGGCGCCGTCCGGAACGAGACCGGTATGACTATCTATTCCGGAGGATTGATCGATCACTCCGGCGGCACCATCCACCCGCTAAATTATCTCTATGGGCTCGCAAGGGCGGCCATGCGGCGCGGCGCTATGATCCGCGAAAACAGCGTGGTCGAGCACGTCGAGCGACATGCCGGCACCTGGCACGTTAGCCTCGTGGACCATGAAATCGAAACGGAGGTCGTCATCCTCGCCACCAACGCCTTCACGAGCGGCATAGCTTCCCGCATGGGCCGAACGGGCGTGCCGTTAAAGGTGTATCAAGTGGCCACGAAGCCGATCGATGCCGAAACCGTTGCGCGGATCGCTCCCAATCGCCGGCCCGTCGGCGATACACGCTCCAACCTCTTCACCTACCGGCTCGATCGCGACAACAGGCTGATCAGCGGCGGCATGGCGATCAATCCGGTCGGTGCCTTCGAGCGCGTCGGTCGCGCCGTCGTCGACCGGCTCACATCCGAACTCCGCCTGCCGCATCATCCGGGTGTGGAGATCGTCTGGACCGGAACGGCGATCATGACGCCGGATTTCCTGCCGCGCCTCTATCGTTTCGGCGGCGGCTTCTTCGGAGGGATTGGCTGCAATGGTCGCGGCATCGCCATGACGGCGCAGCTTGGCCGGACACTGGCGAGACTGGCGCTCGGCGAAACGGCGGAATCCCTGCCGATTCCGCTGCAATCCAGCCACCCGCTGCCGTTCCACCGATTCACGCCCGCCGTCGCTTCGCTTGCTCTGGCGCATGCGCGCTTTGAAGACTGGCGCACCGGGCGTCGATAGCTTGGTGAGAACATCGCTGCTTATCAATGCCTAGACAGCTTCAGGCAGCAATTGACCATAAATTCTATAGAGAAAGGAATGAAGACGCGACCGCATCCGTAAAAACGAAATGGCTTTTCTCGAACGCCTGCTTTTAATGCGGCATCGTGGCGCCGGATGAAATCGGAGCCTGCCCATGAACGCGCAATTGCACCATATCAACGCCAAGCATCCCGAGGCGACCTTGCTGGAGACCGAGCAACAGGCGCTGGCCGTCGCGCAGGAGCTTGCCGCACGCTTTGCCGCCACCGCTTCGGAGCGCGATAGCGAAAGGCTGCTCCCGTTTGCGGAAATGGATGAGCTGGCTCTGTCCGGGCTGCTGGCGATCACCGTTCCCGAAGAATATGGCGGCCTGGATGTCTCGAATGCCACCCTGGCGGAGATCACCGCGATCCTGGCTGAGGCCGACGGCTCAATCGGGCAGATACCGCAGAATCATTTCTACATCCTCGAAGCCCTGCGCATCGACGGCTCGGAAGATCAGAAGCGCTATTTCTTCGGCCGCGCATTGGCCGGCGATCGTTTCGGCAACGCCCTTTCCGAACGCGGCACGAAGACGGTCGGGCACTATGATACCCGTATCACCCGCGACGGTCCCGGCTATCGTATCAATGGCCGCAAGTTCTATTCGACCGGCGTTCTCTTTGCCGATTGGGTCACCGTCTTCGCGCTGGATGAAGCCGACAAGCTGGTCATGGCCTTCGTTCCCAAGGGCACGGAAGGCATCGAGATCATCGATGACTGGGATGGCTTCGGGCAGCGCACGACCGGCAGCGGCACCACGGTCCTCAACAATGTCTATGTGAATGCCGATCACGTCGTCCCCCATCACAAGGGCTTCGAACGGCCGACGACGATCGGCTCGGTCGGTCAGATCATCCACGCCGGCGTCGATCTCGGCATTGCCCGAGCCGCATTTGCCGCAACGCTGGACTTCGTAAAAACCCGATCCCGCCCCTGGATGGATAGCGGCGTCGAGCGCGCGAGCGACGATCCGCTGACGATCGCCAAGGTCGGCCAGATCGCCATCCGGCTGGAAGCAGCGGCTGCGACTATCGAACGCGCCGGCCGCAAGGTCGATGCCGCACAGGTCGAGACGACCGAAAAAAGAGTAATTGAGGCAACGCTCGCCGTCGCTGCCGCCAAGGTGCTGACGACGGAAATCGCCATCGAAGCGACGAATACGCTGTTCGAGCTTGCCGGGACGGCATCGGTCAAGCTCGACCTCAATCTCGACCGGCACTGGCGCAATGCCCGTACGCATACGCTTCACGATCCGGTTCGCTGGAAATATCATGTCGTTGGCAACTACCATCTGAACGACGTCATTCCGCCGAAGAACGGCGCACTTTGATAAGAGCGCAAACAAAAGCCCCGTTGCCGACATTGGGCAACGGGGCTTTTCTGTCCGATGAGGTCTGATCAGCTGTAGAGGCTGACTTCGGGAATCCGGTCGTTCAGCACGAACTCGCCGACTTCCTTGGCCTTGTAGAAGACCGGATCGTGCAGCGTATGCGTCCGCACATTGCGCCAGAAGCGATCGAAGCGATATTTCTCTGCGGTCGAGCGCGCGCCGGTGAGTTCGAAGACGCGTGAGGTGATATCCAGCGAAACGTGCGTCGCATGCACCTTCGCCGCATAGGCCTCGGCTGCCGCCTCGCCGCGCTCGCGCGCCGTTGCCCTGCTTCCTCTCGCAAGAGCCTCCTGCACCGCTGCCGCGGCGCTATCGGCCAGCGCAACGGAAGCCTTCAAGGCCGCAGTGAACTCGCCGACACGCTCGAGAATATAGGGGTCGTCCGATGCACGCTCGACGCCGGAAGTAACCCAGGGCCGTGTCGTGGTGCGGACGTAGTCGATGGCCTCGCGCAACGCGCCCTCGGCCGTGCCAAGATAGAAGTTCACGAAAACAAGCTGAATGAACGGCGTGTTGAACGTCGCGAGCACCGGCGCCTCACCGCCAGTCGCCGCCGCCCTGTCCAGATCCTCCTCATAGACGGGGAAATCATGGAATTCGACGCTGCCGCTGTCGGAGAGGCGTTGGCCGAAATTGTCCCAGTCGTCATTGGCCTTGTAGCCCGGCCGGTTCGTCGGAACAGCAAAGCCGACGATCCTGTCGTCGAGCGCGGCATTGGCATTGATATAGTCGGACACGCGAGCGGCCGTCGAGAAGGATTTGCGGCCATTCAGGACATAACCGTTGCCGCGACGCGTCAGCACGAGGCCTGGATCGCGCGGATTGACGGCGGCGCCCCAATAGAGGCTGTTGGCAACCGTCTTGCTGCCGAATTCCTGCGCTCGTGTCTCGTCGAAGGCCCAATAGACATATTGGCTGTTGACATAGTGATAGCCGAGAAGCTGGCCGATGGAGCTTTCGCCGCGCGCAAGGATGCGCACCAGCCGCAATCCGTCCACCCAGTCGAGACCACCGCCGCCGATCTGCTGTGGGTGCAGGGCGTTCAGCAGCCCGGCATTCTTCAGTCTGACGATTTCGCCGTGAGGAGGCCGTCCCTCCCGGTCAAGTTCTGCAGCTCGCTTCGAAAGATCCGCGGCAATCTCTTCCGCTCTGGCAAAAAGGTCCTCTCGCGTGGCATTTCGATTGCCCGCAAAGACGACGTTGGACTGGCTCATGATATGAACTCCGGTTCAGTGACGTAATCCGGCGGGATCAAGGGACCCCGCCGAAAGATCGAAGTCGGCAGCTTAGAAAAGCTTGTCCGGTATCCAGCTTGCGGTCACTGCGTCGCTAGCGCTGAAGGCGGGAACTTTCTGTGCCAGTTCCTCGATCGTCTTGACGCTGGCCGCCCGCAGCCCTTCCTGCGTCAGCAGGGTCGGCTTGACGGTGATCTGATGCGGAACCTCCTGGCCTGCGACCTGCAAAGCCGCGGCACGGATGGAGACGGCGCCGACCACGGCCGGATTGGTTGCAACCGTCGCGACCCAGGGGCTGCCCGGCTCGGTGATCTCCTGAATGTCGGCTGTCGATACGTCGGCCGAGTAGATCTTCAGCTTGTCGGCAATCCCGAGATCGGTGGCGGCAAGCTTCACACCGCGCGCGAATTCGTCATAGGGAGCGAAGACGACCGATATATCGGGATTGGCCGTCAGCGCCGCCTTTGCCTGGTCCGCGGTCGACGTCGCCGTCGTATCGCTGACATTGCCGAAACGGGTCTTCTCGACGACCCCTGCATTCTGCTTCTTGAACGTGTCCCAGACCTCGTTGCGACGGTCGAGCGGCGCAAAGCCGGCTACATAGACATAACCTGCCTTGAAACTGTTCCCGTTGTCTTTGACGGCCTGCTTCAAAGCGAGATCGGCAAGCTCATGATCGCTCTGCTCGACCTGGGGGATCTTCGGATTGTTGAGATTGACGTCGAAAGCGACGACCTTGATGCCCTTGTCGAGCGCCTGCTGGACGACATCGCCAAGCGATTCCGGCAGGCCGTGATCGATGACGATGGCAGAGACGCCAAGATTGATTGCCTGGAGGATCTGTTCGCGCTGAGCTGCGGCATCCTGACGGCCGGGGAAGACGCGTAGATCGATATCGAGCGCCTTCGCCTGCGCTTCCGCACCGGCCTGATAAGCCTGAAAGAAATCGCCGGCGGATATGTAGCTGACCAAGGCGATCTTTACGCCCCCTTTATCAAAGGGCGCGGGAGCGCCATTCACACCGCCAGCCAGCGCAGTCTGCGCAAGAAGAAGAGGAGCAACGGCCGACAGGACAAGCCGTGTGAGAAATTTCATTGTCGCGACCCTCACGATCAATCGGAAGCGTCGTCTGACGGAATGATGACCCTGCGACGCGTGCAATTATTTAGCTATAAACTCTATGTTTTTAGTAGATTAAATTATCCGATTTTGCCCGCCTTCGGAGATTCTTTGTTCGCGACGGGAAGGCTTGGCGGCAAGGGCTTGCCCACGAGATCGCGCAATCTCGCAGATAGCCAGTTCGGGTGATGGCGATAGAGCAGCGTCCGAAAAGGCAGACCTTGACCTGTCAATCACTGCACGAGCCACGGAAACCCGATCTGTACATTAGAAGGCTGGATGACGGAAATTTCCCAGGCCGCTCCAGTTTTGGAAAAACGTTCCTCCCGCAAATCATTTAAATCTACCAATTTTATATTCTATTGGCATTTATGGATTGCTGGAGAGGATGCTTTCATGACCAAGGAACAGACGATCGGCCTCGGACGCCGGGATATTCTTAAACTGACGGCGGTTGCCGGAACGGCGCTCGCGGCCTCGAGCATTCTGTCCAAAACCGCGGCAGCTGCCGATGATGCATTGTCGTTGAAAGGCAAGCGGATCGCCATAAGCGCGACGGGAACCGACCACTATTTCGACCTGCAGGCCTACAACGCACAAATCGACGAAGTGAAGCGCCTGGGCGGCACGCCGATTGCCGTCGATGCCGGCCGCAATGACGGCAAGCTTGTCTCGCAGCTGCAGACGCTGATCGCCCAGAAGCCGGACGCGATCGTCCAGATCCTCGGCACGCTGAGCGTCATCGACCCCTGGCTGAAGAAGGCCCGCGACGCCGGCATTCCCGTTTTGACCGTCGATGTCGGCTCGACCAACTCGATCAACAACACCACCTCGGACAATTGGGGCATCGGCAAGGACCTGGCGCTGCAGCTCGTCTCCGACATTGGCGGCGAAGGCAATATCGTCGCCTTCAACGGCTTCTACGGCGTGACGCCCTGCGCGATCCGCTACGACCAGCTCGTCAACGTCGTCAAATACTTCCCGAAGGTGAAGATTATCCAGCCGGAGCTGCGTGACGTCATTCCGAATACGGTTCAGGACGCATTCACCCAGATCACAGCGATCCTCAATAAATATCCGGAAAAGGGGTCGATCAAAGCGATCTGGTCGGCTTGGGACATTCCGCAGCTTGGTGCCACGCAGGCTCTCGCCGCCGCCGGCCGCACGGAGATCCGCACCTACGGCGTCGACGGCAGCCC
Source organism: Rhizobium aureum (assembly GCF_030182495.1). Lineage (NCBI taxonomy): Bacteria > Pseudomonadati > Pseudomonadota > Alphaproteobacteria > Hyphomicrobiales > Rhizobiaceae > Rhizobium > Rhizobium aureum. Next base: position 552,878 of record NZ_JAQJCI010000002.1, on the reverse strand, counting down.
GGAAGTGCTGCAGCTCGTCGCCGATCCCAATTCACCGGCGGGCGCCGATGCTGCCCAGCAGCCGGCGGAGATCGGTCGTACGGCTATCCGCAATGTCGCCAAGCTGCTCTCGGGGCAGACGCTGCCGCGCGAAACCTACGTCCCTGCCCTGCTGGCAAACAAAAGCAATGTCGCCGACGTGATCAAGAAGCTCGGCATCGGCTGACCTGCAAACCGGCGATGCGGATCTCCCCGCATCGCTCCTCCAAAGGCGAAAGGCCTCTTTCATGACCGCAGCCGAGCATGCGACCACAGCAGACAACGAGTCGCACATCCTGCGCTTCGATGGCATCGTCAAACGCTTCGGCGGCGCGCAGGCGCTGGCCGGAGCGTCACTTGCCATCAGGCGCGGCACCGTCCACGGACTTGTCGGTCAGAACGGAGCGGGCAAATCCACTTTGATCAAGCTCCTTGCCGGTCTGCATACCCCGGACGAGGGACGGATCGAGATCGAGGGCCGGGCCTATGATCGCCTGACGCCGCATCTGTGCGAAGAGCTCGGCATTCATTTCATCCACCAGGATCGGCTGCTGGTCCCGACCTTCACCGTCGGAGAATCGCTTTTTCTCGGGCGAGAGACCCGCCTCGGCAAGACGCCTTTCCTCGACCGCAGCGCCATGCAGCGGCGGGCAGCAGAGCTCCTTGCCAATTATTTCGGCGTCGATCTGCCGAAGAACGCGCTCATCAGCGAGCTCTCGACGGCCGAACGCCAGATCGTGCAGATCACCCGCGCGCTGCTGCATAAACCGAAGATCCTTGTCTTCGACGAGCCGACCGCGGCGCTGGTGCGCCAGGAAGCGGAGATCCTGTTCCGCCTCATCCGTCGCCTGCGCGGTGAGGGCGTGACCATTGTCTATGTCTCGCATTATCTCAATGAAATCGAGGCCTTGTGCGACGATGTTACGGTTCTGCGCAATGGTATCGATGTAGCTTCTCTGAGGGCAAGCGAAATCTCGGCAGGTAAGATTGCCAACCTGATGGTCGAACGCGATATCGCCGACATGTTTCCCAAGCGGCAGGTCGAACTCGGCAAGGAAATCCTCAAGGTCAGGAATCTCTCGGCAGCCAGCCGTTTTCACGATGTCAGCTTCTCACTGCATCGCGGCGAGATCCTCGGTATTACGGGCCTTCTCGGCTCGGGGGCAAAGGATCTCGTTCGCACCCTGTTTGGCTTGCAGGCCGCAACAGATGGGACGATCGATGTCGATGCGCGTGGCCTGAAGCCGCGCAACCCGGTCGAAGCCGTCGATCACCAGATCGCCTTGGTACCGGAGGATAGGCGCGGCCACGGTGTAGGTCTGGAGCTCAGCGTCCGTGAAAACATCACCCTGTCGAGCCTGGGCCGCTATACGCGCTTCGGCTTTCTCAACAAAAAGCGAGAAAGCGCCGACACCGACGAGCTGATCAAGCGGCTGCAGATCAAGACGGCTGGACGCGAGGCATTGGTGCGGACGCTCTCGGGCGGCAATCAGCAGAAGGTGGCGATTGCCAAATGGCTGAGCCGCCGGTCGGATATCTACCTGCTCGACGAGCCGACCGCCGGCGTCGACATCGGCTCGAAGGTCGAAATCTATTCGCTGATCGGCGAACTTGCCGCCCGCGGTGCCGGTGTGATCGTGCTGTCTTCGGATCTTCAGGAGCTTGTCGGCATCACGGACAGGATCCTTGTGCTATTCCGCGGTCGCGTGACGCGTGAACTGATTTCCTCTCAGACCACAACGGACGAAGTTCTGTCGGCATCCACCGGTGCCTTGGAAGGATTGCGCCATGTCGGCTGATGTTCAATTTGCCTCGCTGCCTGAAACTTCGACGGCAAAAGCCTTACCGACCGGCGGCAGGCTTGCCGCTGCTGCCCTGCGGTTCGGTTCGCTGCTTGCCTTTGCAGCCATTCTGGTGATTTTCGCGCTGACGGCGCCCTATTTTCTGACGGTCGGCAATATCGGCAACGTGCTCGGACAATCGGCCATTTCGGGTGTTCTTGCCATCGGCCTCACGATCGTGTTGATTGCAGGCGGCTCCAATGTCGTCACCGGTGGCATAGACCTCTCGCTTGCCGCCAATATGGGGCTGAGCGCCGCGGTTTACGCAAGCCTCATCCAGCTCGGCTTCAGTGACCTGGTCGCCGCGGCGGGCGCGCTGGCGACCGGTCTGGCGATCGGCGCCGTCAATGCGCTGGCGATCGTCTTTGCCGGCATCGTACCATTGCTGGCGACCCTCGCCGTAATGAACGTGGTCGCCGGGCTGGAGCTGGTGCTGACGCAGAATACCGTGCTTCCCGCCTCGACTGACCTCCTTGCCCTTCTGTCATCGTCTGACGGCTTCGGCATTCCGATCCTCGCCTATGTGCTGATCGGCTTCACCATCATCGCCACGGCGATCGTTCAATTCACCCCACTCGGCCTCAGGCTCTATGCCGTCGGCGAGTTTCCGGAGGCCGCACGCGCCGCCGGATTGCCGTTGAGGAGCCTGGTCGCGGGCGCTTTCGTCGCCAGCGGGTTCTGCGGCGGCATCGCCGGCATCCTGTCGGTCGCCTATCTCAGCGGCAGCACCACCGGTTCGGGCGAAATGCTGCTTCCCGTCGTCGTAACGGCCTTGCTCGGCTCTGTCTTCTCGCGCCGGCTCGTACCGACCATCGGCGGCACGCTCATATCGACGCTGTTCGTCGGCTTTCTCATCAATGGCTTTCAGTTGCTCAACCTGCCAAGCACGCTGGTCAGCGGCGTTCAAGGTCTTCTGATCCTCATCGTGGTTTCTGCCACCACCCTGCTGCGCAAACGGGAGATCTGAGCCATGACCGCTGCCATCGCTCCGACACGATCATTCGCCGGCCTCGCCCGCTATGGACTCATTGTCGCCCTTGTCGTCGTCTTTTCCCTGTTTTCGATCGTGGCACCGACATTTCTCAGCATCGGCAATCTGCAGAGCATTCTCGTCAATAACTTCACGCTGCTGGCCATCGTCTCGATCGCCATGACCTTCGCCGTTGCCGCCGGCGGCATCGATCTCTCCGTCGGAACGGCGGTCGATTTCGCAAGCTTCGCCTTCGTCTCCGGTATTCTTGCAGGCCTGCCCGTGCCGCTGGCCGCCTTGGCGGGCCTTGGCGCCGGAGCCGTGGTCGGCAGCGTCAATGCGGCGCTGATCTCGGCGATCGGCGTCTCGCCATTCCTGGCAACACTCGGAACGCTGTTCATCGGCCGCAGCATTCAGCAATTGCTCACGGACGGTGGCAATCCGGTCTATCTGCCGCCTTCCGGCGTCCCCGCAGCGTTCCGCTTTATCGGTCATGGAACGATTGCCGGCCTGCCGGTCCCGCTTCTGATCGCCGCGGTCATCATCGCGGGCGCAGCACTGTTGTTCGGGCGCATGCGCTTCGGCCGAGTCGTGCTTGCGATCGGCATCCAACCGCGGACGGTGCGCTATTCCGGGATTGGACTGGCAAAGCATGTCGCCGTGACCTTCATTCTTGCAAGCACGATTGCCGCCTTTGCCGGGCTGATCCTGACGGCGACGGTCACCGTCTATATCCCCTCCTCCGGCAACGGCTTCATGCTGAACGCCATCGGCGCCACCTTCATCGGCACGACCTTTTCGCCACTCGGTCGGCCGAATGTCGCCGGCACCGTTCTTGGCGTTCTGCTGTTGAGCATCGTTGCCAACGGCCTGCTGCTGACGGGCCTGAACTTCTATTGGCAGCAGGTCGGCACCGGCCTTTTGATCTTCGCCGTGCTCGCCTTCAGCTTCGTCAACAAGAAAGCCGTCGGCGTCTGATCGCCGGCCCAACGATACAATCGCAGGAATAGCAAGATGACACGCGAAATCAGGCTCAATGCCTTCGACATGAACTGCGTCGGACACCAGTCACCGGGCCTATGGCGCCATCCGCGCGACAAATCCTGGACCTACAAGGACCTCGATTATTGGGTCCATCTGGCAAAGACGCTGGAGCGCGGCAAGTTCGACGGCCTGTTCATCGCCGACGTGCTTGGGGTCTATGACGTTCTGAACGGCAATGTCGATGCGGCCTTGCGCCATTCGGCACAGGTGCCGGTCAACGATCCGCTGCAGCTCATCCCGACCATGGCCTATGAAACGGAGCATCTCGGCTTCGGTCTGACGGCTTCGCTCTCTTTCGAGCATCCCTATACCTTCGCACGGCGCATCTCGACGCTCGATCATCTGACGAAAGGGCGCGTCGGCTGGAACATCGTCACCTCCTATTTGAACAGCGGCGCGCTCAACATCGGTCAATCGGCCCAGACACAACATGACGATCGTTATGCGTTGGCCGAGGAATATCTCGAAGTCTGCTACAAGCTTTGGGAGGGCAGCTGGGAAGACGACGCCGTCATCCGCGATCGCGAGAGCGGCATCTTTACGAGACCGGAAAAGGTGCATCCGATCCGCCATTCCGGCAAGCATTTCAGCGTACCCGGCATTCATCTCTGCGAACCGTCGCCGCAGCGCACGCCTGTGCTCTACCAGGCGGGCGCCTCCAGCCGCGGCAAGGATTTCGCCGGCGCGCATGCCGAATGCATTTTCGTCGCCGCACCGTCAAAAGCGGTCCTGAAACGCTATGTCGCCAATGTTCGCGAAGCCGCCGAGCGCATCGGCCGCAATCCCCGAGAAATCCTCTCCTTCAATCTTCAGACTGTGATTCTCGGTGAGACGGATGCCGAGGCGCAGCGCAAGTTCAACGAATACCGTCAATATGTTTCGCTCGAAGGCGCGCAGGCGCTGATCTCCGGCTGGACGGGCATCGATTTCGGCCAGTTCTCGCCCGACGAGGTGCTGCGCCATCGCCATACCAATGCGGTGCAATCTGCTGTCGAGACCTTCACCACCATCGACCCAGGCAAGGAATGGACGGTGCGCGAAATGGCGGATTGGGTCGGCATTGGCGGCTTCGGCCCGGTCTTTGTCGGCTCGCCACAGACGGTCGCGGACCTCATGCAGGAATGGATCGAGGATACCGACGTCGACGGCTTCAATCTTGCCTATGCCGTCACGCCCGAAAGCTTCGAAGATGCCGTCGATCTTCTGGTGCCGGAGCTGCAGAAGCGCGGCGTCTACAAGACCGAATATCGCGCGGGCACCCTGCGCGAGAAGCTCGGCGGCAGCGGCCCAAGACTCACGGCACCGCATCCGGCGGCCGGCTATCGCAATCTTGGGGAAGTTGCGGCCCTATCCAGACGCGCCGGATAGGCTTCAGGCAAGGGGCCGCCGCGATCTTCCGCAGCTGCCCCGGCTTGGACGGAGACGGCTCTTCTCAGCCGCCCCAGGTCTGATCGAGGACGCGAATCCAGTTCTGATGCGCGATCTTGGCGAGCGCCTGGTCGTCAAAGCCATGCGCGCGCAGGGCGTCGATCAGCTTCGGCAGCCCGCTCGCATCGCCTAGTGCTGCCGGTATGGTCGTACCATCGAAATCGGAACCGAGCGCGACGTGCTCTATGCCAATGCGCTCGGCAATGTAGGCGACGTGGCGAACGAGGATGTCGAGCGGCGTATCCATGTTCCTCGCGCCGTCATCGCGCAGGAAGAGCACGCCGAAATTGATGCCGACCAGGCCGCCCGTATCGCGGATCGCGTCGAGCTGCCTGTCGGTCAGATTGCGGCTGTGCGGGCTGATGGCATGCGCGTTGGAATGCGAGGCGACCAGCGGCGCATTCGACAATTTCGCGATATCCCAAAAACCCTGCTCGTTCATGTGCGATAGATCGATCATGATCCTGAGCTCGTTGCAGGCGCGGATCAGATCCTTGCCGGCATCGGTGAGGCCAGGGCCGATATCCGGCGTCGAGGGAAAGCGGAACGGCACGCCATGAGCAAAGACGTTCGAGCGGCTCCATACAGGCCCGAGCGTGCGTAGCCCGGCCTGATGCAGGACGTAAAGAGCATCGAGATCGGCCGCGACAGCCTCCGCGCCCTCGATGTGGAAAATCGCAGCGAATTGGCCCTCGGCAATGGAGCGCTTGATATCGGCGGCCGAACGGCAAACCTTTACCGCTCCCTTGGAGCGGGCCTCGATCGCTAGCAAAAGCCGCGCCATGGCCAGGGTCTCGTTCAGCGCGTCGGGCTGGGCAGGCGTGACAAAATCGGCGTTTTCGGGCTTCGGCTGATCCGGCGACGGAATGAATATGGCGCATAGCCCGCCGGCGAGGCCACCGCGGCGCGCACGAGGCAGGTCGATATGCCCGGCAGCTTCGCCATTCAGGAAAGCGTCGACGGAATTCAAGCCGCCGCGGCGCAGCCGGAGCAGCACGTCGTTGTGGCCATCAAAGACGGGGATTATCGAGGATTCGGTCATGTCTCATTCCAAAACTGTGGTTGATATCTGCGTAGGAAAAATTGGCTGGATGGGCAAATGCAAACTACGCATGAAAAACGGAAGGGTTGCTCGCAAAGCGCGCCGGTGGGGAGTTCCGCAAAGATATGATGGAGACCGGACCATGCCAAGCCTCGTTATGTGCGGCATAAAGCTATTGCCGGAAGTCGGCAACGCCTTCAATCAAATACCGGGGCGACATTGGTCTGCAGCGCAGCCCAAAGTCCGTCCACTCTTGCAGATATCCGATCGGCCCGCCGTCCCGAAATCGCTCGGTATGTGCCAATACGACACGAATCCACACCACCTGGCGCCATAGTTCAGGGCAATTGCCACGCGAATATGAGGTTGATGACCCGCGGGACTTGCCTTTTCGAAATCGCGCTGCAAATGAAAGGGTTTGGCATCATCAGGTAGCTAAGGATACGGCAGGTGCAACATGTCGTTTCGCTGGAGAAAAGACAGCCCGAAGCAGGCTTTGAACCTTATTCCTGTTGAAACAGGCGACCATCTATCAGCCGGCATCGTGAGTGGCCGTTTGAAGGCGGTGCTCATGTTTTATCCCGACGGTATTCGAGGAGACCGGATTGTCTGATTTGCGGCGCGAAGAACAATCCGCATCTGCGTCCATCGAGGCGAAGGATCGATCGTGGCGCGAGGACAGAAGGCCCCAGCCGTCAGATCGGCGGCGCTTTCCGCGGCCGGAAAAGCCGGCGAGCGAGGAAGTGTTGCCACTGCCGGCTTTGCAGCCGCTGCGGTTTTCGACGCGCGAGCTCGAACCGGCGGCACAATTTGCCGCCTGGCAGACCTATATCGCACCCCTGGTTGACATCCGCCTGCCGGATAATGTCTCGCCGGAAACCGGTTTTCCCGCAGATCATGTGGCCTGGAATCTCGGTGGCATGCTCATCGTTCAGCAGGATACGCCTCCTCACAGCTACATGCGCTCGCAGGCGAAGGTAAAAGCCAACCTCATCGATCATTGGCATATTTCCGTCCTGAGCGATGGCCGGACATGGACGGAGGTCGACGGGCGTGTGCTGGAAGGCGAGCCGGGCAAGATAGAATTGCGCTCTCTCGGGCATCCTTTTCGGGGACGATCGACCGAAGCGAAAACCCTCTCGCTCTTTCTGCCGCGAGCATTGCTGTTCGAAGTTCCCGCCCCCGTCGAGATCGAAAACAACATCGCCCTTTCCGGGATCTTCACGGGCATGCTGATCGAATATCTCGACAGCGTCACGGACAATCTTCCTCGCTTTGCGGCGACCGACCTGCCGCATATCGTTCAGACGGTGCGCAACATGATCGTGGCGTCCGTTTCGACATCGGCGGCCCAATCGACAGGCGTCGAGCAACATAGCACTCTGGCAGTAACGGAGCGCGTGCGGCGGTTCGTCGAAAGCAATCTTGCTGCGGGCGACCTGACGGTGGAGCAGATATGCCGGCAGCTCGGCATATCCCGCACCAGGCTCTACCAAATCTTCGAGCAATATGGCGGCGTGCATCATTATATTCAGCGACGCCGTCTTCTGTCGGCCCATGCCGCGCTCAGCGATCCGGCGAACCGGGAGCAGATCCTCGATATTGCCTTTAGCGTCGGTTTTTCATCGGCAGCACATTTCAGCCGGGCATTCAGCAAGGAATTTGGCTACAGTCCTCGTGAAGCAAGAAATCTCACCATTCCACGCTATCTTGGACAAGTCGCTTCGCCGGCATCGCCTGACACCCATTCCTTCGAAGAATGGCTGAGGACCCTCGGCTACTATCACTAAAGACGATGGATTTTGACATCCCTTGAACGCGCGCAAAGCGGATTGCTTCGCGCGCCGGGCGATACGTTCGCCTCCGCGATCTCGGCGCTCGGCCGCCGGATCGCACTTCAGCAATTGCGAAAATGGACGCTGCTGCAAGTTTCAGGATGCACGGCTAACGACATGTCGCACGTAACCTATTAGAAAAGAAGCATAATAATCGTTTGGACACCAAGGCCCTGGTGAGTGGCGAATGTACCCTCCGTCCACCACGGCAAAGCTTTAGGGAACATAGCAATGGTATCGACCCGCCAGACAATGACCATCAGCAAGCCTCAACATCCTTCCACCGACGCCTATCGCGCCGTCGAACGTGAAGAGGTTCTGGAAGTAGCGTTTCGCGATTTCGTACAAATGGTGCTTGCTGCCGGCTGGAATGAACCGGAAGTCGCTTTGACCCTCGCCGACATCGCCGACGACTACGTCATGGCTCTCGCTGGTAGAGTTGCCGAAAAATAGTGTTGCGTACCCGTCCGTGCCCCGCAGGGGTGGGCACGGACGGCCAGCAGCAACTCTTCAGCATGCCGCCGGCGACACCGCTCACCAAGAAGGCGGCTCGCCGGCGGCACGAGTTCTACCCATCAATACGGCAGACATGCCTCCTTCATGCGGCGCCCTATCCAGGCGGGACTTGAAGAAAGCGAATAGTGATGAAAGTCAGGCAACATCTCTGGTTTCGGCGTGATATGGAATCGGCGATCGAGTTCTACGCGACGCTTATTCCGAATTCGGCAACCGGGTGGATCTCGAATATCCTGACCGATAATCCGAATGGTCCGGCCGGCAGCGTGAAATTCGCAGGCTTCACACTCGGCAACCGTTCCTTCATGGGCTTTGAGGCCGGGCCGCTCGATCGCTCGGAGCATTGCTCTTCCATCATCTTCGAATGCGAAACGAAGGCCGAAGCGGATCGTTTGCGCGCTGCTCTGGAAAAGGGCAGTTCGAAGGATAGTCACAGCCCGGTGGTAGATCCCTGGGGTGTATCCTGGCAGTTCATCGTGACGTCGCAAAGCGATGGCGTCGAAGCGGCAGTCATATCCGACAAGACCAGCGGCACTGTTCCCGCGAAAAAGAAATTCGCCGCCGCCTAAGGCTGCGCGACAAACGGCAACAAAGCTCTAAAGCGGCAACGGCGCATCCTTTTTTAGCCAGTCGAAAGGATGCGCGGCCGCGAAGGTAAGCGGAAGCCGATCCACACTCGGCTTCCGCTTGCGCTATATCGGCTATCAGTTGAGAGCCGGGCAGCCGCTCCGATTGGCGAAGACCATACGGTCCGGGCCGCCATCATTCCAGCCACGAACGACGATACGCCGGCCATTGCTGTCAATTGAATCGATGCGCCGGAAGCCTTCGGCACGGGCGGCTCGCATGAGCTCGCGCCGGCTGCAGCCGCGATCACGGTCCCAATCGCGATCCCGGTCGCGGTCCCATCCGCGCGGCGGGCGGTTCCAATCACGACCCTGGTCACGCTGCCAGGGCGGCGGCGCGTAGCCGTCATCGCCACCATAGTACTGCGCCGAGGCGGCAGAGGTCATCAGTTGCAACGCGGCCAGCCCGATCAGGGCGACGCGCGATACTCGTACGAAACGTTCCAACATTTCCCTTACCCCATTTTCTCTTATGGACGAGGCAGAGATACACCAGCTCGCCTGAACTCTGCCTGAACGCCGCCGGAGCGTGATCATAGCACAGGGTCGAACGTCAAGGGACTATCGACGGACCAGCCATTGACGGCCGCGCAGAGGCGCTCGCAATTTCCTCGACAGCCAGCAAAATTCCATGTCCTCGAGATTCATGCCAGCAGTCTGCAGCCAAACCGCGCCAATCTCGCGAAAACCGCTACCTATTTTCGCGTACCACGCGTCAGGACGTATGATCTCCATCCCGCCAATCGGTGATGGCAGAATGAACCGACTGGGACAGAAGCATTGCGGCGGCGAGACAATAAAGCAACACGATAATGGCCGTTTCTATGATCAGCGGCAGGAAAGCAAAATGGGCGCCTGGGCTGTCTTCCTCTTCAGGAAAAAGATCCGGCAGCCCAAGGCTCATGGCCACCAGCGGCGAGGCCAGGATCGCGACAAAGGCGGCTGCATGAAACCAGAGGCGTAGTCGAGGTAATTTTCCCGCCGCCCAGAAAGCCAAAAGCGGCGCGCCGATATTGCAGACCAAACCAAGCAAAACGGCAATCTCTGTTGGCAGGATCGAATCGTCGTACATGAATCCCCAATCCCCTGATGCTACCCAAATTAGTATCAAGCCTACGAAATGACAACTTGCTCACATGATGATGCGATCGCCAGAATTCGGGCTTTCAGCGCATCGCCGCGAATTTATGGAAAGCATCGGCACTCGGAAACCTCGCTGGATAGCAAACCCGATATCTGTCTAGCTGACGAGCTCGCTCCGCCCCTGTCCGAATGTTTCTGCACGATGGAATTTATGGGAAATCTTGTTGCTGAACGTAAGAGGCCATGCTGCCCTCAATACCCGGCCTGATATCCCCGCTTCGTCATCCAGACGGAGATATCCTAGCGCTCGATGCCAGTGATCGTCGGTTTGAACGCGATGGTTTTCTCGCCGATATCGCCCTCGCCGGCGACAGCGTGGCGAACCAGCTGTGCGGCCATCTCGCCCATGGCGCGCCTTGGCGAGCGGGAGGTCGCGATCGGCGCCGGCAGGGAGCCGACCAGATCCAGCCCATTGAATCCGGCAATCAACACTTGGCCAGGAACCTCAATGCCGAGCTGCATACAGGCGAACAATCCGCCGCTCGCCATGTCGTCGTTCGAATAATAAATGCAATCGATATCGGGCGCAGCCGCGAGCATTGCCATCGTCAGCCGCTTTCCCAGTGCGATTGAGGAAAAGGCATCGTCAATCCGCTGCTCGATGAAATCGAGACCATGCGTACGCAATATGCGCTCGAAGCCGGCCTTGCGTTTGCCGGCACGCAGGTCCTTTTCCAGCGCGCTGCCGACATAGCCGAACCGCCAACGGCCGGCGGCAATGAGCGCTTCGGCCATGTCTTCGCCCGCCGCGCCATGCGACAGCCCGACATTGAAATCGATGGGCGCACCATCGAGATCCATGAGCTGGATGACCGGAATATTGGCGTGGCGGAGCAAGTCCACCGTTTCCTCGGGTTGATCCAGGCCGGTGACGATGATGGCACAGGGTTGCCAGGAGAGCATATCGCGGATGATGTCGCGCTCCTTTGCCATGTCATAATCGGATATGCCGAACACGGCCTGCATGCCGGAACCATCAAGCCCGGCGGAAATGCCGGCAAGAATCTCCGGGAAAACAATGTTCGACATGCTGGGAACGACAACAGCGACCAGATTGGTGCGCTGAGAAGATAGTGAGAGTGCCAGCCTGTTGCCCACATAGTTCATCCGCGTTGCCGCCTCGATCACCCTGTCGCGCGTCTCGCTGGAGACGTCGGCAACGCCGCGCAAAGCGCGCGACGCCGTCATCTTGCTGACGCCCGCTTCGGTCGCGACTTCTTCCAGAGTGGGTTTGCGCATCCCCAAGCAACCCTCGATGAACCATGCGGCTGGCACAATGCCGCTCTCCTTCATAGAATGTTTCGCCGAAAAGGCAAACATGAGCCTATTGACAATTCCTCGAGAAATGAGCCTATGTTACCGATACCGGTATCGGTAACATAGGCTGAAAATCGCAGAGGTAGCGCCGTGCAGAATACGAAGAAGGCCGCCGTTATCGGTCTGGGGTCCATGGGCTGGGGCGCCGCTTTGTCGCTTCTGAGAGCTGGCTTTAACGTGCGCGGCTGCGATCTTCGCAGCGAGGCTCTCGCCTGTTTTGCCGAGAACGGCGGCACACCCTGCACGACGCCGGCGTCGGCGGCGGAAGATGCCGACGTGATCCTCGTCTATGTCGTCAACAACAAGCAGACCGAGGACGTGCTTTTCGGGCAGAACGGTGCGCTGGAAACAGCGCGGCCGTCGACGGTGTTCCTGCTCTGCGCCACTATGGCCCCGAGCGCCACAATAGCCATTGCGGAAAGGCTGGAAGCGGCAGGCATGCTCGTCATCGACGCGCCCGTCTCCGGCGGTCACGTGCGCGCCCTTGCAGGCGAGATCACCGTCATGGCGTCCGGCATGCCCGAGGCCTTCGATCGCGCATCCGCGGTGCTCGATGCCATTTCGGCCAAGGTGTTCCGGCTCGGCGATCGCCCAGGCGCCGGTTCGCAGGTCAAGATGATCAACCAGCTGCTGGCCGGCGTGCATATCGCCGCGACAGCCGAGGCCATGACGCTTGCCGCCAAGGCAGGTATCGATCTGAAAACGCTCTACGAGGTGATTCGTGTTTCCGCCGGCTCGTCCTGGATGTTCGAGAACCGCGGCGAGCACATCGTTTCAGGCGATTACACGCCGCGCTCGGCGGTCAATATCTTCGTCAAGGACCTCGGCATCGTCACTTCGGAGGCCGGCAAGGCCGGTGCCGTCACCCCGCTTGCAACAACGGCGCTCGATCTCTTCGTTGAAGCATCGCAAGCGGGTCTCGGTCTTGAAGATGACGCAGCCGTCGCAAAAATCCTGGCCGCCAAGAGCGGAGCCAGCCTGCCGGGCGTGAAAGGTTAGACCATGGCGCTCCTGCTTGGTTGCATCGCGGATGACTTTACCGGGGCGACCGACCTTGCCGCGCTGCTGGCGCGCAGCGGATTGCCCGTTTCGCTGCGGATCGGCATACCGCCGGAGAAGCGCGACCGGAACGAGACGGCTGCCTTCGAGGTCATCGCCCTGAAATGCCGGACATCGCCGGTCGCGATCGCCGTGAAGCAGGCTCGGCAAGCATTGGATTGGCTGAAGGAAGCGGGAGCAAACCGTTTCTTCTGGAAATATTGCTCGACATTCGACAGCACGGCCGAAGGCAATATCGGTCCGGTCGCTGAGATGCTGCTGGCGGAGACGAGTGCGACCCAGACAATCTATTGTCCTGCCTTTCCGGAAAATGGGCGTAGCGTCTTCATGGGCCATCTCTTCGTCGGCGAGCAGCCTCTGTCGGAAAGTCCGATGAAGGACCATCCGCTGACGCCGATGCGCGATTCAAGCCTCTTGCGGCTTCTGACGCCGCAGGTGAATGGCGCTGTCGGCCTTGCCAGCCGTAATATCGTCTCGAAGGGTGCAGCGGCGCTGAGAGCAAAGTTGGCGCAACTCGGCAGCGGCGGCATTCAACATGTGATCGTCGATGCCGTATCCGACGACGATCTCCGCACGATCGCGGCGGCATCCTTCGACATGCCGCTGCTGACGGGCGGCAGCGCAATTGCCGGCCAGCTTCCGCGATTCTACATGGAGCAGGGTCTCGTTGGCCTCTCCGAACATAGACAGGCGCCGCCGAAGGTCGCCGGCGGCTCGATCGTCCTATCCGGCAGCTGCTCCGCCATGACGCGGAAGCAGGTTGTCAATTACGCCGGCAAGGTCGCCAGCCTGCAGCTCGATCCGGTCGTGCTTGCAGAGGAAGGCGCCGGTACTGCGCTGGAATGGCTGCGTCAACAGTCCCCCGATGCGCCGAAACTCATTTACGCGACCGCCGAACCCGATGAGGTACGGCAGGCGCAGGAGCGGTTGGGGCGGGACAAGGCGGGCCAGGTCGTCGAGAACGCGCTTTCCGAGATCGCCCGCGCGGCGTTCGATGGCGGCACCCGCCGCTTCGTCGTTGCCGGCGGCGAGACCTCCGGCGCGATCACGCAGGCGCTCGGGGCGGCGCATTTGACTATCGGGCCGGAAATAGCACCCGGCGTGCCTTGGACTTTCACGACCCTTGGGGGCGAAACAGTCGCTCTAGCTCTAAAGTCCGGCAATTTCGGCGGGGAAACCTTCTTTACAGACGCTTTCGATGGATTGAGGGCGGCATGAGCGAGGAAGCCGCGCTGCGCGAACAGATCTGCATGATGGCCAAATCGCTTTACGATCGCGGCCTGACCGCCGGCTCCTCCGGCAATATTTCGGCGCGGCTCAGCGACGGACGGCTTTTGGTGACGCCGACGGGCAGCTCCTTCGGACGCCTCGATCCCGCCCGCCTCTCGCTCTTCGACGATGAAGGGCGCCTGATCGGCGGGGACAAGCCAACGAAGGAGATGCCGCTGCATGCCGCCTTCTATGAGACACGACCGAAAAAGACAGGCGCCGTCGTCCATCTTCATTCCAGCCACTCGGTGGCGCTTTCGATCCTGCCCGGCGTCGATGCCGACAACATGCTGCCGCCGTTGACCGCCTATTCGATCATGAAGCTCGGCAAGGTGAAGTTGTTGCCCTATTTCATGCCGGGCGATCCGGCGATGGGCGATGCCATTCGCGGCCTTGCCGGCAAGCGCAGCGCCGTGATGCTGGCAGCACACGGCCCTGTCGTTTCGGCCAAGGATCTGGAAGCCGCTATCTATGCGATCGAAGAACTGGAAGAGACGGCTAAGCTTGCCATCTTGACCCGTGGGGCTAATCCTTCGCTGCTGACGGATGCGCAAATCGCCGATCTCGTCCGCACTTATGATGTGGAATGGGACTGAACATGACACGCTTTTCCGCCAATCTGGGTTTCCTGTGGCAGGAGCTTTCCCTTCCCGACGGCATCCGCGCCGCCAAGGCCGCCGGCTTCGACGCCGTGGAATGCCACTACCCCTACGACACGCCCGCTGAAGCCGTGCGTCGGGCGTTGGAGGAAACCGGCCTCGCCATGCTCGGCCTCAATACTGCCCGCGGCAATGTCGCGGCCGGCGACAACGGACTTGCCGCCATCCCGGGACGCGAGGAAGAAGCCCGCCTGCTCATCGATCAGGCTATCGACTATGCAGACGCCATCGGGGCGCGAAATGTGCATGTGATGGCAGGCAAGACCGCCGGCGATGACGCACGGGCCACCTTCATTTCCAATCTGCGCTATGCCTGCGAACGCGCCAGCAAGATGGGAGCGACCATCCTGATCGAGCCGCTCAACTATCGCGATGCACCAGGCTACTTCCTCCAGACTGCCGATCAGGCGCTGGACATCATCGTTGAAGTGGGCGCTGATAATCTCAAACTGATGTTCGACTGCTATCACCTCCAGATCATGCAGGGCGATCTGACACATAGGCTGCAAGCGCATATGGGAGCAATCGGCCATATCCAGATCGCTGCTGTTCCGGACAGGCGCGAACCGGATCACGGAGAGATCGATTATCGTCACATTCTGCAGGTCCTGGAAATGCTTGGTTATGACAGGCCGATCGGCGCGGAATATCGGCCGGCAACCACGACGAATGCGGGGCTCACCTGGCTGCAGACTTACAGATGAAACGGCGGTTGGCGTCCCGGATGCGGCCGTCAAACTTATTCACTCGGGACTGATCCCGAAGACTGACACTCGTCTACTGGGAGGAAAATCCGATATGCATGTTTTGATCCTGGGTGCCGCGGGCATGGTCGGCCGCAAGCTTGTCAACCGCATCGCCGCCGAACCGACGATTCTCGGCAAGGCTATCGATCGCCTGACGCTGGTCGACGCTTTCCAGCCGCCGGTGCCGGAAGCGCTTCAATCCGTGTCCAAGGCTTTGACGATCGACCTTGCGACACCGGGTGTTACGGAAAAACTCATCGAAGACCGTCCGGATATGGTCTTCCATCTCGCCGCCATCGTCTCCGGCGAGGCCGAGGCCGACTTCGACAAGGGGTACTCCGTCAATCTCGATGGCACGCGAGCTCTCTTCGAAGCCATCCGCCAGCAAGGCCTGAAATCCGCCTATACGCCGCGCGTCATCTTCGCCTCTTCCATTGCGGTGTTCGGCACCCCCTTCCCCGAGGTTATCGGTGACGAATTCCTGACCGCACCGCTGACGAGCTACGGCACGCAGAAGGCGATCGCGGAACTCCTGCTTGCCGATTATTCGCGTCGCGGCATTTTCGATGGCATCGGCATCCGACTACCGACCATCTGCGTTCGCCCCGGCACTCCGAACAAGGCGGCCTCCGGCTTCTTTTCCAACATCCTGCGCGAGCCGCTGGTCGGCAAAGAGGCTGTTCTGCCCGTCAGCGATACGGTGCGCCACTGGTTCGCAAGCCCGCGGGCGGCGGTCGGTTTCTTTGTGCATGCGGCAACGCTCGATACGGCGAAGGTCGGGCCGCGGCGCAATCTTACCATGCCCGGGCTTTCTGCACTCGTTTCCGATGAGATCGATGCGCTGCGCCGTGTCGGCGGCGACAAGGCGGTTGCGCTGATCCGCCGTCAGCCTGATCCGGTGATCGAGCGCATCGTTTCCGGCTGGGCGACGCAGTTCGACGCCAAGCGCGCGAGCGACCTCGGCTTCAAGGCCGAACAGAGCTTCGACGAGATCCTGCAGGCACATATCGAAGACGAATTGGACGGGAGGGTCGCATGACGGAGGCGTCATCGAACGCACAAAGCGCAATCGCACTGGTGACCGGCGGCGGCACCGGCATTGGTCGCGCCATCGCCAAGGCACTCGGCTCGGCCGGCTTCAAGATCGTCATCTCGGGGCGTCGTGCGGACGTTCTCGAAAAATCCGCCCGCGAGCTCTCCAAGGAGACAGGGGCAGAATTTCTTGCGGTGGCGGCCGATGTCAGCGACCCCAATTCGGTCCGCAGCCTTTTCGACACCATTGCAGGTCGCTATGGCCGCCTCGACCTTCTGGTCAACAATGCGGGCATGGGCCTGCCGGCCGTGCCGATGGAGGAACTGAGTTTCGAGCAATGGAATGCTATTGTCGGCGCAAACCTGACCGGCGCGTTCCTCTGCACGCAGCAGGCTTTCCGTCTGATGAAAGCCCAGACGCCGCAAGGCGGTCGTATCATCAATAACGGCTCGATCTCGGCAACGACGCCACGGCCGCATTCCGCACCCTATACGGCCACGAAACACGCCATTACAGGCCTTACAAAATCGACGGCGCTCGACGGCCGTCCCTTCGATATCGCCTGCGGCCAGATCGATATCGGCAATGCCGCCACCGACATGACCGCACGGATGAGCGCCGGCGTCTTGCAGGCAAATGGGGAGACCGCGGCAGAGCCGACGATTTCGGCAGAGCATGTCGCCCGCGCCGTCGTCTACATGGCCACGCTGCCGCTCGATGCCAACGTTCTTTCCATGACCGTCATGGCAACGAAGATGCCGCTCGTCGGCAGGGGATAAAAGCAATCGGCAGCGTCGTGAGCACGGCGCTGCCGACATTACCAATTCGCGTATTGGCTAGATTGCCGGCCGTGCCGAAGGCTTGACCTGCCTTCGCTCGATCAGGCCGCCGACGCTGAAGATCAAAACTTCGATCTCGGTGTCGATCTTGTCGCCATCGAGCAGCCGCACGACATCGTCGATCCCGGAGACGGCTTGGCCGTCGATGGCAAGCAGGTAGTCACCCTCCTGCAAGCCGCCCTTTGCGGCCGGGCTATCCTTCTCGACACGACGCAGGCGCACGGCGGTCGAATGCGTGACGCCGGCTTCCAGCGCGATCCGCCGATGCAGTTCCACCGTGTCGGCGGCAATGCCGATATAGGCGCGCCGGACATGGCCGAAACGCAGGATCTCGGATACGACGTGCTTAGCCGTGTTTGAGGCGACCGAAAACGCGATGCTCTGCGCGCCCTGGATGACGGCGGTATTGACGCCGATAACCTCACCCGCCGACGAGACCAGCGGACCGCCGGAATTACCTGGGTTGAGGGCGGCATCGGTCTGGATGATGTCTTCCATCAGCCGACCGCTCGCCGCGCGCATGGAGCGGCCAAGCGCCGAGACGATGCCGGCCGTGACGGTCCATTCGAAACCGAGGGGATTGCCGATGGCGATCGCGATGTGACCGCGCTTCAGCGATTTGGAATCGCCAAGTCTCGCCCAGTTGCCTGGCCAGTCATTGGCGCGAATGAGCGCGAGGTCTGTATCCGGATCGCGCCCCAGCACCCTTCCCTCGACGGTTGCCCCTTCCGGGGTCTTGATACGTACGGCTTTGGCATCGTCGACGACATGATTATTGGTCACCACAAGGCCGTCAGGCGAAATGGCAAAACCGGAACCATGCCCGGCACGGCCGCCCAATCGCTCGATACGGCTGACGGCCGGACCGACGAGATCGACGGCGCTCGATACCGATTGAGAATAGGCATCCAGCAGCCCGGCATCGGATGACGGCTGAATGTCGCGATCAATAAAGCCCATGAAAACTCCCCCGACGCGGACGCGTCGCATAGAGGAACGGCAGCAACTGTTGGAAAGCAGGAGGCTGTCGGTTCGACAGATTGAAACAGTAGATACTGAAATGAGGAGAGATCACGCCAAGTTCAAGAGCCACATATGGACGTGTGTACTGAACCGCCTCTTATCTCATACGCCCTGAAACGGTCTGTTGGCGATGGTCGCTACTCGCCGTCCGCCATGTGTTCCGGCCGTTGGCTTTGGCTCGGTAGAGGGCACGGTCTGCTTCCTGAATGAGAACCTCTCCGTTCTCGCCGTTCTCCGGCGCTGCCGAAACGCCGATGCTGATACCGATATCGACGATGGCACCCTCGATGCGAAACGAGGATTTGAAGGCTGCAATGCAACCCTTCGCAACATCGGCGATATCACCCACATCCCCGGTCATCAGGATGGCAAACTCATCGCCGCCCAAGCGCGCGACCATGTGGCCTCTGGCTGCACCGCGCAGCCGCTCGGCCACCATCTTGAGAACCTCGTCGCCGGCCGCATGCCCGAAAGTGTCGTTGACCGGCTTGAACCCATCGAGATCAAGACAGAAAACGGCGACGCCCATTCCATTGTTCATCTTCAAGGCGTCATCGAGGGCCTTGTAGAAGCACATCCGGTTCGGCAATCCGGTGAGCATGTCGTGCCGTGCCAGGCGATTGGCTTCGGCCTCAGCGAGAATGCGATCGCTGACATCGGCAATGGTCAGGAGGAGGCGACGGTCCAGGCCTTCATGGAGCAGCCGAACGTAAACAAGCACGTGGCGTTCCGTCCCATCGGCCACTCTCTGGCGCCAGACGGTTCTCGCCTCGCAATCGCCTTCGAGTTCCAGAAGCCCATCTGCAAAGCGATCCGCCTCGCTCTCGACATGCATGTCGCACGCCCTCCGCGAGAGCAGCGTCGCTTTTGCGAAGCCATAGAAGTCGATCGCCGCCCGGTTGACCTGCAGGATCTGCAGACTGCTGCCATCGCACAGGAGCATCGGCATCGGATTGGCATCGAAAAGCTGGCGCAACCGCTCCTCACGTTGCTTCAACTCGCTGATGTCTATCCGCATGCCGATGGCCCCGCCGTCGGGCGTGCGCCGATCATCATGCCGAAGCCATCGCCCATCCTTGAGCTGCTGCTCCTCCTGCGAAACCGGCTGGCGAAATTTTCGCATGCGCTGCTTCAGCCACATATCCCTGTCTTCGACGACTTCGGGCATGCGGCCGCTGGCAAGGCTGATCTTCAGAATATCTTCGAAAGCGATGCCCGGCTTGAGGTGATCGGCGATATCCGGATAAAGCTCGGCATATTTCTCGTTCCAGAGAACGTAGCGATCATTCGCATCGAAGACGCACACGGCTTCCGGCAGCATCTCGATCACATATCGAAGGCGCAGATTGGCCTCTCTCGCCGCCACCGCGGCATGGCGGTCTTCACTCTCCGGTTCGATCAGAACCGCCGTCAATCTTCCTGACGCCGAGGACCACGTCATGACGCCGACCCGGCAGTCCCGTCGATGACCGGCGCCTGTCACGAGCAGTGGCTGCGAGGCAGTGGCAGGCAGCGGCCAGTCCGGTATCAAATTCGAGACCGATAGCTCGTGGGACGCATCTGAAAGGACAAAGAGTTCCCGGGCTCCCGCATTGGCGAAGACGATCGTGCCGACGGCGTCGAGCACAAGTGCCGCCATCGGACACGCTTCCAGGAATGCAACGATTTCCGCGTCCAGCATCTTCTCCCAGAGGGTCTTCAAATTTATCCCCAGGCCCGATTATAACGCCGGATGGTAAAGGAATGCCGTAGACCATGGCAAGACGCACAGCGCGTCTAGAATCGGAGCGCCATCCGCGGCGATCGAGATCAGTCCTTGTCGTCCATCAACAGCCGAGCAAGTTCGCGCTCCTGCATCTCGATGGCCTGCGTGATGAACCGCAGGACCACCTGCTTTTCCGCGGCGGAAAACTGCTTCAGCATCCGCATGCCGGCCTCCTGGATCGGGCCATAGCCCTCCTTCCCCAGCCTGATTGCTTTCTCGGAAGGGGCGACCAGCACACGACGTCGATCGTTCGGATCGGGAATGCGATGGACAAGGTCGCGTGCCGAAAGGCGGTCGATCAGCGCCGTCACCGATGGCGGCGCAAGGCCGATGGCCTTGGCGACGGCGTTTGCGGGTTGCGGTGCGCGCATGATCGCGCTGAGACAGCGTCGCTCGGCGCTGTTGAGCCCATGCAACTTGCCGAAGGCCTCGTCAAAGCTTTCAGTCGCCTCCTGCCAGCGCATGCAGGCAAACCCGATGGCTTCGGCGAGATGCTGCTCGTCTTCATTTGATTTTTGTTCTATCATCAAATAATTCATTTATCAAACTATTAGAAGCGAGAACCAATGTGCCCCATCGGCGAGCATGCCGCAACTGGCAATCAGGCAATGCATCCGGAAACGTTGATTGGCATATGCGGCGCCGGCGTTGGCGGGCTGGTGCTTGCACTCCGGCTGGCAAAGCTAGGCTTTCGTCCGATATTGTTCGAAGCCCGCTCAAAGGAAGCCGCCTTGTCGGAAGGAGAATTTCTGACGCTCGCCCCGAACGGACTGAACGGGCTTCGGGCGGTGGGCTGCTACGAGGAGGTATTGCGCCACGGATTGGAGACCTGCGCCATCGAGCTTTGCAATGCGCGAGGCAAACGGCTCGCGCTCGTGGATCAAAACGATCACCTTGCAACCTTCGGCGCGCCCGCCGTGACGATCAGGCGCGGCGCTCTGGCGAATATTCTGATCGAGAAGTGCCTGGCGGATGGCATCATCGTGCAGTTTGGCCGTCGCGTGACCAGGGTCAACAATCACGCGCATGCCGTGACTCTCGCCTTCTCCGAAAGTAACGCTATCGCCGTCGATCTGCTGGTGGCCTGCGACGGATTGCGATCCTCCGTCCGCGCGCAAATATTCCCAGATTACCCCCTGCCGCAGTTTACGGGGCTGATCGGCACCGGAGGGATCGTCGACGCGGATGTACCGGATACGGATGGCATAATGCGTATGACCTTCGGAGAGAAGGCCTTCTTCGGCTATATCAAGACGGCGTCCCATCCGGTTTACTGGTTCGATTCCTTCCCCGCCGACGCGTCCGATGCACTACGCACATTGGAGCCAGAGGCGCTGGCTGCCCATGTTCGCCAGATGCATGCGGACGATCCGGAACCCACCATGTCGATCCTGCGTGCGGTCGGCGGGATCGGGCGCAGCTATCCCATCTTCGATGTGCCGCAGCTTCCTGTCTGGTCCAACGGGCGCGTGGCGCTGCTCGGCGATGCTGCCCATGCGATCGGCCCGCATGCCGGCCAAGGCGCATCGATGGCTATAGAAGATGCCCTTGTCCTGTCCGCCTGCCTCGCCGATACACTCGACTACGGCGCTGCCTTCGCCCGCTATGAAGACCTGCGGCGCCCACGCATTGCCCGCGTGGTGAAACTTACTCGGCGAAATGCCTCGCGGAAGCGAAAAACCAATCGGTTTAGCCTGTTTCTGAGGGATCTGCTTCTGCCTCTCTTTATTCCGATCAGCGTCAGGGCTGGCCGCAAATTGTTTGCGTATCGAGCCGATCTCGCCCCGCTGGGCGTAAGTCATTCCATAGATCGAAAGAACGCCGCCTGAAGCCTCCAAACTTATTTTCGCGGCCAGGCCAGCCTGCTCCAATTCGCGATGTAGAACACCACGGCGATGAACATTCCGGATCCGATCAGATCGAGCCGGTGGCGGCCGAAGAGGAACAGGCCGAGAAGAGCCAGTCCAAGCGAAGATGCGATGAGGAAAAGAGACGGGATCACGCTTATGATGCGCGTTCCCGCCTCGCCTTCGGCCTCGATGCCATCACCGATAATGTGGCCGCTGGAAGCGGGCGATCTGCTGCCAAGCATGACGGTGACCTGCCCTCTCCTGGTGCCGATCCTGCCTCTGGTTTTCCGCCCCGACGTCAGAAGCACGAGCATCATCGACATGACCATGCTGCCGAATGCCCAGGAAAAAACCGTACATGCCGCCATAGCGGTCGGGTTCGCATAGGTCCGGTAGAGGTGGACCGCCAAGGCTCCCATCCCGATAGTGACGGCAAGAAACACGGAGCCGACGATCAGGAATGTGATCCTGCCGGATAGTTGCGTTTCGCCCGCCATATGACCTCCCTGTCGATCTCATGCCCAGAGGGTTGAAACTAGAAGGATGCCTGCGATCGTCAAACGCCGGCGCAGTATCTGTTGAATTTGCCTGAGGCGCAGGCAGAGCCTTTACGAAGCCGCTCCCGGGCATAATTAGCTGAAATATCGAAGAATGGAGGTGCCCATGAGGACTTCGATATCCGCATCAGCGATGGTCGTCGTCATGCTGTTTGCAGTGCCCGTCGAAGCGGCCGGCATCGATTGCGCCAAGCCTGCCTCGACGAGCGATCATATGATTTGCCAGGATAAATCGCTGCTTTCACGGGATAACATGATGGGCGCGCTGTATGCTTCCGCCCTGAAGCAGGACGATAGAGGTAAGATCCGGGAACGGCAGCGGCGCTGGATTACGAAAGTGCAGTCCTGCGGCGATGCGGCTTGCATCCGGCAGGCCTATGATGACCAGATCGGCTCCCTCCTGATGACCAAGGGCGGGCGAAGCGCATCGATGGATTTCCAGTCGAACAACACTGACGGCAATGAGAGCCATCTTTCGATTTTCGGACCGGTCGACGGCCTTATCGCAATTTCGATCTCATCGACCTCTGTCGGCCCGGGTGGTGCCGAAGCGGGCGATGTCAATGCCGATGGCATGGACGGCGTTGTTCCGCTGGTAAAGGAACATACCCAGCTTTCCAGAGACGCCTGCAAGGTCGATTTTGAGCGCCTCAACGCAAAGACCTGGCGCGTGTCACAGACAGGTGTCTGCAATCTTGCCGAGGGCGTGACCTTGCAGGGAACCTATCGCAAACAATGAGATGATCTGGTTCGCAGGCAGGCATTGCAATCCCCGCCTGCGGTGATGTGCGACGCCACAGAGGGGCGTTTCCAACGCTTTTCCGCCGACCAAGGGCTGCCGCCCCGCTTTGACAGGCGCACAGTCGCCAGGCAGAAACGCGCGGCCACTTGAAGAGCTCGACAAAAGAATGGAAAATACCTGCTGGGGCAGACACCGGCAAAATCGGCCATTTCCCCGTCACGCCAACGGCGGCTCGTGACAAGCAACAACGCCAACCGAACGCCGATACAGAAAATCCCCATCCACTCATGAAGATAATTTCAGGCACGAATCTCGAACAGGCCAAATCGCATAACCGGCGTGTCGTGATCGAGGCCATTCGCACCAACGGACCGATGTCGCGCGCTGCGATTGCGCGCATGACAGCACTGACCACGCAGACGGTTTCGAATATTGTGGAGGAACTCGCGCGCTCGCACCTGCTGATCCCCATGGAGGCACAGAGGATCGCCCGCGGCCAGCCGATCATTCCCTACACCATCAATCCCATGGGAGCCTATTCCATTGGCCTCGAGCTCGGCCGCCAGCGCGCGGCCGGCGTGCTCACGGATCTTTCCGGCACGGTTTGTGCCCGTATTGACCGCCACGTCGACAGGCCAGGACCGAAGGAGGCAATGCCGATCTTTGCCGAGATCGTCAGAGAATTGCAGGAGGCCTTTTCCTTCGATCGTGCGCGGCTGCTTGGCGCCGGCATCGCCCTGCCGGGGCGCTATGCCGATGGCGGCGTCACATCGCTGAGCCCGCTCAACCTGCCCGGCTGGCAGGATTTCCCGGTTGCCCGCGAGCTGGAACGGCTCATCGAGCTGCCCGTCCTCGTCGAAAACGACGCGACGGCGGCGGCGATCGGCGAGCGGCTCTATGGCGTCGCCCGCGGCCTTGGGAGTTTCGTCTATCTTTTTCTGGCGGGTGACGGGGGTATCGGCGCCGGCATGTTCCTCGATGGCCACCTCTACAAAGGCAGCCGCGCCAACGCCGGCGAAATCGGCCATATCATCGTCGAGCCGCATGGCAGGCTTTGCACCTGCGGCAAGCGCGGCTGTCTCGATCGCTATGTCTCGCCATCTGTCGCTTACGAGTGTCTGGGCATCCAGAATGCACAGGAGTTGGACCCCGACGATCTAGATGCGCTGATCGCGGCAAACGGCCATGGCCTAAAGGCATGGCTGGAACAGGCGGTACAGCCGCTGCGCCAGACGATCGACTTTCTTGAGTTGGCCTTCGATCCGCAGACGATTGTGCTTGGCGGCAGTGCACCAACATCCCTGATGACGGGGCTGGCCGAAAGCGTCGAACCTCTCCACACCCCGGTCAACCCAACCGAAGAGCGCAGCATTCCGCGGTTGATGATCGGCGCCACCGGCAAGGATACCGCCATTCTCGGTGCAGCGGCCCTGCCGATCTTCTCCGAGACCAATCCGCAGTTCGATGTCCTTCAGAAGCCACTGACGCACCGCGCCGTCATAGGTTAGGCAAACGATTCGACTTATATCCAGTCAACCTTGCTCAGGCGCGACCCGCCGGGGCCGCGCCTGAGGGCCATGCATCAAGCTGTCAAAATTGATGCAGGCCGTAAAGCAGGGGCATGGTGCCGGCCAGCGCCTTGAACCGCTCCCAGGATTTGGCCGAGGGCTTCGTCCAGCCGGTTTCCGCCAGCGCCGACAGGCGCGGAAAGACGAGCCGGTCGAAGACAGCGCGGTCGGTCATCGGTTCCGACCAGATGCAGGCCTGGATGCCGCGAAGCTTCTCCTTCTGCGCATCCGTCCAACCACCAACGGGATCAAAGGTGTAGATCTTCTCCGCATCGGAATATCCGGCCCAGCTGCCGCCCGGCTCGTCCCAATCGGGACGCATCGCCATGTCGAGATAGTAGACCTGGCCCGGGCAGACGACGATCTCATAACCGCGCCCCGCAAGCTCGGCCGCCACCTCGACGTTACGCCAGCTGCAGAGATAGCTCTTGTCCTTGTCGATCCTATCGCCATGCGCCGCCTCCTCCCAGCCGCCGGTCACGCAGCCTTTCGAGGCAAGGAATGCCTGGACGCGCTCCAGGAACTCCGCCTGCAGGATGGCAGCACCGGAGCCGTGAATATCGTCGGCGCCATGGGTGTTGGTGATGACGTTCAGACGCTTGGCATGGGCGTCCGCAACGTCGGCGCCGGCAAGTTCGCGCAGACGGGCAAGCGCCTCCGGCGACCCGGACCAGGCCCCGAGCGGCACTTCATCGGCGCCGATATGGATCGTCTTGAACGGGAAGAGCTCGATCAGTTCGGAAAGGATGGTCTCGATGACCTCGTAGGTCTTCTCGCGCGCCGGATTGATGCAATTATCCGGGAAGCCCTGCACCGAATAATAGCTGCCGGCCTCGTTCGGATCGCGAAGCTCGGGGATCGCCTGCTGCATCGCATAGCAATGACCGGGCATGTCGATCTCGGGCAGGATCTCGATACCGAAACCCTTGGCGTAAGCGACGATCTCGCGCACCGCCGCCTTGGTATAATAGCCGCCGGTGCGGGCCGGGCTGGAGCCGAGCAGCGGCGGCAACGGCAATCCGTGGCCCCGCCATGCACCGATCTCCGTCAATGCCGGATAGGCATCGATCTCGACGCGCCAGGATTCGTCGTCCGACAGGTGCCAGTGGAAACGATTGAGCTTGTTCCAGGCAAGAACCGCCATCAGCTTCTTGATTTCGGCGGTCGCGTAGAACTGGCGGGAGACGTCAAGATGCAGGCCACGCCAGCTCATGGATGGCTCGTCGACGATCTCGCCAGCCGCCGGGAAGTGGAAAGCCTGCGGATGCAGGCGCGCGCCGCGCCAGATCTGGCCGATGGTCACGAGGCCATAGACGAAGCCGGTCTGGGTGCTCGCCGCGACAGTGACGGTCTCAGGCGAAAACTCCAGCCTATAGGCCTCAGGCCCAAGATCTTCCGTTTGACGCAGCACCACCGTGGTGCCGCCTTCCGCCTCGGGGCGGATGAGGCCTTCAGCTGCGAAGAGATGCTCGACCAGAGCCGTGAAGCTTGCAGCCGCCGCCTGCGCTGCCGACGTATCGGCTTTGAGCGCAAAGCCTGCCGGCAGCGGACGGCGGGAGGAAACGGCTACACGGTTCGGCCAGGGAATGATCGCCAGCGGAACGGGAGGATTGGCTGGAACGGGATAGATTTCGGCACCGCGCTTCAGCGGCGCATTGCTCGACGATGTGCGCGTCGGCTCGGCGGCGAGCGATACCGCCGTGCCATCCGGCAGTGCAAGATAGGCGCTGGTCGCACCGTCAGTCCAATGGCGGAACGGCCAGCTGAGCGCGTGCACCATGATGGTCCATGTCTCGCCACCGGCCAGCACAAAGCCTTCCGGCGGCTGGAATTCGGTGAAATTGGACAGCCGTTTCGTGACCGTCGCACCTTCGACGACGCCGGCCGGATCGACGCGGCCAGGGCCGCTGACGCAGAGCGAAAAGCCGGAAAGCGGCTCTAACGACAGGTTCTTCAGCCGCAGGACATAGGAGAATTCCTTGTCGTCTGTCGGCGGGTTCCAGGTTGTTTCAAGCCGCAGAGCCAGGGATCGCGGTGTGGACATGAGTATTCTCTCTTCCTGAAGGATCGTTCAAAGCTTGAGCATGCCGGCATAAATGCCGGGTGCGGAATTGGGGATCTGGATGGCGCCGACCGTCTTCTCATAGAATTCCGATGGGCCGACATCGCCGATGACCGTATAGGCATAGCCCATCGCCTTCTGGTCGTTGAGGCAGGCAAACAGCAGCGCCCGACCAATGCCGAGGCCGCGCACGCTTTCGTCGACGCCGGTCGGACCGAAGAAGCCGCGCGCCGTCGCTTCGTGGCAGGCAAAGCCGACAAGCTCGCGATTACGGGTGGCGATGAAGCATGTCGGCGGTTGGCGGCTCATCGCGACCGTCGTCTCGCTCGCCCAGCCCTCACTGAAATGTTCAGCCACCCAAGCGGTGATAACACGCAGTTCCGGCGGCAGAGCGCGCCGGATGGTGACATCAGCCTTCGCCATGCGCCCGGGCGATTGCGTGTCGATCGGCAGGGTCGATAGATTGACCAGATAGTCCAACGGGAATTCCTCCTAATTCGATGCGACCAGCGCACGCATGAAATGATTGGGGCCGACCTCCTCGACCACCGTCGAGACCGGTCGGCTGAGCGCGCGGATCTTTTCCGCCTGTTCGAGGAAGCGAGCGCTGCCGCCGGTCACAAACCTGCGGCCGCCATCCGGCACGGCCGAAAGCAGAAGCTGCGTATAGGGGTGCTTCGGATTGGCAAGCACGGCATTGGTTTCGCCCCACTCGACCATCTGGCCGGCAAACATTACCACGATCTCCTCCGCAACATGGGCTGCCGTCGCGATATCATGGGTGATGTAGAGCATGGCGAGATCGTTTTCGCGCTTTACCCGCGCCAGCAGATCGAGAATGTCCTTGCGGATCGAGACATCGAGCATCGAGGTCGGCTCATCCGCCACCAGCACGCTCGGGGAAACCGCCAGCGCACGGGCGATATTGACGCGCTGACGCTGGCCGCCGGAGAGTTCGTGCGGGAACTTCTGACGCGTCACCGAAGGATCGAGCCCAACGCTTTCGAGCAGCTTCGCTATATCCTCGTCCCGCTCGGCCTTCGGCTTGTCCTGGCCGTGCAATTGCAGCGGCCTTGCGATGTGATGATTGATGGTAAAGGCCGGGTTGAGCGATGAGAACGGATCCTGGAAGACCATCTGGACATCCTTGCGGTACATCCGCTCTTCCCTGCCCGACCCTCGTGCCGTGCGATCCTGCCCACGAAACAGCAGCCTGCCGGCCGTCGGCTTGTCGAGCCGGGCGATAATGCGGGCGCACGTGGTCTTGCCGCAGCCGGATTCGCCGACCAATGCCAGCGCCTTTCCCGCGAATAGCGAAAAGGAAACGCTCTTCAATGCGTGCACGGGGCCAAAGTGGCGCTGGATATCATCAAGCCGGATGATGGGTTCTGCAGTTACGGCCTGTATCTGCGGGTTCATGCGAAAACTCCGGGAGAATGGGCGCTGGCCGGAAGCTGCGGGATGGCATTCCAGAGCTTGCGCGTGTACTCGTGAACGGGCGACTGGCTGACCTGGGCGACATCGCCGACCTCGACCAATTCGCCTTTCAGCATGACACCGATGCGATGGCAAAGCTGGGCCATCAGATGCAGGTCATGGGTGATGAAGAGCACCGAGAAACCATAGGTCTGCTGCAGGTCGAGAACCTGTTCCAGGATTTCTCGCTGCACGACGACATCGAGCGCCGTTGTCGGTTCGTCCATGATGATGAGTTCAGGACGCAGCGCCAGGCAGATGGCGATGACGATGCGCTGGCGCATGCCGCCGGAAAACTGGTGCGGATAATCGCTGACGCGATGCGGAGGAATACCCACCAGCTTGAACATCTCTTCAGCACGGGCGCGCGATTCCTGGCGTGAGCAGCCGGTATGGCGATGCAGGACGTCGTGGAACTGCGCCTCCACCCGCATCAGCGGATTGAGCGAATTCATGGCGCTCTGGAATACCATGCCGATGCGCTTCCAGCGGATCTTCTGCAGCTCGCCTTCCGGCATCTTCAGCAGATCCTGCCCGTCGAGCCGGATGCTTCCGCCGCTGACCCAGGCCGGCGCCTTCGATAGCCGCGTGATCGCATAGGCGATCGTGCTCTTGCCGCAGCCGGATTCGCCGGCAAGACCGAAGATCTCACCCCGGCCAATACTGAGGGATACATCCTTCACCGCGCGGAAATCGCCCTTGTCGAGCAGATAGTCGATATTGAGGTGTTCGATCTCAAGCAGATTGTCGCTCATTGCTCGGCCCTCATCATGCGGTTGCGGGCACGCGTCAGGCGGAACCAGCGGGTCAAGGCCGGGCCGGAACGCAATTGCGGATTGGCGATTTCATCGAAAGTGAAGTTGATCAGCGCGAGACCAAGCCCCGTCAGCGCAATGCCGATCGCCGGCACGCCGATATCCCACCAGGCGCCGACCATGATGGCCGAGGCATTCTGGGCATTATAGAGCATGGTACCCCAGGTGACCTTCAGCGGATCGCCGAAGCCGAGATATTCGAGCGTGGTCTGGGCGACGATCGCATAGATGATGCTGCCGACCAGATTGATGCCGATGAGCGGCGTCAGGTTTGGCAAGATCTCGACGAAGATGATGCGCCAGGCCGGCTCGCCGATCATCTTGGCAGCGGTGACGAAATCGCGGTTGCGTAAGGCCATCGTCTGCGAGCGTGTCATGCGCGCGCCCCACGGCCAGGACGTTAGCGCAATGATGGTCATGATCGTTATCGGGCCGACAGTACCCGCAAAGGAAGCGAGGAGGATGAGGAGCGGCATGTTCGGGATAACAAGCACGGCGTTTGTAGCGAGATCGAGCGCCGCATCCGTCTTGCCGCCGGTATAGCCGGCGATGAGGCCGATGGCGGTGCCGAGCACGGTGATCGCGATGCCCGTGGCAAAGCCGACGGAAAGCGAGCTTCTGGCGCCCCAGACAAATTGCTTGTAGACATCGCGGCCCATCTTTGTCGTGCCGAAGACATGCTCGACAGATGGCGGCTGATGCGAGCGGCCGACACGGGCTCCTGCTTCGCCTGGCGCGATGATCGGCGCGCAGATCGCCATCAGGCATAGCGCGGCGACGATGACGAAGCCGACAAGCGCCTTTTTCTGGCTGAAAATGGATCGGAAGGAGAAGCTCATCGGCCTGCCTCCCTCAATCGCGGATCGACGAGACCGTAGATGATGTCGACGAGGAAATTGGCGCCCAGGGTTGCGAGCGTCATCAGCAGCAATTGCCCCTGGATGACGGGATAGTCGCGCGCCACGCTGGCGGTAAACAGCGTCAGGCCGAGACCTGGATAGTTGAAGACGATCTCCGTGACGATCGAGCCGCCGAAAACGGCACCAAGCATCAGAGCAAGATTGGTGAGGACCGGCAGAAGCGCATTGCGCGCGCCATAGCCGAACATGACGGCGAGATTGCTCAGCCCCTTGGCCCGCCCCATCGTCACGTAATCCTCGCCGAGCACGACGATCATGGATGAGCGCATGGTGGTCTGGAACTCGCCGATCAGGAAAGGCGACAGCGTCAGCACCGGCAGGATCGAGTGCATGAACACGCTGCCGAAGAAGGTGAAATTGAAGCCTGGATCGAGATTGGGATCATAGGCATATCCCACAGGAAACCAGCGCAACGATACGGCGAAGACGAACAGGGTCGTGAGCGCCACAATGACGGGCGGGATCGAAAACAGGATGACGGCAAAAGGCGATACGATCGTATCGAACCGCCCGCCACGCCTCCAGGCCGCGATGGCGCCGAGCACGACGCCGACACACAGCGAAAAGATGATCGCCGTTACCACCAGGAAGATGGTCCACAGAGTGGCCCGGCTCAGCACCTGGACCACCGTCTGCGGGTAATACTTGACCGAAACGCCAAGGTCGAAGGTGGCAAGGCCTTTAAGGTAGTCGAAGAACTGCATCATGATCGGCTGATCGATCTCGCCGAAACGGGCCTTGATCGCCTCCACGGCCGCGGGCGTGGCCCGCGGCCCGAGTTGCGCGACCATGGCGTCGACGGGACTCCCCGGCATAAGCCGGGGAAGAATGAAGTTCACGACGATCGCGAAGGCCAGGGCCACCGCGTAGACGCCGAGGCGCCGGCTTGAAACACGCATCTCTGCTTCCTTCGCTGTGGTCTTATTGGACCGGCTTCAGACGCAGCAGATGCATGAGACGCATGCGGTTGTTGTCGTGGTTTTCCGGGTTCATCACGGGATCCTTGTCCGTGACCCAACCGGTGAAACGCTTGCTCGAATATTGGTACCAGGTCGGGCCGTTGAAGACGGGAACGACCGGGAAATCGTCGGCGATCAGCACCTGAATATCGTTGAAGATCTTCTTATGATCATCATCGGAAGACGACTTCAGATATTGATCGAAGAGCGCATCGAGCTTCGGGTTGGAATAGCGTGCCGCGGCGACGGTGAGCTTGCCGGCATAGGCCGTCGACAGGCTCTGATAATAGCCCTGGAACGGGGTTGCGCTATCCGCACGCGAGTTCATGACGACATCGAAGCTGCCATCGAGAAGCTGCTTGCGCCACTGCTCGTATTCGGGCGTGGTGACCGAGGCGTTGATGCCAGCGGCGCGCAACCCTTCGACGGCGATCTGCACTGCGTCAATCCAGTCGGTCCAGCCGTTCGGTACGATGATCGGGAAGGTAATCGGCTTGCCGCTCGGCGTGGTGCGGAAACCATCCGCACCCTTCTTGTAGCCGGCATCGTCGAGGATCTTGTTTGCCTTGTCGGTGTCGAAGCCCATGAAGGCGTCCTTGTCGCCTTCGGCTGCCTTGTTTCGCCAGCTTTCGAAGCGCGGCGGCAGGCCGCTGGCATGCAGGTTGACGACGGGGTAGCCGAAGCCGGCAATGTCGACCATCGACTTGCGATCCATCGCCAGGCTGAAGGCATGACGGAAGTTCAGGTCCTTGAAAGCCTCGAGATTACCGGCATTCGTGGATTTGAAGTTCATCTCGAAAGCAACGGTTTCCGCCGGCGGCTGCCAGTAACCATTGTGCTGCGGGTCGAGCGCGACGAAGGTCTTGTCAATCTGCGGCAGGAACGAACCGATCCAATCGACGGTGCCTTCCGGCAGCAGCGCCAGCATCTGGTCATTACCCGAAATCTGCGGCAGACGCAGGCAATCGACATGCAGCGATGTGGCATCCCAGTAGTTCGGGTTGCGGCACTGCTCATAGACTTGCGGCGTAAAGCGGCGAACCTCGGTCATCGGGCCGGAACCGACGGGCTTCTCGTTCTTGAAGGCGACCGGATCGGGAACGTCTTTCCAGATATGCTCGGGTACGACGGCGAGATCGGCCAGCGATTCGGGGAATTCGGAATTCACAGCCTTGAGGTTGATCTTCACCTGCGTTGGCGACGGCGCTTCGACGGAGGCGACCGTCTGGCCGACACCGACGGTATCGACGGCCGGGTTCTTCAGCATCAGATCGATCGTGTATTTCACGTCGGCCGAGGTCAGCGGCTGACCGTCCGACCATTTCACGCCCGGACGCAGCTCATAGGTGATCGACATCAGATCGTCGGAAAACTTGTAGCTGGTCGCAAGCCGCCAGACCGGCTTGCCGCCATCATTGGCGTTGAAGATGACCAGCGGTTCGTAGATGAAATCCATCGTGCTCTGGCGACGACCGGCCAGATCGAAGGGATTGAAGTTGCTGACCCAGCTGGTCTGCTCCTCGATATGCATCGTCAGCACGGATTCCGCCGCCGAGGCGATGCCGGAACCGAATACCAGCGAGGCGCTCAGTGCCGCCGCGGCCGCCCAAGGCGTCCGGTTTAAAAGATTGCGCAGTGTCCTTTTCCTCATTCCCATTTGTCGTTCCCTCTCGTTTTCGAGTAGTCAATCAAATTGATTTAATCGTGAGTTTTGAGACTCGTCAATCGCTGATTGGAAATCAACAGGGATGGATTGGACCTAATGGGCGCAGTCGCCGATGAGGCGGCGATATCGGGCGATTGGGATTGGGGAAATCGTTGCGGTTCGCCGCTGTCTGCAACGGCGGAGCGAACAGGGCATTGATGCCGCATACCGATGATATGGAAACGCCACCTTGATGCCGACATACAGAGAGCCGGCATCGAAAGCGCGGGAGTTAGGCGCGGCAGAAATTTATCGAACGGCCGTCACCGCGGCATTCGCGGATATGACGATGCAGTCGCCGCACCTTTGCGATCGTAATCGCAAAGCAATCTCTACTCAGTCGAGCGGATTGTAAGCCACGACATCCATCTCGACCTTGACATCGACCATCATCGGCGACTGGACAGTGGAACGCGCTGGCGGGTGATCGATGAAATGTTTCTCGAACACCGCGTTGAAGCTCGAGAAATCGCGGGCATCGTCCAGCCAGACATTGACCTTCACAACGTGCTCGAGCGTGCAATCGGCGAGGGCAAGAACATCCTTGATATTGGCAATGACCTGCTCGGTCTGGGTCACGATATTGCCGACGACGATTTCACCGTTGATGGTCGGCACCTGGCCCGAGACATAGACGAAATCGCCGGCGCGGACTGCCTTGGCGAAGGGACGGCGCTGGCCACCGGCCTGATTGTCGGCAACATCGAAACGGATCAGTTTGTTCCTGCTCATGATTGTTCGGTCTCTCCTTGTTGTCGAAGCCGCGGCCGCCAGCGCCTCACCACTGTAAGGAGCGGCCGACTCCCGGAGCACCCTCATTATCTGCCGCGGCACTGTCAGACCAGATCGTTTCGTGTCAATCTCCGCGGATTGCACCTTGTTAAAGTAGAGAATGAAGTTTTTCATTTATGGAAATGATCATAATTTCAAAAATTTACGGTAAAATCCTGGAGTGCCATTTTGATGCAAAAGCGAGAGTTTGCAGAGCGGAAATGCGATCCCAAGAGCATATCGCGTCCTTTTGTCTGGCCCTGCCCCGATTGCCTTTCCTCCCTTCCGCCTGATAAGACAGGGCATATTTCGTCATATGATTGATTGACATTGAGGAGGAGTTGTCATGGCAGAACTCGCGCAATTGCTTGCGTCCATCCGCATCCCAGATCTAGCCGGAAAACGGGTGTTGATAACAGGGGCTTCGACCGGCATCGGCGCTGCCGTCGCACGGGCCTTTGCCGCGCAGGGGATGAAGGTCGGCCTTCATTTCAATGCCAGCCGCGAACCGGCGGAAAAGCTGGCGGCAGACATCGAGGCCAGCGGCGGCGTGGTTCATCTGATCCAGGGTGACGTCTCGCAAGGCGGCGAGACCGAACGCGTCGTCACGGACGCGGCCGAAGCGCTGGGCGGCCTCGATGGGCTGGTCAACAATGCCGGCGGCATGCTGGGGCGGCTTCCCACCGTCGACATGACCGATGAACATTACGACCGGGTGATGAACCTCAACGCCCGCTCCGTGCTCGCGGCGACCCGCGCGGCCCACCCATACCTCAAGCAACAGGGCGGCTTCGTGATCAACACGACCTCGATTGCCGCGCGCAACGGCGGCGGCAACGGCGCGATCCTCTATGCAGCCTCCAAGGGGTTTGTCTCGACGATCACCCACGGCCATGCCAAGGAATTCGTCAACGACAAGATCCGGGTCAATGCGGTCGCACCTGGCGTGATCGCGACGCCCTTCCACGAGCGCTACACCAACGACGAACAGATGGAAATTCAACGCAAGACGATCCCCATGGGTTTCGTCGGTACGCCGGAGGATTGTGTCGGCGCCTATCTCTTCCTCGCCTCGGCAACGCTGTCCGGCTATATCACCGGCCAGGTCGTCGAGGTCAATGGCGGCCAACTCATGCCGTAACAGCCAATCGACTTCATGCGCCGGACAATGCTAGTCTTATCCGGCGCTGCGGCCCATCCGTCGCAGAAAATGGAGCGCGCGCGAGATGGCAAAGACGCCCATTCAGAACAACATCAAGACCTCGGTGGAACTGACGCATCCGGAGCGGGTTTACTGGCCCGATGACGGTGTCAGCAAGCAGGATCTCCTCGATTACTACGCGCTTGCCTGGCAGCGGATGCAACCCTTCGTCACCAATCGCCCCCTCGCCCTCCTGCGCTGCCCCGACGGCATCGATGGGCCGAAGTTTTTCCAGAAACATGCCTGGAAGGGCATCAATCCGCATATCGAGGAGATTGCCGATCCTGAAGACAAGGATGCGGCAAAGCTTTTGAAGATCGAAGACTTCGACGGACTGGCTGCCCTCGTTCAGTCGGCGGCGCTGGAAATACATCCCTGGGGCACGACCATCCGTCACTGGGAAAAGCCCGACATGATCATCATGGATCTCGACCCGGGCGAAGACGTCACCTGGGGCAAGGTCACCGCTGCGGCGAAGGAAATAAGGGAACGCTTTTCCGCCCAGGGATTGACCTCATTCATCAAGACCTCGGGCGGCAAAGGCCTACACGTCGTCGCATCCCTTACACCACAAGCAAACTGGCAGCAGGTCAAGGAGGCAGCCGAGACGATGGCGCATTCCATGAGCGCCGATAGCCCGCAGACATATTTGTCGGTCGCCAGCAAGGCGAAGCGGACCGGCCACATCTTCGTGGACTACCTGCGCAACGGCCGCGGCAATACCGCGGTCGCCCCTTATTCGACGCGCGCAAGAAAGGGTGCCGCGGTTTCGATGCCGATCGGCTGGGAGGAGTTGGACGGCAAGATCGGCCCGGCTTCTTTCACCATTGGCAACGCAGCCTCGCGTTTGAGCCGATCGAGCGCCGATCCCTGGGCCGATTTTTTCGCGGCGGCATCGCCGCTCAAAGTCTGACGCTATAGAAGAAACGGGACTAGTGCCGGCGTGCTCGCTTTATAGTCGGCATAAGCCGAACCGAAAGTCTCACTCATCCAGCTTTCCTCGATGGATACGCGTCGCAAAACGGCATAAAGCACCGCGACGATCGCAAGGACGGCTGCGATATCGCCGCGTGCGATGGCCGAACCGACGATGGCGAGCATCAGCCCGGAATAGATTGGATGGCGGACAAGAGCGTAGGGTCCGGAACGGATCAGTGCGTGATCTTCCTTGAGGGTAATCACCCCGCTCCAATTGCGACCGATGTGGTAGCGGGCCCATATCGCGAAGAGGAGCCCGACGAAGGTCAAAGCCGCACCGATCATATAGAACGTCAGATCCTGCGGGATTAGGCG
This sequence comes from Rhizobium aureum, assembly GCF_030182495.1. NCBI lineage: Bacteria > Pseudomonadati > Pseudomonadota > Alphaproteobacteria > Hyphomicrobiales > Rhizobiaceae > Rhizobium > Rhizobium aureum. The sequence continues at coordinate 516,786 of NZ_JAQJCI010000002.1, read as the reverse complement.
AAACCGCAGAGGCCCCAGCCAGGAAGGATTGACCGCCAGAAAAAACGCGCCGATCCAGATCGGCGCGGTATTGCCAAGCCGCGACAACGGATCTTCCTGCCGCACGGTTTTCTTGCCGCCGAAGGACGCAAAAAACCAGATCAGCAGCCAGATGATCCAGCACGCGGGAATGAATTGATAGAGGAGCATCGCTCACGCCATATCTTTATCCAGCTCCGGATAGTGCCGGAAAATGCCGTCCTCGTTGAAGGGGATGCGGCGATCGGATTGAAGATAGCGAGCAATATTGGGCAGTTTCATGACAGCGGCATGCAGTGCCGCCAAGTGCGGATAGCGACGGTCCAGATGTGCGGTCGCGCGCGGAAAGGCATAACGCAACCCCTCATAGATCTGGAACAGCGAGAGATCGACATAGGTCAGGCTCTTGCCGAAAATATGGTTCGGTCCGTCCGGATTTTGCTGCAGTACCCGCTCGAAATATCCGAGGAACTTCGGAATACGATTGTCGATGAATTCGGCGGCGCGAGCCTTGGCTTCTCGCTTCTGGTCCTCATAATATTTCGAAATGGCTATAGGATGATGCGTATCATGCACCTCGGCAACGAGATCGGTGATCGTCAATTGCAGGCCATTCAACACATGACGCTGTGCTTCGTCCTTTGGTGCAAGGCCGAATTTCAAGCCGAGATACATCAGAATATTTGCCACATGCGGAATGATGACGTCACCGTCCTTTAAAAACGGCGGAGCAAACGGGATATTGGACCCTTCGCCATTTTCCATGATCGCCAGCATAGCCGGCATTCCCTGCCCTGCGCTCGCCTTGCCACGGCAGATATCGATATAGTCGGCGCCGGCCTGCTCCAATGCCAGCCGGACGAATTCGCCACGTCCCTGGATGCCGTCCCAATAGTAGAGTTCATAAGGCATTCGGCTTTCCCTCCCGAGAATTGAATAGGCTACCAGCGACGATCGGCGTGAATCACCGGTTGGCCTCGCGCAGAAATCCATATTCCGGAACGGAAGGGTGTCGACGATCGCGAGCCGACGAAATGACATCACCTCACCGGTCAATGCGCGCCAACCCAGAATTCGGCATTCAAGCGCAGCCTATGAATGCGCTCGGTGTTCATGACGTTTACGTGTCGCGGCCGCCTTCTTTGCGGAAGCGGAGCGTTCCGACGCCGGGCGTTTTGCGGCGGCGCGTCCGCCGATCTTGCCGCCCTTCTCGGAAGATTCATGACTTTCCGCATGGCCGCGGCCCGAGCCGGACTTTTTGCCGCCGCCGCTTTCTTTGTTTACGGTCGCCCACGCGCGTCGTTCCGCCTCTCCATGCGAGACACCGCGGTCTTCATAGCCTTCCTCGATATGCTCGGCCTTGCGTTTCTGCTTGTCGGTATAGGCCGATTTGTCTCCTCGTGGCATGATCTTTCTCCTTACTATGGAAGAAAGAGCAACACGTCGTCACGGAAAAGGTTCCGATACCTGGCCGGGAGAATTGCGATTGGCCGAAAACGGCCACAGGCGCCGATCGTGCTGCCGCGTCGCCCGGCGTTTGGCTGATGCCGGGAAAAACATGCCGACGGAACGGTCGATGATCAGGATGAGGATCAGCGCCGCCACAAGATAGATCGCCGCAAGTACGAGAAGGGACGTCACCTCAATCACCCCCCGGCACTGCCGCCAAAACGCAAAAGGCAGTATGCTGTGACGATCGTAGTACCAGTCATTTCCAGATCATCGATATGGCTGCAGCTCATTGCGTGGCTCCCTTTTCACTTGGTAGCATCGCTGTGTGACAGCTATTTCGCGATCAGGCCCCAAATGACCGAAATTATTGCGAATATTTCTCCTGCAACAGCCCAAAAAGAGAGGCGGCTCGATGTCTGCCATCGAACCGCCCCGGTCTTTGCCGTACCTCTAAAACCAGCGCGCCCTACGCCTTTGCAACTGCGGCTTTCTTCGATGCCTTCTTTGCCGTCGGCTTGGCGACCACCTTGGCAGCGGCGGCGGTCGGCTTGCGTTTGGCTTTGGGCTTTGCTTCGCCTCCGATAGCGATCGCGGCACTTTCGTCGAGCGCGATGCGTTCACCGCTCGCCCGTTCCCAGTGTTCGACATCGCGCCCGAAGGGATGGCCCTCCTCCTCCCAGATGGCATATGCGCGCTTCTTGATCCATTCGTCCCGAGATTCCAACATCTGCTGTTCTCCGTTCGCATCATTGAACATGGTTTCGATGAACAATGCCCGTTCTTGAAACGCGGGCTTTCACGCCTCCCCCGAGCATCCGAGACGCCATGGCCTAAAAAATGCCAGGCTTGTTTTCTTCGGTCTCGGCTCCCGAACGCAGTGGCGCTTCAAACAAGAAACAAAGTTACCGTGGGGGACGGTAGCGAAGCAGCCGAAGCACCCTAAGTATGAAGGCGCCAACAACTGTCTTCAATTAAAAATATCTAATAGGATGAGTTTTAGCACCATAATCGGCCAAAGATCTGCAATCGCAAGCCAGCTCGTTGCAGCTTTTGCGGGCAGAGATATACTCGCGCCATGATCGACCTGGTGGATGCCCATTGGGGCCAAGTTCTCGCTGTCCTGTCCATTGGGTTGGGGGCAGCCGCCGCGATCCATGCGGCAATGACCAAAGAGGATGTTCGCGCGGCGATCGGCTGGGTCGGTGTCGTGATCCTGTCGCCCATCATTGGCGCCGCGCTCTATGCTTTTGCGGGCATCAACCGCATCCGCAGGGCCTCGCTCAGTTCACAGCGAGATGCGCTTTTTCGCAAGGATGCGAACGGAGAACTCTCCAGCTTCGATGCCGAGGACGACCGGGTGCGGCGGCTTTTCGGCGAGCGTTTCGGCTCGATGAAAACGCTCGGCGACCGCGTCGTCCGCTATACGATGAGCACCGGCAACACGATCGAAATGCTGACCAGCGGCGACGCCGCTTACGGGGCAATGAAAGCTGCGATAGATGGCGCCGAACGCAGCATCCTGATGGAGACCTATATTTTCGATCGCGACCCGATCGGCCTGCGCATCGCCGACGCCCTGATCGCCGCCGCCAAACGCGGCGTCAGCGTGCGCGTGCTGATCGATGCCGTCGGCGCCCGCTATTCGGTGCCAAGCATCATGGGCTATCTCAGTCAGGGCGGCGTCGAGGTCGACGTCTTCAACGGCAATGTCATCATGGGCCTCAGACTGCCCTACGCCAATCTGCGCACCCACCGCAAGATTCTGAGCATCGACGGACGGATCGCCTTTACCGGCGGCATGAATATCCGCCAGGGATTCACGCGGGAATTTGCCCATGACCATTGCGCCCGCGACATGCATTTCTGCGTGACAGGCCCGGCGGTTGCCGATCTTTTCAATACAGCCGCCGAGGACTGGCGCTTTACCACCGGCGAGGTCCTCAGCGGAAACGAATGGCGGATTGCAGCGCCCTCCAATGAGCCGGGAGCGGCTGTCTTCATGCGGGTGGTCGCTTCCGGCCCGGACCGCAGCGTCGAGACCAACCACAAGATGCTCATCGGTGCCCTGTCGGTTGCACATAAATCGATCCGCATCATGTCGCCGTATTTCCTGCCGGATCGGGAGCTGATCAGCGCGCTGGTCACGGCAGCCCGGCGCGGCGTCGAGGTCGACATTGTCGTGCCGACCGCCAACAATCTCGTGCTTGTCGACCGTGCCATGACGGCGCAGTTCGACCAGATGCTGAAGAACTATTGCCGCATCTGGCGCGCCGAAGGCCCGTTCAATCATTCCAAGCTGCTGGCGATCGATGGAATCTGGGCCTATGTCGGCTCCTCCAATCTCGATCCCCGCTCCCTGCGACTCAATTTCGAAGTGGATCTGGAGGTGCTCGATCGCGGTTTCGCCGGCACGATCGATGCTCATATCGGCGCAATCCTGGAAACGGCGCGTCCGGTCGATCTCGAAAAGCTCCGGGCACGTCCCTTCGTCGTCAGGCTCATCGAGAAGGTTCTCTGGCTCGGTTCGCCCTATCTCTGACGGTCGAGCCCATAGACAATCTATCCCTGTCGCAGCCTTTTTACATGACAAGGCCGATTATCGCTTCTTATACTCCCATGCATGTGTCCGACATGATCTGATCAAAGAACGGTCGACGGATAGATGAAGAAAAAGAAAGAAAGTCTCCGTGCGAGCATTCTGGAAAGCCTGAAGAGCCGGAACAAATCGCGCGCCAAGCCGGTCGGCAAGCCTGATCGCCCTCAGGGCACGCTGATCGCCTCCTATAATGTCCATAAATGCGTCGGCGCCGACCGGCGCTTCGATCCGGAAAGGACCAGCCGGGTCATTCATGAAATCGATGCCGACGTCATCGGCCTGCAGGAGGCCGATACGCGTTTCGGCGAACGCACGGGCATCCTCGATCTGCGCCGGCTCGAACGCGAGACCGGGCTTACCCCGGTGCCTGTCGCCGGCGTTACCAAGGCACATGGCTGGCATGGCAATGTCGTTCTTTTCAAACAGGGCACGGTGCGCGACGTGCATCAGATAAGCCTGCCGGGGCTGGAGCCGCGCGGTGCCCTGATCGCCGAATTGGAACTGGCGCGTGGCGGAAGCATCAGGATCATTGCCGCGCATCTTGGCCTGCTGCACCGGTCGCGGGCGCAGCAGGCCCGCCTGATCGTCGACCTGATGAGCGATGGCGGCGAGGTCCCGACCATCTTGCTCGGCGACCTCAACGAGTGGCGGCTGGGCGATCGCTCATCGCTCAACACCTTTCAGGCCGCCTTCGGCCCGCTTCCTCCCGCTGTTCCGAGCTTTCCCTCGACGCTGCCGCTTCTGGCGCTCGATCGCATCATGGCAAACCGCCGCGGCATGATCTCGGCGGTCGAGGTGCATGACTCGCCGCTGGCGCGCGTGGCTTCCGATCACCTGCCCATCAAGGCCGTGGTCAGTCTGGAAGCGCTCGACTTCGACGCCCGGGCGCATTCACAGACTGCCTAAACGCTATCGACATGCTTCATGTTGATCCCACCGATATATGTGATGACGGGCGACGGACCATCTTATAGGCTCCCCGCCGAAATGACCGATCCGGGAGACAATCATGCTGAAAACTCTGTTGCTGACCGGCGCCGCCGGCGGTGTTGGCCAGGCAATCCGGCCGCTTCTGCCGCAGATTGCCGAGAGCGTTGTATTGTCCGATCTGACGCCGATAAACGATCTCCGTCCGAACGAGCGTTTCGTCGCCTGCGACCTTTCCGATCGCGGCGGCGTCGATGCCATGGTCAAGGGTGTCGACGGCATCATCCATCTTGGCGGCATCTCGGTGGAGAAGCCTTTCGACATGATCCTGCAGGGGAATATCGTCGGCCTCTATAATCTCTACGAGGCGGCGCGCGCCGCCGGCAGGCCGCGTATCGTCTTTGCGAGCTCCAACCACACGATTGGCTTCTATCGCCGCGACGAGCGGATCGACAACAAGGTGCCGACCCGACCGGATTCGCTCTATGGTGTTTCCAAGGTGTTCGGCGAAGCGGTCGCGAGCCTCTACTTCGACAAGTTCGGCCAGGAGACGCTTTCGGTGCGCATTGGCTCCTGCTTCCCCGAGCCGCGCAATACGCGCATGCTGGCCACCTGGTTCAGCGTCAGGGACTTTCTTTCCCTTTGCGGCTGTGCTTTCGATGCACCAAGGCTCGGGCACACGATCGTCTACGGCGCCTCCGACAATGACGAACAATGGTGGGACAATAGCAACGCTGCCTTCCTCGGCTGGAAGCCGCGCGATAGCGCAGCGCCGTGGCGGGCCGAAATCCTATCGAAAGCACCGCCGGAGGATCCCAATGATCCGACCGTCATCTACCAGGGCGGCGGCTTCGCCTCGGCCGGCCATCCGGAAGACTGACCCTCAGGCAATTCCAGGAAAATTACACTGCGGCTTTCCTGGAATTGCTGGAAAACGACGAGACGGAGCGGTTCAGAGATTCCGTGAAAAACTGAACCGCTTCAGCTGCCGTCGCGAAACAGCTTCCAGCGTGTCGGCCTGAAGGCGATACGGTTGCGATCCAAGGCATCCGCCTTGTTCGGCGGCAGCTCGATCTCGATAGGATCGTGCTCGGCACCGATGTTGATCTCAAGATGGCGGGTGCCTGCCACGCGCCTGCTGGCAACGAGCAAACCTGCAATCGCGCCGCCATCGCCGTCGCGGATCTCGATATCGTGGGGTCGGAAATAGAGATAGGCTTCGCCATCAGGCTCATGCGGCGTGCTGAGCCCCAGCGGCTTGTCATCGAACCAGATCTCGCCGCTGGTGATGCGCACCTTGAGACGGTTGGACTGGCCGATGAAGCCGTAGACGAAAGGAGAATTCGGCGAGTCGTAGATCTCGTCCGGCGTTCCGACCTGCTCGATAGCCCCCTTGTTGAGCACGACGACGCGGTCGGCGAGTTCCAGCGCCTCCTCCTGGTCATGGGTCACGAAGACGGTAGTATGGCCGGTCCGGTCATGGATTTCCCGCAGCCACTTGCGCAGGTCCTTGCGGACCTGAGCATCGAGAGCGCCGAAGGGCTCGTCCAGAAGCAGCACGTTTGGCTCGACGGCCATGGCGCGCGCCAGTGCAACGCGCTGGCGCTGACCGCCGGAAAGCTGGGCCGGATAACGCTTCTCTAGGCCGTTCAGTTGCACCAGCTCCAACAGCTCCAGGGCACGCCGGCGAATTTCATCGCGTGGCGGACGACGCGATGCCGAGCGGACTTTCAGGCCGAAAGAGACGTTGTCGAGCACGGTCATGTGCCGAAACAGCGCGTAGTGCTGAAACACGAAGCCGATATTGCGCTGCTGCACCGTCTTTCGCGACGCATCCTCTTCGCCGAAGAAGATCTGCCCCTCCGTCGGGGTCTCCAATCCGGCAATCAGGCGCAGTAGCGTCGTCTTGCCGGAGCCCGATGGACCAAGAAGCGCAATCAATTCGCTCGAGCGGATATCCAGCGACACGTCATGCAATGCGGGAAAGCGACCGAATTCCTTACGCAGGTTTTGAACGCGAACTTCCATCAAGAATTCCTTCAGTGACGCCGGCTGGCTGCGATCTCTTCGCTATAGCGCATTTCCAGCAGCGTCTTCAGTATCAATGTGACAAGGGCGAGCAGGGCCAGGAGCGTGGCAACCGCGAATGCCCCCGAAAAATTATATTCGTTATAAAGAATTTCGACCTGCAGGGGCATGGTGTTGGTTTCGCCGCGGATATGACCCGAAACGACCGAAACGGCTCCGAACTCACCCATGGCGCGGGCGTTGCAGAGCAGCACGCCGTAAAGCAGGCCCCATTTGATGTTCGGCAGCGTGACATGCCAGAAGGTCTGCCAGCCATTGGCCCCGAGCGACAGCGCCGCCTCTTCGTCCGCGCTGCCCTGCTCCTGCATTAGCGGGATCAATTCGCGCGCGACGAAGGGAAAGGTGACGAACATCGTCGCCAGCACCAGCCCGGGAACCGCAAACAGGATCTGAATGCCGTGGCCCTGCAGCCAAGGGCCGAGTGTGCTGTTCGAATTGAACAACAGCACGAAGACAAGGCCCGATATGACCGGCGACACCGAGAATGGCAGATCGATCAGCGTCGTCAGTAAGGCCTTGCCCTTGAATTCGAACTTGGCGATCGCCCAGGCGGCCGCAATGCCGCAGACGAGGTTCAACGGCACACTGATGCCAGCAACGATCAATGTCAGCCGGATCGCTGCGAAGGTCTCCTCGTCGACCAGAGCTCCAAAAAAGGTCTCGATCCCCTTGCGGAAAGCCTCGACAAAGACGGCGGCCAGGGGCAGGAGCACCATCAACGTCAAAAAGGCGAGCGAAATCAATATGAAGGTGATGCGCGCGAGCCGGCTTTCGGTGATGACGGAATGACCCGTTTCGGCAGCTGCAGAAAGATCATGCGCCATAGCCATATCTCCTTCTGCTCCACGACTGGATGAGATTGATGATCAAAAGCATGGTGAAGGAAATGAACAGCATCAGCGTCGCAATCGCCGTCGCTGCGGAATAATTATATTCCTCCAGGCGAATGACGATGAGCAGCGGTGCGATTTCCGAAACATAGGGCTTGTTGCCGGCGATGAAGATCACCGATCCGTACTCGCCGGCCGCGCGCGCAAATGCCAACGCGAAACCTGTCAGCGCTGCAGGCGCCAATCCCGGCAGAAGTACGCGCGTGATCGTCTGAAAGCGGTTCGCCCCAAGGGTTGCCGCCGCCTCTTCGACTTCGCGGTCGATCTCCTCCATGACGGGCTGCGCGGTGCGCACCACGAAAGGCAGACCGACGAAAATCAGCGCGATGACGATCCCGACCGGAGTAAAGGCGATCTTGATGCCGAGCGGTGTCAGGAACTGACCGATCCAGCCATTCGGCGCATAGAGCGTCGTCAGTGCAATGCCGGCAACTGCCGTCGGCAGGGCGAATGGCAGGTCGACCATCGCATCTAGGATGCGCTTGCCCGGAAAGCGATAGCGCACCAGCACCCAGGCAAGGATAAGCCCGAGCACCGCATTGACGAGCGCGGCGATGAAGGCGCCGCCGAAGCTCATGCGCAGCGCATAGAGCGTGCGAACATCAAGAGCCAAAGCCCAGAATTTTTCCCAGCCGAGAGCGCTGCTCTTCCACAGCAAGCCCGACAGCGGAATAAGAACGATAAAGATGAGCCAAGCCAAGGTAACACCGAGCGCCAATCCGAAGCCCGGAATGACGCTCGGCTGCCGTAACCGCCACCGTTTGCGGGTTATAGAATGCATTCAGTCTTACTGTCCCGGCTTGTAGATCTGATCGAAGATGCCTCCGTCAGCGAAGAATTTCGGCTGAGCTTGAGACCATCCGCCGAAATCGTCAATGGTTGCCAGCTTCAAGGCCGGGAAACGGGCAACATCCTTGGGGTCTGCAGCTTCCGGCTTGATCGGCCGATAATAGTGCTTGGCGGCGATCTTCTGACCCTCATCCGAGTACAGATAGTTGAGGTAGGCTTCCGCGACCTTGCGTGTACCCTTCGTGTCGACATTGCCGTCGACAACGGCAACCGGAGGATCGGCTCGGATCGAGACGGACGGAGTCACGATCTCGAATTGATCGGGGCCGAGCTCGTCGAGCGAGAGATAGGCCTCGTTTTCCCAGGCGAGCAGAACATCGCCGAGGCCACGCTGCACGAAGGTCGTCGTCGCGCCGCGCGCGCCGGTATCGAGAACCGGGACATGCTTCAGGAGCTTTGCGACGTAGTCCTGCGCTTTGGCATCGTCGCCGCCATTGGCCTGCTTGGCCCAGGCCCATGCTGCCAGAATGTTCCAGCGGGCACCACCCGACGTCTTCGGGTTCGGCGTAATGACTTCAACGCCGTCCTTGACCAGATCCCCCCAGTCCTTGATGCCTTTAGGATTGCCCTTGCGCACCAGGAAGACGATGGTTGAAGTATAGGGAACGGAATTGTTCGGGAACTTGGTCTTCCAGTCGGCGGGAATCTTGTGCGTCGCCTTGGCGATCGCATCGATATCGCCTTCGAGCGCCAGCGTCACGACATCGGCGTCGAGACCATCGATGACCGAACGGGCCTGCGCGCCGGAACCGCCATGCGAAGCCTTGATATTGATGGTTTCGCCCCTGTCCTTCTTCCACTTGGCGGCAAAAGCCGCGTTGAAATCCTTATACAATTCACGCGTCGGATCGTAGGAAACATTGAGAAACGTCTTGTCCGCCGCCCAGGTCGGCGCGACGGCCGCGACCGAAAAACTACCGATCAGAACTGCGGTGGCGAGAAGCCGGGAAAGCTTTATCGTCTGCATGGATGCACCCCCTTCGTTGTCCTTAAACCCTATCAACTTGGTCGTATAAAGTAACGAAGACCGTTCCCGTTTTAAGGAACTCCGGAGAACAGCATCCCATAGAATCTTGAAAAGTGAAATCACATTCCCGAACAGCGACGAGGGTGCGATCCAAGCACCTCAGGCGATGGAGTCGGACATGAAGACCGAATAGAGTTCGTCGGCGCTCCTGGCCTGCCGCATCGCCGTCAGAACGCCCTCGGTCCGCAGCCGTCTGGCAATCGCGGCAAGCACATTCAGATAGTCGCTCCGTCCGCCTTCCCCGAAAAGCAGCACGAACGCCCATTCCGTCGGAATATCGTCTATAGCCTCGAAATCGACGGCATGGGCAAAGTGCACCATCAATCCGCGCGGCCTCGTCATGCCGGCAATGGCGGCATGCGGAACGGCAACGCCGTTGCCGATGCCTGTGGTGCCGAGCTTCTCGCGAGCCTCCAGTACGCGCAGAACCATTGCCTCATCCAAGCCGAAGCAACTCGCCGCCTTCGACGACAGCATCTGCAGCGCCCGCCACTTGGTCGGAGCCGCCAATCCGACAAAGACGTGTTCGGGAAGAATGATCGTGGAAAGGTCCATGGTCGCACTCAGAGTCGGGCAATCGGTCGTTCTGGAATGATTTTCATCGCCGGAAGATCGAGGCTAAGCCACCTCGATAACGGATCCGAAGTCTTGATGGCTTCAATCCGGCTCGCGCAGGCGATAGCCGACGCCCGTCTCGGTGGTGATATAGTGCGGCTGATCGGGAATCTCCTCGATCTTCTGTCGGAGCTGGCGGACATAGACGCGCAGATACTGCACATCGGCCGCCGGTCCCCAAATCTGCTTCAGCAGGAATTGGTGCGTCAGCACCTTGCCGGCGTGCTGGGCGAGCACGCGCAGGATGTCGTATTCCTTCGGCGACAGCTTGATCTCCTTGCCGTCGACCTTGACGATGCGCTTGACGAGATCGATGGAAAGACCGCCGGTCTGGAAAATCGCCTTCTCGCCCTGCTGTTGCAGCCGATGGCGCAGCGCCACACGGATGCGGGCGGCAAGCTCGTTGACGCCGAAAGGCTTGGTCACATAATCGTCGGCGCCACTCTCGAGCGCCTTGACGATGCCCGCCTCATCCGTGCGGCTTGACAGAATGACGACCGGGATCTGCACCCCATCCTCGCGCCAACCGAGCAACAGATCATGGCCTGATTTATCCGGCAGGCCGAGATCGAGCACGATCAGATCAGGCTGGTCTTCATCGATCGACGCCTGGGCTGACGCGGCGCTCTGCGCCTCATTGACGACATAGCCCTGGGCACCGAGGCCCACGCGCAGCAATTTGCGGATCGGCGGCTCATCATCGACAACGAGAATCTTGACGGCAGTGGTGTTCATTTCAGTTCATCCAGCTTCGGGACATCTGTTGGTTTCGGCAGGCGAATAGTGAAGACAGCCCCTTGCCGATCAGTTCTATTGCCGGCGGCGATCGTGCCGCCCATCGCCTCGATGAAGCCGCGGCAGATGGATAAGCCAAGGCCGGTGCCGGCGCGCACCTGATCGCCCTTGCGCACGCGGTAGAACGTATCGAAGACGCGTTCGAGGTCGGCGGGCGGAATGCCGGGTCCCTCGTCCATCACGCGGAAGACGATATTGTCGACATCCGCCCAGGCCTCCAGGCGGATGGCCGATCCCTCAGGCGCGTATTTGGCGGCGTTGTCGAGCAGGTTGAACAGCACCTGTTCGAACAGCACCGGATCGACCTTCACCATCGGCAGATCGACGGGCATCTGCACATCGACGCGATGATGAGCCAGGATTTTTTCCGCCCGCCGCAGCGCGCTGCCGACGATATCGCCGCCATAATGCAGGGCGTAATTCGGCTCCATCGCACCGGACTCGATCTTGGTCATGTCGAGAAGATTGGCGATGAAGCGGTTGAGGCGTTCCGATTCGTCGATGACCGTCGACAGGAGATCGACGCGATCCTCAGGCGGTAGCGAATGAAGGTAGTCGCGCAGCGTTCCCGCTGCGCCGAGGATGGCAGCGAGCGGCGTCTTCAGATCATGCGAAATCGAGGTCAGCAGTGCGGAGCGCAGCCGGTCGGCCTCAACGGCGAGTTTCGCGCGGTCGACATCGGCCACCAGCTGCACGCGCTCGATGGCAAGTGCGGCCTGATCGGCGAGCGCATCGAGCAGCCGCTGCTGTTCCGGCGTCAGAAGCGGACCGTCGCGGCGATCGCTGTCGAGGCCGATGACGCCGACAGCGGTTCGACCGGTGCGGAGCGGAACATAAAGGCGCTTCGCGCCAGGCAGGGTATCCGCGCCACGGCCTGCCGCATGATTGTGCTCCCAGGCCCAGCGGGCCGCGGCAATATCGGCATCATCGAGCGTATCGTCGGGCGGATAGCCGGCCTTGACGGCGATCGTGCCATGTTCGGGAAGAAGCAGCACCACCCGCAGCTTCAGCATCGAGGCCAGCTGAAAGGCGGTGGCCCAGAGAACATCATCGAGCGTACCTGTGCCGGCGAGCTTCTTGGAGAAGAGATAGAGGTCTTCCGTCGTTCGTGCCCGTTGTCGCGCTGCAGCCGCTTGCCGTTGCACCGTCGCCGTCAGATTACTCGCAATGACCGCGACACCAAGGAAGAAGAAAAAGGCAAGCACGCTTTCCGGATCGCTGATCGTCAGCGTATAGCGCGGCGGCAGGAAGAAGAAGTTGAAGGCAAGCGCGCCGAGAAAACAGGAGTAAAGTGCCGGACGCAGACCCTGGGTCACGGCGCTTACCAGCACCGCCATCAGGAAAACGAGCGCCAGATTGCGGACATCCAGCACCTGATCGAGGATGACGCAAAAGCCCAGCGCGATGGCGACATAGAGCGTCGCCAGAACATAGCCGCGAAGCTGGAAGGGAGGCGGTGAAGGCGCGACCTTGACGCCGCGGCTCGCTGCCTGACCATCCGCTTCGCTACCGGAAATGACATGGACGCTGATATCCCCGGCCTTGCGAATGAGATCATAAGAAACTGAGCGGCGAGACCAATCACGCCATGAGCCGATTTTCGGCGAACCGATAACGATGTGTGTGACGTTGTTGCTGGCAGAATGACGAAGCAGCTCCTCCGCCACCTCCCGACCTGGAAGTGTGATGGCTTCACCACCAAGCTGTTCGGCGAGCCTGAGCGTTGCGGCAATCGTGTCGCGCTGCGCCTCGCTCAAACTGATCGAGCGGTTGGTCTCCACATAGACGGCTGCCCAGGGGGCACGCAAGCGCGCGGCCATGCGTGCGGCGTAGCGGACCAGCGCGGCAGAGCGCGGGTGATGATCGATAGAGACGAGCACGCGCTCGCCGGCAGCCCAAGGGCCCTGGATCGCGTGCGCCTGCATATGGGTCAGCAGCTGGTCGTCGACGCGCTGGGCGGTGCGTCGCAGCGCCAGCTCGCGCAAGGCCGTCAGGTTGCCGGGCGTGAAATAATTGGTCAGCGCCCGCTCGGCCGTCTTCGAGACATAGACCTTGCCGTCATGTAGCCGCTTGATGAGATCATCCGGCGTCAGATCGATGATCTCGACATCATCGGCCATGTCGATGATCGAATCCGGTACCGTCTCGCGCACCCGGATGCGGGTAATCTGCGAGACGACGTCATTCAGGCTTTCGACATGCTGGATATTCAGCGTCGTGTAGACATCGATCCCACGGTCAAGAAGTTCCTTGACATCGAGGTAGCGTTTGGGATGCCGGCTGCCATGGGCATTGGTATGAGCAAGTTCGTCGACCAGCACCAGGTCGGGGCGGCGTTTCAGGATGGCATCGAGATCCATCTCCTCGAGCGCCCTGCCCTTATAGTCGACATTGACTCGCGGAACGATCTCAAACCCTTCCAGCAGCGCCTGCGTCTCGCGGCGGCCGTGGGTCTCGACAACGCCGATCACGACATCGACACCGTCGGCGATCTTCGCCCTGCCTGACATCAGCATCTCATAGGTTTTGCCGACGCCGGGTGCCGCTCCCAGGAATATCTTCAGCCGTCCGCGTGTCTCGGCCCGCGCCTTTTCGAGAAGCGCATCGGGGGAAGGCCTGCTCAACATGTCGCGGCTGTCGTCTGCCATTCGAGAGTCGTCTTTCCTGATAGGTTGAGACGGCGCTAACCGTCTCAATCCCTTCAACTTATTGAGTCATAGAAGCATCGAGCGCCTGGTTCAATGCCAGCACATTGACCACAGGCTCGCCGAGAACGCCGAGCTCGCGGGGCTCGATGGCAGCATCGACGAGCGACTTGACCTTAGCCTCATCCATGTTGCGGGCCTTGGCGACGCGCGGAACCTGGAAATAGGCATCTTCAGGCGAGATATCCGGGTCGAGACCGCTGCCCGAAGTGGTGAGCAGATCGACCGGAACCGGCGTATTCGGGTTCTGCGCCTGCAATGTCGCAGCATCCCCCTTGATACGGGTGATCAGGCTCGAATTGGTCGGACCGAGATTGGAGGCCCCGGAGTTGGCGGCGTTGTAAGGTACGGAAACCGATTTGGTCGGATCATTCGGATCGGCGCCGGTCGTGGCCGAAGGGCGGCCGTGGAAATACTTATCCGCCGTGAAATTCTGGCCGATGAGGCTGGAGCCGATCACCTTGCCGTCCTTCTCCACCAGGCTGCCATTGGCCTGGTGGGGAAAGAGCGTCTGGGCGACACCCGTCATGGCAAGCGGATAGGCAAGGCCGGTCAGGACGGTCGTGGCGACGATCATGACGATGGCGGGTCTGATTTGTTTCAACATGAGAGAAACTCCTTAGGCGAGGCCGATGGCGGTGATCGCCATATCGATGGCCTTGATGCCGATGAAGGGGACGATGATGCCGCCGAGGCCATAGATCAGCAGGTTGCGGCTGAGCAGCGCGCCGGCGCCGATCGGCCGGTAGCGGACCCCCTTCAGCGATAGCGGGATCAGTCCGACGATGATGAGCGCATTGAAGATGATGGCCGAAAGAATGGCGCTTTGCGGCGTTGCCAGCCCCATGACATTCAGCATTTTCAGCTGCGGATAGAAGGCGATGAACATGGCCGGAATGATGGCGAAATACTTGGCGATGTCGTTGGCGATGGAGAAGGTGGTCAACGCACCGCGCGTCATCAGCAGTTGCTTGCCGATCTCGACGATCTCGATCAGCTTCGTCGGGTCGCTGTCGAGATCGACCATGTTGCCGGCTTCGCGGGCGGCGACCGTACCGGTATTCATGGCGACGCCGACATCGGCCTGGGCGAGCGCTGGCGCATCGTTCGTGCCGTCGCCGCACATGGCGACCAGCTTGCCCTGTGCCTGCTCCTGACGCATCAGCGCCAGCTTCATTTCGGGCGTTGCCTGGGCGAGAAAGTCGTCGACGCCGGCTTCGGCGGCAATGGCGGCGGCCGTCAGCGGATTGTCGCCCGTGATCATCACGGTGCGGATACCCATGCGGCGCAGTTCCGCAAAACGCTCACGGATGCCGCCCTTGACGATATCCTTAAGATGGATGACGCCGAGAAGACGACCGTCTCGCGCCACGGCAAGCGGCGTGCCGCCGGCCTTGGCGATCTCGTCGGCGATCACCTGCAGCTCGCGCAACGTTTCACTCGTCGTGCGCGACATCACGGCCGTGCCTTCCGTCGTGTCATTGGCCGCACCTTCGACATAGGCGACCACGGCATCGACAGCGCCCTTGCGGATCGAGGAGCCATCGAGATCGACGCCACTCATGCGGGTCTGGGCCGTGAAGGGAACGAAGGTCGCCTTCAGGCTCGTCATGTCGCGGCCACGGATCGCATATTTCTCTTTGGCAAGCACGACGATCGAGCGGCCCTCGGGCGTCTCGTCGGCAAGGGAGGCAAGCTGCGCGGCATCGGCAAGGTCCTGCTCGCTGATCCCCCGGACCGGGCGGAAGGCGGTCGCCTGGCGGTTGCCGAGCGTGATCGTACCAGTCTTGTCGAGAAGCAGCGTGTCGACGTCCCCGGCGGCTTCGACGGCGCGGCCGGACATAGCGAGCACGTTGAAGCGCACCAGACGGTCCATGCCGGCAATGCCGATCGCCGAAAGCAAAGCGCCGATGGTGGTCGGGATCAGCGTGACGAAGAGCGCAACAAGCACGACAGTCTGGATCGAGCCGCCGGCATAAGCGGCGAAGCTCGGGATGGTGACGGTCGCGAGCACGAAGATCAGCGTCATACCGGCCAACAGGATGTTGAGCGCGATTTCGTTCGGCGTCTTCTGCCGTTCTGCACCTTCGACCAGCGCGATCATGCGATCGATGAAGGTCGAACCAGCGGCAGCGGTGATCCGCACACGTATCTCGTCCGACAGGACCTGCGTGCCGCCAGTCACAGCAGAGCGGTCGCCGCCCGATTCACGGATGACAGGCGCAGATTCGCCGGTGATCGCGGCTTCGTTGACGGAAGCGACGCCTTCGATGACCTCACCATCCGAGGGGATGATATCGCCGGCTTCGACCAGGACGACATCGCCGACCTTAAGGCTGGTGCCGGGCACCATCTTGTAATCGGTGCGGCTGTTGCCGACGAGCAGCTTCGCCTGCGTTTCGGTGCGCGACTTGCGCAGCGAATCCGCCTGCGCCTTGCCGCGACCTTCCGCTACCGCTTCGGCAAAATTGGCAAACAGCACCGTGAACCACAGCCAGATATTGATCTGCAGCGAGAAGGCGAGATTGCCGCCGCCGGTCACGAGATCGCGCAGGAAGAGGACGGTCGTCAGCATCGAAACGACGGCGACCACGAACATGACGGGGTTCTTGGCAAGCGTGCGCGGGTTCAGTTTCTTGAACGAAGCGCCGATCGCCGGAACGAGGATGCGAGAATCCAGAATACTCGCTGATTTTAACTGGCTCATAAGAGGCTCCAGCGTGAAGAGGAAAACGTCAGATCGGAACGCCGCCGATCAGCCGATCAAAAATCCGAAGACGACAATGCCGAGGAACAGTGCGGCCATTGCCAGCAAGATGGCATCGGACGCGCAGGTCGTTCCGGCCGGGCCACGCCCCCTGTCGAAGGGGCGTGGATCGATGACTTTTCTAAGCTTGCCCAGAAGCGGTTGGCTCATGGCCGTCATTCCTTAGAAGGTCTGGCCTACGATCATCGACAGATGTTCGACGATCGGTCCGAGTGCCAGCGCCGGGAAGAAGGTCAGACCGCCGACGATCAGGATCGTGCCGACCAGGAGGCCGACGAAGAGCGGGCCATCCGTCGGGAAGGTACCGGCCGAGGCAGGAACCGTCTTCTTGCTGATCAGAGAACCGGCAATCGCAAGGGCCGGAACGATGACCAGGAAGCGGCCGATCAGCATGACGATACCGAGCGTGATGTTGTACCAGGAGGTATTGCCGGTCAGACCGCCGAAGGCCGAGCCGTTGTTTGCCGCGGCCGAGCTGTAGGCATAGAGGATTTCCGAGAAGCCGTGCGGACCGGCATTCGCGATCGAGGCAACGGCGGAGGGCAATACAACGGAGATCGCCGTGAAGATCAGCATGCCGAAGGGCAGGCAAAGCACGGCAAGCATTGCCATCTTCACGTCCTTGGCCTCGATCTTCTTGCCGAGATATTCCGGCGTGCGCCCAACCATCAGACCCGCAACGAAGATGGCGATGACGACGAACATCAGGATGCCATAGAAACCGGCGCCGACGCCGCCGACGATGACTTCGCCAAGCTGCAGGTTGATGAGCGGGATCAGGCCGCCGATCGCGGTGAAGCTGTCGAGCATGCCGTTGACCGCGCCGCAGGATGCGGCCGTGGTGATGACGGCGAAGAGCGAAGAGGCGGCAATGCCGAAGCGGACTTCCTTGCCTTCCATATTGCCGCCCTGGATACCGAGCGCATGAACAAGCGGATTGCCTGCCGCTTCAGCCCAATAGGTGACGATCACGCCGGCGATGAACAGCGTGCCCATCGCAGCCAGGATCGCCCAGCCCTGGCGCTGACTGCCGACCATGCGGCCGAAGACGTTGGTCAGCGCTGCGCCGATGGCGAAGATCGCCAGCATCTGCAGGAGGTTGGAGATGGCATCGGGGTTTTCGAACGGATGCGCCGAGTTGGCATTGAAGAAGCCGCCGCCATTCGTGCCGAGCATCTTGATGGCAAGCTGCGAGGCGACGGGACCGACGGCGATCGTCTGCCGCGCGCCTTCGAGCGTCGTAGCATCGACATAGGGACCGAGCGTCTGCGGCACGCCGAGATAGACGAAAACAATCGTCAGCACGATGCAGATCGGCAAGAGGACGTAGAGCGTCGCGCGGACCATATCGACCCAGAAGTTGCCGATCGCCTTACCCGAAGCACGTGCGAAAGCACGGATCAGCGCAATGGCGATCGCAATGCCGGTTGCTGCAGACACGAAGTTCTGCACCGTCAGGCCGGCCATCTGCACGAGGTAGGACATCGTGCTTTCGCCGCCGTAGTTCTGCCAATTGGTATTGGTGACGAAGCTCGTTGCCGTGTTGAAGGACAGTTCCGGGCCGACTGCGGTCATGCCGGCCGGATTATACGGCAGACTGCCTTGCAGTCGCTGCAGCGCGTAAAGAACGAGGAAGCCCGCGAGGCTGAACAGCAGCATGGAAACCGAGTAGGTCGTCCAGTGCTGCTCTTCGCGCTCATCCGTGCCGGCCAAACGATAAAGCCCCCGTTCCACAGGACGGAGGACGAAGGAGAGGAAGGTGCGCTCGCCGGTAAAGACACGCGTCATGTAACCGCCGAGCGGTTTGACGAGCAGGAGAAGGATCCCAATATAAAGGAGGATCTGAAGCCATCCGTTGAAGGTCATGGAGGTAACTTTCCCTATCCAGCGCTGTCAGAAGCGCTCGGGGCGAATAAGAGCATAGACCAGGTAGACGGTGAGAAAGATCGTCACGCCGCCACCGAGAATGTAATCGAGAAGCATTGCCGTCTCTCCGACTATAGGCTGTCGCAAGCCTTGGTATAGGCGACGCAAAGGAGGAAGAATAAAACGCCGATCCCGACAAGAATAATGTCCATCATCGATCGCGAGTCCTTGATTGTTATTGTTGATGACAGAAAATAGTAGGGAGCGCCTTGCATGAAGGCGCCTCTTTTCATTCTGCCTGGGGGAAGAGCACTTCAGGTGTATCTTCGCCATACAATATGCGACCGAACCGCATTAAGGTTCGAGACGGGCCGACAGGGGAAGATATAAAAATCTTATAAATGCCCATGGGATTGCCGAGACGAGCGGAGATGTTTCCATTCCGCACCTGGACCGCAAACCTGAGACGGTCGAAAAGGAGTGTGGCGAGATATGAATGCTGAGCGCCGCATCACGCTTGATGCCGTTTCCCGCCAGTGATTTAGTCCACGGCATACGGATCGAGTTTTGATAACTTGTCCTACGACTATTCGACCGCCAGACAAAGAAATGCGAGCCCGTGACCACCAGCATCAGACATATCGCCAAGCTCGCAGGAACATCGGTCTCGTCAGTCTCGCGCGTGCTGAATAATAGCGGCTATGCCTCTCCGGAGCTGCGGGAGCGTGTGGAGGCCGCCATCCGCACGCTCAACTATACGCCGAGCAAGGGAGCACGCATGCTGCGCGGCGCACCGAGCCGGATGATCGGGCTGATGCTGCCATCGATCGACGTGCCTTTCTTCGGCATTCTGGCCCATGCCATCGAGCAGGAACTGTTCCGACGCGGTTATCAGACCCTGATCTGCAGCACGGCCGAAAATATGGATCACGAGGCGCGCTACATCTCCATGCTCCTATCCCAGCGCGTCGACGGCGTCATCGTCGCGAGCGCCTTCGGGAGCACCGAACATTTCGAAGCGCTGCGCGACGCGCAGATCCCGATCGTCGCCATAGACCGTGAACTGACTGGAATTGCCGGCGATGCCGTCATGGCCGATCATGAGGAGGGCGGGCGCCTGATGGCCCGCCATCTGATCAGCCTCGGCCATCGCGTAATCGGCATTGTTGGCGCCCCTGCCCATAGCCAGCCGGTCCAGCTTCGCCTTCGCGGCATCGGGGCGGAAATGGCCGAGATTGGCATAGCACCGGCGGTGGTGGCCATGGCCGAGGAACAAAGCTTCGCGGCGACCTATCCGCTCGCAAGGAAATTGGTGGCCTCCAGGCCCGAAGTAACAGCCGTCATCGGCACAACAGATATTTCGGCGATCGCCGCAATCCATGCCGTTCAGGATCACGGCTTTTCCGTACCACGCGACTATTCCGTCATCGGCTTCGACGATCTGCCGGAGGCCGCCTATGTCTTTCCACGCCTGACGACCGTCGCGCAGCCGATCCGCGGTGTTGGCGAGCAGGCAGTCCGGCGATTGGAGGCCCTGATCGAAGAGCAAGAGGCAGACGGCGAATCGCGAGAAGACGCGATCGTCAAAATACCTGTCAGATTGATCACGCGCGACTCCACCGGCCCTGTCCGCAAATGAATGCGCACCGCCGTCAATCGGCTTTTACGGTCGGACAATGACCTTGATCTCACCGGCCAATGGTGCGCTGCCGACCACGCTCGCCACCTCTTCAAGACCTATGGTCTTCGTGACAAGCGAATCCAGTTCCAGAATACCGCTCGCCACCATGGCGGCCGCGCGGGAATGGGTGAAGGGATTGAGATAGGCCGGCCTGATCTCGACCTCGTTGACGAGCAGATCGAACGGCAGAACGGGCACTTCGAGACCCGCCGGCGTTACCCCGAAGAGGACGAAGACTCCGCCGCGCCGCGCCATCCGTACGCCGGTCTGCAGCGTTTCGGGAACGCCGGCGCATTCTATGACGACATCCACGCCACCGCCGGTCGCATCCCGGACGGCGGCAACGGCATCGGTCGCCGTCGGATCGAGGGCCAGCGTCGCCCCCAGCCGCAGCGCCGCCTCGCGCCGCGACAGCTGTCTCGTGATCAGGATGATCCGGTCCGCGCCGGCCAGGCGGGCCAGCTGCACCATGAGCAGGCCGATCACGCCGCCGCCCAATATAGCGACGCTATCGCCCCGGCGGATCTTCGCCTTGTCGATGGCATGAATGCAGCAGGCAAGCGGCTCGCAAAAAGCGCCGTGGACGGGATTGAGATCGGGAGGCAGGGTGAACGCCTGGCCGCAGGGAACCGCGACATAGTCTGCAAAGCCGCCATCCCGCGTCACCCCGATGGCCTTCAGATTGGCACAGAGATTCGGCCGCCCGTGCCGGCAGGCGTGGCAAGTACCGCAGGCAATGTTCGGGTCCACCGTCACGAGCTCACCGCCCATGAAGGATGAAACACCCTCGCCCACTTCCTCGACGAGACCACAGAATTCATGGCCCAACGCGACAGGCATGGAAGTCGGATATTCGCCCTTGTACATATGCCGGTCGGATCCGCAGACGCCGGCGGCCAGCACCCGGACGATGATGTCTCCAGGTCCGGCGCTCGGCTTTTCCACATTGCGCATGGCCATGGATCCGATCGCTTCCAAACGGACTGCCCTCATTCTCCTCCTCCGAGCATAAGGTTCAATTTCCTGATCCTATCGCGCCGCTCCCGTCGGCACCATAGCATCCAATGATACGCGTTACCGCTTCGCAACCGACACGTCATACGCAGGCATGCTGCATCGCCGTCACATCCTCCAGAAGCGTTGCCATGTCGGGGATGCCGTCGGTCGCGGTCGCGCCTCCCAGGCAACGGGCAGCGGCGGCATGGGCGGCGGCGCAGATGCGCTCGACGGGCCAATCTTCATGCAGGCCGTAAAGTACGGCGGCGCAGAAGGCATCGCCGGCGCCGACCGTACTGACGATTTCAGCCGGATCGACCGGCCGCGATCTGCAAACAATAGGCGAGTGCCCAGGCGCAAACCAGAAGCAGATTTCCGGAGCATGAATGATCGCACCCCTGGCGACGCCTGCCGCCAGCAGCCGCTCGCCGGCCGTCAGAAGTGCGGCTTCGATCAACTCTCCCTTCCCGTCGCGTACGGTTACGCCGGTTGCCCGCCCCGCCTCGATTTCATTGATGACAAGGAAATCGCAATATGGCAGCGCCGCGCCAACCTTGACCGCAAACTCCGGATCTTCGCTGGAGACGAAATCGACGCAGGTGGTCAGGCCCGCATTGCGCGCGGCCTCCAAAAGGCGCGATGCCCCGGATCGGCCGTCCGCATCGAGCGTGTCGAGACCGGGCAGCAGCATGAGATAGCCGAGATAGAACAAGCGATAGCCGGCATCCGCAAAGACGCCGGCTGAGACGAGCGCATCCGTCACCGCGTCGTTGGCGCCGCCATGATAGAAGAAGGTGCGGTTCTGCCCCGGCACGTTCATGACATGCGTGTGCGCCGTCGCGTGGTCCGGAAGCTGCCGCAGACCGCTCGCATCGATGCCGGCGCTCTGAAGCCGTGTCTTGACGATCTCTCCGTCGATATCCGCGCCGATACAGCCGGCGGCGGCGAGCTTTCCGGGAAAGCCGAGCGAGGCCAGGTCGGTGACGACATTGGCAGCCCCTCCCCCGACCCCCACATCCTGATGCAGGATATGGGCGAGATCACCCTGCTCGGGCAAATAGGACAGCGTGTGCACGCGGTCGACGATGAAGTTTCCCGCGCAAACGATACCTCCCTTGTCTTTCTTTTCGCCGCCTTGAACCTCCTCCCCGGTCCGCATCAGCCACCTGCCTCATTCCATAGGGGTCTGAGCGGCGGCTCGTCCTCCTCGATCGCGGCGAAGCGCCCGATCGGTTCCAGAAAGTAATTATCGGTATTGTCGTCGTTGACTTGACTGACCTCGCCGACGAACACAGGCCCGCCGCCCTTGCGGCCGTAGAACCGATGATAGAGCCCAGTTCGAATCGTGACACTTTGGCCGGGCGAGAGAACCAGCGGCTCCCATACGGCAAGCTTCCTCGGCAAGCCGTCAACCGGAACGGTGACATCATCCTGCAGCACATTGCCTTCCGCGTCGGTCGCGGCGAATTCGATGACGAGATCACCGCCGGCCCTGTTGATGATGTCTTCCATCTTGGCTTGATGACGATGCGTCGGTGTCATCTGCCCTTCCTCGACGAAAAGCAGCTTCTCGGCATAGGTCCGCTCGCCTTCGACACCGACGATACCGTTGCGCAGGCAGAAGAGCACGAGGCCGCATTCGGCAAAACGGCCGGAGCCGAAATCGGTGACGTCCCACCCCAATTGATGGGCACGCAAATAGCGCGCCGCCTCCTGATTGGTGGCGAAATCCGCCGCAGTCCAATAACCCCATTCCGGCAGCGACCAGCGCCAATGGTCTAGGGTTTTGCTTGCGCGCCGCAGCGCTTCGTTGATTTCGGAGCG
The DNA here is from genome assembly GCF_030182495.1 of Rhizobium aureum. Lineage (NCBI taxonomy): Bacteria > Pseudomonadati > Pseudomonadota > Alphaproteobacteria > Hyphomicrobiales > Rhizobiaceae > Rhizobium > Rhizobium aureum. Next base: position 493,690 of record NZ_JAQJCI010000002.1, on the reverse strand, counting down.
CTTCATCGGGCGGCCGCTCCTTCGTAATCGACGGGTACGACGATATTCTCACGGCCGGATTTCAGCGCCGCCGTCAGCACTGCGTGATGCGCCTGCGCTTCTTCGGGCGTCGCACAGGCAAAGCCATTGGCGTTTCCGCCTGCCAATTCGTCGACGAAAGCGGCCCACATTTGCTGGATGGCATCGGCGAAGCCGAACTCGAAGATCTTGCCTGTTATCGCCGGGAAAAGCGAACCGTATCCCAAATCTTCGGTGCTCCATGCCTGCGCGCCACCGGTATAGTCCATCCACTGCCATTGCCGCGGCGACTTGGTGGTGAAGAACGCGCTCTTCTTCATACCGAGGATCCGAATATACCAGTTATTGGCTTCGCCCGGCGCGATGCGCCACGTCTTCAGCACCATCGGAAAATCCTGGCCACCTGCACTGACGCGTGTGCTGATCGTTGCATTGTCCCAGGTCGTGCACGGCACCATGCCGCCCTTGCCGTCCGGGCGCTCGGTGATCTTCTTGACCAGCTGCGCATGGAGGGTTTGCGGGCGCCAGCCGAGCCGCAGGGGCACATGCAGCACATGCATGCCAAGATCACCCATGCAGCCATAGTCGCCATTAATATCGGCCATGCGCTTCCAATTGATCGGCTTTTGCCTGTCGATGTCGGAAGAATGCAGGAAACCGGCCTCGACTTCGAGGATATCGCCCATCTCGCCGCTTTCAGCGAGCGCAATGACCTTCTGCGCTCCAGGGAAGAAGGGCATTTCCGACGAGCAACGAACCAGAAGCTTCGGATTCTCGGCAAGCACCGCCATGATCTCGCGGTTCTGTGCCGCATCCATGCCGAACGGTTTTTCGCCGAGCAGATGCTTGCCGGCCTTCAGGATATCGACGTAAAACTGTTGATGAAGCACATGCGGCACGGCGCAATAGACCGCGTCGACATCCGGATTGGCGAGCAGTTCCTTATAGTCGTTGGTGAATTGCCGGACCGACGGCACATTGTCCTTGAACCAGTCCAGCAGTGCCGCATTGGTATCGCAGACGGCAACGATTTCCGGCCGTGCCCTGGTGTCGGCAAGATGCAGCCAGCGTGCCGCAGCGCTTGCGAATTCACGCCCCATCAGGCCGCAGCCGATGACGCCGAAGCGAAATACCTTCTTCATGTTTCCTCCTCCCAGGATGCGTCAGACGAGATGCCGCGAGGCGTCTTCGACGGAAGCCTCCTCGTGGACGATCGCCATCAGGGCGCGCGTCATGCCAGCGGGGTTACTGTGCTGGATGACGTTGCGGCCATAGACGATGCCGCGGGCGCCCTGCTCCATCAACTGTTTCGTGCGGGAAAGAATTTCCTGATCCGAGACGCGGCCGCCGCCTCGCACCAGTACGGGCAAGCCCTGAGCGATCTCGATAACGCGGTGATATTCCTGCACGTCGTCACAGGGGTCCGCCTTGATGATGTCGGCGCCGAGTTCGGCAGCCTGGCGTACCAGCGGCAGGATCTTGTCGATCGCGCCATCGACCATATAGGCGCCCTTGGAATTGTCCTGCATGACCAGCGGCTCGACCATCAGCGGCATGCCGTAAATCTCACATTCGCGCTTCAGGCTGTTCACGTTGCGCACGCAGGCGCGATAAACCTCCGGCTGGTCAGGCAGCATCAGAAGATTGACGACGACGCAGGCTGCATCCAATACCAATGCCTGCTCGACACCCCGGTCGATCATCTCGGAAAACAGCGCCGAGGGCAGCGGATTGCCGTAGATGTTGGCGATATCGGTCCGCAGCACCAGAGCCGGCCGATGTTTGCCGGGAATTGCCTGGAGGATCGGCGCAGTGCCCGGCGGAAGCTGGATGGCATCGGGCGCGGCATCGGCAATGACCTTGATCGCTGTCCGCATATCCTCGATGCCGGAAAGAAAGGTCCGTTCATTGAACATGCCATGATCGATGGCAACATCGAAGCAATTTCCGGACACGCCGAAGAGGCGGTTGAGCCGCGCCGATTTCATCTGTTTCCTCCCGATGTGGTAACGTTTCCACACATGCACATTAGAGGACGGATTTGGCGAGTCAAGGCGGATGCCGATCGTCCTCGACATCTGCTCGACCTCTCCAGGGTCAAACGGGGAGCACAGTCAGTTTTCGGATAAGGCTGGCCGCCCCCGATCCTCGTGGGGCGGCCCTTTGCGGAAGCTGCGTAGGATTAGTGCTGTTCCGTTCCCTGGATTGCTGAAAGCGTCCAGTCCGAACCCGGCTTGCGCACGAAGGTCCACAGTTCGGTCGTTTCCGAAGGATTGCGATCGTCGCCATCAACGAGCTTTCCCGTCGTGCGATCGACCAGAGCATCGATGCTCGAATAGCGCATCGCAAGCGTTGCATATTCGGCGTTATCCTCGCGCCAGGCCTCGGCAATATCGCCCTGCAGCAGGCGGACATCGGAAACGCTGTTGCGCACGCCATTCGTCGCGTTTTCCCCAAGCTCTTCGGCCAGGTAGGACATCGCCTCCGGCGTGGTCAGCCGGCGCAGCGTGGCGTAGTCTTCCTTGCCATAGGCCGACTGGATTTCGGTCAGGAGATGCTCGAAGCGATCGAGATCGGCCTGGTGCAACCCGATCTCGTCATTGGCTTGACGTGCTTTCTGCGCAGCCGCCGCTCCGCCACCGAGAGACGGGATGGAGAAGGAGGGACGCTGCGAGGCGCTCGCATTGTTCATCGGATTCACATTGTAGGGCGTGCCTGATCCCGGTGCTGCATATTGCGTGCGCTGGCGGTTTGCGAAGAACCGCATGGCAAAGCTGATGAGCAGCACGATCAAGCCGATCTGCAGCAGCATACCGAGGAAGCCGATTCCGCCACCGAAACCATGGCCGAGCAGCATGCCGAGAAGGCCACCGGCGATCAGTCCGCCGATCATCGACCCACCGAAGCCGCCGAAAAGGCCTGGACGCTGTGGCGCGCCAAGCGGCGGCTGGCTCGTCGTCTGCTGCGGCGGCCGCTGCGTCATCGTCCGGTCAATGGGTGCTGCCTGCGTGGGCGCTGTCCTCGTAATGGCCGGCGTATCGAAGGTACGCATCCCGCGGCTTCCGAATCCGCTGGATCCAGCCCGACGCGCATCGGCGGCGTCAAAGGTCGCTACGGACGAAGCGGCGGCAAGGACGACGATAGCTGCGATCTTGGCAAAACGCGGTACTGCACTGAACATTGGCTCTCCTGTCATAGGGCAGAAAGACGAATTTGCCCTCTATATGGGGATGCCGGCTCATGATTGTAAGGTGCGATTTTAAGTTGGTGCAGCTTGAAAAGCTCAATCCTGAGCATGCCGATCGCGCGAGCATGCGGATGACAGGCCGCAGCCTCCGGAGACGATGCTAGTCTTCATCCGCACCTTCGGTCAGACCGTCATAAACTTCCATCAGCGCATTGGTGATCGCCTGCCCGAGCGCATTGCCGGCGGCGCGGACATCATCGTCCGTGCCGTCACGCGCGGCTCTTGCCAGCTCAAAGCCCTCATCGCTGATGATCTGCTTTGCGACCTCGATCGCCCAAAGCCCGAAATCGCCACGATTGTCTATCTTGATCTCGTGTTCCATTGCCTGTCCCATTCCTTCATCGTGAGCAAGCCTCTATAGGCCCTCCCTGCGAAAGACCAGCCTCGATTACGCCGCCACAGGCCGGATCCGCATGGCGAAAAGGCGCGCTGGAGCCGCCGATTCCGGACTTTTCAGCAGATTCGCAGGCGCCCCCGGATGCCGCCGACCGCTCACCTGCTGGCTGCTGGCCTGTTCTTCAACTGGAAAATCACCCGCGGAAAGCGTCCGAAATGGCTTCAATACGTCGGAAATTGTGGAAATGCAGGCATTCTCGGCCTTTCCGGGCAGGACCCCACGTGACAATAGGCACCGGCAATGGAAATGATTCCGGCGTCATCAATGCGGGGGAAGCCTCATGACCACTACCAATGAAATCGCAGATAAGATTGCCGCAGAGCATAAGCTCACCAAAGTCCAGAGCAAGGCAATCGTAGAAGCCGTCTTTGCAGCCATCACCGGAGCCGCCACCTCCGGCGCCGAAACCTCGATTCCGGGCTTCGGCAAATTCAAGGTCAAGGACACTCCGGAGCGCGAAGCGCGCAACCCGGGAACGGGCGCAACCATCAAGGTTGCCGCATCGAAGAAGCTTGCCTTCACGCCCGCCAAGGCGCTGAAGGATGCGCTCAACAAGTAATCCCGATCCCGGATCGTTAAGATCCGATGATTCAATGGCCGGCTCTATCGTTGGGGCCGGCTGTTTGCTTTTTCAAGCGAAGGCGAACGCCGCTGCGTGATCGGTTCCGGATGATTACATCGCAAGACCAGCTAACGCGTCCCGAAATAGGTCGGTACACGGTTCGCCGCTTCAACTGATCTTGCTCTCGCGAATGCGATCGGCAAGATCCAGAAAATTCTGACGTATGCGGCGCAAGGTGAAATCGAGACCGAATAGGCGGCCCGTTTCGCTAAAATCCATCGATTGAGCCGCCTCGGAACGCTGAAGTGCGCTGAATGCGGCCTCGAAAGCCGCGTCACCGGCCGAAAGCATCTCTGGATCGATCTCGCCACCGTCACGCAGTGCCCGGCCGCACGCTTCCGCGAAGCGGGCCTGTGCCTCGAGCACTTGCCCTGCCTGCGGCCCGATTGCTTCGACGATCGCCGGCGGGAAAGGCGTTTCCACGATGTGGCTGACATAGGTCATGTCGTTGCGAATTCGCCAGAGCGAGCGCGGGATGGCTTCTGAAATTCCCTGCCTCGTCAGCCAGAAGGCGCGTTCGCGCTGCGCGTCGGTCAAAAGCGCCTCCGTCGCCATCAGGGATTGGCGCAGCGCGATATTGGCTTGCGAGGCGGAGACCGGCTCGCCCTTTTCGACCGCCGATGCAAGCGTGCGCAATATCTGCGCCATGAGGTCGAGGGCGGATCCGAAGCGATCGAGCACCACGGTCCGCGAACGCGTCGGCAGGATGAAGAGGCTGGCGAGCACGCCGACGACACCGCCGAGCGTAATCTCGGCAATGCGGTCGATCACGAAAATCTCGACGGGAACGGCGGCGGAATGAGTGAGCATGACGATCGCCGCCGTCAGCCCGGCATTGCGCAGGCGAGGCAGGCGCGCTGCCACGAAGCTCGAAAAGCCGACGACACAGATCAGCGCGATCCCGATGGCGAGCGGATCCTGCGGTGTCACGAATACCGCCATGCCTCCAAGTATCGCCCCGGCGACCGTCGCCACCAAGCGATCGACAGCCATGCCGGCCGTCGCGCCCACCGAAGCCTGCATGACGATCAGCACGGTGAAGACAGCCCAATAACCTTGCTGAAGGTGGAGAAGCTGGGAGATGGCATAGGTGATCGTGCAGGCGATCATGACCCGCAGCGCCTGCACCGCTGCGCGCTGGGTTTGAACGAGGGATGTTTTTGGTTTTGACGGAGGCTGGCTTTGGCGAGATGCGGGCTCGGTCATCGCGCAACTTTTCGTCTGGAAACGTATGCTGACAATGGCCGTTTGGGTCTTGCCCCTCCCCTTTGATGCAATGCCGCCGATCGCCCGGCGAACCGGCGCTCACGATGGCGGCATTCGACATAATATGGAAGGTGCCTGCCCAACGGCAACCACCGGCCCATTCCGCGTCTTCTGCCGTGCTTCCTACCCGGAAGCACGGTCCTTGGACGATAGTCACAGACCAGATTTTGAGCTCAAACCGTGGCGGAGGCCGCAGATGTCGGAGTCGTCTCGCTGACGAGAACCTGCCGCAGGCGTTCTTCCTGCTCGGGCGAAAGCGAGGTGCGCAGCAGCCTTGCATGCTCGCCCTTGAACTCGGCAAGCACCTTCTCAGGCTGAACCTTGCGGATCAGCAGGAACAGCGCGGAGCTTTGCGCCGGAATGGTCTCGGCAAGCTTCTCGATGAGCCCGTCGTCGATGCCGTAATCGGCCATCGATCCGGCGAGAGCACCGGAACCGGCACCGATTGCACCGCCGACCACAAGGCCGGCAAGGGGATTGAGAAACAGCAGGCCAACGAGCGATCCCCACAGGGCGCCCGAAAGGCCGCCGCTTGCAGCGCCTGCCGCGGTCAGATTGACGCTCTGCTTCAGACGAACCTTGCCGGACTCGTCGCGGACGGCAATGACCGCATCTTCGAGGTCGATCAGATATTCCTTCTCGAGCTGGACGAGGCGGTTGAGAACCGCGTCCGCTTTGTCGGCATTATCGAAACCGAGCACTATGAGTTCTGACATCGAAATTCTCCGGGTCGGGGTGTCGAGACGGGAACTGGAGTCTTCAAGCCGATCAGTGAACAGCCGTGCTGATCAACCGGTAAGGATGAGTAGCATTGAACTGCGAGATCATTGCGACAGCCTGCTGCAGCAATTCCTCGGCTTGTTCGGGATCGTCGCGGGCCAGTTCGTCAGCATTGACGCGGATTGCTTCCGCCATGTTGGTGGAAAGCGCCGCAAACTGCTTGTTGCCCTCGACAAGGGCCTCAAGCGCCGTGCCTTCCAGCGTTCGGGCGACATTGATGAGAATTTCCTCGCGCTCTTCGATGCTGAGGTCTTCGATGGTTTTGGTTTTATCTTCCATTTTGATTACTCACTCTTCATAGACGTGATGGCAACCGAGCTCATGAAGCCTCGATTACTCCTCACGTAGGAAGACGCAAATTCGGGTTCAAGGTTCCCTCGTTCGACCCGATATCGGCCAAATCGTGATCTCGCCGATAGGAGATGGGACCTTCATCAGCCGCGAAGAAAGGCATCGCCCTCGCCAATGCGGAACATTGTGGCCGTCGCACGGTTCGATTGGTGTGGCCGGACACCTTTCATCCGGGAAGATTTCGGCCGCGCTGCATTTGAAATGACGCGAGCTCTTGCAAATCAGACGAATAAGGTAATCGACATGACGGATTCGCGACGAGAAAACAGCCAAACAACGGCTGAGCGCAATACAGGCTCTCGCAGCCACCGGCCTGCGGCAGCCAATCAGACCAAAGGTGAACTCGACGCCGCGTCGGAGCACGCCAAAGAGCGCGGTCCCGACGACCTGCCCAATATCGAGGCCACGAAGGAGGCGGTGCGTCAGCACGACGATGCCTTCATCGTGAAAAGCGATCTTGAAGACGCAGACGAGCGCGAGGCGTCACCGGGCACCCGCGAGCAGCCCTGAGATTGCGCCGGGGCGCCTATCCTCCACCCACGCTAAAAGTAAACTCAAGGAGATCGCCATTATGGATATCGATGAGAACGCCCGCGTTTGGGAACTGGTCGAGAAGATCGGCGTCTGCATGCTGACCACTCAAACCTCCGGCAGCCTGCGCGCCCGACCGATGGCCGCACATCCCGAACCGATCGAGAATGCGATTTATTTTCTGACGGATGTCGCCGGCCACAAGGATGAGGAGATCGCCCGCTGGCCGAACGTCTGCCTGGCCTTCGCCGACACGAAAGGCCAGAAATATGTCTCGATATCCGGTACGGCGGAAGTCAGCAACGACCGCGAACGAGTGGAGGATCTCTGGACGACGGGTGCGAAGGCCCGCTGGCACAGCGTCGACGATCCCTCCATCCGCGTCTTGAAGGTGACCCCTTCTTTCGCCGAATACTGGGACAGTCCCGGGACGATCATCAGCTACATCAAGATGGCCGCTGCCGCCGTTTCAAATTCAAAGCCCGACATGGGCGAGAACGTGAAAGTCGAGCTTTAGAGGCGATGGATCACTGCGAGCCATGCCGCGCCAACCGGGGCGGCATGGCTCGCACCAGAGCCCGGGCCGGATGGCATGAACTCCTATTCTTCCCATTCCTCTTCATCGGCCGAAAGCAGATCCACCAAGACTGCCACATTACCGGCAGGCAGATGGCGGCCTTCGCCGATCAAAGCCTCATCGCTGTTTACCCAGGCCCAAGCCTCGGATAGTTCCGTCGGCGTTGCGCCTGTTGCAACAATTTCGGCGATAAGGGTCTCGTCCACAGGGCCGAGTACGGAGGTGACGTCTTGCGAGGTCAATGTCATGTCCTGCTCCTCTTCCTGTTTGCCAGACCATGAACATCCCTGAAATATAGCAACTCGAGGATAAACTTCCACCCGCGGCCGGGCTATGCAGGCACGAGATACTCTCGCCAACGCCCTGAAATAGCGGAATAAACTTCCCTTCGTCGGCAACGAAAAATCTTGCAGGCCGCTACGCAGCGCTTGCTCTGCAATCAAGCGACGGCTCCCACGACGATCAAGAAATCGGCTCGAGATCGCATAGATCGTAAGATGATCAAAAAGTCGGCCCGGACGCGCCGCTCTTCAGCGTGAAATAAGCAAAGGCTGCTACGAAAAATGCGATGACGGCCAGGATCGCCAGCAAACGCTTGAGCCAAGGGGGCGTTTGCCTCGGCGGCTTTGGCTTAGGACGACGTTCAAACTTGATGACATTATCGGACATGACAATCGATTAGCGAAGATCAAACAGTTTGCCAATCCGGTATGGATGCCGGAGGCGATGTTTCCAAAAATGGTCGGGCAAAGCGCTCAATTCATCTCAACTTCAATCTTGTCTGCAACGCCCCGGGGGCTGTGGTGGCGGATATCCGATTGAAATCCACCAACTCTGAAGGTGCCTCTTGAATATCCTCAGTAAAATCCGCCCCTGGACGGCGCAGCAGCGTGCATTGATTGTGCCATTTCCAGCAGAACAAGATCTGGCCGAACGCAGATCCACGTCAACCATCGCCGATGGCCCGATCGTCGCTTTCTTCACGGAAGGCAGTTTTTACGAACATGAGAAGGATCGCATGGTCCACTCCGCCAAGCGTATCGGACTGAGCGTTCAGGCGACGCCAGTGCCCAGCGCTGGTAGCTGGGTATTGAATGCCGGCCTGAAACCCGGTTTCCTGCTGCAGGAGAGGGCAAGGCTGCGCGGACCCATACTGTACGTCGACGTCGACGCGGTCTTCCATCGCAATCCCTGGCCGGAACTTCGTAAGCTCGAATGCGACCTTGCGGTCTATTACGAAGGCAATGCGCGCCTCATCAGCGCGACGATCCTCATCAACGATACGCCCGGGGCGGCGCGGCTCATCGAGCTCTGGCAGGAAGGATGTCTTGCCAAGCCCGACATGTGGGACCAGCTCGTTCTCCAGCAGATCATTGCCGAAGATGCCGCAACTCCGAACCCGCAATTCAAAATCGTGAAATTGCCCGTGTCCTTCTGCTGGATATTCGATCGGCTCGAAAATGAGCCTGCGAGCGAAATCTTCATCGAGCAGCTGCAGGCAAGCCGCGAGGCGACGAAGCGTAAACGCTGGTTCGGCCGTATCGGCAAACGCCTGAAGCGTCGCCGCGACCGGATCGAGGAAATCGAGCGCATCCTCGGCCGTCACGAGTGAGGCACGCTACCCGGTCTGCACTTTGACTTTGGCAGTGAACGGCAAGCCGCCGGTGACATGATCACAGCATGTCGCCGAGCGTCCAATGGTTGTTCCATCTGATATCAATCTCGTCCTCGACATTCTGATACCGGATGTCGGTGGAGAGACGCAGCCGTTGCCGTCTGTCCTGGTTGGTGGTCGAGGCGTGAATCATGAAGGGCGAATGGAGCATGACGTCGCCGGCCTCATAGTCGGCGACCAGCCAGCGCGTATCGAAACGTTTCGCCATCTCGGGCAGATCCTTCGAAACCCAGCCGCCCTCCGTCATGTTGCGGTTATAGGCGCTCACGCGCTCCTCGGGACCGAGATCCTTGTTCCGCTCGCTGAACTCACGCTCCATCTTGACGCCGATGGCATGCGATCCCTCCAGATAGGCAAGGCCGCCCATTTCCATCGGGATATCGCCGATCGGTATCCATGCCGTCACGATCCGGCTCGTTCCGCCACGCAGATAGACGAGATCATAATGGGCAGGCGTTGCCGTCGTCGTTCCCGGCCGGACATGGCGCATGATCTTGCGCTTGTGCAGATAGGAAATGCCCGACAGGAATTCGTCCATGAAACGCGACATGCGAGGCTGCGCGCAGAAGCCCTCATAAGCGACCGAACGGACCAGCGACATCAGGCAGCGATCGACATCACCGCCTTCGGGCGCCACAGCGGACGCGATGCCATCCCTCGGATCCGTTCCCTTCTCGATCAGCCCCGTCGCCGCCAGATGACCGAAAACCCAGCCGCGAAAGTCGATGACGTCTTTGCGCGGCAGGAAACCCTTGAGCCACACATAGCCATTCTCTTCATAAAGGCTGCGGATTGCCTGAACGCCGATGCCCGGATCAGTCGGCGTCAGATAGCCGAGCCGATCGGGTGCGGTGGAAAGAACCTTTCCGTTGGCGACAAGATTGAGCTCGCGCTCGCCGGATTGCACGGCCTGCATGGAAATAGACATTTCATTCGCCTATCGCTCGATGTGATTGCCCATTGAATCTAGCAGTCAGTGATGTTCCATTACATGGACGGAAATCATACTGGACTTTTCGCTCATCATGAGACCGACGGAAGCCGTCTACCGATCATCACTCGCGGCCGCCAGCGGGCTAGCTATCACCGGCAGTGGAAGACAGCATGCAATGCACGCCGTCAAAGGACGGAAGCTGCCGTGCTATGCGGTCGTCCTCGTAGAGAATGGCCAGGGCTTTCTCGAGACCGAGGCTTGCGGTCGCCGGAGCGTGAAAGGCCCGGCCCTCTTCTGGCTCTTTCCAAACCGCCAGCACTCATACGGCCCGGATGCTGATGGCTGGAACGAGCGATGGGCGCTTTTCGAGGGCTCTCTGGTGCGGGACTTTCTGAGGCTGCGCCTCATCAGCGAGCAGGATCCGCTCATCAATCTGCGCAATCTCGATCGCATCCAGCGCCTTTTCGGCGGCATTCACGGCGATCTGCTCGCGGATTCGAACCTTGCGAGAGCCTCGGCGGCCGCTTCGCTCCACCAGATCGTTGTCCTGGCGGCGCGAAAGGCCTGCCAGACCACGCCTTCCCTTCAGGAAGGAGCGGATATGGCCGAAATCGTCGAGGCGCTTCGGCGCAGGGCGATGCAACCGCTCGATATCGCCGCCTTCGCCGCCGAATATGGAATGTTGCCCGCGACACTCCGCAGAAAGATCGCAAGGGAGGTCGGGCTGCCGCCGAAAGGCTTTCAGCTTAGGGTGCGCATGGATCATGCCAAGGAACTCCTGGCAACGACGGACGACAAGATCGAGGTCATCGCCGCCAAGGTCGGCATTGACGATGCGTTCTACTTCTCCCGGCTGTTTCACGAGCGGGAAAACTGCACGCCGCGCGAATTTCGCTCGCGGTTCAGGAGGAGCTGAACGCTCAAGACCGGCCGCCTCGTCGCAACCATCCGTTCATCGGACGGCCGCCGCTGGATGGAATTCCGTTTCAGGCTTGGCCGTCGGCAGGCGGCCGGAGTATCCGCTCCCAAATCCTGGTTCGAACATGATAGCCTGTTGCCGGTGCGGAAGTGGCAGAGCCTGACCTGAAGGCACAGCCGATTATCGCGCCTTAAGCGTTACCCCTGGGAGCGGATGAAAAACACCCGCTCCTCATCAACGTTCGAAGCGCGAGGAGGCAATCATGAATTTGAAAGACGCAACATTGTTCCGGCAGGCCGCGTTGGTCGGCGGTGATTGGATCGAAGCCGATCCATCCAACGCGATCAAGGTCGACAACCCCGCAACGGGCGAGATCATCGGCCTCGTTCCCAATCTGGGTGCTGCGGAGACCAGGAAGGCGATTGCTGCAGCCGAAGCCGCGCAGAAGGAATGGGCCGCCCGCACCGCCAAGGAACGCTCCGGTATCTTGCGCCGCTGGTTCGAGCTGATGATGGAAAACCAGGATGATCTCGGACGTATCCTGACAGCCGAACAGGGCAAGCCGCTGCCTGAAGCCAAAGGCGAAATCGCCTATGGCGCGAGCTTCATCGAATGGTTTGCCGAAGAAGCCCGCCGTGTCTATGGCGACATCATTCCCGGTCACCAGAAGGACAAGCGCATTCTGGTCATGAAGCAGCCGGTCGGCGTTGTCGCGGCGATCACGCCCTGGAATTTCCCGAACGCCATGATCACTCGCAAGGCCGGTCCTGCCTTTGCCGCTGGCTGTGCCATGGTCTTGAAGCCGGCCTCGCAAACGCCGTTTTCGGCGATCGCCATTGCGGTCCTTGCCGAACGCGCCGGTCTGCCCAAGGGGCTTTTCAGCGTACTGACGGGTTCGGCTCGCGCCATCGGCGCCGAGATGACCGCAAGTCCGGTCGTGCGCAAGCTCACCTTCACCGGCTCGACCGAAGTGGGCGCAGAACTCTACAAGCAGAGCGCGCCGACCATCAAGAAACTCGGGCTGGAGCTCGGCGGCAACGCACCTTTCATCGTGTTTGACGATGCCGATCTCGATGCTGCCGTCGAAGGCGCGCTGATCGCCAAGTTCCGCAACAATGGCCAGACATGCGTCTGCGCCAATCGTCTCTATGTTCAGGACGGCGTCTATGATGCCTTTGCCGAGAAGCTCTCTAAGGCTGTGGGCTCGCTGAAGACCGGCAACGGCTTCGACGAAGGCATCAATCTCGGCCCGCTGATCGACGAGGCGGCCCTTGCCAAGGTCGAGGAGCATGTTGCCGACGCCCTTTCGAAGGGAGGCCGCATCGTTGCCGGCGGCCATCGCCACCATCTCGGTGGACGCTTTTATGAGGCGACCGTCCTTGCCGACATCACGCCCGCCATGGCCGTCGCCAAGGAAGAGACATTCGGGCCGGTCGCTCCCCTCTTCCGCTTCAAGGACGAGGCCGATGTCATTACCCAGGCCAACGACACCGAGTTCGGCCTTGCCTCCTATTTCTATGCCAAGGATCTCGCCCGCGTCTTCAGGGTCGCCGAAGCGCTGGAATACGGCATGGTCGGCGTCAATACCGGCCTGATCTCGACGGCCGAAGCGCCGTTCGGCGGCGTCAAGCTTTCCGGCCTCGGCCGCGAGGGATCGCGCTACGGCATCGAGGAATTCACCGAAATCAAATATGTCTGCCTCGGCGGCGTCGCCTGAGGCCAAGGGGAGGCCGTCGGGAGAGGTTTATGGCACCTGCACGAGGCGGCCGCTGCCTCTGATCTCCGAGCGTCGCAGGACTGGATGCCCATATAGCTCGATGTTGCCGCTTCCGCTGATCGATATATCCGCATCGGCAGCAGCGGCAACCTCAGCATCGCCGCTGCCCCGAACCCTGATCTTCACCGATTGGGCGGCCAGGTCTTTCAACCGTGCGGTACCTGAGCCGGAAATCTCGAGATCGACCGTATGCGCGCTGCCCGTGGCGGAGACGCTGCCACTTCCGGATATGCTCAAACGCAAATCGGACTGATCGAGCTGCGACAGGGCAAGATCGCCGCTGCCGCGCACCTTCCAATCGGTGACGAGCGGTCCCGACAGGCTGACTTCGAATTTGGAGCTGGACCAACCCGGATCGCAATCCAGGCTCAGCCTGCCACCCTGCAGGCGTACATGATCCAGAAGTGCCGGATCACCGCTGATGACGGCCTCCGCCTTTCCGCCCGGCCGGTACTGAACGGAGGCCGGAATATCGACCGCCAGGCTGCCATTGGAGCTGAAAGGCAGGATGACCTGCTGCTTGCCGGATGCCGCAGATTCGCAACCGGATCGCATGCCACCCCACCAACGCCCCGCATTGGCCCAATCCGGCCCGGAAAGCCCGGTGCCGAGCGTAAGAAAGACGAATGCACAAATCAGTCCGGTCGTCGCGACAGTCGCCAATTTCCCGTTCATTGTCCATTTCCTCCAACGATGCGCAGTCCGGTGCTCAAGCTCGACTTTCGTCCACTTGAGCCAGGCGGAAATGCAGGCGAGCATATTGCCCAAGCATGCGGATGCCCAAACTCAGACCCATCAGCAGCAAAGCACCGCCACCCACGAAGCAGCTCACCAGGCCGGCACCGATCAGCAGGCGGGCCAGCATGCCGACGGAAGGCAGGCCGATGTGGAACAGCACGGTGGTGACGATGATCTTCAGACCCACGGCGCCGACAGCCACCAATGCAATCGCAAGGCCAAGCGTGACGAAGATCGCAGCAAAGAGCAGCGGCAGCAGGAAAAAAATATCGACAATGGCAAGGCCGGCCAGGGCCATCATAGCGGCCAGGAGATTCGGTACGCTCCAGTGGGCCTCCAAACGGCGCAGCCCCGCATCCGCCCGCAGCTCCCGAGCGATCCTGCCCGGATCGCCAAGCGCTGCGGCAACCTCCTCCTCGCTTCGGCCGGAAGCCTCGGATTCGGCAAAATGGGCTGCGTAATCAGCCAGGATATCGTCAATCTCATGCGGCGGCAGGCTCGCAAGCCCAAGCCTCAACGTGCGTAAGAAAGCGTCCCTGGTCATGGTGAATCCTCAAGAAGTTTATCGACAGCGTCGGCTAGCGAGCGCCAGTCGCGGCGATGGGCTTCGAAAATCGAGCGGCCGAGCGGCGTGAGCCGATAATATTTACGCGGCGGCCCGCTGCTCGACTCGACGATGCGGGTCGCAACCAGTCCGTCATTCTGCATCCTGCGCATCAGCGGGTAGATCGTTCCTTCGCCCATGCCCACCGCCGCAACCAGCGTACTCGCAATCTCATAGCCGTAGCTTTCGCCCCGCGAGAGCACGGCCAGGACGCAAAGATCGAGCACGCCCTTCCGCAATTGAACTTGGATCGAGTCAGTCATGAACGCCTCAGCTTTACAGAACGAATATAACAAGCTATCTGTTTATGCAAGGTAGCTAGGACGGCTTTCGCAACCGGCACATGCCTCTTCGTGTCATCGTCTGGACTACGGACCGACATGCCTTGCCATCACAGCCATCGCGCAGCCTGTATCTCTGGTTAAATGGAGTAGTCCCCGGCGACAACCGCCACCACAGTTGCTAACTCACGATCCCCGCATCAAAGCAGTCGTTGTAGCCGACCCGCTGAGCATCGTCTTCCCGACCGTGGACAGCGTGGAAGATGTCAAAGTTCCGCTTCAGCTTTGGGGCTCAGAGCTTGGAGGGGGTGGTGGAGCATCTCCTGAAAATGTCGCAACGCTTGCACGGCTATTGCCGGAAAAACCTGATTTTCGAGTCGTCCCCAATGCCGTTCATTTGTCGTTTCTGACACCTTGCCCGGAAATGAGGCCGTCGTCGGATGCCTGCACCGATGCGCCGGGCTTCGATCGCGTCGCGTTTCATAGACAATTCAACGCCGCTGTCGTCGCATTTTTCCGCCGGCATCTGACGCAGCGGTAACGGCAAGCATATCGGAGCGTGAAGCAGCATGTGACGTGGAACAATGCGCAGGCATTATGAGCGTTGAAACTCGTCCGCGAATCCGATCAGATCATGACAAAAACGATACGCATAGCGGCGGCTCTGGTGCTGCGCCCGGACGGGAAGACATTGCTTGTGCGCAAGCGCGGCACTATTGCCTTCATGCAACCCGGTGGCAAGGTGGAGCAGCAGGAGACGCCAGAGACGGCGCTGATCAGGGAACTCCTCGAAGAACTGGGCCTTGCGGCAGAGATGAAGGATCTGACTTTCCTCGGTCGTTTCTAGGCGCCGGCAGCCAACGAACCGCACCATACTGTCGTCGCGGATATATTCCGGCTGCATGTGGGCGATCCGGCAATCACAGCAGCGGCAGAGATCGAGGAGATCCGCTGGGTATCGCCCCACAATCCGGGACATATAGCTATGGCTCCCCTGACCGAGCATCATATCCTTCCTCATTATCGGCAGCAGACTGTGTCCGCGGGCCAATGAGGTCGAATTTCATCGGCTCCAGACAATGAGGGCAACTTCGGCGATTTCCTGGAAATTCCTGGCCTGGAATACAACTTCGTTCGCCTATTCGCCTATGGGCGGCAGACGCGTTGCTCACGGCGGACGAGCCGTCCAATTGCACGTCGCTTTACATGGGGCGAGAGTAAAATTTAAATATTGTAACAAAATGAAAAATTAATAGATTTCAACTTTAGCGGTGAGCTTATTTACTACGAATATGATAACATGCGCAGAATACATGAGGCCCTCGTTATTTTAATTGAAAGTAAAAACAACTTTGGATACATGAGTAAAAAAACACGACGTGAGGCCGAAAATGAAAAGAGAAAATACTGCCAGCCACGAGAGGTTTATTGAGCTGACAAGCAAGATCGTCTCGGCCTACGTTCTTCGCAACGCGACCGCGCCGGAAGATTTGCCGAGGCTCATCATAGACACATATGCCGCGCTTACCGGTTCTCGGCAACCTGAGCCGTTGTCATCGGAAAAGTCGCTGAAGCCGGCGGTGCCGATCAAGAAATCCATTACCGATGAATATCTGATCTGCCTGGAAGACGGCGGTAAGTACAAATCGCTGAAGCGGCACCTCAACACCAAATACGGCCTGACACCCGAAGAATATCGAAAGAAATGGGGCTTGCCGGCCGACTACCCGATGGTCTCGGCCACCTATGCAGCCACACGATCGACGCTGGCGAAGAAAGCCCTCCTCGGCCATACAAAGAACGCGACCGATATTGCGCCGGCTGCCGAGCCGGCTCGACGGCAGCGGAAAACCGGCTGATTTGGAGTAGTTCTGCGTTTCTTCGAAAAGCGTACGCGCCTATCTTTTTATTTCCCAGCGCGTTGCGAACGGAAAATCGCTGCGCGCACGCTTGTAGATGCTCCAGGAACGTTTTGAGCCACTTCGCGTGATCCGCCCTGTCCGCACTTCGACGATAATTGCGCGATCAAGTCGCTGCAGGATCACGGAATTTCGATTGTCTTGGCATTGACGGTAATCGCGCGGCCGGCAAACCAGCCGTTGATACCGGCGCCGAGGCCGAGCAGGACGAACAATACGGAGCTCCAGGCAAAACTCCCGGTCCAGCCATGGATCGTGCCGACGACGAGCGGGCCGATCGCGGCAAGCAGATAACCGACGAATTGCGCCATCCCGGAGAGATGGGCCGCCACATGCGCGTCGGGCGATCGCAACACGATGACGGTCAGTGCCACCGCGATCAATCCGCCCTGCCCGATGCCTTGCAGCACGGCCCAGAACCAGACCGTCCAAAGCGGCGCAAAGAGCAGGCCCAGCAATGCTGCGACCGCGACCAGGCAGAGAATGACATTGATGGCGCGCTGGTCCCTTCCCTTGACGGCGATATGGGGTGCGACGAGGCAGGCAACGGCCTGCACCATAACCGAGGCGGAGACAATGGCTCCGGCGGTCACGCCGTCAAGGCCGCGTTCGCGCAGAATAGGCACGAGCCAGCCGAAGACGCAGTAGGCAAGTGCCGATTGCAGCCCCATGAAAAGCGTTACCTGCCAGGCGATGCGATCCGACCAGAGGCCGGTGACACGAAAACCAGCGCGGCGGACCTGGCTGCGCGTTCGAACCACCTGCGGCAGCCAGAGAAGTCCGACCACGAAGGCCGGCACGGCCCACGCCGCAAGCGCACCACCCAGCGATCCACCGAGGGCATGCTCGATCGGAAGCGTGAACCCGGCAGCACTTGCCGCGCCGGCGCATAGCGCCATCGTATAGCAGCCCGTCATCAGGGCGGCCTTGTCCGGGAAATCACGCTTGACGAGCCCAGGCAGCAGCACGTTGCCGATGGCAATACATGCGCCGGTCAGTGCCGTTCCGAGGAAGAGCAGGGAAATGGAGGAAACTCCGCGCAGCGCCGTGCCGAGCGCAAGCAGGAAGATGACCGCAAGCAGGACACGCTCGGTTCCCATGCGCTGCGCAAGCCTTGGCGCAAATGGCGAAAACAGCCCCATGCAGACCACGGGCAAGGTCGTGAGGATGCTGGTACCGAAGGCCGAAACGCCAAGCGCGGACCTGATTTCCGGCAGAAGCGCCGATGCGCTCGAGAAAACCGGTCTGAGATTGAACGCAATGAGCACGAGGCTTGCACCCAGCAGAAACCTGCCGATCGGCGATTTGCCTCCACGTGGCCGCGGTACGGGAATTTCATCGGCCTCGGCATCGATCAATTCGAGCGAGGCGGCATTTTGTGAAGTTATGGTCATGACATCAGCAATCGATCAAGAGTAGCGACGACGGGCGCCATGAAGCGGCGTACGGCGGCATCGGCCGCTTCAGGATTGCCGGTTTCGATCGCGTCGACGATCGCGATATGCGCCTGCATATCCGGCTCGGGAATATCCGCGCCGAGCGTCGCCTCGATGGTCTCGGCAATGGAAAGGGAGAAGAATTCGTAGAGCTCGATCATCGCCCTGTTCTGTGAGGCCGCGACGACCGCCTTATGGAAGGCAAGGTCGCGCTCGATGAACGCGGCCTTGTCACCGCCGGTATAGTTTCCGCGCGCAATCAGCAAGGCGCGCAGTTGCGAAACAATTTCCGGCGAATGACGCAAGGCAGCGAGCCGTGCGGCCTCGACCTCCAGCGCAAGCCGGGCCTCGAACTGATCGCGCAAGCCGGCGCGACGCGCCATATCCAAAGGACGGCTGACATCCGTCACCGAGCGAACATAGGTGCCGGACCCCTGCCGCGTCTCGAGAAAGCCTTGGGAGACCAGCACCCTCACTGCCTCGCGGATCGTGCCGCGGCTGACCGACAGCATGGATGAGAGCGAGGCTTCATTCGGGAGCTTTTCGCCGACAAGCCAGCGTCGGGCGATGATTTCGCCGCGAATGGCCTCGACGGCATTGTCCGCAAGAGTGGTTTTGGTCAGGGCACGCATGATCTACTATCATCAAGTCATCGGATGACTTTATGATTTAGGCGGCGAAAAGCTCTTCGTCAATCCAATTGCAGGAATGATCAGCGGCTAGTTATGACGTCTGCTCTTTTCGAAGAAAAGCAGTAAGGCAAGTCCCAGCAGACCGGCGGCAGCACCGATAAGGGCCGTTCCGGAATAGCTGCTGATCGCCGTGCCGATCGCGAAGAGAAGAGCGCTCAAACCTGCACTGAGGAAGATATTGACCGATATGAGCGCGCTGCCGAGACCGGGGCGCTCGGCAATCAGATCCTGCAGATAGGTAATGGGAATACTGATGAGCGCTGCCGCGCCGATCCCGCTGACGAGGGTCAGCGCATAGACGTGCCAGGGTGCGTAAGCCAAGCCGAGCAGGACCAGATAGACGACGTAGATGACCGTGCCGATCCCCAGCGCCATGAGATGGGTCATGATCCGCTGCGCCCGCCCCCACGCGACAATGAAAACGACTTCAAGAAGGGCGACGATCCCGACAAGGATACCGATATCGGCCACCGTTCCGTGCGCCGCGCCGGTGACGATGAGTGGCAGAATGGCGCCATTGACATGCAGCGTGCTGGTGATCAGTGCCACCGCGATGAGGCGCACGAAGACCGGCGGTGACATAACTTCGCCCAGCGCGGCAAGATAGGAAAGATGGCGTGCCGATGCCTTGTCGGTGCCATCCTGGCGCGGAAGGAAAAAGGCGATCAATCCGAAGCAGACCGCACAGGCGAGACCGGCAAACAAATAGGCCGGCAGCATGCTTGCTGAATTTGCAAGCAGGACGCCAGTTATACCAGGCACCAGAACCCAGGAGAGCGAGATCATCGCACGTACGCCGGAATTGACCGTGGCGACATGGTTGCGCTCCATTCCGCTTGTCGCCACCCTGACATTGGCAAAGAGCAGCGAGTTGAGCGAACCGTAGACCGGCAGGAAGAACAAGGCGCTGAGAACGAAGGTTGCCTGCGCAGGCACGGCATAGACGGCGCCATAACCCAGGACCCCGAAAATGGCGACGCTCAGCATCATCACGCGATACTGGCCGATCCGGTCCGCCAGATTTCCAAGCAGGATGCTGACGACGACGTTCACCGCGGCCGCGCAGAAGATCAGCGTCGAATAGAGCCCATTGCTGAGTCCGAGTTCGTGGATGCCGACGACCGATTGATAGGGCGATGTGGCGGCGCCGGCAAAGCCAAAGGCAAAAATGGCAAGCATGCTCACCCGAATGGTCGGGTCGCGGAAAACATCAGGAAGAAGGTGGGTCATCGGCGGGTCGAGGATGTTGTAAATCACGCCTTCGGGGCGCTGGATATCCTTCCGTCAAAGTGGATCGAGACGCAAATGGTTGCTTTGTGCTTGACCCCTTCGGACATGGATTGTCCACATCATTCATCACATCAATGACGGCAGGTGGGCTTCAGCCGGGCATCGCGCGCGAATAGGCGGCCAGGATGAAGCGCTCTGACTGAAACAAGTATTTCTCCAGTGCGTCGGCTGCGCTCACGGACGCCCCTTGCTCCAGATGCGCCAGGATGGCCGCGTTCTGGCCGACATAGGGAGCATGCAGATATTCGGGATCGCGGATCAGGCCGAAGACGAGGCGCAGTTCCAGGGAAATCTGGGCATAGAAGGCTGAAAGCCTTGGACTGTCGGCAAGCGCGACGATGGCGGCATGAAAGGCGATATCCGCGCTGCCGACCTCCAGCCACTCGCCACGATCACGATGCTGGACGGCGGCATCGATGGCGGCGCGCATCTTGTCGACGCTCGGGTGGCGGTGATGCGCATTGGCGAGCGCCGAGCATTCGATCAGGCGGCGAATATGAAAGATATCCATGATTGTCGAGATGCTCGGCGTAGTGACGAAGACGCCCCGATTGGCCTCATGACGCAGCACACCCTCTTTCGTCAGCAGCCGGAAGACTTCGCGCAGCGTGTTGCGCGAGACCTGCAATTCCTCGCAAAGAGCCGCTTCGGACAGATGGCTGCCAGGCGAGAGCGTGCCGCTGATCACGCGCTCGCGGATGCGGGCGGCGGTCAGTTCCGCAACCGTCTGCCCCGTCTCCGCGACAACCGTCGGCTCGATGCTGGCAAGATTTGTCTGCTTCATTTGCTCTCCCGGCACCTGCATTCAATCGCTCCGACGGCCACTAATCAGCCACTTGTTGGAAAGCGAGTGGCTATTCGTACTTGTCTGCGGTTGGCGGCCCGTTGACAGCAAGGTCCGGCGGGCGATTTTGCGCAGATTTGTCCCCGTTTTCGATTGGCAATATGAAAATTGTTGAACAATATAGACCACATTGTGGTTTGATGCTATCTCACGTTCTCACAAACATAACGGGAACGCAGATACAGATGTTCATGAGACGCCTGTTTTGTAGAAAAACCTCGCCTGCTTTTGTCAGGCTGCAGCGGGTGTCGGCATGAGGATGCTGCGGTTCGATTTCGGCGAGTGCACCTGCATCATGAATGCACAGAGCAACATCGTCATCATCTCGGATGCCATGAGCGACCAGCCCAATACCGAGGTAAGCGCATGACGAATGCTGCGGGCGACAACAAACCGCTTCTGTCTGTAGCGGATCTGACTGTGCGGTTCGGTGAAAACCGCGTGCTCGAAGGGCTTTCCTTTTCGATCGAGCCGGGCCGGACGCTCGCAATCGTAGGCGAATCCGGCTCCGGCAAATCGGTGACCTCGCTTTCCATCATGCGCCTTGCCGATATGATGGGCGCACGCTTCGAGACAGGCACCATCCTCTTCGACGGCAAGGATCTGCTGAAGCTCCCGCAGAAGGAGATGCGCGCTGTTCGCGGCAAGGAGATCGCCATGATCTTCCAGGAGCCGATGACCTCGCTCAACCCTGTCTTCACCATTGGTGATCAGATCTGCGAAGTCCTCCTTCTACATGAGAGGATCGGCAAATCCGCTGCCATGGCGGAGGCGCAGCGCCTGCTGGAAATGGTGCGTCTGCCGGATGCGCAGGCACTCTTGAAGCGCTATCCGCATCAGCTTTCCGGCGGCATGCGCCAGCGTGTGATGATCGCCATGGCGCTCGCCTGCCGCCCGAAGCTGCTGATCGCCGACGAGCCGACGACTGCCCTCGACGTGACGATCCAGGCACAGATTCTCAACATCATGCGGGACCTGCAAAAGGATCTCGGCATGGGCATGATCTTCATCACCCATGACATGGGTGTGGTGGCCGAAATGGCTGATGATGTCGTGGTCATGTGGAAGGGCAAGAAGGTCGAGGAAGGCCCGGTTCGCGAGATCTTCGCCAATCCCGGGCACCCTTATACGAAGGCGCTTCTCGCCGCAGTGCCGAAGCTTGGCAGCATGACCGGCCAGGACTTTCCGAAGCGCATGCCCTTGACGGTGCTCGATGGTGGCGAGCCGAAGATCGTCGGTGAAGAACGAGTCCAGAATACCGCCCGCTACGACCAGCAGCCGCTGCTATCGGTACGCGACCTCTTTGTGCGCTTCGACATAAGAAAGAACATATTCGGCCAGGTCACGCATCGCTGCAGCGCCGTCCAGAAGGTCGCTTTCGATATTCATCCCGGTGAAACCCTGGCCCTCGTCGGCGAATCCGGCTCCGGCAAATCGACGATCGGCCGCACCATCCAGCAATTGCAGAAAGCGCGTTCCGGTGAAATCACCTTCAACGGCAAGAGTTTCGCCGCCATGTCGCAGCTCGAACGTTTCCGCCTGCGGCGCGACGTGCAATACATTTTCCAGGATCCCTTCGCCTCGCTCGATCCGCGCAAGATGGTCGGCTTCTCGATTGCGGAGCCGATCAACACCCATGGCATCATCTCCGGATCGAAGGAAGTTCGCTGCCGGGTGGACGAACTTCTGGAGCGCGTCGGCCTGACGTCGGCTCATGCCGATCGCTATCCGCACGAATTCTCAGGCGGCCAACGCCAGCGCGTCTGCATCGCCCGTGCCCTGGCCTCCGATCCGAAGCTCATCATCGCCGACGAAGCGCTATCGGCTCTCGACGTGTCGATCCAGGCCCAGATCATCAATCTCTTGATGGATCTCCAGGCCGAACGCGGGCTCGCCTATCTGTTTATCAGCCATGACATGGCCGTCGTCGAGAAGATCAGCCATCGCGTCGCCGTTCTCTATCTCGGCCAGATCATGGAGATCGGCAGCCGCCGCCAGGTCTTCGAAACACCAATGCACGCCTATACGCAGCGCCTTCTCTCGGCCGTACCGATCGCCGATCCGACGCAGGAGCGCAGAACCACCCTGCTGGAGGGCGAGATCCCCAATCCCGTCCGCCGCGTTGGCGACGAGCCGCCGATCCTGGCTCACGAGGAAATCACCTCAGGCCACTTCATCGCCAAGAGCGCCTGAGCGACTACCAAACATCGCATCGATCTGAAGAGGAAACAGGTTCAATGAAAAGAATGAAATGGGGACTGAAGACCGCTCTGACCGCACTCATGATATCGAGCGTCGCCATCAGTGCCGCTCCCGCCTTCGCGGCCGGCAAGCTGACGGTTTCGTCGTCACAGGATCCCGGTAGCTGGGACCCGATCGACACGTTCCTGGTGGCATGGGCTGCCGTTTCGACCAACATCTTCGACGGCCTCACCTATCGCGGCCCCGATCTCAAGCTGGTGCCGGGCCTTGCCGAATCCTGGGAAGAACTGGATCTGGGCAAGCGCATCCGCTTCAAGCTGCGTCACAACGTGAAATTCCATGATGGCGAGCCCTTCAATGCCGAAGCGGTGAAGTTCACCTTCGACCGCCTGCTCGGCGAGCAGGGCGCCAAGGGACCGCAGCGCTCGAACTACACCGCGATCGAAAGCATCGACATCATCGACGACTACACGGTCGATATGAAGCTGAAGACGCCCGATCCGGTACTTTTGACGAAACTTGCCGGCTATGGTGCGATGATCGTGCCGCCGAAATACATCAAGGAAAAGGGAGAGGATTATTTCAATCTCAATCCGGTCGGCACCGGCGCCTTCAAATTCGTTTCCTATACGCCGAAAGTGAACATCAAGCTCGAAGCCAACCCGGATTACTGGGGTGGCGCACCGAAGCTCTCCGAGCTTGAATATCGCTTCATCAGCGAGCCGGCGACCGCCGTTGCCGAGCTTCAGGCGGGCCGCGTCGATATCGTCATCCCGCCGACCATCCCGATCGGCATGCTGCCGGTCATCCAGGGCGATTCCAAGCTCGAAATCGCCAGCGTTCCCGGCCCGACGGTCGATGCGCTGCGCTTCAACACCCGCGACGGAATTACCGCCGATCCGCGGGTGCGCAAGGCGATCATCATGGCCGTCGATCGCGACACGATCGTCAAGTCGATCCTTGCAGGCCAGGGGACCGAAATCGTCAGCTTCCAGAATTCGCTTTCCTTCGGCTACGATGCCGACCTGAAGCCGCTTCCTTACGACCCGGCAGGCGCCAAGAAGCTGCTTGCAGAAGCCGGAGTGAAGCCCGGCGCGGCATTGCAGATCGACATTCGCGGCAATGACGCGACGATGAACGAGGTGGCGCAGGTCGTGGCAAGCTATCTGCAGATGGTCGGCCTCACCGCCACCATCAAGCCCTATGAAACCAACGTTCTGCTGAACGACATCATTCCGCAGGGCAAGACCGGCGCGATGTTCCAGCAGAAATGGGGCGGCTGGACCTTCGACTACGACAACACGGCCTATTCGATGTATCACTCCGGCGAAAAGTGGAATCCTTATGAAAAGGATGCCGCTCTGGACAAGCTCTTGGAATCGCAGCGCCCGCTCACCGATCGCGCCGAGCGCGAAAAGGTGCTGAAGGACATCGGCAAATATGTCGCCGACAAGGCGCTCGAACTGCCGCTCTACAACAGCAATGCGATCTACGGCGTCAGCAAGCGCGTCAAGGGCTTCGTGCCCGCTCCGGATACCCGCATCAAGCTGAACGAAGTCACCGTCGACTAATCATCAAGCAGGACGCCGTCGGCCCGGCCGGCGGCGTCATCCGAAAGCTCTCGGGGTAAGAACGTGGCCGGTTTTCTCATCAAGCGATTGCTGCAGGCGATTTTCGTCGTGATCGCCATCACTCTTCTCGTCTCCTTCGCCATCCGCCTCACCGGCGACCCTGCCGTGATGATGTTTCAGGGCGGCGGCAGCATGACCGAAGACGACCTGGCCCGTATCCGCACAGCCCTCGGCACGGATCAACCTTTCCTCGTGCAGTATTTCAGCTTCCTGAAGGGGCTGCTGACGCTCGATTTCGGTCGCAGCTTCACCGGCGGCACGCCTGTTTCCCAGCTAATTGCCAATGCCCTGCCCGCGACGCTGCTACTCGCCTTCATCTCCATGGTGGTCTCGATCGCGCTCTCCATCCCGCTCGGCATCAAGGCCGCGACGGCGCGGGGCAAGACAGCAGACCAGATCATCCGCGTTCTCTCGCTCCTCGGCCTCTCCTTCCCGAACTTCTGGCTGGCGCTGATGATGGTGCTGTTGTTTTCCATCACGCTCGGCTGGCTGCCGCCGAGCGGCATGGTCGGAATTTCGAGCTACATCATGCCGGCTGTGACCATGGGCGTCATCCTGACGGCAACGAATGTGCGCCTGGTGCGTACCGCCATGCTGGAAACGCTGCAATCTCAATACATTATGGTCGCGCGCGCCAAGGGCCTTAGCGAAAGCAAAGTGCTCTACAAGCATGCATTGCGCAATTGCGCGATACCGCTCATCACCTATTTCGGCATCCAGTTCGGTGGGCTGCTCGGCGGCATCGTCGTCATCGAGCGCGTCTTCAACTGGCCCGGTCTCGGCACGCTGGCATTCGATGCCGTTGGCGCCCGCGACTACCCGGTATTGCAGGGCGTGATCACCGTGCTGGCGCTGTTCATCGTCGGCGTGAACCTTCTCGTCGACATCGCCTACGGCCTTGTCGATCCCCGTATCCGCACGGAGTAACGCCGATGGCTGCCACGATCTCGCGCCGTTCGCGCTTTCTAAACTTCGAATTCATATTCGGCGCTTTGCTCACCATCGTCATTTGCCTTGCCGTTCTTCTCTCCGACGTCCTTTTTCCCGGCGGCGCCGAAAAGATCGACCTGATGGCAAGGCTTGCCAGGCCCTTCGCCAGCCTCGCCCATCCCTTCGGCACTGATCCTCTGGGACGCGATGTGCTGGCCCGTGTCGTTGCAGGTGGCAAGATATCGCTGACCGTCGGCCTGACGTCGGTCATCGGCGGCGTTGTGCTTGGCGTGCTGGTAGGGCTTGCCGCGGGTTACTACCGCGGCATCTGGGACATGCTGCTGATGCGCTTTGCGGATATCCAACTCGCGATGCCTTTCATTCTGCTGGCAATCACCTTCATCGCCATCGTCGGCGGCAGCCTCACCAACACGATCATCCTCTTGATCGTCTCGCAATGGGTGCAATATGCGCGCCTCGTGCGCGGCTCGGTGCTGAGCTTGCGCGAGCGCGAGTTTATCCTGTCGGCTCGGGCGATCGGCGTCAAAGACTGGCGCATCATCTTCCAGCATCTGCTGCCGAACCTTATCGGTCCAGTTATTGTGCTGATGACGCTGAACATCGCCAACAACATCCTTCTGGAAAGCAGCCTCACCTTCCTCGGACTGGGCGTCGACCCGACCATTCCCAGCTGGGGCGGCATGCTCGCCGACGGACGCACCTATTTGCAGACGGCATGGTGGGTCAGCCTCTTCCCCGGCCTTGCAATCCTTTTGACTGTGCTTGGCCTTAATCTCCTCGGCGACTGGCTGCGCGACAGCCTCGACCCGACCGGCAGAACGACAAGGTAGATATCATGACCGTGATTTTCGAGAGACGTTTTGAGCGCACGCTGTCGCGCCTTGTCGCCGATGCCAAGCCTGGCCAGAACTTCGAGGCATGGACTTTCGATGACAGAGACAGCCGCCAGCAAGCTGAACGCAAGCTCGCGGAAAAAGGCATCAAGGCCCGCATTCGCAGCACCTACAAGCCGCTGGTAAATGCCTTTATCGAGGAAATCGACCTGCATGATGTGGATGCGATCGAGATCCGCTACCCGGTTCATCCCAGTGCACCGGGAAACCGCTTCCGTCTGGAAGCCTATCCGCTCGCGGCAATGGTGGAAAATCGCGAGATCACCTTTGTCGCAAGAGCTGACAGTGACTTTCACTATGGCGTTCTGCTGAAAAGCAAAGCCGGTGAAGAGCGCCAATTGAAGGTGCTGGTGCCTAATCGCGTCCATATAGACGCCGCCGGCGAAACGAGCGTTTCCCCGACCGGCTGGCTCGTGCGGGATGGCAATGCGACGGGCGATCGGCTCGCCACCGATTATGAACAACTCTTCGAGGAGACCATTGCCGCGGTCACACACTTCGACTGGGGCGCAAGCGAACCCTATTTCGAGGAACTGAACATTCGCGTTGCCCTGCCGGCGCTGGACGAGGCCTTGCCCGTCGGCGACGAAGTCATGAGCCTTCGCGAGGCGCTACATGAGGATTTCTATTTTTCGCTGCTCGAATTCTTCCAGAAGAAATCCGGCCGCCCGCTCGGCGACCGCGGCTTGAAGCCGGGGCAGATCGTTCCGCAGATCCTGCGGTCCTCTGGTGAGATTTCCGTCCGAGTGGAAACGCAGCCACTGACGTCTCGCTACTGGGATAGAGCCGAACAGCAGATCGAGACGGCGACGGAACCTCTGGCTATGCAGCAGATCGAGGCCGAGCTTAGCAAGATCGGCGGCGAAGCATTTGAGGCTGCCGCACGCTCTGGTCGCACAGTTCGAGCGCGCTACATCAAGGGCAGCGACGCGGCCGTGATGATCAGCGGTGGACAGCACGCCAACGAGACGACCGGGGGTGCGGGTGCCTTGCGTGCGGCCCGTCGGCTTGCCAAGGTTGAAGGCGCGCATTTCACGATCTCGCCGCTCGAAAATCCCGATGGCTACGCGCTGCATCAGCGCCTGCGCCAGGATAGTCCGCGCCATATGTATCATGCCGCCCGCTACACCGCGCTTGGCGACGATCTCGAATATCGGACCGAAGAGACTGCCGGCCCCTATCTCTTCGAAAAGAAAATCCGCTTCCAGGCGGAGAGGCTGAGCGGAGCGCAGCTGCACGTCAACCTGCATGGCTATCCGGCGCACGAGTGGACACGGCCGCTCTCCGGTTATGTCCCACGCAACTTCGCCATGTGGACGCTGCCGAAGGGCTTTTTCCTGATTGCCCGTTATCATTCCGGCTGGGCGGCTCAGGCCGAGCAGCTTCTGGATAAAGTGACCAAACACCTCGACGCCATCCCCGGTCTACGGGATTATAACGATCGTCAGATCGCACTCTATGAAACCCATGCCGGCGAAACAGGCTTCCGCATCATCAACGGCTTCCCCTGTCTCGCCAATATCGACGATCGCCATACGGTGCCATTGACCTTGATCACCGAATATCCGGACGAGACCATTTACGGCGACGCCTTCATCGCCGGCCATACCGCGCAAATGGAAACAGTGCTTTCCGCCTACCGCTCGTGGCAGGAAATCATGGCGTTGAGCTAATCGGGCTCGCCGATCTGAGCATATCGAGCAGAGCGGTCATGGCGCTCGTCGTATAGGCATCCGATCGGCGCACGAAAAGCGTATCCACCAGAGACCGTTCCGGAGGAAGCGTGTGGATTGCAACCCTGCCCTCTTGGGCGGCGGCAGCGACGACACCTCTTGGCAAGAGAGTGATGCCGACGCCGGCCGACACGCAGCTTATGATCGTATCCAGAGAGCCGAATTCCAGCGGCTTCGAGGTGACGATACCCATATCGGCAAGAAGCGACTCCAGCCGCTGCCGGTAGGAGCAGCCGATCTGGAAGACGATGGTCTTGAGATCGATAATGCCGGCCAAATCTTCCATTCCGCGAATGGCAGGCGATGTCACGAGAACGAGCTCTTCCTGAAAGATCACCTCCTGCTCGAGATCGGGATGGCTGACAGGACCCGCCACGAAGGCGCCCTCGACCCGGCATGAAACGACATCGTCGATCAGCCGGCGGGTCGTGCCTGTTGTCACGACAAGACGTACCTGCGGATAGGTCTTGGCGAATTGGCCGAGGAGCGGCGACAATCGCAGCGCTGTCGTCGTTTCCAGGCTGCCGAGGGAAAGCGTCCCGCCCGGCTCGCCATCATCCTTGGCGGCGGTGCGGGCATCGGCCAGAAGCTTGGTGATGCGGCCGACAAATGGGAGAATTCGTTGTCCCGCCGGTGTGGTCGACACGCCCCTTGCATGCCGCTGGAATAGGCTGACACCCAGCTCTTCTTCCAGTGCCCGGATTCGCGCGGTCACATTCGATTGAACAGTGTGCAGCTCCTGCGCCGCCCGGTTCATGCTGCCGTGCCGTGATACCGCTTCGAAAACTCTGAGATCCGATACGTCCATTTCATATCTCCCAAAGAGATAACTGCTCTCATAATAATTCAGTTTTTATGATAATATGTGTGCCGTATTCTCTCAAGCACTGATCACTGAGAGAGTTCCCATGATCGACGCTGCCACGCACGAAACCGACCGGAACCATTATGATGCCCGGATGGCATGGCGTGCCATCCTGTCGGCATTCTGTGCCTGCCTGATCGGCATCGGCCTTGCCCGCTTCGCCTATACGCCGCTTCTGCCTGCCATCGTCGATAACAATTGGTTCGAAGCCCCGGCAGCCGCCTATCTCGGTGCCGCAAATCTTTCCGGTTATCTGGTCGGCGCATTGCTCGGGCGGACAATCGCCGCACGCGCCTCCACTGTCCTGACGCTCAGGATCATGATGCTTGCCGCAACGGCGGCCTTCTTTGCCTGCGCCTTCCCTGTCAGCTTTCCATGGTTCTTCGCATGGCGTTTCGCAGCCGGCCTTGCCGGTGGCGCCCTGATGGTACTCGCGGCGCCAACCGTCCTGCCGCTGATCGTACCGTCTCGCCGAGGGCTTGCCAGCGGCGTGATCTTCATGGGCATCGGCGCCGGCGTTGCACTATCGGGCACATTGGTTCCCCTGCTGCTGCAACAGGGCTTGCGCGAAACCTGGCTCGGCATCGGCGCCCTGTCGCTGCTTTTGACGATCATTGCCTGGGCCGGATGGCCGCGCGAAATCGCCGGTCACACCACCGCAAGCCACCATGCCACGCATGTCCCGAAACGCTGGACGCTACGCGCGCTCTACATCGAATATGCGCTGAATGCCGCCGGCTGGGTTCCGCATATGATCTTCCTCGTGGATTTCGTTGCCCGCGGATTGGGAGAGGGCTTGCAGGTTGGCGCGGAATACTGGGTGCTGTTTGGCCTTGGCGCCACCATCGGCCCGATCCTTGCCGGCCATCTGGCCGATCGCACCGGTTTCGCCGCAGCACTGCGATTTGCCTTTCTGCTTGAAGCCTTCGCAGTCGTCATTCCCGCCCTTGGTCTCGGACAGGCATGGCTCATCGCATCGAGCCTGATCGTCGGGGCATTCGTGACCGGCACGGTTCCCTTGATGCTCGGGAGGATCGCGGAATTGCTGCCGCACCATCCGGCGCAGCAGAAGGTCGCATGGAGCCTGGCAACCGTATTCTTTGCCCTATTCCAAGCGGCGGCGGCTTATGGACTTTCCTTCGTCTTCGCCCAAACCGGCGGAAACTATTACCTGCTCTTCTTCATCGGAACCGGCGCCATGGTCCTCGCCTTGACGATCGACCTCGCCGTCGCGGTGTTGGTTCGAGTTCCTCAGGGAAGTGCCCGGGATCACGACGCATAACAATAGGAGAACATGACATGGCAAAGCTTTTGACTGAAATTACCGGCAGCGAAGACATGGTGAACAATGGCGGCGCCCTCGACGCACTTATCGGCTTCTACCGCGCTTTCAATGCCGGCGACCTGACTGCCTTGGCCGCCAATTGGGCCGATGGCGACAAGCCAAGCATGGACAATCCGATCGGAGGCATCCGGCGCGGATGGCCGTCGATCCGCGACGGTTATCAGAAGCTGTTTACCGGGAAGGCGAAGGTCCGGGTCACATTCCACGATTTCACCAGTCAGGGCGGCGATGATTGGCACCTGTTCGTCGGCCGGGAGAAAGGAACCTGCGTCACGGCCGGCGAGAGCATTGAACTTCGCATTCGCACAACCCGCTGGTTCGTCAGGATCGACGGCGTCTGGCGGCAGCTTCATCATCACGGCTCCATCGAGGAACCTGCCCTGCTTGCAGCCTATCAGCAGATCATCTTCGGTGCGCCGCTGGATCGTCCGGCATAGGCTCCGTCGCAAGATTTTAATCGCCTGCGCGGTATCGTGCCCACATGGCGCCAAAGTTTTCGGGCGAGTTGAGGTTCATGAGGCATTTTCTGCTGCTGCTCTCCAGCCTGTTCATTATCTGCCTGGGCTCATATGCGCCGCCGGCGCATGCGGAGGGATTCGTCCGCGCCGATCATCAGCAAATCGTTGATGGCAAAGGCCATCGGCTCATCCTGCGTGGCCTCGGCCTTGGAGGATGGATGGTGCAGGAAGGCTACATGATGGGCCCTTCCAATCTGAAGGCGCAGCACATCATTCGCCGCCGCATTTCCGAAATCATCGGCGAGAAAAGGACTGAACAATTCTATCGGTCCTGGCTCGATAATGCCGTGACGAAAGCCGATATCGACGCAATGGCCAAATGGGGCTTCAACAGCGTGCGCCTGCCGATGCATTGGAACCTGTTCATCAAGGATAGGCACGGCAAGAAAACGTCCAAGAACATTGTCTGGAACGAGGAGGGCTTTCGCCGGGTTGATGCGCTGATCGGCTGGCTGAAAGCCCATGACATGTACTTGATACTCGACCTGCATGCGGCACCTGGCGGCCAGGGTCACGACATCGCCATTTCCGATCGCAATCCGAACAAGCCGTCGCTCTGGCACAGCGATGAGAACCAGGCAATGATGATCGCGCTCTGGAGCGAGATCGCCCGTCGCTACAAGGACGAATCGACGATCGCGGGTTATGACCTGCTTAACGAACCGAATTGGGGCTTTCAGGACAAGAAAGACAAGGGCGGCTGCCGCGAAACCGAAAACCGGCCGCTGCGCGACATCTACATACGCACCATTCGTGCGATCCGCGCGATCGATACCAACCATATGCTTGTGATCGAGGGCAATTGCTGGGGCAATAATTATGCCGGCGTGCTGCCGATCGAGGATCGCAACACGGCGCTCAGCTTTCACAAATACTGGACGCCGACGACGCGGGAATCGATCGAACCGTTCCTGAAACTGCGCGAGCAATATGACATGCCGCTCTGGAACGGCGAATCCGGCGAAAACAACAATGACTGGTATGCCCGCGCCGTGGCGCTGCAGGAGAAAAACGGCATCGGCTGGTCATGGTGGCCCCTGAAGAAAATCGGTGCGGGCAACCCGCTCGAAATCAAGGCGAATGCAGACTACCGCCGCCTGGTCGCCCATCTTCGCGGAGAGGGCAAAAAACCTTCGGCCAAGCATGCCTTCGCGGGATTGATGCAACTGGCAAACGACAGCCGTTTCGACCGGAACATCCACCATCAGGGCGTGATCGACGCATTGATGGGAGCTTCGCGCAAACCAGACATGCCCGACTAGGGCCGTCCGGTCATTCGCACTGGTGAATTCGCCCTACCCCACCGCGTGCCGGATCGTTTTCGACAGGCGCAAGAGGAACCGAGGCCTCGATGAGGCAACGAGTTTCCATGAAAGAATTGCTTTTGCCATATGGCGAGGAAGGATGCCGACCGACAGAAACCAGGCGGCCAGCATCGCACGGCGCCGTCTGGACGCATTCATCTTCAGGCTGGCGACCGCTCCGGCGGCGCCGAGAGAGAGCCGGGAATCCTCGGCGACAGGATGTCGTTCCCTGTCGATACAAAGCGATGCAAGACGCTCCTCCAAATGCACAGGATCGCGCAGACCGGCATCTTGAGGTACTTCCAGGCCGATCTCCGCCGCCTGATCCGACAAAGCCTCCAGCCGGCGAAAATCATGCTGTATGCGCCAGCGCGCACGCCGGCCGAGCCTTTCTGCAAAGACGGAATGATTGGCGCCGTGGATACGATAGGCACCCAGACAATCATCGATGGATGTCACCTCGCCATGCAGGGGAGCAACCGTCGCCAGATATCCGTCGGCGCCCTGTCGAAATTCCCGTTCCGGAACGGGCATCACCCTGTCGAGAACCGAGCGGCTGAACGCCAGGCCGCTCGTGACGGTCGTCTGATAGCGCCCCTTTCGCAAAAGCTCCGGAGTGACGTCACCGGAATCGAAAGGTAGTTCCGCAGGTGGAAACACGTCCTTCACCTGCATGTACTCATCAACGATATGCAGCCTGAACTGCATCTGGGCAGTCTTCTCTTCCCAGGCTTCGACCACCTCCGACACCGCATTCGGATAAAGATAATCATCCGCATCGAGAAACAGCACGATCTTGCCGCGACTGGATGCGAAGCCTGTGTTGAATGCTGCGGCATGTCCGCCATTCACCTCTCTGAGGCAGGTCTTAATCCGTGAGTCATAAGAGGCGATGACATCGGTTGTCGCATCCGTCGATGCGTCATCGACGACGATGACTTCGGCATTGTCGTAGTCCTGTTCCAATGCGCTATCGATGGCGCGCCTCAAATAATGAGCGTAATTATAGTTGGCGATAACGATGGAAACGGGAATGCGGTCGTGGATGGAATACATCGCATTGAACCTCGCAGATCTGCTTTGGTCGTGGCGAACCTTCTCATCAGGTCCTGTGATTGAACCCGCTGGCAGCGGGATGGGCATGGCGCACGAGTGGCGTCAACGAATAGCTCAAGCAGAGGCTGTCAGGATCGCGTCGATCCGCCCTGCATTCCTGAGCCTCTTTAGTTTTGTGGCTTTTGAATGACCGGCACCCGCGATTTGATGCCGGCCATGGCATCATTTCGATAATCTTACTATTTCACCTTGTAGCGCGGTGCGGCGCTGGAGCGTGACAAATTGGGTTTCAGAGCCTGCCGCGCATCCTCATAGGCGTTCTGCAGTTCGACGCTTTCGAGAGCGGGAATCGTCGCCAGCTCTCCCTGATCAAAACCGGCCAGCGCGGCGTCGACCATGTCCTCGGTCGACATTACGATCTCGGACGGCAGATGCTCGACGGGAACACCGGCGACAGCCCAGAATTCCGTAGCGGTCGCACCGGGCAGAACCGCCTGGATGCGAACATTCTTATCCGCCAGCTCATGCTTCAGCGATTGGCTGAACGCCAGAACGAAAGCCTTCGTACCGCCATAGACGCCGTTCAGCAGCTCCGGCGCGATCGCAACGATTGACGCGATGTTGATGATGGCGCCACCACCACGCTGAACGAACCCCGGCGCGGCGGCATAGGTGAGCCGCATCAGCGCCGTGACGTTGAGATCGATCATCTGCTGCATTCTTTCGACGTCCGACTCCAGCAAGGATCCTGCCCCGCCGAAACCGGCATTGTTGACGAGAAGCGTGATCGCATCATCCGTCTTCAACACATGCTCGACACGGCTGAGATCCTTCTGCGAGCCCAGGTCCGCGGCAATGACCTCGACCTTGCGGCCCGTCTCCTCGCGAAGCTGAGCGGCGATTGCCGAAAGCCGTTCTTCATTGCGCGCGACCAGAATGAGGTCGAAGCCGCGTCTGGCAAGACGATGCGCATAAACCGCGCCGATGCCCGACGATGCACCTGTTACCAATGCTTTTCCTAGGGATGAATTTGTCATCGTTTCTGTCCTTTTCCTGCGGTGGGAGGTTCAATCCGCATGAAGGAACAATAGTCTTGAAAGCTTGCGTCCCAAATGTCATATTCACTACGTTTTCGGACATGCGAGCGCGCATATGCGATCAAGTTCCGAGAGCAGATCGAGGCATCCGGCACGGCGTGCCGTCCGAGAAGCGCCTCAGGTACCGTTTCCAGCTGCGAGCGCCGCCATGCATTCCATTGGATTTCTCCTCTTTCCTGGCTTCCAGGTCATGGGTTTCACCGCAGTGACCGCCTTCGAGGTCGCAAATCTGGCGAGGGAAAGAGAGCTCTATCGCGTGACGCTGCTTTCAGAGGGCGGAGGGCTTGTGCGCTCATCCGCGGGGTTCAGCGTCGAAACGGAAGCCTTTGGCGACACGTCGTTCGATTCTCTTTTCATCGGCGCCGCCACGCAGGTCTCGGCCATGTCTCCGGCTATCCTCGATTATATCCGTCGGTCGGCAAAGTCCTGCCGACGCGTCGCCGCTCCTTGCACAGGCGCCTTTGCCTTGGCCGAGAGCGGTCTGCTCGATGGCCGCCGTGCGACGACGCATTGGGTTTTTGCTCGGGAGCTGCGAGATCGGTTCCCTGCCCTGAAGGTCGATGAAGACAAGATCTTCATCATCGATGGGTCGATCTGGACCTCTGCTGGCATGACGGCCACCATCGATCTCGCCCTTGCGATGATCGAAAAGGATCACGGCGAGGAACTGGCCCGGGAGGTTGCCCGGAAGCTCGTGGTCTATCACCGCCGCGCCGGCGGACAGTCGCAATTTTCGGCCCTCCTGGAACTCGAGCCGAAATCGGATCGTGTTCAACGCGCGCTCGACTTCGCAGGACGAAATCTGCGCAAGATCGTGTCCGTCGAGGAGCTGGCGGAGGCGGCAAGGCTCAGTCCCCGCCAATTCAACCGCGTTTTTCGCAGCGAAACCGGCCAGTCACCCGCCAAGGCGATCGAGAACATGCGGGTAGAGGCGGCGCGGTTGATGATCGAAGAAGGCGGTCATTCGATGGACGAAATCGCCATAGAAGTGGGCTTTGCGGATCGCGAGCGCATGCGCCGCGCCTTCTTGCGCGTACTCGGCCAGCCGCCGCAAACGATCCGCCGTAATGTCCGCGCAATCGGGTGAGCAAAGACAAAGCTCTTATAGAGCGGTTGAACAACATCGAAAGCACTGGCAATGCGCCGCGATTGCACCTTCGATTATGCAGCCACAGTCGTTGTTCGGCGATATCGCTAGGTTTTGGACATCAAGACATATCACGGCGGTCACATCGGCCGCTTTGAATTCGTCTTGCTGCTCCTTGCATACGGAATGATGCGAGGTTCCGCGGTGGTCTCAACACTTCGAAGCTTCCTGTTTGACCGTGGATCGAACAGGAAGCTTCAAAGCCAATCGATAGCTGCAGGATCAAAGCCCGCTCGAAGCGGGCTTCGTCATCTTATTCAGCGGCGCTCGCGGCCTTTGCCTTGCGAGCGCGCTTCGGCTTTGCCGTTTCCGCAACGGCCGGCGCGGCAGCTGCGGGAGCAGCCTTTGCCCGAGTGGTCTTCGGTGCGGACTTGCTTGTGGCTGGCTTGGCAGCCGGCTTAGCCGCTGCAGGCTTGGCCTTTGCCTTGCCCTTGGAAGCAACTGCCTTGTCGCCCGTCTTTGCAGCATTCAGAAGTGCAACGCGGCGCTGGCGGTTCTTTTCAAGTGCCTGCTGAAAGCCGACATCATTTTCCGCATGATAAGCAAGATCGTCGAGGAACTCGGAGACGTCCTTGACCGATTCAACGACGACATAGCTTAGTCCGTGACCGGCATTGATGGAGTCACGACCGACCGTCACGCCGAAACCGCCGGGCACGCGCTGGAACCAAGTGGAGCGCCACTTCTTGAAGCCGGAGCTATCGCGCTCATACTCCTCCAGATATGCTTTCTGTTCCGCTACTCGTGCACGAAATGTATCGACAACATTCCGTGCGCCAGCCTTCGGCTTGTCAGCCTTCTTCGAAGACCATTTATCGAGAAAGTTTGCCATTAGTCTGCTCTCTTCTAGTTAGCGTTCCTTGCCAAGCCGCCGTTGCTTGTGAAGCGATGACGGAGCTCCTCCACATGGATGCCCGCACAAATGTAAAGGATAGATGTATAATGGCAACATCATCCGTTATTATTATCGATAATTGGACCCCGCGGTTGCGTTATTTGCCGCTCTTTGGACACCAGGAATCACAAACCTTGTGGCTTTACCCATCGTGAGAGCAGCCGCATCATCTGTGGAGCGGCATGATCCAGCCATTCGAGACGATGATTTTAAGCTCAACGAGCCGGTACTGCGATCGCATACCCGTTGGAAATACTCTATGGCGTTGCCGGAAATCGGCGCAAGTATCTGTGGGCAAGTGATACAGGCTTTCGGCTTTCATCACTGCTTTGTTGTCCGGCAAACTGATATCGCTTCGCCAAAACGACACCGGAAGCGCGGATAGGTACGCTCGCTCCTCACCCATATTCCTCCCCGGCCCGGCGCCTTATACAACCCGCTTCCATTCCTCTTTGTATCGCCCTCGGCATTTGATCGCTGGGTTCGAAAACAAACGTTATTGCACCGCGGTGATCGAGGTTTCCATAGCCTTGTGCCCACATCCTCGAACAGGATGGCCGTGGCGCTGACGACGCCGGCAGCCGGTAACCTGTCATGCGGCATCCCCGTGCCACACCGACGCTTGCACGAACGGCCCGATGATCCCTGGCCGGTGCAGATGGTACCGGCCAGGGATCGTGAATTATCAGGCCACCCGCTTCAGCGCGTCACCAAGCATGGAGACGATCGTCTCGATCTGTTCGCGTTCGATGATCAGTGGCGGAGAGAGCGCGATGATATCGCCTGTTACACGGATCAGCAGGCCCTTCTGGAAGCAATCGACGAAGACGTCATAGGCGCGCGTGCCGGGAGCACCATCGCGCGGCGCAAGTTCGATGGCGCCGACGAGGCCGAGATTGCGGATATCGACGACATGCGGAAGGCCTTTCAGCGAATGCAGCGCACTCTGCCATTCGCCCGCGAGCTCGCTCGCGCGCGTCAGCAGACCTTCCTCCTCGTAGATTTCCATGGCCGCAAGACCGGCGGCACAGGCAACCGGATGCCCCGAATAAGTATAGCCGTGGAAGAGCTCGATCTGGTTTTCCGGACCGGTCATGAGGCCATCATAGATCTTGCGGCTGGCAAAGACGGCACCCATCGGAATCGTGCCGTTGGTGATGCCTTTCGCAGTCGTGACGAGATCGGGAACGACACCGAAATATTCCGTCGCAAACGGCGTGCCCAAGCGGCCGAAGCCGGTGATCACTTCATCAAAGATCAACAGGATACCATATTTGTCGGCGATGGCGCGTAGGCGCTCCAGATAGCCTTTCGGCGGCAAGACGACGCCGGCGGAGCCGGACATCGGCTCGACGATGACGGCCGCGATTGTTTCAGCGCCATGCAGCGCGACCAGCCGCTCCAGATCCTCGGCAAGCTCGATACCATGGGCCGGAAGACCCTTGCTGAAGGCGTTGCGTTCGATGTCCAGCGTGTGGCGCATGTGATCGGCGGGGATCTGCGGGAAGACACGGCGGTTATTGACAAGGCCGCCGACAGAGATGCCGCCGAAGCCCACGCCGTGATAACCCTTTTCCCGACCGATGATGCGCGTGCGCGTGCCCTGCCCAATCGCGCGCTGATAGGCGATGGCGATCTTGAGCGCAGTGTCGACGGATTCAGAACCCGAGCCGGTGAAGAACACGCGATCAAGGCCGGCCTCAGGGCCGCCCGGTGCGTGCGCGGCGAGCTTCGCGGCGAAATCGAAGGCGATCGGATGGCCCATCTGGAAAGTCGGCGCGTAGTCCATGGTGGAAAGCTGGCGCTCGACCGCCTGCGCGATCTTTCTGCGGCCGTGGCCGGCGTTGACGCACCAGAGGCCTGCCGTCCCATCAAGCACCTTGTTGCCATCGACATCGGTGTAATACATGCCATCAGCGGCTGCGAGCAGCCGGGGCGCTGCCTTGAACTGCCGGTTTGCCGTAAACGGCATCCAGAAATTGTCGAGAACAGGGGTATTGGGATGAGTGATC
The DNA here is from genome assembly GCF_030182495.1 of Rhizobium aureum. Classification (NCBI taxonomy): domain Bacteria; kingdom Pseudomonadati; phylum Pseudomonadota; class Alphaproteobacteria; order Hyphomicrobiales; family Rhizobiaceae; genus Rhizobium; species Rhizobium aureum. Next base: position 455,143 of record NZ_JAQJCI010000002.1, on the reverse strand, counting down.
TTGTCCATTTTCGCCTCCATTGCGCTGTCCTTGACATCAGCGATTTTCCAGCTCCGAACAAGTCCTTTTCTATCCGCCTTTAAATTATTGATTTTGTTTCATCGACATGGAATGTTTTCGATATTTCGAACATCCGAAACCCCGGAGCCACGATGTCTGTCGATATCGGCAATCGCCTGCGTCATCTGCGCCTGGCGCGCAACCTCTCCCAGCGCGAGCTCGCCAAGCGCGCCGGCGTGACCAATTCGACAATCTCTTTGATCGAATCCAATTCGGCCAATCCATCCGTCGGGGCCCTGAAGCGCATTCTCGACGGCATCCCGATCGGGCTTGCGGAATTCTTCGCCTTCGAACCCGAAGCGCCGAAGAAGGCCTTTTATGCAGCCGAGGAATTGGTGGAGATCGGCAAAGGCCCGATTTCCTACCGCCAGGTCGGTGAAAACCTCTTCGGGCGCAGCCTTCAGATCCTGAAGGAGCGCTATCAACCGGGCGCCGATACCGGCAAGGTGCCGCTGGTTCATGAAGGAGAGGAAGGCGGCATCGTGCTCACCGGCCGCCTGGAGGTAACCGTTGATGATGAACGACGTATTATAGGCCCGGGCGACGCCTATTACTTCGAAAGCCGCCGGCCGCATCGCTTCCGCTGCGTTGGCCCGGTTCCCTGCGAGGTCATCAGCGCCTGCACTCCTCCGAGTTTTTAGATGCAGCGGCTGACAATCACCTGGAAGATAGGACCGGACCGCAAAAGGGGGTTCGCCCCTCGTAAACGGAACGCTTTCACGGCCGGTCCCGCTGTCCTGCAGGCCGTGCCTGCAAGAGGCGGCGCTTTTGCGCACGCATTGCGGCAATATATGGGCTGTCACTCAAGAATATGCAGCTAAATGGAATCGCGCGATATAGATGCATCGATAGTCTCCCAGACAGCAAGGCATGTATGATGACCGCAAGATCGATCCCCCGCTCATTCATTCAAACTGCCCGTCTCCTGCTTCGCCCCACATCTGCGGGTGACGCCGAACGCGCGTGCGAAATTCAGAGCGACTGGAATGTGACGCGCATGCTGAGCAACGCCACCTATCCGCCAGGCCGGCAAGATATCCAAAGCTGGTTTTCCAGCCACGAGCAGGAATGGGCCGATGGCACGGCTTACCGCTTCGCCATCGAGCAGGCGGGAAGAATGATCGGTGTCGTCGATGTCGATGGCATCAGCGGCGCCGAGGGCAGCCTGGGCTACTGGTTGGAGAAAGCCGCCTGGGGCAAGGGCTACGCCTTCGAGGCCGCACAAGCGCTGTTCGGTTTCGTCTTCCACGAAGTCGGCCTGACCGGGCTCGAATCCGGTCATGCATCCGACAATCCCGCATCGGGACGCGTGCTGACCAAACTCGGCTTCACACAGATCGGCAGCAGAGAGCTTTTCTCGCGCTCGCGCCGCGAAACCATCATCCAATGCTGCTATATGCTTGAAAAGGGAGACTTGCCTCTCGGACCTTAACGCTGATTGTCCTAGGCGCAACGAAGCCAACCTTTGCCCCAATACATGGCGAAAAGAGTCAGATGACTACGAAGAGCGTCCTTCGGACGACGTTCCTGCAGGCGATTGCTTGGGCGGAGCATTGCTGTTTTGCTCGGCACGATCGCGATGCAAGGCCGCGCGCGCAAGCAGCATAAAGGTGACGGGCGTCGTCACCGTTACGAAAATGCCGATCAGCAGCTCATGGATGACCAGCGACCATGTCGAAATCGAAAAGAAGATCATCGAGGCGATCATGATTGCGCCAATGCCGCCGCTCGTTCCCAATGTCGGCGCATGAATGCGCTCGTAGAAGGTGCCAAGCCTCAGGAAGCCGATCGCACCAACCAGGGTGAGGAAGGCGCCGATGAGAAGCAGTCCACCGACAGGGATCGCAGCCCATAGGGGCAAGTTTTCAAACTGCGGACTCATTCGATCACCTCCCCGCGCATCAGGAATTTCGCTAGAGCAACGGTTGCGACAAAGCCGAGCATGCCGATGACGAGTGCCGCTTCGAAATAGACGACACGCCCCGTGCCGATGCCGAAGGTCAGAAGCAGCAGCATGGCGTTCACATAAAGCGTATCGAGCGCGATGATGCGATCCTGCGCGCGCGGTCCACGAAACATGCGAATGGAAGCAATCGCCATTGCCACCACGATCATCAGCTGTGCAGCCGCGACGGATATCTGGATGATCATGGCGCTCATGCGAATATCTCCATCAGCAAGGCTTCGTATCGATTGGCGACCATGTCGCGCCATTGCGCTTCATTTTCGAGATCAAGAACATGCAGCAGCACGGTATTGTCATTGGAGTCATATTCGAGCCACGCCGAGCCCGGCGTGCTCGTGAGGATAACCGCCAGCAGCGCAAGCGCGATCTGATCGCGCACCCGAAGTTCCAGGACAACGAAACCCGGATTTGTCTTGCGCGATCGACCTTTCAAAATGATCCAGGCGACTTGCAGGTTCGATTTTGCGACGTCGAAGACAACCCGGAAAAAGAGCTTGGGCAGCAGATACCACTTGCGCAAGCGCGGCTTTTCGGGCCTGAGCGATGCCATGCCCCAGGAGGCGAAAACGGCAACGATGATGCCGAGTATGAGTTGACCAAGCGTGAAACCGTTCAGCAGCAGCCACATCAGGATCAAGCTCAGCGCCAACAGCGGATAAGGCAGCATTACAGGCCCCCCGCTTTGCTTGCTTGAGCTGCGATAGTTGTCGGCGCAACCACCGCATTACGGACAGCATCGACATAGATATTGGGATCGCTAAGGGTGCGGATGGTCGCATCCATGTACTGCATGACGGGGCCGGCCCAGATGGTCAAGGCCAGCGTCAATGCGAGCAGGCCCATGACCGGGAATATCTCGATGACAAGCACGCGTGGAACCGTTCCCTCGAGCGAGCTCCAGAATGTGCGTATGCCGGCACGCGTCATCGCGATTAGCGCGGCAATGCCTGAAAGGATGACGAGCAGGATCAAGGTCCAGACGGCGGCGCTCGGCGGAATGCCGATCGCGCCGGTTCCCATCATGGCGGAGAGCATGGCAAACTTGGCGACGAAACCGGAAAGCGGCGGCAGACCGGCAAGCAGGATACCGCAGGCGGCGAAGCAGATGCCGAGCATCGCCATGGTGCCTGGCATGGTGACGCCTTCGCCTTCCGTCGGCTCCGTTTCCTCGGCATCGCCATAAGCTTCCATCGTGACGGCAAGAACGCTGGCGCCCGCATCCTGCCCGCGCTCCACGAGCTCGATCAGCATGAAGAAGGCGCTGATCGTCAGCGTCGAACTGACAAGATACATCAGCGCGCCGGACGAAATGGAACCATCATTGATGCCGATCACCATCAGCAGCGTGCCGGACGAGACGAGCACGGAAAAACCGGCGAGCCGGCCGAGCGCCTGAGACGCCAGCACGCCGACGGTTCCGAAGATCAACGTTGCCATGCCGCCGTAGAGAAGCACGGTCGCGCCGAAGCCGGCGGACGGGCCGGCGCTGAACAGAAGCATGGTCAGCCGCAGGATGACGTAGATGCCAAGCTTGCTGAGAATGGCGAAGATGCCGGCGACCGGCGCCGAAGCCGCGCTATAGGCCGTCGGCAGCCAGAAGCAGAGCGGCCACATGCCGGCCTTGATCAGGAATGCGATGCCGAGCACGCCGGCGCCGGCCTGCATCAGCATGCGGCGATCGGCGGACATCTCCGGGATGCGCACCGCGAGATCCGCCATGTTCAGCGTTCCCGCCGTGCCATAGATCAGGCTGACGCCGATGAGGAAGAGCAGCGCGGCCGCGAGATTGACGGCAATATAGTGCATGCCGGCCTTGACGCGGAGCGGCCCGGAACCGTGCAGCAGCAGGCCGTAGGATGCCGCCAGCATGATCTCGAAGAAGACGAAGAGATTGAAGAGATCGCCGGTCAGGAATGCGCCGTTGACGCCCATCAGCAGCAGCTGGAACATGGTGTGAAAATGCGCACCGACCGCGTGCCAGCGCGCCAGCGAGAATATCAGCGCCGCAACGGCGACGATGGATGTCAGCAGCAGCATCAGCGCCGACAGCCCATCGAGCACGAGCACGATGCCGAAGGGCACGCTCCAGTTTCCAAGCAGATAGGCGCGTTCCTGGCCGGGCGACCCGCCTTCTGCAAGGAAGAGCGTAAGCGCAATGCCGACCAGCAGGACGGTGGCGGCCAAGCTGATGAGCGCCTTCAGTGTCCGCGAGCGCTCGTCGATGAATACGAGCAGCGCTCCCGCGATAAGCGGAACGAGGATCGGCGCGATGATGAGATGGTGCGACCAGCCTGTCATTTCCGATCGCTCCTTCCATCGACATGGTCTGTACCGGTCAGGCCGCGCGAGGCGAGCAGCACGACGAGGAACAGCGCCGTGGTTGCAAAGCCGATGACGATCGCCGTCAGCACCAGAGCCTGCGGCACCGGGTCCGCCAGAGCACCCGTCGCCATGCCATCGCCGAGCAGCGGCGGCACATTCGTCTTCACACCGCCGACGCCGAAGATGAAGAGATTGACCGCATAGGACAGCAGCGACAGTCCGATGATGATTTGATAGGTGCGCGGACGCAGGATCAGCCAGACGCCGCAGGCCGTCATCACACCGATCGCAATGGACAAGATGAGTTCCATCAATCCCCCTTTGCCTTATCGGCATCTAGCACGCGCAGGCGGTTGATGCGCAGTGACTGGTGCGCAAGGGCCACCAGGATCAAAACCGTGGAGCCGACGACCAGCAGGAAGACGCCGAGATCGAAGAGAAGCGCGCTCGCAGCCGGCACCTTGCCGATCAACGGCACATCCAGGTACTGGAAATGCGATGTAAGGAAGGGATAGCCGAAGAACCAGGCGCCGATGCCCGTGGCAGTTGCGACCAGAAGCCCCGCCCCCATCCATCGCAGCGGCAGGATGCGGATGCGATCCTCGGCCCAACGCGTACCGCCGGCCAGATATTGCAGCAGGAAGGCGATCGAGAGCGTCAGGCCAGCCGAGAAGCCGCCGCCCGGCGCATCATGTCCGCGCATGAAAATATAAACGGACAGGGCGATGACGAAGGGGAACATCCACTGCATGATCACGGAGGGCACAAGCAGGTAATCGCGCACCGTATCGCCGGCCGAACGCTCCGGCCTTTCCTCGTCGAAACGGTTCTGGATCTGCTGCTGCTCCGGCATCTGCATGCTGTCGGGCGCCGGGCGGAAACGACGCAGCAGCGCGTAGACCGTCAAGGCGACGACACCGAGGACGGCGATCTCGCCCAAAGTATCGAAGCCGCGGAAATCGACCAGGATCACATTGACCACATTGCGGCCGCCACCCTTCGAATAGGCATTTTCGAGGAAATAATTCGCGATGGCGTCGGGCACCGGCATGGTCATGACGGCGTAGGAGACGAACGTCATGCCGACGCCGCAGATGACGGCCAGCGCAAGATCGCGGAACCGGCGGAAACGAGCGCGCAGGTCGACCGTATCGTCGATCCCTTCCGTCCGCTTCGGCAGCCAGCGCAAGCCGAGCAGGATGAGAACCGTCGTGACGATCTCGACAAGAAGCTGGGTAATGGCGAGATCCGGCGCGGAAAGCCAGATGAAGGTCATGCAGACGATCAGCCCGACGCCGCCCAGCATCACGAGCGCGACAAGACGGTGGTATTTGGCAAAGAAGGCGGTGCCGATTGCAAGGCAGATGCCGATCGCCCAAATGAAGGCAAAGACCGGATCGGCGCCTGAAAAGGCAAAATGCTTCGCCTCGAAACCCGACAAATAGAGCGGCAGCAGGCCGGCCGTAAAGCCGGTCACAACGACCCAGCGAAGCTGCGGCTGCAGCTTGCGCGTGCCGATCCGCTTTTCGGCCGTTCTCGCCCAGTGCCAGGAAACCTCCACCAGCACGCGCTCGAAAATGCGCTGCCCCTTCAGGCGACGGAAAAGGGGCGGACCGTCGTCGCATCGCGACAGATAATCCTTGAAGGCGAAGTAGAAAGCGGTTCCGCCGACCAAGGCGAGGATGCTCATGACCAGCGGCAGATTGAAGCCGTGCCAAAGCGAGAGGCTGTATTGCGGCGTATCGGCATTCAGAACGCTGACGACGGCCGCGTGCAGGAAGGGCGCGACCGAAAGCGCCGGAACGATGCCGACGACAAGGCAAACGACGACCAGAAGCTCGATCGGCAAGCGCATTGAGCGCGGCGGCTCATGCGGCTTGGCGATCGGCAGGTCGGCCGGCGCCGGACCGAAGAAGACGGTCTGAATGAAGCGCAGTGAATAGGCGACACTGAAGGCGCTTGCAAGCGTCGCCACATAGGGAAGCATGCGATCGAGCATGGAATCGGCATGAGTTTCGATCGCTTCGGCGAAAAACATTTCCTTCGACAGAAAACCGTTGAGCAGCGGCACGCCGGCCATCGCGGCACTCGCGACGATCGCGAGCGATCCTGTAAACGGCAGATAGCGGAACAGGCCGCTCAGACGGCGCATATCGCGCGTACCCGTTTCGTGATCGATGATACCGGCCGCCATGAACAACGATGCCTTGAAGGTCGCGTGGTTCAGCATGTGGAAGATGGCGGCAACCGTGGCAAGCGGGCTGCCGAGACTGAGCAAGGTGGTGATGAGGCCGAGATGGCTGATCGTTGAATAGGCGAGCAGTCCCTTGAGGTCCTGCTGGAACATCGCAAAATACGCGCCCAGCAGCAGCGTGATGATGCCGGCAGCGCCGACGATATAGAACCATTCATTCGTACCGGCCAGAACAGGCCAGAAGCGCGCCAGCAGAAAGACGCCGGCCTTTACCAGCGTAGCGGAATGCAGATAGGCAGAGACCGGCGTCGGCGCCGCCATGGCATTCGGAAGCCAGAAATGGAACGGGAATTGCGCGCTCTTCGTCAGCGCTCCCAGCAGGATCAGCACCAGCGCCGGCAAATAAAGCGGGTGATTGCGGATGGCATCACCCGAGGCCAGAATCTTATCCACATCATAGCTGCCGACGATATGGCCGATCAGGATCAGGCCGATCAGCAGGCAGAACCCACCGATCCCGGTGATGGTCAATGCCATGCGGGCGCCATCACGGGCGGCGGCGCTATTGTGCCAATAGCTGATCAGCAGGAAGGAAAAGATGCTGGTCAGCTCCCAGAATATCGAGAGCAGAATGACATTGCCCGACAGCACGATGCCGAGCATCGCCCCCATGAAGGCGAGCAGGAAGGAGAAGAAGCGAGGAACCGGATCCTCTTCCGACATGTAGTAGCGAGCATAGACGATGACGAGAAAGCCGATCGCCGTAATGACGACCGAGAAGAGCCAGGCGAAACCATCCAGTCTGAGACTGAAATCCAGCCCCAGCTGCGGCAGCCACGCGATGCTGTATCGCACCACGCCGCCATCCTTGACGGCGGGAAAGAAGCTCGCGGAAATCAGCAGCGCCAGAAATGTGACCGCTCCGGCGACCGCAGCCGGACCGCGCCGCGACTGAGTGCGCAACAGGCAGACGGAAAGGAGACTTCCGATAAACGGCAGGGCCAAAAGTGCCAGAATGAAAACAGGCTCGCCAGTTATCCCAAAACGTCATTCCCTCGCTTGGCCGGATAACTCAGACTGCTACGGCAGCAAAACCCCTGGAAATCCGGTGGATTATGTCCTATATGATAGATATTGCCCAATATGGGCAGCTCTGAACCCTGCGTCAAGGTTAAGATGGCGATGATTTTGACACCAGCGCTCTGCCGGGCGGCCCGAGGCTTTCTCGATTGGACGCAGATGGACCTTGCGGACCGCTCTGGCGTGTCGCGCAGCACAATCCGCGATTATGAAGGCAATCGTCACAGCCTGCATCGGGCGACGGAAGCACAGCTGCGATTGGCACTGGAGACGGGAGGCATCGCCTTCTTTCGGATTGAAGGACACGAGATCGGCATCTGTCCCAGGGCCCTTGCGGCGGCTGTACCCGCGCCGACACATGCCGAAAGGTGCGAGATCCTTTCGGCCGCCGGCGAGCGGAACCAGGCAGCCGCCCCAAAGACGGCGCGATAGTGCCCATTACAGGGGCCTGAAGGAGGACTGGTAAGCCACACCGTCCATGCCGAGACTCCGCCGTGTGTCGAATATCGCGCCACGAAGGAAGGGTGAGCCTGCGCCCATTGATCGAGTTTGCCGAAGCTTGGGGCAGAGAACGAATGGGAAGTCGGTTGCCCCGGACTTAGGTGCCGCTATAAAGTGACCTGCGGGATCGAGCATGCGACGATACCCTCTGCCATCCGGCAGACCACAAACAATCGTTTGACCGGCATGGGGGGAAGAATGAGAGCGATCGCGCTTGGCATAAGGTTTGCCCTGGAACTTTGCATCCTTGCGTCACTTGCCGCATTAGCAGCGCATCTGGCAGTGCCATTGGTGGTAAAAGCACTGTTGGGTATAGTGTTCTGCGCGGCGGGCGCTATCGGCTGGGGCACATTCCTCTCCCCGAAGCGGAAATACGAAATCGGACCCGCCGGACGGCTGGTGCTTGAGGCCGGGTTCTTTGTCGGCGCGGCCTTGATCCTGCATTATGTCAGTTTGCCGGTGCTGGCGATCGCGCTGATCGTCGTGGCCGCCGCCGATCGGTTCGCTCTGGCGCTGCTTCCATAAGCCCGAAGTCGTGGGTTTCTCGCTCACCTCCCGCATCGGCCGCCTATGAGAAAGCTGAACGATGTCGGTAGAGTGCCGAGATCTTGAACCAATGTTCGTCGTATCACGATACAGAACTTTCGTCGGCCCGTGATTGTCTCATAGCCGCGCCAAAAGCAATTCCGCGCGTCACCCAGTGACTCCATGCTCGGCGACAGGCCGCTGCTTCACTGTGAAGTTCTGCTTCATAGCCCATCGACGTTATCGCCAATAGTCGACCGCAGCAAGCGGCCATACACTCGGTGTGCAATCTGGAATTAGGTCCGCATTTCGGTGCCTTCAAAGCCACCGAGGTTCCGGATGCGACGATCGGAAGAGAGCGACACAATGCGAGATGCGATATTTTCCCGACGTGAAGTCCTCTTGGCAGGGCGCGCGCTTACCATAGGCGCCGCTTTCGGAGAGCCGTTAAAAACCGCCGCCGCTGAACTCGGCGGAGCTGACTCTGAACCGACATCCTGGGTAGATTCGGCAATGCCCGAGATCAGGCATCGCATGGTCAAAGCGAACGGTATCCGGTTGCATGTGGCCGAACAGGGTGAGGGTCCACTCGTCATTCTCTGCCACGGCTTTCCCGAATGCTGGTATTCCTGGCGCCATCAGCTCGGCGCGCTGGCGGAGGCGGGGTTCCATGCAGTGGCGCCCGACTTGCGCGGCTATGGGTGGAGCGATCGTCCGGAAGCGATGGAGAAATATACGATTCTCCATGACATCGGTGACATGCTGGGGCTTGTCGATGCCTTAGATGCCAAACAAGCCGTGATCGCCGGCCACGACATCGGCGCTGCGATAGCATGGCAAACGGCGCTTTTGCGCCCCGATCGCTTCCGCGCAGTCATCGCGCTCAGCCCGCCGTTCCGCTCACGGGGCTTTGGCGACGCAGGACCGCCGACGACGCTCATGCCGCAGACCAAGGATGCGGTGTTTTACCAGCTCTACTTCCAGACCCCCGAGGCGGAGGCGGCGCTCGGGCGCGATCTGCGCCACACGTTCCGATCCATGTTCTACTCCCTCTCGGGCGATAGCCCGCCGCCGGCGGGCGCTGGAGGGTTTACCGCCGGGATGGTGCCGCGGAGTGGGGATCTCTTCACCAATCCGGTTTCGCTGCCTTCCTGGCTCGCGGAGTCCGACATCGATCTCTATGTCGAGGCATTCTCGCGAAGCGGATTCCGCGGCGCTTTGAACTGGTGGCGCAACATCGATCGCAGCTGGGAACTCATGGCCGCCTTTGGCCGAGCAACGATAACCGTTCCAGCGCTCTATATCGCGGGCGACCGCGACATCATTGTCGAGGTGTTTCAGCCGATCATTGCCAAGCAATCGGCAATGGTTCCCAAGCTCCGGCCGGCGGTCATGCTACCGGGCTGCGGCCACTGGACCCAGCAGGAACGCGCGCCGGAGGTGAATACAGCCATGATTGACTTCCTTCGAAGTCTTTAGACGACGGAACGGGACCGGAAGGAGCATGGTATCTATATCGATCAAAGCAGCCACACTCGCAGTCCTTCTGATTGCGACGACAGCCGCCGGCCTCTTGGCCGCATATCCGGCGATAGCTGCTGTGGTGTGCCCGAACTGCATGGGCTTCAAGAGGGCTCGGGGTCAGGTCTATGTCGAGGATGGGATGGCTTCTCAGCAGCAGGCAGCCGTGCTCAAGACGATTGCCATGGCTCGCGACCAGCTCCGCCAGTTCTACGGGACAATCGATAGTGATCCCAGAATCTTCGTCTGCGGCGACGACAATTGCTACCGCAAGATCGGCGGCGGAGGGTCGCGGGGTATGGCGCTTCTCGATTTCGCATTGTTCCTCTCGCTCCAAGGAACGACCGTCACCATTGCATCACACGAGATGTCACATATCGAACTTCATACCCGGATCGGACTGATCAAGACCTTCCGACGTGATGTGCCGCAATGGTTCGACGAGGGCATTGCGGTACTCGTTTCGAATGACGGCCGCTACCTGAGGCCGGCATCGTCGCCTGATCGTTGCTTGGTGGAACCAGATGATACGCTCCCGACGTCGAGGAGAGCGTGGATTGAAAGCGCAGCGTCGGTCAATCTGTATGCGAAAGCTGCCTGTCGGGTGAGCCGGTGGATCGCGACCCATGGCGGTCCACCCGCCGTAACGCGGCTACTGGCAGATATTGCTGCGGGCCAATCATTCGACATGGTGTATTGACGGTATCCTTCACTTACGATGGGAGAGGCGATTTTAAAGCGAAATACCGACCGATTCATCCAGGCCGATACCTGCCCAGCCAACATGTGCCCGGACCAGCGCCGAGCTGAAAATAGAGCTTGACCTCAACTTGCGTTGAGGTTGCAGCATGTCGTCACGCCGGAGGTTCGTGATGTTGAAAATACTGAGAGATGAGGATTTGGACAGTTTCGCGCTCATGCCGATCGCTCTCGACGCATTGGAAACGGCCTTCCTCGCCAAAGCATCCGCCAATATCGTTTGCCCTCCTCGGCATCACGTCTCATTTCCCGGCAGTGGCGACCTGGTGTTTACGGTCGGGGGTATACTCGGGGAAAAGCCGCTCGCCGGCTTCCGCGTGTATGAAACCTTCAATGGACCGGAACATTCGCAGATCGTTGCCGTCTGGTCCGTGCATGACGCAAAACTTAAAGGGATCATCCTGGGCGAACGGCTTGGCCAGATCAGAACGGGAGCGATCGGGGGCGTGGCCATACGCCATCTCAGCGATCCAAACGCCAAAACCGTTGGGGTTATCGGCAGCAGTGCTCAGGCCCGGATGCAATTGATTGCCGCTGCGGCCGTTCGAAACATAAAAAGTGTCCGCGTCTTCAGCCGCGATGAGAAAAACTGCAGGGCTTTCGCCGAGGAAATGCAACGCGAATTGGACATAGCGATAGAACCCGCCGGCAGCATTGCCGAAACCGTGGCGGATGCCGATATCGTACTTTGTGCAACGGACAGCAATGTGCCTGTGCTTCACGCGGCGGATTTGAAGGCCGGAGCGCACGTCAATACGGTCGGTCCGAAAACATTGCGGGGACACGAGCTCGGACTGGACGTAGCCGATGCCGCGCATGTGATCGTCACGGACTCCATCGAACAGACACGAACCTACGCCTCGCCCTTTTTCCTTGCGGGATCGGCGCACGAAACCCGCATGCGGGACCTTGCCGACATCGTTGCGAACAAGGTGCCAGGCCGAACACTGCCCTCCGATACGACACTTTTTTGCTCGGTTGGCCTGGCGGGAACGGAGGTAGCGGTCGCGTCAGCCATATTCGACGTGCTGTGAGAATGCATGCCGCTGCACGGCATGTCCCAAGGCCTACCCGAACGCGAGGATCTTATCAGCCTGCCGCGGGGACCTGTTCGACCGATTGCGGCTCACCGATCTCCACCGCATGACCATCGGGATCATAAAAGCGGAATACCCGCTGTCCCCATTCCTGCTGCTCGACCGGATGGATGAGATCGACATGCAGGGCTATTTTGGTAAAGGCCGCATCCACATCGTCGTGTTCGAAATAGAGAAGCATGTTTCGGCGCCCATATGGCTCCGATGTTTCCGTGACTTTCTTCCAGACCGTTTGCTCCAGCGCTTTTCCGTCATGAATGGCAAAGCCGCTTTCAAAGAGCACGAAACTCCCGAAATCGTTCAGGATCTTGAGGCCCAGCAGATCGCTGTAGAACGTCTTCGAGCGAGCAATATCGCCGACGAAAGGAATTGGATTTACGAAACGCATCGTCCAGGCCGATTTGATGAACAGGATCGATAGAGAAGGAAACAATCTTCAAACGATTTCAATACACTTCGGAGCAAATGTCGATAATTCTGACCACTGATCCCATCCCACCCGGAACCGGAGGCCGATCCATGACAGAAACCCAGCGAACCATGATCGTCATGGATTCGGGGGAATCCCGCTTCCAACTGCGCGCAGGCGCCTTGATCCGCTCGAACGATCATATCCTCATTCACCGCGCACTCGCAGATAAGTTCTGGTCCTTACCCGGCGGCCGGGTGGAATTTCACGAGGCGGGCGCCGAGACGCTTGCCCGCGAAATCGAAGAGGAAATCGGCTGTACGGCCACCGTCGGCCCCTTGCGCTTCATCATCGAGAACTTCTTCGAATTGTCAGGCCGGCGCGTTCACGAAGTCGGCTTTTACTACGAGGCAGAGCTCTCGCAACCGCTTCCGTTTCATGAAACGGACGTCGTGCACCGGGTGAAAGACGGCAGTGCCGAGCTTGAATTTCGCTGGGCACCATCCACACGAGCCGGTCTCGATCAATTCGAGCTGGTGCCACCGACCTTGCGCGATCTGATCGAAACTACTCCGACCGGCATCCGACATTTCGTGCGCCGGGACGCTGTTTGACCGGTAGCAATAGGCAAAGATTGCAACGGCGGCGGAATGGCAGCATAAACATGCAGACATCTCTGTCAGGCTTCCGATAGGTTCAAATCTTCAGGTCTATTCGAATGCTGCGCGTCGCCATTCTCGGAAATGCTGGCGGTGGAAAATCCACCCTCGCCCGTAGATTGGGCGAGAAACACGCAATTCCCCATTTCGAGATCGACACGTTCCTTTGGCGAGAAGGCTGGGTCCCGGCGCCACTTGAAATTTATACAGCAAAGCATGAGCGGATCATAGCCGGCGAGAGCTGGGTTATCGATGGACTGGGGCACCGGAACTCAATCCAAGCGCGAATAGATCGCGCAACCGAGATCATTCTCGTCGACATGCCACTCTGGATGCATTTCTGGCTCGCTGCGGAGAGGCAGATCGCCTGGCAATCAGGCAAGCTCGAGCATGCACCTGGCGGGCTTTCGGCGATGCCGCCAACACGGGATCTGTTCCGAACCATATGGGAAATCGAGCAGGACTGGATGCCTGACATCCGCCGCCTGTGCACTGAGGCCTTTGATGCCGGCAAAAGGCTCACGCTGATCCATAACGTCGATGAGTTGAATACGCTGGCGGAAGATTTGACCTAAGCTCAGCTATCGAGGCGTCCGTGTAAGCAGTTCTCGCAGAAGCAGCCTCGATCGTTTCCCTTTGCGCCGCCGCCATAACGTCTTAGCGGAAAGCAAACAAGCGCGCCCACTCCATCAATAATCGCTATTGCGCCAAGGAACTCCTGTTTGGACTTTAGTCGCGCCCTATTCCGACTGAAGCCGCAGCTCTGGAACACGGCAGCTGCAGCTGTGTTCGTTCCATAGCGGCGGAAAGGCGTCGCCATCGATCACCAGCAGGAAATGAGGAAATCATGAAGACCAAGGCACTTGCCGCTCTGATAGCGGCTCTATCCATGAGCGTTTCGTTTGCAGGCACCATGCCCGCAAACGCACAGGATAACCCGATCGTCCCCAAAAGTGGGAAAACGCACGACAGCAAACAGCCCGCCACGGAATCCCAGCCAAACTCGGGAACCACTACCGGTGGCTCCACAACAGGTTCAAAGTCGGGAACCGGCAGTTCCGCCGATCAACCCTCCGGTCAGTCCGCGCCGGATAATCAGGGTTCGATGTCGAACGGCACCCAAAAAGGTACCTCGACGAACAATGGATCAACCGATCAATCTGGAACTCCTAAGCAGCAAGACAATGGCACCAAAAGCGGAAAGGATACTAAGAGCGGATCGACGAACAACACTACCGCTCCCCAATCCAACGATGCAAATCAGTCCGGCGAGAGCCAGAATGGCGCCAATACAAAAAGCGGAACTGCAGGGAATTCGGGAAATAATATGAAATCTCCCGATAATCCGGCTAGCAACAGCCAGCAGGGTACAACCGGAAGCGAAACTACGACGACAGGCAAATCTCAGACGAACACGCAAGTGCAGGTATCTGTCGAACAACAGACGCAGATCCGCCAGGTCATCAAGGAAGTTCACGTTACGCCCGTCCGCGAGACCGATTTCACGGTATCGGTCGGCACGAGAATCCCCCGGAAGATCAAGCTGCAGCCGCTACCGCCGCGAATCGTCGAAATCGTACCTCAGTACAAGACTTACCGCTTCTTCGTTCTGGCTGACGGCCGAATTGTGATCGTAGATCCCTCCACCTTCGAGATCGTCTACATCATCGATGCTTAGCCGCCACTCGATGCCGGTATCGCGAAGTCGCGATACTGGCATCTTGAGGCTATGACCTTAGGGCTAGACTGATTGGCCCGCAGTTGAGCTCATTGTCTGCGGGGCGGCAAACGTTGGCTTGCCGACAAAATCCGGGATTGCCTCCTCCTACTGTCGCAACAGCAATCCTTTCTTCTAGCTCGATAGTATTCGTAACTGGGCCGCCGCCAGCCTTTTAAAAGGGATTCTCCCGACATAAGTCCTCAGCCGGGCGCCGCAGTGGCTGCAAAAACCATTCCAACGGATCTGCGATCTCTAGGATTATCTTCTTTGCCTTCGCTCCCGATGAATTCTAGCTTCGGCCTGGATGACACGTTGCCATCTGAAACGACAGCAACAAGTTCACCTTGAAAGAGGAGCAATCGTTGACCCCTAACACCGCGCAATCAGCCGTCGAAACATCATTGCCGACGCTCGATCTCCAGCGCTTCTACGCATCGCCATCGGAACGCCAGGCATTCGTCGCGGAGCTTCGCACGGTGCTCCATGATCACGGCTTCTTCTATCTGACGGGCCATGGCGTCGATCCGGAACTGATCGAAAACGTCGTTGCCACCGCGAAGCGCTTCTTCGCGCTGCCGCTCGAAGAGAAGCTCAAGATCGAGATGGTGAAATCGCCGCATTTCCGAGGCTACAATCGGGCCGGACAGGAGCGCACCCGCGGCGAACAGGACTGGCGCGAACAGCTCGACATCAACACCGAAAGCACACCCTTCGAGATCGGCCCGAATACCCCGGCCTGGCGGCGACTGCAGGGACCAAACCAATGGCCCGAGGCACTGCCGGAGCTCAAACCACTCCTGCTTGCCTATCAGGCAGAAGTGACGCGCATCGGCATCGATGTGCTGAAGGCGATCGCTGCAGCTCTCGATCAGCCGGAAAACGTCTTTGCCGACATCTATGAGCCGCAGCCCTCGCAGCTTCTGAAGATCATCCGCTATCCCGGCCGCGATGTCGCCGAAACGGATCAGGGCGTCGGCGCCCATAAGGACGGCGGCTTCGTCACCGTGCTGCTGCAGGATACGACACCCGGCCTGCGTGTGCGCACGGAAGACGGACAATGGATCGATGCGCCGCCGGTGCCCGGCACCTTCGTCATCAATACCGGCGAGTTGCTAGAATTGGCGACCAATGGTTTCGTACGCGCCGACGTGCATGATGTCATCGCGCCGCCTGCGGGCGTCGAACGCTTCTCCGTCGCTTTCTTCCTGGGCTCCCGGCCGGATGCCGCGATCCCCGTCATCGAATTGCCTGACGAATTGAAGCGCGCCGAACGCGGCATCTCGGTCGATCCGCTCAACCCGATCTTCCGCGAGGTCGGCCAAAACCAGCTGAAGAGCCGGTTGCGGTCACACCCGGATGTCGCCCGTGCTCACTATGCCGATCTCCTGGCATCGGAACAGTCGGTCTAGGCCGGAATCGTGAAAGTTCGGGCGAGGTCGCTGCGTCGGACATCTCGTCTGAAGGCTAGTCCCTAGTGCTGGTTATCCGGCACAATGACGCGCATGCCGTCGACGACGCTGCGTGCCACGATCTGACAGCTCAGGCGGCTGTTCGGCGCCGGCTCCATGACGAACTCGATCATCGCCGCCTCTTCTTCGGAAGGCGGGGGCAGGAGATCGAGATAAGGCTGCTCGACATAGCAATGACAGGTGCCGCAGGCCAGTGCGCCGCCGCATTGCGCCACGATGCCATCGATACCGCTCCTGACGGCAGCGGCCATCACCGTCTCGCCATCCTGGGCTACCACATGGGTCTCGCGACCGGCGGAATCGATGAACACGATTTCACACATTGTATTCTCCATGCTTTCGGCAAAACCGATCATGCGGCAACAAGCCTGATGTCCAGGCGTTTCGGGCCGCGCACCGACAGCCCGCGCTTATAGGCGGGATGTTCATCCAGCAGTTCGATGGAACGTGTCCGCTGCAGGAGCGTCGAGAAGATGATCTCCATATCCAGCCGTGCAAGGTGATTGCCAAGACAGAAATGCGCGCCGCCGCCGAATGCCAGATGGCGATTGGGAGTACGCTCGACATTGAACCGATCGGGCGCCTCGAACTGCTCGGGGTCGCGATTGGCCGCGCCATAGAGCAGGCCGACCTTCGTGCCCTTCGGCAGCCGCTCGCCGGCAATCGTCTTTTCTTCCGTCAGGTAGCGATGAAAGAACGGTAGCGGCGACTCGAAACGGAACATCTCCTGGATGGCGGTCGATATGATATCAGGCGTTTCCCGAAGCTTGGTCAAAGCGTCCGGATATTGCAGCAGCGCATGCATGCCGCTGCCAAGCACGTCGATCGTCGAGCCGTGGCCGGCCATCAGGATCAGCATGCAGGTGGAGACGAGCTCGTCTTCGGTCAGTTCACCGGCGACATGCGCCTCTGTCAGCCGACAGAGAAGATCGTCGCGCGGGTTGCGCGTGCGGTCGGCGATGAGCTCCTTGAGCAGTTCGTAGAACTCCGTCGTCGCTCGTTCGGCGATCGCCTTGCGCTCCGCGCTGCGATCGACGTCGAAATATTGCACCACCTCTTCCGACCACTTGCGCAGCTGCCCGGCATATTCCTCCGGCACGCCGAGAACCGAACCGATGATATGCCCCGGGACCTGCGAGGCGAGATCCTCGACAAAGTCGATCGTGCCGGTTTGCAGAAGGCGATCGAGCAGCCGGTCGACGAAATCCTGTATCATCCCGCGCTGGCGGGCGACGAGGGCCGGCGTGAATTCACGAAATACCTTGCGGCGCAATCGGTCATGTGTCTCGCCATCGGAATCCAAAAGGCTGAATTGTACGAAGCGCGAATGGTTCGGCATGTCGTGCCAGTTCTGCCTAACCTTCTGTTCCTGTATTTCCTCCGGGGAGAGAAAGAACTCGAGCGAGCGCACGAGCGTCTTGTCGCCGGCGGCAGCGGCGACGTCCTGATAGCGCGACAACAGCCATATGTCGAAATGCTCGTAATAGACCGGGCCCGGGCTGGCGCGCAGCTCGCGATAGGCGGCGTAAGGGTCGTCTGTAAACGCTTGCGAGAGCGGATCAAACACCGGGCTTGCCATCGACATGATCAGGACCTCGTCCATTCTGGTTCATCGGCCACAGATTACAGCGTCGAACGGCGAAAAGACATGGATGCCAGCCGCAGCTATATGGATAAAACTCTCATCTCCGGATAAGACCTGACGACATGACAGATGAAGCAATCCCAGATGATATTTACCCTCTGGATGACGTCTTCTTTCAGACGCCGGGCAGGCTGTCCCGCGCCCTTCCCTATGCGCTTCTCGCCGCGGGGCGCCGCATCTGCACGCCCGAGGAAATGCCGATCGCCCATCGTTTCAACCAGCACACTCTCATCCTGACCCTCAGCGGAAAAGGCCTGCTGCAGGTCAACGGTCTCTCAAGCGCTCTCTGTGAAGGAACGATCGCATGGCTGGATTCCTCGATGCTGTATTCACATCGTTGCGAGCCGCATCATTCGCACTGGTCTTATCTCTGGCTGGGGTTCGCAGGGCACGGGCTCGACACACTGTTCGACAGCCTCGGCGTGATCGCCAATCCGGTCTTCGCCATTTCTAACCCACGCGATCCGCAGGCGCTGTTCGAAGGCATCCTCCGAAACGTGGAAACTGGCAGTTTCCTCTCCGACAGTCACTGTTTTGCCCTGCTCGCACAATTGATCTCGCTTCTGGTTTCCGCGCGCGCGGAACATGGCGAGCTGAGCGGCGCCGTCCAGCGATTGCAGCGGGTCATGGAATTGGTCCGCGCCGACCTCAGCCGCCCCTGGTCGGTGGATGAACTCGCCATCGCCGCCCATCTAAGCCAAGCGCAGCTTTTTCGCCGCTTCCGTCAGAGAATGGGGACAACACCTGTCGATTGGCTCCGCCACGAGCGCGTGAACGCCGCGAAGCGTTTGCTTGTCGTAACCGACGAGCAGATCGGCAGGATCGCCGCCCAATGCGGCTATCCAGATCCCTTCCACTTCGCCCGGGATTTCAAAAAACTGGTTGGCGTCACGCCGAGCGAATTCAGGCGGCAGGGTCAGAGCGCTCGGCCGCGCGAGCCCTGATCGAACAACGCATTCTGTCACCATATAGGGAGAGTCCCTCGCTATCATGGCTCGGATTGGCTCGGGCCACATGACACGATAGAAGTCTGGCGTGTATGCAAGTTTATCTGAACCGCTGACCAGCCTCTCTCCGGAGATTGAAAGTGACAACCGAACAAAGCGTCCTGCGCATCTCCATTATCGTGACGTTCGTTCTGGCGGTCGCCGGCATTGTCTTCGGTCTTCTCTCCGGCTCCTATGCGATCGTCTTCGACGGCGTCTACGCACTCACGGATGCGAGCATGACGATCGTTGCACTGATCGTCTCCAACCTGATCGTGTCCTCCGCAACGAACACGGCGGCGGGCGGCAGGTTCGCCAAGCATTTCACCATGGGCTTCTGGCATCTCGAACCCATGGTGCTCGGACTCAATGGCGTCCTGCTGACCGGGGCTGCGGTCTATGCCCTGATCAACGCGATCGGCAGCATCATGGCCGGCGGCCGGCACCTCTCCTTCGATCATGCCATCATCTATGCGGTGCTGACCATGATCATCGCCTTCCTGATGGCCGCCTATGGCAGGCGTGCGAACGAAACGCTGAGGTCCAGTTTCATTGCGCTCGATGCCAAGGCCTGGGTAATGACAGGCTGCCTCAGCGGGGCGCTGCTGCTCGCCTTCATCTTCGGCTTTTTCATTCAGGGGACGAGCCTGGAATGGATGTCACCCTATGTCGATCCCATTGCGCTCTCTCTCGTCTGCCTCATCGTCATCCCCATGCCGATCGGAACGATCAAGCAGGCCTTTGCCGATATCCTGCTCGTGACGCCTTCCGATCTGCGGGAACATGTCGATCGCGTCGCCACCGACATCGTCCAACGCTATAATTTTAAATCCTATCGCTCCTATGTCGCCCGCGTCGGCCGCGGCAAGCAGATCGAGCTCTACTTCATCGTGCCACCGGACGGACCGGCGAAGAAGCTGGAGGAGTGGGACCATATCCGCGACGAGATCGGCGAGGCGATCGGCGACGAAGGCCCGGACCGCTGGCTGACGATCGCTTTTACGACCGATCCCGAATGGGCCGATTGAACGGCAGGATAGCTGCCGCAAGAATATAGATCGGCGGGACGGGCGAACCGTTGTCGCATTTCGAACCCGATTTATGAATCGCTTTAGCTTGTTTAGAGGCTTTCAGTGTCGGCTGCCGAAAGGGTTGCCGATATGCGCTTTCGCGGTGCTGCGCGCAGCACCAAGCTCTGGACGTAGCTCGTGAGCGGCTTTTCGACGCCTCTGAAGAGTGCCAGTGCAGACATGGCGGCGACGCTCGTCGCAGCGACAACGAACAAACCAAGAGGAAGAGCCCCGCCAAGCGCTTTTGCCCAGATGGCTCGCATTGGCCGCAGAATAAAGGGGTGCGCAAGATAGAGGCTATAGGAGGCATCGCCTAGGGCGACACCCCAAAGAACGAGACTCCTCTGAGGCAGGACGGGGCCGATTGCGGCTGCAAGAACGAATAGTGCCGCGGGTAGGCCGCTTCGCAGGAATTGCGGCAAAGCCGCATCATCCCAAGGGGTGGAGATGCGTACAAAGCCGAGAAGACCGATGGCCATGAGCCCGACCGCCGCTGCACCGCCGATCCTGATGCCGCTGCGAAAGATCAGGGCGACATAGACACCGAAGAGGAACTCCAGAATGATCGGGCTCGTCCAGAAGGCTATCTGGACATGGCTGAGATCGACGAGCCTTCCGATAAGCGCCATGCCTGACATCAGCACCGACAGCCAGACGATACCCAGCCTTATCGGCAGCAGGAGTGCGGCCGCAAAGAACACATAGAACAGCATCTCGTAGTTCAGCGTCCAGGCGAGCGCGAGCACCGGCCTGATCTCATCCGCACCACGCCCGGACGGAATGAAGACATAGGATGCCAGGACATGAGACACGGAACCGATAGGAACAGCCAGCAGCGAGGGTGCTACGAGCGCGCCGATAAGCATAAGGCTCGTCAGCAGCCAATAGAGCGGGATCACGCGGGCGCAGCGCCGCAGGAAGAAACGCAATGGAGCGCCGCTCTTGCCGAATTCCGAAGCAGCGGTATGGGTCATGATGAAGCCGGAGAGGACGAAGAATATATCCACCCCGAAACCGAGATTCCATGCAGAGCCGTCAACCGCTGCCCGCCCTGTCGCCCCGGCCAGTATCTCGGTCTCGTGCAAGGCGTGAGCAACGACGACGGACAAGGCGGCGAGCGCACGCAACACCTGAAGATTCGACAGCAGGCGCGATGACTTGCCGGCATTACTGCCGACGGCCGGCCCCTCAAGTATTTCCCTATAAAATCCCACAAGAAATCTCAGTAAATATCGTCTTCGATCTCTATTTATGACCCGGAGGATATAACAACTCGTCGCCGCGCGCTAAATTCGGCAGACTTGCTTTAAATCATAGTTATTCTTCAGTTAAGCTTGCAGCACGAGACGGATTAGGCGGTGGCCAGGATGATATGTGCCTGAATTTTCGCAGCAACTTCGCCATTGCCATGTCTGTCGGCGATCGCAGATGCCGCGCAGGCGGTTGCAGCCTCCAGGCTTCCCGCTTCTCTGGCCTCGATTTCGTTGCGAAGAAGCGTTCCCTGACAATAGGCTACGGCCGGAAGGCGCGGTGAGGATGCACGGCTCTGTTCGGCTCTCGTTTCGATCACCACATCGGTGAAGCTGGCATTCTCGAGATCGCTGCGAATCCGGTCCACATCGTGATAGCCATGCGGGGTGCGTGCCAGAAAGCGCGGCGGATCGTTCGGGAAAATGCGGGCCAGCGCGTTCGTCACATCATCGGCGAAGATATTCTCCTCGATGCGATCCCAGACGTTGAAGAGGAAATGTCCTCCCGGCTTCAAAACGCGCTTTGCTTCGCGATAAGCCGCGATACGATCTGGAAAGAACATCGCGCCGAATTGGCAAAGGACGAGATCGAAGGCCGCATTTTCAAACGGCAGCGTCATGGCATCCGCCTGCCGCCAAGTGATGCGGCTGTCGGGAGCCTGTCGCGAGGCGGCATAGTCCAGCATCGGCTGATTGAGGTCGGTGACGACATAGCTTGCACTGTCGGATAGTTTAGGCGTCAATGCGCGGGTGACCGCACCGGTTCCCGCGGCAATTTCCAAGACGGCGATCGGCGCCAGCGACGCGGCCCGTCGTGCAAGATCCGCGGCGTAAGGCTCGAAAATCAGCGGCACCATATGGCGGTCGTAATTTTCCGGAATCGAGCCGGCAAATACCTTGTCCGTCTCCAACATTGCCATGATCCCCTGCGCACCTCACAGGTCATTATATTAGCATATCGCAGCGGGGGCGTCATTCGGCGTCGGACGGGTGCAAGCCGCGCGAAACTGATCCACTCAGTCCGCATCGCCGCGCGCAAGTACGTCCAGAAGCTGGCTGGTATTATCGATCGAGAATTGGATGCGCTCACCCGGCCATACAGACTCGGAATAGGAGATCGGCGTGCCCTTGAGATCGACGTCCACCTTTCTCGACACGGCCACCGGCTGAGACATGGGCTGGCAGAGCTGCTTGGCCTCCTCGCTCGTCGGCAGACGGACGATGATGTCGGTGCGCAGGCGGATATAGTCGGGAATGCCGTATTCGGCCAGAATGACGGTCACGCTTCGCCCGCTGCGGCGCGCCTCGTCGAAGCCCGGAAAGCGACGCACCGGATAATAGGCATGCGAATAGTTGATCGGCTCCTCGTCGGCAAAGCAGCGCCGGACGATATGGTAGACGGGTTCGCCACGGGGAAGCCGCAAGGCCTCCGCGATCATCTCGGAGGCAGGAACCACCTCTTCGTGAATGGCCTGTCCAAGCGGCTCCCTGCCCTGATCGAGCAGGTTCTGGGAAAAGCGCGTGCGTTCCGACAGGCGGTAATCGAGGCGACTATCCCTGACAAAGGTTCCGCGCCCCTGCTCGACCAGCACGAGCCCCCGGCTTTCGAGACGGGAAATGGCGCGCCTTATGCTGTGGCGGCCGACGCCGAAACGTTCCATCAGGTCTGATTCCGTCGGAAGCTGCGCCTTGGGTAACAGGCGTCCGGTCAGAATATCCTCGGCAATATCGCTCTCGACCTGTTGCCATTGCCCGTGCGGCGACTTTTTCTCCATGCCTGCTTTCCGAATTCAATCATATCATTCGAATGATATATATCGGCTACAACATCGTTTTCAATCTCCGTCCAGTAGCCGAAATCCTACGAACAACTACTGAGGCCGATTCAGCGAGTATATTTGGCATTTAACCATATCTCCTTTCACAGGTGCGTCATTCCTCACGATTAGGTAAATATCCGAATGTTTTTCTAGTCATTCGGATATCGAGGATAAATGGCACTGCTTAATCGTCGGCAACTCATCGCGGGCACGACCCGTTCTCTTGATCTTCCTGCTGGCGCAGCGTTTCATCGAAGACGCGCTGGCACCAGACATTGACGACAGATAGGCAGACGCATGCCCCGGATAATCGTAATCGGATCGGTAAATCACGATCGCATATGGCAGCTGGATGCCCCGCTGGCTCGGGGAGGACGCATACAATTTTCATCCCAGATAACCCGTCTCGGCGGCGGCGCCTTCTATACCGGCCGACAATTGCTGGAATTGGGAGCCGATGTCGCCATCGTCTCGCGATTGATGCAGGATGAGCAAGGGCAAGCAGCGCTCAAGTCGCTCGCAGCGCACGGCTTCGATATCGGCCA
Organism: Rhizobium aureum; assembly: GCF_030182495.1. Classification (NCBI taxonomy): domain Bacteria; kingdom Pseudomonadati; phylum Pseudomonadota; class Alphaproteobacteria; order Hyphomicrobiales; family Rhizobiaceae; genus Rhizobium; species Rhizobium aureum. Next base: position 431,545 of record NZ_JAQJCI010000002.1, on the reverse strand, counting down.
CATAATGATGGTGGCCGGCGAAACCACACCGCTGGAAATTCTTCTCGAACCGAGTGGAGAGCGGACGATCATCGCGCCGACAGGGCGATCACAGCCGCTCGCGGCCACCGGGACACTGTCAGGCGCCGGCATCTATATCAACGCTATCGCCCTCGACGAAAGCCTTGTCGCACAGATCGACGCCCAGCCCCTTGTAGTCTCACAATTTCCACTGCGGCCGGCGACACCCCGCCCGGCCGATTATGTCATCTCCTCGCGTGACGATGTTCCGGATGATCTTATGCTTGCCTGGCAGCGCGCCGGCCAGATCGCCGGTCTGCGTCTGAAAATGCTCGTGCTCACCGACGGCGCGCGTCCGATCACCCTGTTTGACGGCTTAAAGCCTGTTGAGATTGAACCCACCGAGCGTGTCGACACGGCGAACACGATCGGCGCCGGCGACCGGTTCGCGGGATCTTTTCTCTTTGCCTTGTTGGAAGGGCGGGCGCCAGCGGCAGCCGCACGAGAGGCAAGCCGCATCACGGCGGAATGGCTGCGCCGGCGCGATGACTAAAAGTTCGCGCCGCCTTAGAAAATGCTCCTACATCTGAAAACATCGTGGACAATTCATTCGAATGAATGTAGTCATCATTCGAATATTTAAAGACTCGCCCCGCGAATGCCAAATGCCCGAGGAAAAGATGATGACCGAGGAGAAGGCCGGCACTCCGGTCAGCGCATCCCATAGCCATGCGCAGGCGCTGAGCCCTGACCCAGGCTCGGCACTGGCTCGACGCTTTCGGCGTCAAGAAACGGCTTTGGTCGACTTATCCCTCCACCTTCTCGGGTGGCGAGCAGCAGAAGGTCAATCTGGCCCCCGCGCTCATCCTGCCGCAGCGCCTGCTGCTGCTCGGCGAGCCCACCGCATCGCCCGATCGTGCTGCCCGCAAGGCGCTGGTCGAAAGATTGGCGCAACTTAAAGTGTCCGGCATTGCAATGATCGGTGTCTTTCACCATCCGAGTGATGTAAAGGCATTGATCGACCGGAAATTGCATCTGGAAGCCATCAAGATCGAGGACGAGCAAGACGATGTGGCTGAGTAATTTCGAAATTATATTGCAGGACCGCGTGATCGAACGCGGCGCTATCAGGATCGAGAATGGGTTGATCGCCGAGATCAGCGAACGGCCTGTCCAAGGGGCGGAGATAGATGGCGGCGGCCGGTTTCTCCTGCCCGGTTTCGTCGACATGCATGGCGACATGATCGAGAAATGCGTGGAACCGCGCGTCAATGTCCGCATGCCGCTCGAACTCGGCGTCTACGATCTCGATAAAATGCTCGCCGCCAATGGTGTGACGACAGCCTATGCCGCCGTCGCCTTCACACCCGCAACTTACGGCCATGTCCGCTCCATCGAGCACACCCATGCAATGATCCAGACCCTCGTATCGATGCGGGAAGAGCTTTTGATCGATCATCGCATCCATGGCCGCTTCGAAGTCACCTTCCTGCCCGCCTTGACGGAGGCAAAGACGCTGATCGACGCCGGTGCGCTCCACTTGATCTCGCTCATGGACCACACGCCGGGACAAGGGCAATACCGCGATATCGAACTGCACATCGCCAACACGGCGAAGGCAAGGAAGATCAGCGAGGCCCAAGCGGCCGAGCTCGTGAAGCAGCGCATGGCTGCCCGCTCCGAACATGGCGACGGCACGGACATCATCAACGGCCTGTCGGAATTGGCGCGCGAGCATGGCGTCGTGCTGGCATCCCATGACGACGATACTGTCGAAAAGGTGGCGCTTCTGCACAGCCTCGGCGCTGCGATCAGCGAATTTCCGATCAATATCGCAACGGCAAGAGAGGCGAGGCAGCTCGGGCTGGCAACGGCCATGGGCGCGCCGAATGCGCTGCGCGGACTTTCCTATTCGGGCAATCTATCCGCGCGGGAAGCCCATGAAGCCGGCATGCTCGATATTCTTGCCAGCGACTATCACCCATCGGCCATTCTGCCGGCCGTGATCGCGCTTGCGGAAATCGGCAAGGGCGGCCTTCCCGCCTCCGCTACGCTCGCAAGCGCCAACCCAGCAAAGGCGCTCGGCTTACACGACCGCGGTCGCATCGCCGAAGGATTACGCGCCGATCTGGTCATCGCCGAGCGCGGCCGAATACCGCGGGTGCGCGGCACGATCCGCGGCGGCAAAATGGTCTGGTCTGACGGTTCCATCAAGAGCTTTTGAGCCCCTCATCCGACCCTTCGGGCCACCTTCTCCCCGAGGGGAGAAGGGGAGTTCCGCCCTTGCCGCCAGCGAGAGGGTCGCCGCTCCCGCCAATCTCCATGGCTTACATCGCCTTCTGCGGATGCGGCGAGCCTTCATAGGCGCCCCAGATCGACTGATCGAAATTGATCGTGGCGCCGGTCATCAGGCCGGATTCCTCCGATGACAGGAAGGCGACGGCGCGCGCGACCTCGGCCGGATCGACCAGCCGGCCGAAGGGTTGCTCGGCGGCGGCTTTTGCCAGCCAATCCTCCGCGGCGCCGTGATATTCGCGTTGAATGCGATCCTCGCCATCGCTCGACATCCAGCCGATGTTGAGGGCATTGACCCTGATGCGGTTTCTGAGCAGCGCGAAGGCCGTATTCCGCGTCAGCGTATCGAGCGCGCCCTTGGAGGAGCAATAGGCGCTGATGAAAGGCTGGCCGGCCATCGACGACATCGAGGAGATGTTGACGATCGTGCCTTCGATGCCATTGGCGATCATATTCTTGATCGCGTCCTGCATCAGGAAGAAGGGTGCGCGCACATTGACCGCGAACATCCGGTCGAACAGGCCTGGATCGGTATCGAGAATGGTGCCGCGGTCCGTGATGGCGGCGACATTGACGAGGGCATCGGTGCGGCCGAATTTTTCGACCGCCGTCGCGATGACTTTACGGCAATCCTCGACTTGACCCAGATCGGCGGCAACGAAAGCGACCGGTATTTTATAGCGGTCACTTATCTCACGCGCCTTGGCCTCGCCCTTGGCGGTGCTGCGGCCGCAGATCGTCAGGCCGGCGGCGCCCCGTTCGGCAAAGAGGCGCGCAACTTCCGCGCCCAGGCCTTGCGTGCCGCCGGTCACGACGGCGAATTTTCCATCCAGTCGGCTCATCGGATCCTCAAGCCTCCCTGCGTACTGCATGGGCAGCGATCAATTCGGCAAACTGCCGGGAATCCATTCCGGCATCGATCGCCTCGGCCATGATGGTCGCTTGCGTTTTCGGCGCCAAACCGCCAACGGGCGGATCGCTGTCGAGATTGGTCGGGAAGGCATAGCCCTCGGCCGTTGACGCGATCACGTTCGCAGCTTCTGTGCGGCTCAGCGTGCCGGCGTTGAGCGCGGCAAGAAGTGCGGGATAGACCGTCACCGACATGCGGCTGCGGTTGACGCTCTCCATCGCTCGTCCGAAGGCCGAGGAGATCTGCAGGAGATTGGCCATACGATAGATGTCTTTCGAGACATTGTTACCGGCCCCATGCATGACGGCCGGATTGAAGAAGACGGCATCGCCCTTCTTCAGCGGCAATTGGACGTGATGCTCGGCGAAATAGGCTTGGAACTCGGGTCGGCCGAGGGCGATATAGCCTTCGAAGAAGGTCTGCGAATAGGGCAGGAACAGCGTCGGCCCGCTTTCAAGCGGCATGTCGCAATGCGCGATCGCGCCTTGCAGCGTCAGCAGCGGCGAGACGGCATGGATATGGCCGGGATAGGCCTGCATCTGCTGCGGCGACATGAAGCCGAGATGATAGTCGCGATGCGGCTTCTGCGCGGTGCCGCCCGGATTGACCCGGTTCATCTGCGCCGTCATCTGATAGCCGACGCCGAGCCAGGCTTCCGACACCATGGCGACGGCAGCCGACGCATAGTAGCGGGCAAAATTCTCCGGGTCCGCCAGGCAATGTTTCTCCAGTGCATTCCAGATACGATCATTGGCGCCGGGTTTGGCAAAATGATCGCCGGCGCCCCTGCCCTTCTCTTTTTCCTCGCGAACGATGGCTTCGAATACGGCAGTCGCGCGATCGACAACTCCCGCATCCGGCATGGCGTTCTTGATCACGACGATGCCTGGGCCTGAGGTGAAGGCCTCGACCCACTCGGCCATCAGGGTGCGGCGTTCGTCTTCATCCTCGGCAGCGCTGCGAACCTTGTCGCCATCATAGATCAGGATGTTTTTCTCGATTCCCGCGGCCAAAGGCCAGTCCGCCGGATTGGCAGTCTTTTCCACTAGGCCTTTGAAAGTATCGAAATTGCCGCAATCGGCCGACAGCCAAACCTTTTGACGGCGCCGGCTGGCGAGCGTCTGAGCGTCCATGGTGATCTCCTCCCAAAGTGACGTTGGACTTATGGGATTGATTCTAGCCTCGGGCCGGCCTATGAAAAAGATAGGACACCTCAAAAACACCTCAGAAGAGCCGCCTTGAAGCCGCCTTTCCCATTGAAAGACATCGCGCTGCAGGCCGGTCTCAGCCTCGCGACAGTCGACCGCGTGATGCATGAACGCGATGGCGTGCGCACCGTTACCCGTGCACGCGTCGCAGCGGCAATTGCCGAGCTGGAGCGGCAATATGTGCAATCGGGCTTGGCCGGCCGGCGCCTTGTCATCGATGTCGTCATGGATACGCCGCAACGCTTCTCATCCGCCGTCCGTGGAGCCTTCGAAGCGGAATTGCCCGGCATGCGGCCCGCTTCCTTTTCCGCGCGGTTTCATGTGGCCGAAACGATGAGCGAGCACGAGCTTCTTTCGATCCTGCGCGCCATACGCCGGCGCGGCAGCCACGGTGTCGTCCTGAAGGCAGCCTCCACACCTGCCATTGCCGATCTTGCCGGCCAGCTCATCGCGGCAAAGATCCCAGTGGTTACGCTCGTGACCGATCTGCCCGAAAATGCCCGCATCGGTTATGTCGGAATGGACAACCGCGTGGCGGGGGCGACCGCCGCCTATCTTCTCGGCCGCATGGCTGGAGAACGGGCGGGCAAGGTGTTGGTGACGCTATCAAGCAGGCTCTTTGCCGGCGAGGACGAGCGCGAACAGGGATTTCGCGATGTACTGGCGGCGCGCTTTCCGCACCTTTCGGTCGTGCGGATTTCAGAAGGATTCGGTGTCGATCGTGCAACGGAACTGCTTGTCCGCGACGCGCTGGAACGAGACCCGGATATTCGTGCAGTCTACTCGGCCGGCGGCGGCAATCGCGCCATCTTGAAAGCCTTTGCCGAAGCCCGGCGTGAATGCACGGTCTTTGCCGCCCACGATCTCGATCGGGATAATATCGGGCTGCTTGCGGCCGGCGAGATCAGCTTCGTCATCCATCACGATCTGCGTCATGACGCCCGCAGCGCCTGCCAGTTCATGCTCGCCTATCACCGCATGTTGCCGGCCGATTTTCAGGTGGCGCCGTCACGGGTCGCGATCGCCACGCCCTTCGAGCCCGCGCGCTGAAACACGTCGCGATTTTTCAGCTTTGGCGGCGGCAATATCCGGAACGAAATGGAGGCTATTCGATCGCGGTGATCTCCAGCTCTTCCTTGCCAAGGCTGACGATATCGCCAACCTTCTTTCCCATCAGCAACCTTGCAACGGGTGAAACATATGAAATCGATCCAGCCCTGGGATCGGCTTCATCCTCTCCGACGATACGATATTTCTGCACGCGGCCATCTTCCCGGCTGTAAGTCACCGTACTTCCGAAGGCGACAACGTCAGACGAGCCGGGAGCCGTGACGACCTCGGCCGTGCGAACCCTTTCCGCGAAATAGCGCGCATCGCGCAATGGGATGGCAGTCTGCCGCCGGCGCTCATTGATGTCTTCAATGGCATTTGCCGTGTCATACGCTTTTCGCGCGTCCTGAAGCTGCAGTTCCAGTGCTTTCAATCCCGCTTCCGTAACAAGGTTCGGATGCGGTGAAATGGGCCGGTCGGGCAGCACGGTTTCCGCTGCCGCTTCGGCGCTTTCTTCCTTCATGAACGCTGTGCTCAATTCTAAGCTCCATTTCGACGCTTTGTACTCTTACGATATCTCCGACAGTCTCCCGCCGGCCCTTGCACGGCTCGGCTTGGACGAAGACGATTGGAAAATCAGCCTTATACCATAGACCAGACAGCAGCCTCGGAGAAATGCAATTGCCGATAGATAGGTCTCCACCGATCTCGGGTGCGGCGATACTATTGAAACAATCCGCGGATCGACTACTGTTCGACCAGACAACAGTGACGGATGCAGATCACCGTTTTCACGGCCTCCACCCGCAAATGTCAGCTTGAGAGAGATCGATGATCAGCCTTGGTGTTTTGACGACATATATATTGGTGGTACTCGGCCTGATGGTCATTCCCGGACCTGCGACGCTGCTCACCCTTACCAGAGCCGTCAGCGGCGGCAAACGTGCCGGGCTGGCAACCGGCCTCGGCATTGCCGTCGGCGATCTCTTCCATACGATGATGGCAACCTTCGGGTTGTCGGCGCTTCTCGCCACATCCGCGCTGGCCTTCGAGATTGTCAAATATGCCGGCGTCATCTACCTGATCTATCTAGGCTTCAAGGCCTTTATCGAAAAGAGCGGCAGCATCGACGTACCGACAGCGCAGGCTATCACCCCCATGCGCGCGTTCCGGCAAGGTTTCTTCACCGAGATCCTAAACCCGAAGACCGCTCTTTTCTTCCTGGCGTTCCTGCCGCAGTTCATCCATCCCGAAAGCGGCTCCGTCATCGCGCAATTCGCGCTGCTCGGCGCCATCTTCGTCGCCCTCAGCATCGCCGTCACGTCGCTTCTGGCGATCGGCGCCGGATCGATCGGCGGCTGGCTGCGGCGCAACCGCACCATCGGACGCTGGCAGGGAAAGGTCATCGGCACGATCTATATGGCCCTGGGCGTGAGGCTTGCCCTGCAGCAGCAGTGATGCGATCTCGTGAAAACTGTAGAAGCGTCCGTAAAAGCAGCGTCTGATACGTCCACCTCGCCGGCATGCGCATATTCTTCGTAGAGCTGCCCGCGGGCTATGACATGCCAAAACCGGGTGACAAAACTGACAGCCGATAATATTCGCGTCGAGCGAGGCAGCACGCGGGCAATAGCCGCCGAGCGGGCAAAGCCCGGCGCCCAAAGCGCCGGGGTTCCCGATACGCTCGGGCTTAACGGCGCGAGCCGAAGGGACGAAGCGCCATGTGGCGGTTGACATCCTTGTAGAGCAGGTAGCGGAAGGGGCCGGGACCGCCGGCATAGCAGGCCTGCGGGCAGAAGGCACGCAGCCACATGAAGTCGCCAGCCTCCACCTCGACCCAATCCTGGTTCAGGCGATAGACGGCCTTGCCCTCCAGCACATAGAGACCATGCTCCATGACATGGGTTTCCGCAAAGGGAATGACGGCGCCGGGCTGCAGGGTGACGATCGTCACATGCATGTCGTGACGCAGGTCGGAGGGATCGACGAAGCGGGTGGTCGCCCAACCTCCCTCGGTGCCTGGCATGGCCGACGGCGTGATGTCCTTCTCGTTGAGGATAAGCGGCTGCGGGTAATCCAATCCCTCGACGGCCTCATAGGCCTTGCGAATCCAATGAAAGCGGGCATGCGCGCCTGCACGGTTGTGCAGCGACCACGTCAGGCCCGGAGGCAGGAAGGCGTAGCCGCCCGGCTGGAGGACATGCTTGCCGGAAGGCAGGGTCAGTTCGATCTCGCCATCGACGACGAAAAGCACGCCTTCGGCCTCTGCATCCTGTTCCGGCCTGTCGCTGCCGCCACCCGGCGCCACCTCCATGACATATTGCGAAAAGGTCTCGGCGAAACCCGAGAGCGGCCGGGCGATCACCCAACAGCGGGTGTCGTTCCAGAAGGGCAGATAGCTGGTGACGATGTCCTGCATTACCCCCTTGGGGATGACGGCATAGGCCTCCGTGAATACCGCCCTCCCCGTCAGGAGATCGCTCTGCGGCGGATGGCCGCCGAGGGAGGAATAGTAGTTTCTTTGCATCGTCTGGACCCTTCATTCTCATGGTTTCGCGGAGGCTGCGGCATGCGCCTTCGCCATATAGCGGATTGCGCTACAGCCGGAAATGCCACGTCACGTGGCCCCCGCCTTCTCAAGCAGTTTCACGATCTTGCCGTAGCCGCGGTTGCGGGCATGCTGGAGCGGCGTCACGCCATCATTGTCCGCGAGATCGACGTTTGCGCCGGCACCGATCAGCAGTTCGACGATCCGAACGTGAGATGCACCGCCGTCACTGAGGATGATCGCCTCCAGCAGGGCCGTCCAACCGAGCCAGTTGACGTGATCGACATCGACGCCGGCCTTGATCAAGGTATCGACCGTTTTGACATGGCCGCGCTCGGACGCGGGAATGAGCGCCGTGCCGCCATAGCGATTGATGCTTTTGAGATCCGCACCATGGGCAAGGGTGAGCTTTAGAATGTCGAGATGGCCGCGGGCGCCGGCATAGAGATAGGGACTATCCTCAATCTCGTCCTTGGCATTGACGTCGGCGCCAGCCTCGATCAGCGCCCGTGCGGCCTCCACCTGGTTGCCATGTGTCGCGACAAGCAGTGCCGTCGCGCCGCTTGCGTCCCGCGCCTCGATGGCAGCACCGCTGACGAGCAGTTCCCGGATGGCGGCGACATCGCCCGCCGCGGCCGCCTTATGTAGTCGAAGATCCATTGTATCGCCGAAGGCAAGGAAAGGAGTGCAGACAGCCATCAGGAAAAGCCAGGCCGACAGCAAAAATTTCAACATGCCTCATCCCGTTGGTGGTTCTGTCTGAATCTAGCAGGGAACTCCGCTTCGGAAAATCGAATATCAAAGCCGGGACCACTGAGAAAATGAAAACACTTTCAGGATTTTCCGTTGCTATGGCCTTGCCATAGCCTCACCGTTTTCCGCGCCAGCCCTTGTCCGCCACCACGACCGTGGGAGGGATGGAGCCGATCTCAAGCCGCACGCAGAAGCCTTGGCCGGTATCGAGGAATAAAACGCGTCCGCCGTGAATCTCGTCCGCCTTCTTGACCAGATTCAACCCCAGGCCTGCTCCGGAGGAGCTGGCATTGATGCGGCGAAACGGTTCGAAAACGCGATCGCGCTCCGCCTGCGGTATGCCTGGACCTTCATCGCAGACATCGATCGTGCCGGCAGCACCATCGCGAAAGGCTTGGCAAGATAATCGTCGGCTCCGCTGTCAAGTCCGTTCACACGATGATCGACGGTGCCGAGAGCGGTCAGAACGAGGATCGGCACGGGATGCCTGTGCTGACGAAGCGCGGCAACAAGATCGAGACCCTCACCATCCGGCAGGCGACGATCCAGGACCAGGACATCATAGGTCCCGAGACGGGCCATCGCCTCGGCATCCGCAATCGTCCGGACATGATCGGCAAGCACGTCGCGGCGTCTCAGCGCCTCGAGAAGCGCGAGAGCCATCTCGGGCTCATCCTCAAGAAGCAAGATTCGCAACGATGTTTCCCCAAAGAATGGCGCTTGCCGTCCTTTGCCCCACTGACAGCCAAAGATTGCAGCTACATTACACGCAGATTTGCGAAGGGATACTGCGTTGCGTTGACTCTTGCCGGCTGCGCGCGGTGGGGACGCGATCGAGCCGGTCGCTAATTTTCCAGCAAACGCGCCAGCATCCGCCTGATGTGACCCTGGCCGCCAAAGAAAATCGCGGCGACGACAAACGCCCGACGTTCCTCGATCGGCAGAAACCAGACTGCAGCCCCGTCACGCCGCAGGAAGCGAATGCCGGGATGGATATCCGATCGCAACGTTCCGATGTGCGGCGTCTCGACCAGCCGATCGATCGCCAGACGAAGCGCATGGATACGCTCGGCGGCGCGCTCGAGAGCTTCCTCGGGCGTATCCCCCAAGTCGATATAGGCCACGAACAGATGATCGAAGATCAGCTCGAAGTCGCGGTCCGCGTCTTTTGAATATTCAAGATTCCACACGAAGAGCGCGCCGTTTCCGCTCGATCATGCTTGCGATCCGCTCTTCCATGTCCATTGCCGAGATTTTCGGCTCGTCGACCCTGTGCTGGATGAGCATGCGGAGCGCCTCCGTCTCTGCCGCCTCCGCCTCGGTTTTCTGCCGAAGCAGCTCCAGACCCTGCTGGAGGACAGAGCTCAAGCTGGAATAGCGACCCGTTTCGACGAGCGAGCGGGCAAACGCATCTTGCTGCTCGGTCAACGATATCGACGACTTGACGCTCACTGTCTATCTCCTTCAAGCGTTAAAGTGCGACCCAGTCGCATATATGTTAAGGCGTCGTGTCCGGAAGATCTGGAGCGTTGGCCCTATTGCCGGTGTTTGGCCGTATCGTTGACGCCGCCCAGATCAGGCGCCATCCCATAGCTCATATTCTTCATCTGCTGGATGACGCGCGCCATCTCCTCGTCATCGAGAATGGGAGGCTCGCCGAGCGTCAATGCCTGAACATAAAGGCGCGACAGGGTTTCGACCTCGATAGCAAGGGCAAGCGCTGCCGCGGGCGTCGTGCCGAGCGAGATCTGGCCATGCTGACCGAGCAGGCAGGCGAGCCTGTCCTGCAGCGCCTCGATGGCCGCATCCGAAAGCGCCTGGGTGCCGAAGGTAGCATAGCGCGCGCAGCGGATCGTCGTACCTCCGGCGACACCGGTCATGTAGTGGAAGCTGGGGATGGTCTTGTGGTGCACGGCGAGCGTGGTCGCATAGACCGAGTGGCAGTGGAGAACGCATTCGATATCCTGGCGGGAGGCAAGGATATCGCGATGAAAGCGCCATTCCGACGACGGCCGGCGTTCGCCCTCGTAGCTGCCGTCAAAATACATCTGCACCAGGTCCTTCGGCTGCATCACGTCGTAGGGGAGAGATGTTGGCGTGATCAGGAAACCCTTGGGATTGCGCACGGACATGTTGCCCGCCGTTCCCTGGTTGATGCCGGACGCGTTCATCCGGCGGCAGATCGCTACCATTTCCTCGCGCAGGGCATTGTCGTCATAAGTCGTCACGATATTTGCTCCATGGTCTTGATCAGCGCCTGCCAGCGGCGCTGATAGGATGAAAGTTCGGGAAAGTCGGAAATATCCGGCGCTTCGGCGGCGAGTGGCGCCGGCGAAGTGCGCTTCTCATGGGCGGCGAGCATGGCAGCGCCCGTCGCCGTGCCGGTCGTGCTGCGGCTCACAAGCACCCGCCGTTCGGGCAAAAGGGCCGCAACGGCGGCGCCATAGAGAGGATCGACGACAAAGTTGCCGTCAAGTACCACCGTTCCCGCGGGAGGCAGATCCCGGATGCAGGCTGCCGTCAGCAGCGCCGAATAGACCATGGCGAGCGTGAAACGCACATCCTCATCCTCCGCAAGCGGACCTTGCAGACGGCCGCGATGCGCCGTGCCGGGAAAGAGCCCGTCGTCCGAGCCGAAGGTCGGCAGCGCAAAAGTGCCTGAGGCGACGATCCTCCGCACCGCCTGCAGCGACGCTGGGCCTGAGGCCTTTGCGGCGACGGCGGAAAATTCGCGCCCGCCCATGGTGAGCATGCCGGGCATCGGATTGCCGAACACATCGGCATTGCAGGAGTGACCGGGTAACTCGACATCGAAATCGACGCCGAGGCGATCCGTGAGCGCGACGATCCATGTGCCCGTCGAAATGACCATGAAATCGGAGAGATCGGCGGCCTGGTAACGGTAGAAGTTCGCCGAGGAGTCATGCACGCCGCATAGGATGCGCGTCGTTGCCTGCAGGCCGCAGCGTCTGGCCAACTCCGGCTTCAAAGGCCCAAGCGTTTCCCAGGCGCGCCGCATCGGCGGCATGAGGCGCTGCCAGCCACGGCTTTCGACGAGCGTAGCCGGCCGCCCATCGGCCGAGGCCCAAAGATGCGACTGCGCCGCCAGGCTCGTAACCTCGCTTGACAAGACCCCGGACAGGCGAAAGGCCCAATATTGCGGGGTGGCGAGATAGGCGCTGGCGGCTGCGAATGTCTCTGGCCAGTGCATTTCCTGCCAGAGCATTTGTCGCGCGAGATGCGCCGCACCCAACATGATGGCGCTCGCCCTTTCGCGATAGGGGCCGACGATCGTCCTGTAGCAGGCGTCGACATCGGCGGGTATGGGCTGCTCGTAGTCGATCATCGGCATTGCCGCACCCTGCCCGCCGACCAGCACGCCGCCGGAACCATGCGCGCAGGTGACGATCGCGCCTATGTCATGCCGTTTGGCCAATGCAGCCAGGCTATCGATGAGCCAAGCTTCGAGTTCATCAAGGTCGTGATGGCGATAAGGCGGTCCGTCCTTGACCTTGTTCGGCGTCGACAACGTGTCCAGCACGCGACCATCATCGGTTGCCGCCGACAACTTCACATTCGTCTTGCCGATGTCAAAAACCGCGACGATGCTCATTTCGGACCGAGAAAACGTGCTGGCAGCAGCCCCATGAGATAGGGCCGTACCGTCTGAACCATGGCGACCAAGATGAGAATGCCGCCCCATATCGCGACCGTCAGATAGTTGCTGAGGCCGAACTGGTTGAAGCCCGAGGAGATGACCTGCAGGATCGCCAGCGCCAGCATCAACCCGCCGGCCGTGCCGAAGCCGCCGAATGGATCGACGCCGCCAAGCACGGCCGCAAGGATCGTCACGAGCAGATAGGATTGCGCATAATCCGCGCTTGCCGAATTGAAGGTCGCCAGCATGACCAAGGCGGCGAAGAAGCAGATGAGGCTCGACATGACATAGACGCCGACCAGCACCCGACGCGTATCGATCGCCGAATAGCGCGCGGCTTCGATATTGGAACCGATCATGGCGCAGGAGACGCCGAAGGCGGTACGCCGCAATATGAGGCTGACGATGACCGCCACGACGATCAGCAGCAGGAAGATCATCGGCACGCCGATAATTGTGGCCGTGCCGATACGGCTGAAACCGTCCGGTATGCCTGAAAGTGCCATGCCACGCGTGAGATAGATGCTGATCCCGTCGATCAGCGATTTCGTGCCAAGCGTGATCAGGATCGGATGGACACCGGTATAGGCGATGAGCAGACCGGTGACGAAGCCGATAAGCAGGCACAATGCGAGACCGGCAACAAGTGCCAGGGCGATCACGGCAATTGCCGTCCCGGTGCCGCTGTCTGGCGTGATCAGGCTCTGCATGGTGAAGGCCATCAGCAGCGCGCATTGGTTCGTCGTGGCGATGATCGCCAGATTGAGCCCGCCCGTTATCAGCGGCGCCATCATCGCCAGAGACAATAGTCCGAGCAGCGGCAGCTGGTACATGAAGGACTGCAACGTGCCGATCGAAGCAAAATTCGGAATGAACAGCGAGAAGCCGGCGACGAGAAGGATCAGCAGGACGACCAGCCCGGTATGCGCACCGGGAATGCCCGTCCGCACGCGCGCCATCAGATCCGCAAGGCCGCTGTTGATGTTATAGAGAAGCGGGTGCTCAGCCATTGGACGACGCTCCGGCGATGATGCGATGGCGGCGGCCCGGACGCGAGCTGATCACGGTGATCGACGTCGAAACCAGGATGGTGATGCCGATGACGATCTGGAAGAAATAAGAGGAGACGCCGAGCAGGTTGAGCCCGTTCTGCAGGACGGCCAGCAGAACGATGCCGAGCAGCACGCCGGGCACGGTACCGACGCCGCCCGTCAGGCTGGCGCCGCCGAGCACCGCGGCGGACAATACCGCAAGTTCCGTATTGTACATGGCATTGGGCACGCTTTCGCCGACCCGGTGCGCCTGCAGGAGGCCCGCGATCGCCGCCATCAATCCGAGATAGCCGTAGGCGACGAATTGCAGGCGGCCGATATTCATGCCGATCCGTCGTGCCGCCTCGCCATTGCCGCCCATGGCATAGAGCTGACGGCCGACCGAAGACCGCGTCATCCATGCCCAGGTGAACAGCGTCACCACCACCATGGCGACGATCGGCAGCGTCAGGCGGACGATATCGCCCGATGCCGTCTCCATGCGCCAGAACACGATGCGGTTCGTCCACCAATCCGGCAACGTGTAGATCGATTTGCCGCCGGAGAAATACATCAGCAATGAAAAGCTGACGCTCATCATGGCGATCGTGGCGATGATCGACGTGATGCGCACGTAGTGGACCAGCAGCGCATTCAGGCAGCCGAGGCCGACACCGATCGCCAGGCCGCAGACAATGACGGCGGGTGCGGAATAGCCGAACTGCGTTGCCAGCAATGCCGCGCAATATTGCGCCACTGAGGCGGTTGCGGCGAAGGAGATGTCGATGCCGCCCGAAACCAGCACGACGAAAAGCCCCATCGCCATGATCGCCTGCACGGAATAGGTTTCAAGGAGGTCGATGAGATTGGCGAGCGTCAGAAAATCTCGCGCCGTCAACGAGAAGACGAGCATCATCAGAACAATGACGGCCAGCAGCCATGTTTCGGGGCGGCGCTTCAATTGCGCGACGAAGGATGATCCGACCGTCTTGCTGTGCTCATGCATAGATGCGCTCCTTCATATCGGCCTCGCTGACGTTTCCGGGCACCGCTTCGCCGACGATGCGGCCGGCGCGCATGTGCAGGATGCGGTCGCAGGTCGCAAACAGCTCGGACACTTCATCGGAGATGAGGATGATGGCGACGCCCTGGCGGGCGAGATCGGCCACCACATCGTAGATGCCCTGCTTGTTCTTGATATCGACGCCGACGGTCGGGGAATCGAGGATCAGAACCTTCGGCCGCGTGGCGAGCCATTTTGCCAAAACGACCCGCTGCTGATTGCCGCCTGAAAGCGTCTGTACGGCGCGATCGGTGGAAGGGACCTTGATGGCGAGCCGCTTCACCCAATCTTCGGCAAGCTGCCTGCGTGTCCTGTCGGGAATAAGCCCCAGCTGGTTTGCCATGCCCCTCATGACTGCAAGCATGATGTTGTCGCCGATCGACTGCTGCAGGATGACGCCGAGGCTCAGACGATCCTCGGAGACATAAGCAATGCCGGCACGCACCGCGTCACGATTGGAGCGAAGCGTAAGCTGTGCGCCCTCGAGACGGATGCTGCCGCTTTCGGCACGATGCATTCCGAACAGCGTCAATGCCAGTTCGGTGCGCCCCGATCCCAGCAATCCGGAGATGCCGAGCACCTCGCCGCGGTGAAGAGTGAAATCGATATCGGCGAACTCACCGCGGCGCGACAAGCCGCTGACCTCGAGGACAGGCTGCGCTTCGCCCATGTCGCGGGCGACGATCGAATGATCGATATCGAGCCCTGTCATCAGATGCGCGATCTTCTTCTCGTTCATCTGATCGGCAGGCCAGGTGCCGACCTTGCGGGCGTCACGCATCACGGTGACGCGCTCGGCGATCTCGACCACCTCGTCGAGCCGGTGGGAGACGAAGACGACAGCTATGCCATCGGCCTTGAGCCGTCCGACAATATCAAGCAGACGGTCGACCTCCGCGCGCGTCAGCGACGCCGTCGGCTCGTCCATGAAGATCAGCCGCGCCTCGGCGGCAAGGCCGCGCGCGATGGCAACGATCTGGCGCTCGGCCACCGAGAGATCGGACACCACCAGATCGAGGTCGAGCGCAAAGCCGAGCCTTGCCAGCACGGTGCCGGCCTTCTCGCGCATCTGCCTCCAGTTGACCGGCTTTACAAGTCGATCGAGATGGCTCTCGATGGCAATGTTTTCGACAACGGACAGGTTGGGAAACAGCGACAGATCCTGAAAGATCACCTGGATTCCCAAAGCCTTGGCGCCGGCCGGGTCCAGCGGCAGAACCGGCTTGCCTTCGATCTCGATCATGCCTGCTGTGGGCGGGTGCACGCCGGCCACCGTTTTGATGAGTGTCGACTTGCCGCAACCGTTTTCACCGACAAGGCAATGGATTTCGCCGGGCCGCACGTCCCAGTCGACCTCTTCCAATGCGCGCACGCCCCCGAACCGCTTGGACAGCCCGGTCAATCGCAGAAACGGAATATCATCGCTCATCGATCCACTCCGATTGGGATGGGTTGGCCGGCGGCGGCATCCACGCCAACCGCCGGCCCTCGGGAGGAACAGCCAGAACTTTTCCGCTTTTCTTCGAATTGCGGAAAAGCTCTATCCTCTTGGTTTCTTACGCATTCCGAACGGAAAACCGCTGCGCACTTTTCCTGGAAATGCTTTAGAGACCAAGCGCTACGAGCCGGTCGATATTCTCCTTATCGAGCGACTCCAGCTTCTGGGCCTGGATGAGCTTCTTGTCCGGATAGACGCGGACCTTGCCGACGCCGGTCAGCTCCATATTGTCGGTCGGCTCCTTGCCGGCGGCGAGCAGAGAGGCAAGCTGGACGAAGATTTCGCCTGCCGTCATCGGATTCCAGATGAAGCCGCCGCGGATCGTGCCGGACTTGACATATTTGACGCCCTGCCCCGGCGAGAAGCCGCCGACCAGCACGATCGACTTCGCCTTTTCGCGATCGTCGAGAACGCGCGCCGCACCGATCGGCCCCTGCGAGCCGAATGTCAGGATACCCTTGAGGTCCGGATGCGCACGCAGCTGATCCTGCGTGGTCTTGATGCTTTCATCCAGGCTCTCGGCCACGCCGAAGCGGTCGCCGAGCATCTGCATCTTTGGATATTTCTGCTTCTGATAGGCGATCGCCGCATCCGCCCAGGCATTATGCAGCGGAACCGTCAGCGAACCGACATAGACGATGTATTTACCTTCCTCGCCCATCTGCTTCGCCAGCAGGTCCATATGCGCCTGGCCGTAGCCCTCGATGGTCGTCAGTTCAAAGTCCCAATCCGCTTCCTTCTGGCTCGGACCTTCGTGGGCCAGTACCTTGATGCCGGCTGCCCTCGCCCTGCCGAGAACGGGATCGAGTGCGGCGGAATCATTCGGAACGATGCCGATGACGGCGACCTTGCGGGCAATCAGATCCTCGATCGCGCGGACCTGCTGGGCGGCATCCGCCTGCGTCGGTCCGACCATCCAGGCATTCGCCTTGAATTCCGGTGCAGCCTTCTTGATGCCGACTTCCATGGCATTGAACCAGGGAATACCGCCGATCTTGACGACGACGCCGACCTGCGGCTCGGCCGCCTGGGCAACCCCGATCGTAGCGCCGAGCGTCCCGGCGACGACGGCGCCGCCTATTCCGGTGAGTATGGTTCGTCTTGTAACTTCCATTTTTCTCCTCCCAGTTTCGTGTTACCCGCCTCCTCAAGCGGGCTCCGCAGCGTCGAGCCGCGGATCTCGATGGCGCAGCGCAGGCGCCGTGTAACCGGTTTTCCGGCAGAGCCGGTCATGCGCCGCAAGAGCAGCGCCCAGGCCTGTTCGGCCATTTCCTCGATAGGCTGGCGCACGGCCGTGATGCCGGGTGCGACCAGCTGCATCCATTCCATATCGTCAAAGCTCGCAAAAGCGAGATCCCCGGGCACGGAAAGTCCGATCTCCGACATGGCGCGATAAGTCAGGAGCGTCGTGCCGTGGTCGAGCGAAAACAGCGCGCCGGGCAGCGGACGACGGCGAAGCCGCTCTTCGAGACGCTGCGCACCGTTGGCATCATCGATGCCGATCTCCAGCATTTCGACATGCATGCGCCTGGCTGCCGCCTGCACGCCCTCCCAGCGTTCGCGCACATTGCTGATTGAAAGGCTGCTGCCGACAATCAGACAATCGCGATAACCCCGTCCATCGAGATGGGCGGCGATCGCGCCGGCGGCCGGACCGTTATCGACCGCAATGAGATCGAACCCAGCCGCATCCGGTATGCGGTCGGCAAGGACGACCGGCGCGAAAAAGCCGGTCGGCAACCGCTCGGCAAAGGCGCCGTCGCAGGGAATGACGATCAGACCGGCCGGGCGCCAGGCACGGATCTTGCGCAGGCGATCGGCCTCCTCCTCGGTGTCGTTGCGTGCCGACACGACGACCAGATCGTAATCGTCCAGGCGCGCCAGATGTTCCAGCGTGGAGACGAAGGAGGCAAACATCGGATTGGTCAGATCCGGCACGACGACGCCGACAAGCTGGGTCTTACGCGAACGCAGCCGCGACGCGCCAAGATCGACGACATAGCCGAGCTCGCGCACCGCATCGTTCACGCGCCGGGCAAAGTCCGGAGAGACCGTGGGCTTGCCATTGAGGACATTCGAGACGGTTGCTACCGAAACGCCGGCCCTGTCGGCCACCATCTTGATGGAAGGGGTTCGCGATTTCGACACTTTCCCCTCCTCCACGACCAATCTCCGATTGATATTGCAAAAATTCTGGTGAAACGTTTTATTGTAGGCTATGCCTGTATAGGTGCGGTGTCAATGTGGACGTTTTCAAGTATAAAACGATTCATTTCCTTTGCATTGCAGCAATTTCTTTTGCATCCACGAAACCGGGAGGACGATCATGAACAAGCTGGGAGTTCACGCGCTGGTCTGGGAGGCTGGCTGGAGCCGCGACGAATGCGCCCGCGCGATCGCAAAGAGCGCCGAGGTAGGCTATGATTTCATCGAGGCGCCGGCGCTCGATCCCAGCCTGATCGATCCTGAATTCACACGCCGCCAGCTGGAAAAAAGCGGCATCGGCATCAATTTCTCGCTCGGCCTCGATTTCGACAGCGACATTTCAAGCGGCGACAAGGAGAAGGGTCGGCGCGGCAAGGAAAAGCTGGAACAGGCGATCGCTGTCTGCCGTGATTGCGGCGGCGAATATATCGGCGGCATCCTGCACTCGGCCTTCGGTAAATATACCGAGCCGACGACGGCTGCCGGCGTCGCACAATCGGTCGACATTCTGCGTCAGGTGGCCGAAACGGCGGCAAAAAGCAACATCACGCTCGTTCTGGAAGTGGTCAACCGTTACGAATCCAATGTGCTCAACACGGCCGCCCAAGGCGTGGAAATGTGCAAGCGCATCGCCATGCCGAATGTGAAAGTGCATCTGGACGTCTACCACATGAACATCGAGGAATCCGATATTCAGGCCGCCATCCTCGAAACCGGCGATCATCTCGGCTACTTCCACACCGGCGATTCCCATCGCGGCTATATGGGCTCTGGCACGATCGATCTTGCCGGCGTCTTCAGGGCTTTGGTACGCTCTGGCTACAAGGGGCCCATCACCTTCGAATCCTTCTCCTCCCGCGTCGTCGGCCAGCCGCTCGAAGGCATTCTCGGCATCTGGCGCAACCTTTGGGACGACGGACGCGACCTTGCCGAACATGCGCTGATGTATACGAAGGCACAGCTCAAGGCCGCGCAGGAAGCCCAGCGTCAAAGCCAGCAGCGCAGTCTACTGCCCTAATCGCTGAAGGCACTCGCTATCTCCTTCTCTCCTCGGGGAGAAGGCGTTTATAGCTTTACAATCCCCCGTCTCGAAGGCGCGCCGCTCTCTCAGGCAGAAATCGCCTTGCTTTGAAGCGGCGTCTGATGAACGACGATGCGCGCGTGGTATGGAATACGCTCGTAAAGGTCGATGACATCCTGATTGATCAGGCGAACGCAGCCGGACGATGCTGCCTTGCCGATCGAGCGCCATTCCGGCGAACCATGCAGACGGTAAAGCGTATCCTTGCCGTTCTGGAAGATATAGAGGGCGCGAGCACCCAGAGGGTTCTTGATGCCCGGATCCATGCCGCCATTGGCAACCGAATATTTCGCGAGTTCCGGTTTGCGGGCGATCATGTCGCCCGGCGGCTTCCAGCGCGGCCAATGCTGCCGCCAATGAATGATCCCCTCGCCTTCCCATGCAAAGCCGTCGCGGCCGATGCCGACGCCATATCGCATGGCAGTGCCGCCACGTTCCACGACGTAGAGCAATCTCGACGCGGTATCCACGACGACCGTGCCGGCCGGCTCTCCGGTCGGATCAGGAACGCGCTGCCGGTAAAATTTCGGATCCAGTTTTCGATAAGGTATCGCCGGAATGACATGGCCGCCATCAACCACAGAGGTATAGCGGGCCTCGAGTTCCGGATCCGGCGCGATCGTGCTCTCAGCTTGCGAAGCGACGGGAACGACGGGCGGCATGCGAGCCGGAGCGGCGATCGGCGTCGGAACCGGAGCCGTCGTGGCACACCCCGCAAGCGTTGCGGTGGCGGAAATGGATCCGAGTATGAAAGCCCGTCGTGAGAGAGTCTTTTCGTTCTTGGCTGAGTGCATTTCGGTCCTGATAATCCCCGCGAATTGGTGCCGCCCTTTCAGGCAATGAAGCTGAAAGGCAAACGTGTCTAATCATCCTATGGCGATAACCCCATAGCCAATTGCGATCTGTGATGGCAAGTCCGCCAAGACAATGACCACACGTCGCACATTTTCGCGAACAGCCAACTCACACCGAACCATCGCCGGAGCCGGCCTCGTGTTTGCCGATGCCGGCTGGCGTCGGTCCGCACGATAAGGGGACGCCAGCTGCCACATCGAAGGCTGCTTTTAGAGGTTCCGGGAAGACTCCGTACCGGATTGATTTTGCTGACGGGGCTTGCGTTCGTCATGCACGGTCAGATCCCGTCTTGCCCGCGCGCTCGCGGCTTCGATCGGCTGCGCCTTCCCCTGCTCTGCGATGACAGCCCTCGCCCGTTCGATATCGACCATGTAGTCACGTGCCAATGGCAGTGCAGAGACATTCTTGGTCAGCTGTAATTGCCAGTTCATATGACCCATGCGGAGGAAGGCAAGTTCGGATCCGATCAGATAGAATTCGAACATCCGACAGAACCGTTCGTCATGGAGCTTTGCCAGGGTGTCCCTGTTCTTCATGAAGCGATGCCGCCATTGCTCAAGGGTCTTGGCATAGTGGAGACGAAGGATTTCGATGTCGGTCGTCCAGAGCCCGGTCTTTTCGACCACGGACAGGACTTCGGAGACCGCCGGCGAATAACCGCCTGGGAAAATATACTTTGCGATCCAGGGATTCGTGCTGCCCGGCCCGTCAGCCCGGCCGATCGCGTGGATCAGGGCAACGCCATCCTCCTTGAGCACGGCGCGAATCTTGTCGAAGAAGGTCCGGTAGTGATTGATACCGACATGCTCGAACATGCCGACGGAGACGATGCGGTCGACGGGCCGCGTCCATGACCGGTAATCCAGCAGCTCGAACGTCACCATATGCTCGAGACCGGCGTCCTTCGCACGCGCCTTCGCCGCCAGCAATTGCTCTTCCGAAAGCGTGAGGCCCGTTACCCGCGCTCCGAATTCTCGAGCCAGATAAAGCGCCATGCCGCCCCAACCGCAGCCGATATCCAGAACCTCGAGGCCTGGACGATCCAGCATAAGCTTCGATGCGATATGCCGCTTCTTCTTGAGTTGCGCCTCCTCGAGCGTCTCATCGCCGACAGGAAAATAGGCGCAGGAATATTGCCGGTCGTCGTCCAGCATCAGCGAATAGAGTCGCGCATCGAGATCGTAGTGATGGGCAACATTGCGCTTCGAACGTCCGGCGAAATTCAACTGATCGAGATGCCGGCGCAGCCAGCGAACCTTGTCCATGATCTTGCTGAAGGGGTGGGTGCCGCCTTCCATCATGTTCAGGACGAGCAAATCCATCATTTGAAAGAGATCGCCGGAGCCGGGCTCGACATCGCCATCCATATAGGCCTCGCCGAGCGCCAAGGCAGGATTGAAGAAGAGGCGGCGCTTTGCGCGAGCGGTTTTTATTTTCATCGTTGCGCGCGGTTCCGATCCCGTACCGAAATCGCGCGTGGAACCATCGGGAAAAATGACCGTGAGCGTTCCGATTTTGATCAAGCTGGAAAGAGCTGCTTCTAGGAACATGAAAACTACCTGCTTATCGTTTCCTTGCGGGTGGCTCCGCGGCCCGAGGGCGGCCGAGAAACCCGAGACGGTATTTCAATGCGGAAAGCGTACTACCTGATTAGGCAGAATAGCCAGATCATTTGCGACATCAAGGTTGCGTAAACTTGATTGTGATAATGCCCATGCGGTTGTATTGCCATCGTCGCCAGATCGACACGATGACGAATTCAGAACCTTCATTCACATCTGTAAAGCATCGTCTCTGCACGGGACGGAGACTATGCCCGAAAAAGCACTCAGCGGCTTTCCTGCCGAAGCTGCGTAAAGGCAATATGAGAGATCGGTCCTCGGAGCCAATGAAACAATCCAGCCTCGTCCGCGGACGAGGCTGGGGCATGACGAAACCAGCCGCTGTAATGGCCATTCCCATCTGAATGGACGCAAGCAGGCCCGCACCTCTTCCATCGAACGGAACGTCTACCAGCAGGTAAAGCCGGCATCGACATTGACGATGGCGCCCGTCATCAGGCTTGCTGCGCTCGATGCGAGGAAGAGGACCGCGCTGGCGACCTCCTCAGGCGTGCCCATTCGCCCCATCGGCGTGTCGGCAAGCCAGATCGGAATGCGATCGCGATTGGCCTCCACCGCCATGACCATCGGCGTCTCGATATAGGTCGGCGCGACGGCATTCACCCTGACGCCATCCCCAGCCCATTCGGCCGCCATCGAACGTGTGAGATGATGGACGGCCGCCTTGGACACATTGTATGGCGTCTGCGGCTGCGGCCGGTTGCAGATGGTTCCGGACATCGAGCCGAGATTGACGATGGCGCCGCGCTTCATCGCAACCATGTGACGGCCGAAGGAACGCGAGCACCAGAACACGCCGTTGACGTTCACGTCCATCATGCGCAGCCAATCGGCATCCGTGACGTCCTGCGACGGGATGCCACTCTGGCCGATCCCGGCATTGTTCACCAGGATCGTCGCGGCGCGGCCGCCATCGGCAAGCTCCGTGGCGATCGCTTCCATGCGCGCGGAGTCGGTGACATCGCCGATCCGCAGGTCGATATCGTAGCCTTTCTGCCGCAAGGCGAGCGCCTCTCGGGCGTCGGCCTCGGCGCGCTCGATGACGACGACGGCCGCTCCGGCCTCGGCCAGCGCCTCCACGCAGCAAAGGCCGATCGCACGGCCACCGCCGGTAACCACCGCATGTTCGCCATCAAGGCGAAATTTTTTCTGGTAGCTCATGGCGTAGCTCCTCAGATGTCGAAAGCGCTTGGCAGGACAACGACGTCACGGATCGTGACGTTGCGCGGACGCGTCAGCATGAACATGATCGCATCCGCCACTTCCTTGGGTTCGATCAGGGCGCCGGCCTCCTTGGCCTTGCGCAGATTTTCTTCCGGCCAATCGGCGAGCAAGGCACTGATGACGGGGCCTGGAGAAACCGAACCGACACGGATTCCGCTCTTCAGAAGCTGGCGACGCATGGTTTGCACGAAGCATGTCATCGCCCATTTCGATGGCGAGTAGACTGGCTCCCATGGCACCGGCGAATGGCCCGCGACCGAGCTGGTGACGATGATGTCGCCCGTTCCCCGCTCGATCATATGCGGCGCCACGGTTCGGACATTCTTGATGACGACATTGACGTTCAGGTTGAGCATCCGGTCGATGGCATCGAGATTGGCTTCCACCAGATCGCCGCCGATATAGGTGCCGGCATTGGCATGCAGGATATCGAAGTGGCCGACCTTGGCGAGGATGCGATCCAGCAGCGAGGCGCATTGTTCGGTATCCAGCAGGTCGATGGCGAGCGGGATAGCCTTCTCTCCCAGGCGTTCGCAAACCGACCTCAATGCCTTCTCATCGCGATCAACGAGAACGACCGTCGCTCCGGCCGCGATCATGGCCTCCGTGGACGCCAATCCGATCCCGGATGCCGCACCGGTGACAGCAGCCACTTTTCCCTTCAATTCGTCCATTCTCTCCTCCTTGGGTTAAACTTCTATCGTTTCCCTGCACCGCAGGCGGCGTGGTAGTCCGCAAGGCTACGGGTGACCCGCCAGATCAGGACCTCCTCCGGGTCCAGCGGCGCATCGGCGAAATGTCGGGCGGCAGGCATATGTTGCCAGAACAGCGGCAGCGGTATGGTCTGTCCCCGCAGGGCATCGCATAGTTTCTGGACGGCGGATTGAGCGTCCGCCGAGGCCCAGTAGTAGCGGATACGGTCGGACAGCGAATAATGCCGCAGCCACCGCTGTTCACCCTCGGTCCCGTGATAATGCTGGCTCCAGCTCTTTGGATGAGCCAGCATCAACGCTTCCATGGCGGCGTAAAGCGGCCGATTGCCATAATCCGGCAAGAGATCGGAAGCGATCAGATCCAATCCGTAAAGGGCCTCGCGCAGCACGAAAGTCAGTTCGGGGCCGACCTTCAGGATGGGAAATCCATCCTCCACGAGAGCCGTGAGCGGCGCTGTACCCTGATAGTCGGTCGAATGGGCTTCGAAAACGAATTGCTGTTCGTCGGTCAGCACGGACTTCAGCTCGGCAATCTTGCTACGGTCGTAGACAATGACATTGTGATTGCCGAACTCGACGCCGGGCTGGACGACCAGTCCGATGGCGCGCTCGAACGCTTCGTGTAGGCCAGCGCCCTCAAACACGCGTCGATGGACGTCGATCGTCTTGCGCGCCGCCGGAGCGGCCGTCGGCTCGATGGCCGTTAGAGCATGATCGGCGCCGCCCGGCGGCGGGACCTCCGTGCCGATCACATAGATCGGCATGACGCCGCCGCTCCTCCTTGCCGACGCTTCGGCCACAGCCGCGAGCCTTGCCGCGCGATGGGCCGTCGCCTCGTCGTCGAGCGCTGTAGGCTCGCCCTTGCAGCCCATCGAGGCATCCAGGTGGATTTTTCGAAACCCGGCATCGACATAGGCGGCGACCATTTTCTCCGCCTCGGCCATGGCCTCCTCGGCAGGACGATCCCGCCACGGATTTGGGCCAAGATGATCGCCACCCAGAACGATGAGCTGTTCCGGGCAGTCCTCCTCCTTCGCGATCCGCTGGACAAGGGCGGCGAAGTCGCCCGGCGTCATGCCCGTATAACCGCCCAGGTGATTGACCTGATTGCAGGTCGCCTCGATCAGCACGGTGCTCGAATGCAGGCGTCCATGCCGGAGCGCGGCTCTGAGCACAAGCGGGTGCGCCGAGCAGACCGAGGTGATGCCCTTCGGCCGGCCTTCGGCTCGCAGCGTTGCCAATTGATCGAGATGGACCTGCATCAGGAGCGCCTCGCGGTAGCGGCTATGAACGCATCGAGTTCGTCGCGAGTACCGGCACCTTCCATCGGGCCGACGACGGTGACATTGCGGGCGCCGGCAGCCGCCGCATAGGTCAGGGCATCCTCCGCCGGCATGCCCAGGCGGCGGCAGGTGAGATAGGCGCCGCCGAAGCAATCGCCCGCGCCGGTCGGATCGATTTCCTTGACGGTAAAGGCCGGAGCATCGATGCGCTCGCCCTCGCTGTTGAAATAGGTCGCCCCATCCACTCCCCGCTTCAGCACAATTTCCCTGACCCCGATGCTGAACAGGCGGCGGATCGCATTCGCTTCACCCTCGACGCCAGCCGCCCGCTCCAACTCCTCTCCGGATGGCAGCAGCAGATCGGCGGCAGCAACCAGCTTGGCAAAACGTCGTTCGGTATCCGCGTCGAGCTTGAGCTCCTTGCGGATGTTCGGATCGACCGAGAGCGTGCCGCCGCGAGCCTTTACGATGTCGACGGCCTTGTCGATCACCTCGCATGCGCTCGGAACCGACAGCGCCGAGCCCATGACATGCAGGTGGCCGCTGCGACCGATGAGATCGCGGACACCGTCGCTCCAGCCGAAACGCGCGGCGGCGGACTTGGCGATGTTGTAGACGAAATCGCGGGAGCCATCCCTGCGGTAGCGAACGAAGGCGCTGCCCGTCGGGTAATGCGGATCAATGGATATCGCGGAGATATCGACGCCATCGCGCTTCAGCCTTTCGATGTTCACCCGGCCAAAATCGTCGGCTCCGACGGCGCCGATCATGGCCGCGCTGCCACCGAGCCGCCCGCATTGCGAAATGAAGATCGCCGGCGCACCGCTGGCGAAAGGCCCGATCAGCGGCTGGGCCTCGACGAACCCATCGCCGACGGTCGTGGCGACGATCTCCGCGAGAATTTCCCCGACGCATACCGTGGGGCCGAGCTGGTCAGGAGCCAGTGCTGAAGTCATCGCAGTCATGCTTTCGATACCTGTTGTTTTCAAACCGCCGCGCGCTGCTGCATGCCGTCGTCACTGCTGAACTCCTCGTTTTCCAGCGAAAGGAAGCGTTGATGAAGCATGCATGCCGCTCCGAATGCGGACCCGAATTCCGCGTCCTGGTCAACGACGATTTCGGGATTGGGAAAGGGAATATTCTGGCCCTCGGACATATGGACCGCCACGCGGGCGGCAACCATCGGATAGAGAGATGCCACCGAGCCGCCGAGCACGATCCTGCCGGGGTCGATCAACCGGCAGGCCTGCAACAGCGCATATGCCAGATGACGCGACCAGGTCTCCGCAATGTTGACGGCCGCCGGAACACGATCGCGAACGCCGACCAAGAAGTCCTGCAGATCGGCGTCATTTCGTCCGACGGCCTCGCGATACTGCCTGATCAGCACTTCGCGCCCGATCAGCTGTTCGAATTTCTGCCCGCCGCTTCCGGACACGAGAGTATGGCCGATCTCGCCGGCCAGGCCATGGCCGCCACGAAACAGCTTGCCGTCGATGACGATCCCGCCGCCGACGCCGGTCTCCATGAGCAGGAAGAGCGTCACACCTGCAATGCGGCTGCGATAACTGTCCCCTATCGCGAAGGCATTCGCATCATTCTCTATTGCGATCGGAACCTCGACCGGAAATGCGGACCGGCAGATTTCCTTCAACGGGACGTTTCGCCATCCGAGAATGGGCGCAAGCCTTACCGACCCATCGGGCCGGATATGAGCCGGCGTCGAAATGCCCAGCCCCCTGCACCGCGCCATCATCTCCTTGGTCATGTCGCCGACGATAAGTGCTATGCCATGTTCGACAGCCCTCTCGACCGTCGAAGACAGCGTATCGAAGGCGACCTTGCGGCAAAGCCTGACTTCGGCGGCAAGATCGATAACGACAGCGGATATATGCTCCACGCCGATCTCGATACCGACGAAAAACGCGGCATCGGGAATGAGTTCCAGCATGATCCCCGGCCGTCCCGCGCGCGACTGCTCGCCACGCCTGCTGCCTGCCTCCAGCTCATGAACAAACCCGCCTTCCGTCAACTCGGCAACGATCTCACCCGAAGACGAGCGGTTCATACCGAGCTTTCGCGCCAGATCGGCGCGGCTCATGCCGCGGTGGCTGTAGATCGCCTGCAGAGCCGCGACGAGATTGCTCTGGCGAATTCTACGCGGCGAGCTTCCGATGGAGACGGTGTCGTTCATGTTCCAATCCCTTCAAATCGACCCGCGCCAGCTTACACGGCAGGAACGGGTCACACGAAGGATTATCAGGGACGAGCGCTTGTGGCACGCCGGCGCCTGGCCTCGTCATGTTTAAGCTCGATGTAACGCTTCGCATGGGCGGCCAGAGGGTCGTTGTCGGTCCATGTGTCGCGCCAGATCGCGCAGGCGAGCGACAACCCCTCGTCGACGACAGCGGTCGAAAAGCTCTCGAATACGATGTCGCGCCTGTAATCGATATCGAGCAGGGCGTCGAAAATGAGGTCGAAATCGATGACGCCGTCGCCGAGATAGCCTCGATTGCTTTCGCCGATGTGGAAATAGCCGATCTTGTCGCCGGCCAGGCGGATTGCCGCGGCGGGATTGGCCTCCTCGATGTTCATGTGGAACGTATCGAGATGCAGGCGAACATGATCGGAGCCCGTCTCGGAGATGAATTTCAGCCCTTGTGCGGTCGTATTCAACAGATTGGTCTCGAACCGGTTCACGATTTCGAGGACGAGATCGACTTTCGCCTCCCTAGCCACGTCGGCCGTCGCCGCAATGGCCGCGACGCTGTTGTCCCAGCCCTTCCTTGTCGGCTGGCGATTGTACTTGGTGTGCGCTGAATAAAGAATCCCGCCCAGCTTGTTGCCGCCGATGTCTCTGACTGCGCGCACCGCGTCAGCCAGCATCCGCTTACCATCCGCAACGGCCGAAGCATCCTCGCTCGATACGTCCTTGTCGAGCGGCAACCCCATCGTCACGCCGATCTCCACGTCAAGCGACTGCGCAAGCCTTGCGAGCCGATCCAGGTTGAATTTTTCGGGACGAAGATAGGCGAACTCGATGGTTCCGTAGCCATGCTCGGCCGTCTTTTGCAGGGCCATTTCAAGCCCTTCCTGGGTTTGGCCGCCCGTCCATACAAATGAATGGATTCCTAAGCGTCGCATCGTCGTAACCTCACGATTTTTCGTCCGAGCCCCATCCAGGATTAAGTTATTTAGTATGGCAAAGCAACAAATAAATTCAGCGAAATGAGCTATGCAATAGCGAGAATATCGTTGCATTGCAGCATTTTATATCAGCCTTGATATTCCCACATGTTTACATCGACCATTATCGACAGCCGAAACAACAAGATAGCTCCATGATTTGCATGTTAAAGCAACAAATATTGCAAACGACGGAATTTCGGGCTAAGAATCCCTCGGCGAATGATCTCGCTGTAATCTGGGAGGATTGAAATGAGATACGCTATGAAAGCCGGCGCCATCGCGCTGACGCTTAGCCTTGCCGCCGCCGCTTCACCGGCCTGGGCAGACTTCTGGTCCGACGCCGGAGCGAAATTCAAGGGCGTGACGCTGCATGGAGTGACCGAGTCCACGCCCCCTTCCAACTTTATCAAGGATGTGCTGGCACCCGAATTCGAGAAGAAAACGGGCATCAAGGTCGAAATCGAAACGACGTCCTGGGATCAGATGTACGACAAGGCGATCAAGGACATGGAAGCTGGCACCGGCATCTACGACGTCGTCTATATCGAGCAGGACATCGTCTATTCCTATATGGCGCGAAACTTCCTGACCGACATCACCAAGGCGCTGAAGGACCAGCCGGATCTGAAGGCACCGACCTACGATGCCGCCAATTTCACCAGCTTCTCCAACTACTTCAAGGATGCGAACGGCGATCTCTACGGCGTGCCGATGGAGGCCTTCCTCAAGACCTATCTCTATCGCAAGGACCTGTTTGACGATCCGGAAATCCAGGCGGCGTTCAAGCAGAAAACGGGCCATGATCTGAAGCCTGCAACAACCCACGAGCAATATACGGAAATCGCCGACTTCTTCACCCAATGGGGCAAGGATCACAATATGCAGCTATGGGGCTCGACGGCGCAGGCCCATACGGGGCATCCGGCCTCCTGGTACGAGTTCTTTGAGTCCGTTGCGCCGACCTTCGGCGTCTACAATTGGGGCATCGATGCGCAGAAGGACTATGCCGCGACCGTCGAGCATGGCGGCCAGATGAACAGCGACAAGGCGAAGGCCGCGCTGAAATGGTGGCTGCATCTGCGTGACATCGCACCGCCAGAATCCTCGCAATCCACATGGACGGAAGTCGCCACGACCTTCGCTGCCGGCCGGGTGGCGCAGGGTCTGGTCTATGGCGAGAACGCGGCCTGGATCGCGACCGATTCCTCGCAGTCGAAGGTCACGGGCAAGGTCGGCTTCGCCCTGCCGCCGCTCAAGCCGGGCGTGCTCGAGGCCGCCGAAGCCGGCAAAGGTTATGTCGGTTATTATGACGGCGGCGCCTTCGGCCTGCCTGTCACCTCCAAGAACCAGGAGGCAGCCCTGCTCTTCCTGCAATTCATCGGCCAGAACGAGGTACAGCCGGACTGGGCGATTGCCGCGCCGCGCGTCACCAATACCGCGACCTTCGACGACCCCAAGGTCAAGGCCATGGATGTCAAGCTCGGTGGCTTCTATACGATGCTGAAAGATCAGGGCAAGCTCTTCGCCGGCGCTCCGCCCTATCCGTTCCACGCCCAGGTGCGCGAAGCGACCGCCCCGATTTTCTTCGACATCCTGACCGGCAAGATCGGCCCGGACGAGGGCCTCGACAAGATGGCGGCAAAGACGGAAGAGGAACTGACCTCGCTCGGCTATCGCAAATAGCCTTCCCTTCCGAACGTGCAGGCCGCCGTCAATAGCGGCCTGCCATCCCATCGCTGCAAAACGGGCACCTTAGCAACCGCCACAGGGGGATAGGGCGATGCATTCACAGAAGCTCGGCTGGCTCTTGCTGTCACCAACCATAGTGATCCTCGGGCTCTTCGGCATTTTTCCGTTCGTCTATGTCGTCTGGGTTTCCTTCCATGCGTGGAATCCGTTTGCAGCCAACCCGCACATGGTCTTCAACTGGGCGGAAAATTACCGCAAGGTCGTTTTCGATCAGCAATTCCTGGCGTCCCTGGGCATCACGGCGGCGTTCGTCTTCTTCGCCGTAGTTTCGGAAATCGTGCTCGGCTACGTGCTCGCGCAGGCGCTTCTGAAGGATTTTCCCGGCAAGGCAATATTCCGCACTATCCATACCCTGCCGTTGATCATGGCGCCGATCATCGTCGGATCGGTCTGGAAGCTGATGACGACGCCCTCCATCGGCATCATTCCATACCTGCTGCACAGCTGGTTCGGCTTCGATCTCAACATCGGCCAAAGCGCGGGTGCGGCTTTCATCGTTACGGTGATCATGGACATCTGGCACTGGACGCCCCTGGTGACGCTTTCGCTGATCGCCGCTCTGGTTTCATTGCCACCGGATCCATTCGAGCAAGCGCAGATCGACGGAGCGGGCAAGAGCCAGATCTTCTGGCACATCACGCTCCCGATGATCCGACCGGCCTTGATCGCCACCGTCTTCATCCGGCTCATGGATGCGCTGCGGACCGTGGACGAGGTGCTGATGCTGACTGGCGGCGGCCCCGGTTCCGCGACGCGCTACATCGGCGTGCACATCTTCAGGGAAGTCTTTCCCAAGACGAACTACGGCTATGGTTCGGCCATCTCGGTCGTCGTGCTGTATCTGACCATCGTTGTCTGCTGGCTGCTCTATGTCAGCCTGATCGCGCCGCGCGCCAGGAAAGGTTGAAACGATGAAGACCCGTTATCCTTGGCTTCTGGCCGTCATGTGGATCGCCATCAGCTTTGCGACCCTCTTTCCGATCTATTGGCTCTTCGTCATCTCGGTAAAGCCGACGGTCGAGCTGTTCTCCACGCCCGAAGTCATTCTGAGAAGCCTGTTCTGGAAGAACTATACCGATGTGCTGAACAACCCGACGCTGCGTGGCTATATGGTGAATTCGCTGCTCATTTCCTCGGGCAATGCGCTGCTGGTGACGACGCTCGGCTTTCTGGCCTGCTACGCGCTTTCCCGCTTCGACCTCGCCGGCAAGGAGAGCATCTTCTTCTGGACCATCACCAACAGAATGGCGCCACCGGCCGTATTCCTGCTGCCGCTCTTCCTGCTGCTGACACAGGTCTACAAGATCGGCAGTTTTTCCTTTGCGGATACGCGGACCGGCATGATCCTCGTCTATTGCTCGTTCAATCTTCCCTTTGCGATCTGGACGCTTCGCCCGACGGTCGAAGGCATTCCGAAAGAGCTTGATGAGGCAGCCTATGTCGACGGCGCAAGCACATGGACGGTTCTGTCGGATATCATATTCCCGCTGGCGCGGCCGGGATTGGCAGTAACGCTGATCCTGACCTGGGTCTTCGCATGGAACGAGTATCTGCTCGCGGCGACCCTGACCAATTTCAGGGCGCGTACCTTGACCACCGGCCTTTCTGAATATGTCACGACGACGGGCACCCAATGGGGGATCATGGCGGCAATATCGGTCTTCACCCTCATTCCCGCACTCATCGTCTTCACCATCGTGCAGCGCCATATCGTTGCGGGCCTGACCTTCGGTGCCGTGAAAGGATAACGCAATGTCTTCGGAATCCGAAAACGACGAGCGCAAGGTGGGGTTCCTGCCGATTGAGACGAATTGGTTCGACCGGCTGTTCATCTCGGTCGTCATCTGGGTGGCGCTGTCGCTCCTATGGATGCGCTTTATCGAACCATTGGGGCTTTCGGTCTGGATAGCGACGGCGATTTCCGCCGCGCTCGGCGCCTACATCATCCGGCGCGGGTAAGGGACTGCCGGTAACGGCCAGGAAACACAGCATGCACTGCTGCATCTGGGAGGAAGACATTGGCAAACGTACAGATTAGCGACGTCACGAAGAAATATGGCGCCCTTCAGGTCATGCATGGTGTCAGCGTCGACATCGACGACGGCGAATTCGTCGTTCTGGTCGGCCCTTCCGGATGCGGAAAATCGACGCTGCTGCGCATGGTCGCGGGCCTTGAGACGGTAAGCGGCGGCGATATCAGAATTGGAGGCCGCGTCGTCACCAATGCCCCACCGAAGGAGCGCGACATCGCCATGGTCTTTCAATCCTACGCACTCTATCCGCACAAAACGGTCGCCGAGAACATGGGCTTTCCCCTGAAGATGGCGAAACGCCCCAAGGCGGAAATCGATGAAAAGGTGCGTCGTGCCGCCGAAATCCTCGATCTCTCCCGTTATCTCGATCGTTATCCGAAGCAACTGTCCGGCGGTCAGCGCCAGCGCGTCGCCATGGGCCGCGCCATTGTCCGCGATCCGCAGGTCTTCCTCTTCGACGAGCCGCTTTCGAACCTCGACGCCAAGCTTCGCGTCACGATGCGGGTCGAGATCAAGGAATTGCATCAGCGGCTGAAGACCACCACCATCTACGTCACGCATGACCAGATCGAGGCCATGACGATGGCCAGCAAGATCGTCGTGATGCGCGACGGACGGGTGGAGCAGATCGGCAAACCGCTGGAACTATACGATTTTCCCACAAATATTTTCGTCGCAGGCTTTATCGGCAGTCCCTCGATGAACTTCCTGAAAGGCCGGTTCGGCAATCGCGACGGCCGGCAGGTCGTCATCACGGACGAAGGCGTCGTTCTGCCGGTGGAAACGGTCAACGCCGAGGACGGCCGGCCGGTGACCTATGGAATTCGGCCGGAACACATCACGATCGGCGACAACGGCATCCCGGTCGAGGTGTCCGTGTTCGAGCCGACCGGCTCCGAGACGCTGATCTTCGGCCGCGTCGGTGGAGTGCCGATCGATGCACTCATTCGCGAGCGGATCGAAATCGCGTCGGGGCGAACAATGCATTTCCGTATTGACCCGCGCCATGTTCATATCTTCGATCAGGAAACCGGCAAGAGATTGTAAGAGGACGTTCCGATGAATTTCGATGGGAAGAGGGTGATCGTCACCGGCGCAGGCAAGGGCATTGGCCGCGTGACGGCGGAGATACTTGCGAAGCGGGGGGCTCGTGTGGTGGCCTTGACCAGAAGTGCGGCGGATGTCGCCTCGTTGCGTGACGAACTGGGCTGCGAGGCGATCCAGATCGATCTTGCCGACGCCGAAAAGACGCGGGAGGCGGCATTGGCCGCACTTCCGGCGGATTATCTGATCAACTGCGCTGGGACGACCGAGCTGCAGTCATTTCTCGACACCACGGTTGAAGCCTTCGACCACCTGTTCGCGGTCAATACTCGCGCGCCGATGATCGTGGCGCAGGAATTCGCCCGCTCACTGATCGAAAGAGGCCTTTCCGGCGCGATCGTCAACGTATCCTCCGTCGCCGCCTTCGTCGGCATACCGGACCATGCGGCCTATTGCGCCTCGAAAGGCGGGCTGGACGGCCTGACGCGCGTGATGGCAAAAGAGCTGGCGCCGAAGGGCATTCGCGTCAATGGCGTCCATCCGACCGTCACGCTGACACCCATGGCCATCAAGGCATGGAGCGACCCTGAAAAGGCAGCGCCGATGCGCGAACGGATCCCGCTCGGCCGATTTGCCGAACCTGCGGACGTCGCCGAAGTGATCCTGTTCCTGCTTTCCGACGAGGCGGCCATGGTCAACGGCATTTCGATGCCGGTCGACGGCGGCTATATGATCGCCTGAGATCGCGCAGCGCTACGCCACCGCTAAGCTGCCTCTTCGTAAATCAGGTCCGGTGCGACAATCCATTCTCCCCGCCGGAGCGACAGCACATCAAGCCGGCCTTGACGATCCCTGACGGCAACTCCGACGAAGCGATACCTGCTGCCGTTCCTGTCGACGACGGCATTGCGGATGGGCCGGCCGTGAAGATAGCCGACGACGGGACCTTCCTCGCTTGCCGCGGACAGCAGGAAGTATTCATGAGGGATGTTTCGGCTCACCATCAACGACGATCCTCACGCTGCAAGGCCAGCCCGACACGCGCCGCATCCTTCTGCACGATCAGGCGATCGCGGTCTTCCTGAAGCAGCGGGATTCTTGAGCGGGAGCGCCTGCTCTTCTTGAGTTCGACTACGAATGGCTTTCGTTGCGGCCGCATTATCAGTCCTTTCGGCTATTGATCATGTCAATTAAACAGGCATTCGACCTGGCCGAGCGGTCCGAAGTCTGCCGCCAGATGCTGTCCGGCGCGGACCTGGAGGATCGGCGTGCAGGAGCCTGTCGCCACGATATCGCTCGGTTCAAGCTGCCTGCCATTGGCGACAAGCTCTTCCGCCAGCCAGGCAACCGCATTCAGCGGATTGCCCATGACCGATGACGAATTGCCTGAAAGCATGGTTTGCTGGAACAGGAACGCCGTGACCTCGATCCCGGCAAAGTCGCCGGCCTCGCCCCTTTCGGCATGCTCGCCGCAGAGGGTTGCGACGTGCAGGCCGAAGTCCGCGATCACTGCATTGGCACCGGCAATCGCGTGCCGGATCCTTCTGCCGATAATGCCAATTGCCGGGCGGCAGCTCATAATGGCATCGGCCACGCTGTCGAGGGAAATTCGCTCGCCGTCATCCGGAAATGATCGCAGCATCGTAAAGACGAACTCGCACTGTACGCCGATTGTTCCAGGCGGCAGCCGGAAGTTTTGAGCCTTTCTTTGCAAGCCGAAGGCAGGGATTTCGGAATAGATCGGCCCCTTCAGGCCGAGCATGCGGCGCGCAGGATCGCTCGTGCCGACAAGTGCATAGCCTTTGCGTTCGAAACCGAGCGCGTCCTGCGCCGTTGTCTGGATATCGTATGCTTCACGTTCGGATTCTATCAGGTCGAGCGGAAGATCGCAGAGCTCTTCACGACGACGGCTCTTTGCGAGAATATCCGCCGTTGTGTCCTTCAGTTCGAAATACATCTTCGCTCCAATCGCACCATTGACGATAGGACGAAGATGGCCCGACATGCGTAGCCGTTCCATTCATCGCAGCGCACGAAAATATTAAAATCTCATAGTGATCGCGCTACCCATCGCGACAGGCGGGCACGTGCATATCATTGATTTCCTCATTGAAGCGAATTGACGGCCGTCTGCGTCCATTTTCGACAATGCGGGAATGGGGAGGCTACCGAGCCCGCTAATTTGCCCGCCCGATATATTGCGCCATGTCGATCATGCGGTTGGAAAAACCCCATTCGTTGTCGTACCAGCCGAACACCCTGAGAAGACCGCCGGCGGAAAGCGACATTTCCGGTCCGCTTAAGACGAGCGATTCCGGGCGGCCGCGCAGATCGACCGAAACCAATGGCTTCTCGATCCACCCCAGCACCGGGGATCCTAGAGCGACATGCTTCAATCTTGCGCGCATGGTATCCAGGTCTGACACGTTGCGAACCGCAACCGTCAGATCGATCGCCGAGACGCTGGCGGTCGGCACGCGAAGGGCACGGGCTTCGATGAGACCGGCAAGATAAGGAAGCACGTCGCCGACGATCGCATGTGCACTCGTCGTCGTAGGCACCATCGAAAGGGCGGCCGCGCGGCTGCGCGACAGCTCCGAGCGCGGCTGATCGATCGTCGGCTGGCTTGCCGTGTAGCAATGAACCGTGGTCATCTGACCACCGATGATGCCGAATTCCCGGTCGACGACGCGCAAAAGCGGCGCAAGCGCATTCGTCGTGCATGATGCGTTTGAAATCACCGCCTGGCCGCGGAAGGTTTCCTCGTTTGCCCCCAGCACCAGCGTCACATCGGCTGCGGCAGAAGGGCCGGAAATGAGAACCCTTCTTGCTCCGGCCGCAATTCCTCGCTGTGCCACCACCCGTGATTTGGCATGACCGGTACATTCCAGAACAACGTCGATGCCGCGAAGATCGAGTTTGCTGATGTCGGGAGCATTGTGAAACGGTATCGACGCCCCACCGACGATAAGGAGCTGGTCCTCGAAGGACACCGGCTCCGCCCACGGGCCGTATACGCTGTCAAATTCAAAGAGATAAGCGCATGTCTCCAAATCGGCGATGTCGTTGATCAGCGCGATTTCGATATCGCGGCGATCACGCAGGAGAAGGCGCAGAACGGAACGTCCGATCCTGCCAAATCCATTGATTGCAATTCTTAGTGGCCGGCCTGACATGCGAATCTCCACCTACTCGATCGAGCGGAAAGTGTAGACGACATCACCGCCTCATGCCTCCCCCAAATGCGCCGCTTCAGAAATCGACCTCGATCGCCACGCCTTTCGCCAAAGCGAGTTCGACGGCGGCGGAAGCAACGGCCAGGTCCTGAAGGCCGACACCCGTACCATCGAACAGCGTGACCTGATCCTGGGAGGTCCGGCCCGGATGCGTTCCGTTGATCACGGCACCGATTTCGACGATGGCCTCTTTTCGGATCAGCCCCCTTTCGATGGCGTGCTGCGTCTCGCCGATCGTTATGGCCTGCTCGACTTCATCGGTGAAGACGGTTGCGACAGCGAGGAGCTCAGCCTCGACCTCCTGCTTGCCTTTCGTATCCGTGCCCATGCAGGCGAGATGCGTGCCGGCGCGGACCTGCGAAGCCTTGAGAAGCGGAGCGAAGGACGAGGTGATCGAGATGATGACATCCGATTCAGCTCCCAGGCGATCGCGATCGACTGCCTCGAAGGGAAGGCCCTCCTCCTTGGCAACCTCCTCCAGACGACTCAGCATGTCGGGATGCGGGTTCCAGGCGAGGATCTTCTCGAGTGCGCGCTGCTCGAGGGCTGCGCGCAACTGAAACGTCGACTGATGACCCGCGCCGATCATGCCGAGGACCTTCGCATCTTTTCGGGCGAGATATTTAATCGAGATTGCCGATGCGGCGGCCGTCCGCAGCGCAGTCAGCAAGTTACCGCCCACCATGGCGCGGCATCTTCCGGTATCGGCGTCGAACAGGAAGATGGTGGACTGGTGATTGGTAAGGCCTCTGCTGGTATTGTTTGGCCAGAACCCACCGGACTTGAGGCCGAGCGCCAGGCTCTTTCGATCGAAGCCGGATTTGAAGCCATACAGCGCATCGGCATGCCCGATCGCCTCCCGGATCACGGGAAAATTATAGGCCGACCTGTTCGCCATCGAGGCGAAGACCTCTTCGACCGCCTTGAGGCAATCGGAGGGCGTGACCAGTTCGGCAATGGCACTTTCGGGAATGATGATCATTGCACTTCCGCCTGGTTTGCCGGGAGCCGAAGCCCCCTGTTTCATCAATAGGCCTTGCCGCGGGCCGACACCGGCCAAAGCGTTTCCACCTTGCCGTTGCGCACGCCGACATACCAGTCGTGAACATTGCAGGTCGGATCGCAATGGCCCGGAACCAGGCGGAGCTTCTCGTTGATCTTGAGAACGCCGTCCGGATCTTCGATAACGCCGTGTTCGTCGGAGCATTTGATGTATTTCACATCATTGCGGCCGTAGATAAAAGGCAGGCCTGAGTCGACGGATTGCGCCTTGAGGCCGGCGTCGCAGATCGCCTTGTCGGGCTTTGCATGGCTCATGATGCTCGTCAGGATGAAGAGAGCATTTTCCCATTCGCCATGGTCGATCCTCTTGCCGTCCTTGTCCTGGATACGGCCGTAATCGGCATCCATGAACGCATAGCTGCCGCACTGCAGCTCATTGTAGACGCCCGAATTGCTCTCGAAATAGTAACTTCCCGTGCCGCCGCCACTGACCAGTTCGGGTTCCAGGCCTTCGGCCTTCAGCGCTCCGACGGCATCCTTGACCTGAGCGATGGCCGCATCGAGCTTCGCCTTGCGGTCTTCATATTTATCGATGTGCTGCATCGCGCCCTGATAGGCCTGAATGCCGGTGAACTTGAGACCCGGTGCCGCATGGATGGCATTGGCGAGTTCGACGACGGCCGACGTCGTCGTGACGCCGCAGCGTCCGGCGCCGCAATCGATCTCCACGAAGCACTCCAGCGTCGTGCCGTACTTCTGTGCCGCCTTGGAGAGTTCCTCGACATTGGCGAGATCATCGACGCAGACGATGATGCGTGCGCCGTGCTGCGGCAGAAGCGCCAGGCGGTCGATCTTTGCCGGATCGCGAACCTGGTTCGAGACCAGGACATCCTTGATGCCGCCACGCACGAAGACCTCCGCCTCGGAAACCTTTTGGCAGCAGACGCCGATTGCACCGCCAAGCTCCTGCTGGAGCCTGAGGACATCGACGGATTTATGCATCTTGCCATGCGCCCTGTGGCGCATGTTGTGGGCTTTTGCATAGTCACCCATCTTGCGGATGTTGTGTTCGAGCGCATCGAGATCGAGGATCAGGCATGGTGTCTGGATGTCGTCGACGCTCATGCCCGGAAGAGCCGGCACATCGTAGCCGACTTCCATGCCGGCGAATTTCGGTTCCATGTTCATTGCTCTTTCTCCCTTACTGCCAAGGCAATGTGTCGAGGTCGACGTTTCCGCCGGTGATGATGATGCCAATGCGTTGACCGGCGAAAACCTCCCTGTTCTTGATGATCGTCGCCAGCGGGACGGCGCTTGAAGGTTCCATGACGATCTTCATCCGCTTCCAGATGAGCTTCATCGCATCGACGATATCCTCTTCGGAGGCCGTCAGGATATCGGTCACGTGGTTTCTGACGAAATGCCAGGTCAGCTCCTTGAGCGGCACTTTCAGACCATCGGCCACCGTATTCGGCGCGTCGTCGGCAATGATGTAGCCCGCCCTGAAGCTGCGGCAGGCATCATCGGCCTGCTCGGGTTCGGCGGCATAGATCCGGACATTCGGCGCGAGGTTCGACAAGGTGAGGCAGGTTCCCGACACCATGCCGCCACCGCCGATCGGTGCGACCACGGCATCGAGCCCGTCGACCTGCTCGATCAGTTCCATCGAGCAGGTCGCCTGGCCTGCGATGACGCGCGGATCATTGTAGGGATGAACGAATTCGGCGCCGCTCTCTGCGACGACTTCGGCAAAGACGGCCTCGCGCGAGGAGGTCGAAGGTTCGCATTGGACCACTCTGCCGCCATATCCCCGGACGGCATCCTTCTTTGCCTGCGGCGCGGTCCGCGGCATGACGACGGTGCAGGGAATGCCCCGCCGCCCGGCGGCGTAGGAAAGGCACGTTCCGTGGTTTCCGGATGAATGCGTGGCAACGCCGCGGGCAGCCTGCTCGTCACTCAGGCCGAAGACGGCGTTGGATGCGCCGCGGGCCTTGAACGCACCGGCTTTCTGGAAGTTCTCGCATTTGAAGAACAATTCGGCGCCGACAAGCGAGTTGATGAAGCTGGAGGTGAGGACCGGGGTGCGATGGATGTGGGGCCTGATGCGCGTATGCGCAGCCACCACATCGGCCAATGTCGGAATGTACATCATATAGCTCCTCAGGCCGCGGCCTGAATCTTGGATTGCTGGTCGTTGCGATAGTGTTCCTGCGCGGCCGCAACACCCGAGCCGAGTTTGACATTGAGACCGAGATCGACCATGGCCATCTCAGCCGCCGCTATCCCCGACAGGGCCATGACGTCAGTCAAACTGCCGAGATGCCCGATGCGGAACACCTTGCCGGCGACCTCGCCCAACCCGGTTCCGAAAGCGACATCGTACTTCCTCGCGGCATGCGCGACGATCGATGTCGCATCGAAACCTTGCGGCGTGCGGATCGCACTCACCGTGTCGGAATAGAGTTCCTCGCTTCTAGCGCACAGATTAAGATCCCATGCCCGAACGGCGGCTCGGATGCCGCCGGCAATACGCCGGTGTCTTGCAAATACATTCTCCAGTCCTTCGGCGAGCAGCAGCTCCGTCGAGAGTTTCAGCCCGTTCAGAAGGCCGACCGCCGGGGTATAGGGATAGGCGTTGTTCGCATAGCTCTTCGCCATATCGCGAATATCGAAGAAGGTACGCGGAAGCTTTGCCTGATCGACCGCTGCCAGGGCCTTCGGGGAAAAGGCCGTGATCGCCAGACCGGCGGGCAGCATGAAGCCCTTTTGCGACCCCGTCACGGCGATGTCGACGGACCATTCGTCCATGCGGAAATCCATCGAGGCGATCGAGCTGACCCCATCGACGAACAACAAGGCGGGATGGCCGGCGGCGTCGATCGCCCGGCGGATGGCAGCGATATCGGATTTGACGCCGGTTGCAGTCTCGTTGTGCGTGACGAGGACGGCCTTGATTTCGTGCGCGGTATCGCCTGCAAGAACTTCCTCATAGCGATCGGCAGGAGCGCCGCCGCCCCATTCCGCCTCCATGATATCGACCTTGAGGCCATGGCGCTGACACATGTCGATCCAGCGATGGCTGAACATGCCGTAGCGGGCCGCCAATACGCGGTCACCGGGGCTGAGCGTGTTGGTGATGGCCGTTTCCCACCCACCGGTTCCCGTGGACGGAAACACGAATATGGAGGCCTTTTCGGTTTTGATGACCTTCTTTACGCCGGCAAGCGCCGGGCGCAGAATTTCGCCGAAGAGCGGGGACCGGTGATCGAGCGTCGGCATGTCCGCAGCCTTGCGAAGGACTTCGGGCATATTCGTCGGACCGGGGATGAAAACCGGATTTTGCATATACATCTGGGTGTCCTCCTAATGTTGAAAGATGGATAGCATGTCCAACACGGGAGATAAATTTTTTTGAAGTCATTTTTCAAAATAGAAACTAATTCAATTTTATTTATAAAAAACATGATGTTGACTTTTTTCATTATATGAATGATTTTTTCATCATAAAATTTTTCTGGAAATGGCTTCAAGGAGACGATGATCGATGCCTGCCGAAACGCGCCGACGCGGGCGCCCAAAAGCCTTCAACGGCCCTCAGACACAAAATACGATCCAGGCGCTCGATCGCGCATTGGACGTGCTCGATGCGCTTTCGACGCCCGAGGGCATGACACTTTCGGAACTCGCCGGGAAGCTCGACCAATCCGCAGCGACCATGCACCGCGTGCTTGCAACGCTGGAGCGCCGCGAATTCGTCGAGATCAGCCCCGATCGCCAGGTATGGTATATCGGCCCGGAGGCATATCGGCTCGGCTCCGCCTTCCTCCGGCGCACCAACGTCGTCGAGCGAAGCCGCCCGATCATGCGGGAGCTCATGCTGGAAACGGGTGAGACCTCCAATCTGGGCATCGAGAAGGACGGAAATGTCCTGTTCATCAGCCAGGTGGAGACCCACGAGTCGATCCGGGCGTTTTTTCCGCCGGGATCGCTGTCGCCGCTGCATGCCTCCGGCATCGGCAAGGCGCTGCTGAGCACCTATGACGACGATCGCCTCGCCACGCTTTTCAAGAAAAAAGAGCTGGAGCGCTTTACCGAGAACACCATGCGCTCCTTCGACCAGTTGCGCGAGGAGCTGCAAAAGACACGGGACCGCGGCTATTCCTTCGACGACGAGGAGCGGACAAAAGGAATGCGCTGCGTGGCGGCGCCCATCCTGAACGTGCATGGAGAAGCCATAGCAGGCATTTCCGTCTCCGGGCCGAAGCATCGCCTCCAGGACGCCGACATCCATCGGATCGGCGAACGGGTGAGGAGCGCTGCCGGAATGGTGTCCCGTCGTCTCGGGGCTCCGTGAGATCGAGCAACCTTACCATGGAATCCACCAGCGGCTCGTGTGCGGGATGAACCGTTCCGACTGGAGACGTCTATTCCATCGCTGGACCCGAAAGGAAGGACGTTGCACATATGTAGTTTTTAGACTACATTTCTCTCATGATTGAGTTAAAGCAAACTGCGATCTTCGCAAAATGGGAATCCCGCCTCCGAGACAAGCGAGCCAAAACCATTATTGCAGCGCGACTGATGCGGTTGGCCGAAGGCTTGCCGGGCGACGTCGAACCCGTAGGCGAAGGCGTTAGCGAACTGCGGATTCACTACGGTTCCGGATATCGCATCTACTTCAGCAGCGCGGAAATCTCCTGATCGTGTTGCTATGTGGCGGAAACAAAGGATCGCAAGCCCGCGAGATTGCCGCCGCCAAGAAACTGGCTAAAGAATGGAATGCACAAGATGACTGAAAAACTAACTACCTACGACCCTGCCGCCGCACTGGTGGACGATGAAGAAATCGCCGCTTTCATGGCGGATGCTTTTGAAACTGGCGATGCGGCCTATATTGCCAAGGCGCTTGGCGTTGTCGCCCGCGCTAAAGGCATGACCGAAATATCACGCAAAACCGGGCTGTCCCGGGAACAGCTCTACCGCTCATTTAGTGAACGCGGAAATCCAACACTCAAGACAACACTTGCAGTGATGCGTGCACTTGGCGTTGACATCACTGCCAAGGCCCATACCGCGCATTGACCTTACCCAATGGCTCGGGGCGTAATTGTGCCATTTGCGCTAAATGGGCTGTGTGGGACAACGATGAGCCT
The DNA here is from genome assembly GCF_030182495.1 of Rhizobium aureum. NCBI lineage: Bacteria > Pseudomonadati > Pseudomonadota > Alphaproteobacteria > Hyphomicrobiales > Rhizobiaceae > Rhizobium > Rhizobium aureum. The sequence goes on along the minus strand of NZ_JAQJCI010000002.1, from coordinate 389,142 downwards.
CTTGTAGATCAAAGCCCGGCGCAGAATAAGTTGGCTTTGCCGCCGGGAACGCTATAGAGTGGATGCAGTACTATGGTGTCCGATCGATGGCGTATTGGCACTCTCTTCCGCAAGTCCATCCCCAGAGCGCAACTCGACTCTCTCGGAAATAGTCTGAAAATCTAGAATGTCTTTCGCAAATTGTAGGGAAATCCGGCTCTAGCGCCCGGAGCCTTTAAAAGCGCACAATCTCTCCCGCCACGAAACGCCGGTCACAGGCGCTTCTCGCGCCCGCATCGGAGGAGATGCGGGCAAGCCCCATGACATTCATGAGCGCCTGAAACGCTTAGGGAGGAACGATGCTTGAACGACTTTTCAAATTGAGTGAACACGGCACGTCCGTGCGCACCGAACTCATCGCGGGCGTGACGACGTTCTTGACGATGTCCTACATCATCTTCGTCAATCCGGATATCCTGTCGGCCACCGGCATGGACCGCAATGCGATATTCGTCGCCACCTGTCTTGCCGCGGCGCTGGGTTCCATCGTCATGGGGCTTGTTGCCAATTGGCCGATCGGCATGGCGCCGGGCATGGGGCTCAACGCCTTCTTTGCCTTCACCGTCGTCGCCACACTTGGATTCAGCTGGCAGCAAGCGCTCGGCGCGGTCTTCATCTCGGGCGCCATCTTCGTTTTGCTGACGGTCACCGGCGTGCGCAGCTGGCTGATCGCCGGCATACCGCGATCGCTCAGAAGCGCGATCGCTGCTGGTATCGGCCTCTTCCTGGCGATCATCGCGCTCAAGAGCGCCGGCATCGTCGTTGCCAACAAGGCGACGCTCATCGGCCTTGGAGATCTGAAGCAGACGGGCCCGCTTCTTGCGATCTTCGGCTTCTTCGTCATCGCCGTACTCGACGCGATGAGAGTCAGAGGCTCGATCCTGATCGGCATTCTTGCGGTCACAGTCCTTTCCTGGATCCTCGGCGTCAGCCAGTTCCACGGCATCGTTTCGGCACCGCCATCGATGATGCCGACCTTTCTGCAGCTCGACATTGTGGGCGCCCTGCACGGCGGCCTGATCCACATCATCCTCGTCTTCGTGCTCGTCGAGGTCTTCGACGCCACCGGAACGCTGATCGGTGTCGCCAAGCGGGCGAAGCTTCTCGAGGAAGGCAAGCCGAACCGCTTGAGCCGGGCTCTGCTTGCCGACAGCGCGGCCATCGTCGCCGGCTCGCTGATGGGCACCAGCAGCACGACGGCTTATGTCGAAAGCGCCTCGGGCGTTCAAGCAGGCGGCCGCACCGGCCTGACGGCACTCACCATCGCCGTGCTTTTCCTGGCGTCGCTGTTCTTTTCACCGCTCGCGGGCTCCGTTCCCGCCTATGCAACCGCACCGGCCCTGCTCTATGTCGCCGGCCTGATGATGCGCGAGTTGACGGAGATCGAATGGGACGACCTGACCGAGGCGGCACCGGCAGCGCTGACGGCACTTGCAATGCCGTTCACCTACTCGATCGCCAACGGCCTTGCCTTCGGGTTCATCAGCTACGTCGTCCTGAAGGTCTGCACCGGGCGCTGGAAGACACTTCATCTGGCAACGCAGATCGTAGCCGCCTTGTTCATCGTTCGCTTCGCCTTCTTCGCGGGCTAGCCAAAACGCTGCACGTCAAGGGAGCCGGATCACCCATTGCGGTGGTCCGGCTCCCAATCTGTTTGCAGTCCTTGGCTTGACCAACGCGGACACTCTAAGGTCCGAAATGCCGCGCATCTCAAGGATGAGTAATTCCCAAAAACGTCGGCGGAATGCTGTATGTGAAAGGCAGGGCCAAAAGCGAGGCATCCAAATGAGAAAGGGGCGTCGGAATTGCGGCGCCCCTGTTTCATTTAAACCGCTCCGCTGATTAGCGGATCAGGAATGGCTCGGCAAAGAAGTGCTCTTCCAGATTGACACCCTCGCCGCCACGATCCACGACGGCAAAATCCGAGACGCCGTCGAGTGGTGTAAGGATGCCATGCCAGACATTGCGGCCGATATTGACACCCTGTCCGGGCTTTGCGCGAAAAGCCAAAGGCTCTCCCGGCCCATTTGCGGTTTCCTGTGCGACGACAACCAGAAACGGATTGTCGGTCAGCGGTATGAAGGCCTGGCTGCCAAGCGGATGCCGCTCCACCATCTTCAGCTCAAGCGGCAGCCTGTAAGGCTCGCCGCGCAGCAGGCTGATCATCGCGCGCGCTTTCTCGCCGGTCGTCTCGACTTTTGCGAGATCATGATATCGCACACATTTGCCGGCATTGATGGGGTAATTATAGGCCCCTTCCATCTCTATCACTTCGCCGAAAGGGAAGAAGGCAACACGCGTCAGCGGCTGAATCTCGATCACTTTCATTCACGCTCTCCTCATTTGTGCTCTTGACGTGCGATAGCCGACCTCATGCGGCACTCCGATCCAGCCCTTCTTCATCGGGAAGCATGGCGACAAGCCGCAGGAACGCGATGCGCTCCACCTGCCGGCAGGCATTGGCGAATTCAGCGTCGCGATCATTTTCGATCCGGGTCTCGAATGCAGCGAGAATCCCGGATTTCGTGTGATCGCGCACGGCGATGATGAATGGAAAGCCGAACTTGGCGACATAGCGGTCGTTGAGATCGGTGAAACGCGCCCGCTCGTGGTCCGTTAGCACGTCGAGCCCGGCGGATGCCTGCTCTTCCGCGGAGTTCGTCGTCAGACGCTTCGCCTGCGCCAGTTTGCCGGCAAGATCCGGGTGGGCGACGAGTACGCCGAGCCGTTCTTCCTCGCTTGCCGCCCGGAACTGGAAGGCGAGCGCGGCATGGAGGCCAATCGCCGTATCGTTTGCCGGCGAAAGCTCGTCTGCGAAGGCGCGATGGGCGATCCAGGGCGAATGTTCGAAGACGCCACCGAACCGCTCGACAAAGGCACCCTCCGGCATTTGCGAGGCCCGCTCCGAGACCGGCCCTGGCGGATACGTCTTCGCCCAATGCTCGGCGATATCGACGCGGCGGGCGATCCAGACCTTTTCATGGCTCTGGATGTAGTCGATGAAGCGGGCGAGCGCCATGATGCGCCCCGGACGTCCGATCAGCCGGCAATGCAGGCCGACGCTCATCATCTTCGGGCGGCCGGCTGCACCTTCGGCATAGAGCGCATCGAAGGAATCCTTCAGGTAGGTGAAGAACTGATCGCCACTGTTGAAGCCCTGCGGCGTCGCAAAGCGCATGTCGTTGGCATCGAGCGTATAGGGAATGACGAGTTGGTGGCGGCCGCCATGCTCATGCCAATAGGGAAGGTCGTCGGCATAAGTGTCGGAGATGTAATCGAAATCGCCCGCTTCCGTCACCAGATCGACAGTGTTGACCGAACAGCGGCCGGTATACCAGCCGCGCGGGCGCTCGCCGGTAACGAGCGTATGCAGACGGATTGCCTCGGCGATCGCCGCTCGCTCCTCTTCATGCCCCATATCCTTGTGTTCGACCCACTTGAAGCCATGCGATGCGATTTCCCAGCCGGCCTCCTGCATGGCGGCGACCTGCGCTGGCGAGCGCCTTAGCGCGGTTGCAACGCCGTAGACGGTGACGGGCAGTCGTTTCTCGATGAAAAGCCGATGCAGACGCCAGAAGCCGGCGCGGGCGCCATATTCATAGATCGATTCCATGTTCCAGTGGCGCTGGCCCGGCCACGGAGCAGCGCCGACGATTTCCGACAAAAAGGCTTCGGATGCCGCATCGCCATGCAGCACGCAATTCTCGCCGCCCTCTTCGTAATTCAGGACGAACTGCACGGCGATGCGCGCCTCGCCCGGCCATTGAGCCGCAGGCGGCGTCCGGCCATATCCGTGCATGTCACGGCAATATCGCATGAAACACTCCTCCAAATGTCGTCGATGGCAAATGTCTAACCGCAAATCGCGCGCGCTATTCCCCTTGGAAATTTTGAAAGTCTCGAACGTTACAGCTGCTTTTCAGGGGAATGAGCCTGGCGGATAGTGAAGGCAGAAGCGCTACGTTCGGGAGAAAACATGCAGCCTCATTCGCCAGGAGCCGGCCGGCTCACGACCCACGTGCTGGATACCGCGCTCGGCAGGCCTGCAAAGGGCCTGCGCGTCGATCTCTACCGGATCGAGGGCGAGGCGCATCACCATCTCAAATCCGCCGAGACCAACGCTGACGGCCGCTGCGATGCGCCGTTGCTATCAGGCGAAAGCATGAAGGCCGGTACCTACGAGCTGCGCTTTCATGCCGGCGATTATCTTGACCGCTCTGGCGATGGCCCGATGTTTCTGGATGTCATTCCGATCCGTTTCGGTCTTGCAGACGAAGGCGCGCATTACCACGTGCCGCTCCTCCTCTCGCCCTACGGCTACTCCACCTACCGCGGGAGCTGAGCAATGACATCGACGACAATCCGCTCCGAACTTCATTTCATTCTCAACGGCCGGGACATTGCCCTTAACGACGTCGCGCCGGACCAGACGCTGCTCGACTGGCTGCGCCTCTCCCGCTCGCTGAAGGGCACCAAGGAAGGCTGCGCCGAGGGCGACTGCGGCGCTTGCACCGTGCTTGTGGGACGGCTGACGCCCGCAGGCGGTCTCGTCTATGAGGGCGTCAACGCCTGCATTCGCTTCCTTGGATCACTCGACGGCTGTCATGTGGTCACCGTCGAGCATCTTGCCCCGAGCGGCGAGCACCTGCATCCGGTACAGCAGGCGATGGTCGACTTTCACGGTTCGCAATGCGGTTTCTGCACACCGGGCTTCGTCATGTCGCTCTACGGGCTTTGGATGCAGACGCCGAACCCAACGGATCAACAGATCGAAACGGCGCTCCAGGGCAATCTCTGTCGCTGCACCAGCTATGAGCCGATCCTGCGCGCTGCCCGCTCCATCTCCAATTATGGCGGGACAAAAGACGACCCGCTGCTGATCGAACGCGAAACCATGATCACGCGCCTGCAAGCCCTTCGCGATGGCGCCCGCGTCGAAATCGGCGAGGGTCGTAATCGGCTTATCGTGCCTGCGAACCTTGATGACTTCGCCTCGGTTCTGGAAGCATCGCCGACGGCAACGGTGGTGGCCGGCTCGACCGATGTCGGCCTCTGGGTCACCAAGCACATGCGCGACATCACGCCGGTCATCTTCATTGCCGGGCTGCAGGAGTTGAAATCGATCATCGTGCATGACGGCATCATCTCGATCGGTGCGGGCGTCACCTATTCCGAAGCGATTGCGACGCTCTCCCAGCATATTCCGGCGCTCGGTCCGCTGATTGCCCGCATCGGCGGCCAGCAGGTACGCAATATGGGCACGATCGGTGGCAACATAGCCAACGGCTCCCCAATCGGCGATACCCCGCCTCCCCTGATCGTGCTCGGCACCTCACTGACGTTGCGCAAAGGCTCCGTCCGTCGCACCATTGCGCTGGAAGACTTCTTCATTGCCTATGGCAAGCAGGACCGCCAGCCGGGCGAATTCGTCGAGGCCGTGCATATTCCAGTTCCGGCAGCGGACGAGAAATTCGCGGTCTATAAGGTGACGAAGCGACGGGACGAGGACATTACCGCCACGCTCGGCGCCTTCCGGCTGGCACTTGGCGAAGATGGCACGGTTGCCGAAATCCGGATTGCCTATGGCGGCATGGCCGCGACGCCGAAACGGGCCTTCGCCGTTGAAAAGGCATTGCTCGGCCAGCCCTGGAACGAGACGACGGTGGAGATGGCGATGGAGAAATATGCCGAGGATTATGCGCCGCTGACCGATATGCGCGCCACGGCGGAATATCGTGCGCTGGCGGCAAAGAATCTTCTCTTGCGTTTCTACCTGGAAACGACCTCCAGCGCCGCACCGGCCCAGGTGTCCAGATATGAGGCCGCATAAGCCATGAACAAACACGCTTCCGATCTCAAGGCCGACACCATCGTCGGCGGCGTCCATTCCAGCCCCCGTCATGACTCCGCCCATAAGCATGTCTCAGGTACGGCCGTTTATATCGACGACATAACGGAACCAACCGGTACGCTTCACGCCGGTCTTGGCCTATCCACCGTTGCCCACGGCACCCTGAAATCCGTCGATCTTTCCGCCGTCCGCGCCGCCCCCGGCGTCGTTGCCGTGCTCACCCATCAGGATGTGCCCGGCGTCAACGATATCTCGCCCTCCTATATGCATGACGATCCCGTGCTTGCCGCCGGCAAGGTCGAGTTTCATGGTCAGCCGATCTTCTGCGTGATCGCCGAAACGCGCGATGAGGCGCGGCGTGCTGCGCGGCTGGCGAAGATCGAGTACGAGGAATTGCCTGCCGATATCGACATATGGGATCTCGATGTCTCGACCCATAGGCAGGTGGTTACACCGCTGACGCTGGAACGCGGTGATGCGGCGGCCGCCCTTGAGAGTACGCCGCGGCGCTTGACGGGCCGCATGCGGCTCGGCGGCCAGGATCATTTCTATCTCGAAGGCCAGGTCTCGCTTGCCGTGCCCGGCGAGGATGACGAGGTTGTCGTCTACTGCTCCACCCAGGGCCCGAGCGAGACGCAGCATATGGTCGCCCATGCGCTGGGCGTCCCGAGCAATGCTGTTACGATTGAGGTTCGCCGCATGGGCGGTGGTTTTGGCGGCAAGGAAACCCAGGCAAACCAATGCGCTGCGATCTCGGCCATCGCCGCCAAGAAGCTGAAGCGCGCCGTCAAAATCCGACTCGACCGCGACGAAGACATGATCGCGACCGGCAAGCGGCACGATTTTGCCATCGACTACGATGTCGGCTTCGACGACGAGGGACGTATCCTTGCCGTGGACTACACCTTCGCGCTTCGCGCCGGCTTCTCTGCCGACCTCTCAGGTCCGGTCGGCGACCGCGCGCTGTTCCATTGCGACAATGCCTACTTCTTCCCGCATGTTCACGCGAAGTCGGCGCCGCTCTATACTAACACCGTCTCCAACACGGCCTTCCGCGGCTTCGGCGGTCCGCAGGGGATGGTCGGTGCCGAACGCGTTATCGACGAGGTGGCCTTCGCCGTCGGCAAGGATCCGCTCGACATCCGCAAGCTGAATTTTTACGACGCGATGGGTGTCGATGGCGAACGTAACCTCACCCCCTATCACCAGAAGGTCGAAGACTGCATCATCCAGCGCATCGTCGCCGAGCTGGAGGAAAACGCGGATTATGCCGGGCGCCGCAAGGCGATCGCCGAATTCAACGCCAAGAGCCGCATCGTCAAGCGCGGCATCGCGCTGACGCCGGTCAAATTCGGCATTTCCTTCACCAAGACGGAATCGAACCAGGCCGGCGCGCTGGTGCACGTCTATAGCGACGGCTCCGTGCACATGAACCACGGCGGCACCGAGATGGGGCAAGGCCTGCATCTGAAAGTGGCGCAGGTCGTGGCGGAAGAGTTCCAGATCGATCTCGACCGGGTGAAGATCACCGCAACGACGACGGCCAAGGTGCCGAACACCTCGCCGACTGCAGCTTCTTCCGGCGCCGATCTCAACGGCATGGCGGCGCAGAATGCCGCGCGCCAGATCAAGGACCGGCTGATCGCCTTTGCCGCCGAAAGCCATCAAGTTCCGCGCGAGCAGGTGATGTTTCTGCCCAACCGCGTGCGGATCGGCGATATCGAGATGTCCTTCAGCGATCTTATCAAGAAGGCCTATATGGCTCGCGTCCAGCTTTCGGCCGCCGGCTTCTACAAGACGCCGAAGATCCATTGGGACCGCAAGGCGGGCCGCGGCCATGCCTTCTACTACTATGCTTATGGCGCTGCCTGCTCGGAGGTGTCGATCGATACGCTGACCGGAGAATATGTCGTTGAACGCACCGATATCCTGCACGATACCGGCCGCTCGCTGAACAAGGCGATCGATATCGGGCAGGTCGAGGGCGGCTTTATCCAGGGCATGGGATGGCTGACGACGGAGGAGCTCTGGTGGGACGGCAAGGGGCGGCTTCGAACGCACGCGCCCTCGACTTACAAGATCCCGCTTGCATCCGACCGGCCAAAGATTTTCAATGTGGCTCTGACCGATTGGTCGGAGGCCTATGAGCCGACGATTCATCGGTCCAAGGCGGTCGGCGAGCCGCCGCTGCCACTCGGCCTTTCCGTCCTGCATGCCCTTTCGGATGCCGTGGCGAGCGTCGCCGACCACAAGATCTGCCCGCGTCTCGACGCGCCGGCGACACCCGAACGGGTGCTGATGGCGATCGAGCGTCTCAAGGCGGCGAAGAAGGAGTAAGATCATGTCTGCCGCCCGTGAAGATATCCGGGATTTCCTGCGCCGCGAACCGGCATCGATCCTCGTCGAGGTCATCGGTGTCGCAGGTTCGGCACCACGCGATGCGGATGCCTGGATGCTGGTGTCGGAACGGGCAATCTTTGCGACGATCGGCGGCGGGACACTGGAATATATGGCGATCGACCAGGCACGACGGGCACTGCGCTCCGGCCTTGCGGCGGAGCCGATGAACGTACCGCTCGGTCCGGAGATCGGCCAATGCTGCGGCGGCCGGGTGGGCCTCGCCTTCACCGTCGTCAGCCCCAGGCTTGCGAATGATCTCATAGCTCGGAGTGATCGCGAGATGGCCGCACGCCCACATGTCTATGTTTTCGGCGCCGGTCATGTCGGCGATGCCCTCGCCATGGCGCTTTCGCTGGCGCCGTTACGCGTGGTGCTTGTCGATACGCGAGAAGAAGAACTCGTCGCCAGCACCGTGCCGGGCGTTGAGACCTGTCTCACGGCCATGCCTGAGGCCGTCGTACGCGATGCGCCGGCCGGCAGCAGCTTCGTCATTCTCACCCATGATCACGCACTCGACTTCCTGATTGCCGCCGAGGCGCTCAAGCGCTCGGATGCCGCCTATGTCGGCATGATTGGTTCCAAGACGAAGCGCGCCACCTTCCGCAACTGGCTGTGGCGCGAAAGCGGTCAGGCCGAGCTTTTCGATCGCCTCGTCTGCCCAATCGGCGGAACAGCAGTAAAGGACAAGCGTCCCACGGTCATCGCCACGCTTGCCGCCGCCGAGATCATGACGGCGGCGCTGAGCTGGACGGCTGCAGCACAGCTGGCCGCGACAAAACCTGTTATCGGATAACAGGCAACTGCTTGAAGGGATTGGCGAGCGGCACGCCAAGCGGCGCGAAATGCCGCTCATTGGCCGTCAAAACGGTGAAACCATGAGCGGCAGCAGTCGCGGCGATGGCAATGTCCTCGAAGCCGGGGTCGTGAGCACGCGCCCTGTCAAGCATCAGGCCAGCATGCCGCGCCTCCTCAACTCCGAAGGGCAGGATACGGCCGGCATAGAAATGTTCCACCGCAGCGAGCCAGCGGCGCAAGTGCTTCGCCTTAGTCGTCGCCCCAATCCTAACCATGCGGGCGATGCCTGCCTCGATCTCGGCGATGGTGATCGCCGAAAGATAAAGCCGGTCACTATTCGCGCGCAGCCAGGCAGCGAATGCCTCAACGCCGACTTGGCGCTTGGTCGGCGCATCGGCCGATACGATATTGGTATCCAGAAGATACAAGATCAGAAGCCGTTTCCACGCAATGAACGCGCGGGTTTTCGCGATCGCTCTGGAATATCGGCGGGCTCGCCGGGAAAGGCGAGAAGCAGATCGGCGAAATCAGGTACTCTGGAGACGCGTTGCCATTCCTCGAAGGAAACCAGCACCGCTTCCTTCCGGCCATGGCGGGTAATAACGGTCGGCTCACCGGCCACGGCTTGATCGACCACGGCGGAAAGCGTCGCCTTCGCATCCTTGAGCTGGATTTCCTTCATATCCGTTTCTCCATATGACCACTGATAGTCATATATGCTTTCGCTGGCTTGATTCAAGCGGAGATCAATCTGTCGCCTTCGGATCACGAGACCGCAGCGCCTGGCTCGTCCTCGAGCAGCTTGCCGATCAGCCGCTGACAGCGCTCCGCCATGAAATCGATCATCAGGCGGACCTTCGGATCCTGGAAGCGCTTATGCGGATAGATGGCGGCGAGCTGAACCGAAGCGGGTGGGCTCTCCTTCAGGATTTCGACCAGTCGGCCTTCCCTGAGATAGGCCTTCACCTCGAACAACGGCTTGTTGATGATGCCGCGATCTTCCAGTGCCCATTGGGTCAACACGTCGCCGTCATCGCTGTCATAAGGGCCTGCGACCTCGAACTTCCGAGGGCCTTCCGCCGTTACAAGCATCCAGTAATATTCCTTGGAGCCGGGATAGCGCAGCAAAAGACAGTCATGCTTGTCGGCAATCAATGCATCCGCGGTCGGCGGCACGCCGCGCTGCGCCAGATAGGCGGGCGACGCGCACAGCACCCGCTCGCAATTGAGGATGCCGCGCATGCGCAGGTTGGAATCCTCCAAGACGCCAAGCTTGAAGGCGACGTCGACGCCCTCGGCAAGGATATCGACATTGTGGTCCGACAGGCGCACGCGCACCTCGATATCCGGATATTTGTCGTGAAACTCCGGAATGCCCGAGGCGATCAGCCGCCGGCCGATGCCAAGCGGCGCGGTGATCCTTAGCGAACCCTTCGGATTTCGCGAGAGATCGGCGATCGCCGCTTCCGCCTCATTGACAGCCTCGATGATCTTCACTGCCTTTTCATAGAAGACACGGCCATGTTCGGTCGGCGAGAGCTTACGCGTCGTGCGGTTGAACAGGCGCACGCCGAGGTGACGCTCGAGTTCCTTGATGCGGTTGCTCGCCACCGCGGGCGTGACGCGCTGGTCGCGGCCTGATGCCGAGAGAGTACCGAGTTCGACCACGCGAACGAAGACGCGGACATTATCAAGATAGGACATGGCTCTTTCTACCACATCGGCGGGCGGAACAAACCAGAGTTCATCTTATAGATTTTTTTGAAAGTGTTGCCGGATTAACCGGGATTTTCGAGAAAATGGAGGGATGGCAAACACTCCCATAGAGATCGGGAGGAGTTCCCATGTATGAATATGCCATCGCCTGGGACTGGCTGACCTTCGCCGTCCGCTGGCTGCACGTCATTACCGCCATCGCCTGGATCGGTTCGTCGTTCTATTTCGTAGCACTTGACCTCGGCCTGAAAAAGCACCCCGCCCTGCCGCCGGGAGCCTATGGCGAGGAGTGGCAGGTGCATGGCGGCGGCTTCTACCATATCCAGAAGTATCTGGTGGCGCCCGCCAACATGCCGGACCATCTCGTCTGGTTCAAATGGGAAAGCTATGTCACCTGGCTGTCGGGCTTCGGCATGCTCTGTCTCGTCTATTACGCCGGCGCCGATCTCTACATGATCGACCCGGCCGTGCTCGACGTCTCCAAGCCGGTGGCAATCGCCATTTCGCTCTGCTCGATCGCCGGCGGCTGGCTCCTATACGATCTGATCTGCAAATCGCCTTTCGGCAACGACAATACGCGGCTGATGGTGGTGCTCTATTTCATCCTGGTGGCGGTGGCCTGGGGCTATACCCATCTCTTTACCGGCCGTGCCGCCTTCCTGCATCTCGGTGCCTTCACGGCGACGATCATGTCGGCCAATGTCTTTTTCATCATCATTCCGAACCAGAAGATCGTCGTCGCCGACCTGCTTGCCGGGCGCAAGCCCGATCCGAAATACGGCAGGATCGCCAAGCAACGCTCCACGCATAACAACTACCTGACGCTGCCCGTGCTGTTCCTGATGCTGTCGAACCACTACCCGCTGGCCTTCGGCACGCAGTTCAACTGGATCATCGCCTCGCTCGTCTTCCTGATGGGCGTCACCATCCGCCACTGGTTCAATACCCGCCACGCCAATGCCGGCAACCCGACTTGGACCTGGCTGATCACCGTCGTGCTTTTCATCGTCATCATGTGGCTTTCGACCGTGCCGAAGATCCTGACCGGCGAACCCACGACGAAGATCTCTGCCATCCAGCAGCCCTTCATAACGGCGCAGGATTTCCCAAAGGTCCGCGATACCGTGATGGGTCGCTGCTCCATGTGCCATGCGAAGGAGCCAAGCTGGGAGGGCATCGTCGCTCCGCCGAAGGGGGTGATGTTCGAGACCGATCGCGATATCGCCGCCCATGCGCGCGAGATCTATCTGCAGGCCGGCCGTAGCCACGCCATGCCGCCCGCCAACGCCTCTCACATAACCGACGGGGAGCGCCGCCTGCTCGTCTCCTGGTATGAAAGTGCCGTCAATGGGGAGAAGACCCAATGAATGAAATCCTGATCCGGGGCCGCGTGCTGACCTTCCTCGCCGAGCCGCAAGGCATCGACGATACCGCCTCCTATCGCTATATCGACGACGGCGCGGTCTTCGTTCGCGATGGCAAGATCGTGGAAATCGGTGCCTATGACGACATTCGCAAACTGGCCGATGCCGGCATCAGAATCGCGGATCATCGTCCGAACCTCATCCTGCCGGGCTTCATCGATACACACCTGCATTTCCCGCAGACGCAGGCGATCGCGTCTTACGGCGCGCAGCTGCTCGAATGGCTGAACACCTATATTTTCGTCGAGGAGCAGAAGTTCGCCCGCGCCGCCCACGCAGCTGAAGTCGCCGATCGCTTCATGGACGAGCTCCTGTCGAACGGCACCACGACGGCCGTCGCCTATTGTTCGGTGCATCCGGAAAGCGTCGATGCCTATTTCGCGGCAGCCGAAGCGCGCGGCATGTGCATGATCGGCGGCAAGGTGATGATGGACCGCAACGCGCCGGATGCACTGCGCGATACGCCGCAGCGCGGCTACGACGAGACCAAGCGGCTCATCGACAAATGGCACCGCCGCGGCCGCGTGCATTATGCCATCAGCCCGCGCTTTGCCATTACCTCGACTCCCGAGCAGATGGAGATGAGCAAGGCGCTCGTTGCCGAACACCCGGATTGCTATGTCCAGACGCATCTCTCGGAAAATCGCGATGAGATCGCCTTTGCCACATCTCTCTATCCGGAGGCCAAGGACTATACCGATATCTACGCCCGCTACGGCCTTCTCAACGACCGTATGCTGCTCGGCCATTGCATCCATATGAGCGAACGGGAAGTCGCGGTGCTCGCCGAAACCGGCGCGGTCGGTGTCTTCTGCCCCACCTCGAACCTCTTCCTTGGTTCCGGGCTCTTTAACGCAGCGGAGTTCGACAGGCTTGGTGCGCGCTGGTCGGTCGCAACCGATGTCGGCGCAGGGACCAGCTTTTCCATGCTGGAAACGATGGACGAGGCCTACAAGGTGCTGCATCTGCAGGGGCAGCGGCTGACGCCGTTCAATTCCTTCTACCGCATGACGCGCGGCAATGCGCTGGCGCTCGGCCTGGAGAAGCAGATCGGCTCGCTCCAGGCAGGCGCGGATGCCGATATCGTCGTGCTTGATTCCAGCGCCAAGTCGGCAATGGAATTCCGCATGCGCACGGCAACCTCGCTTGCCGAAGAGCTGTTCATTCTCCAGACCATGGGCGACGACCGCTGCGTCAGCGAGGTCTATGTCGCCGGCAGGGCCATGAAGACGAAGAATGCAAAGCATCAGGCAACGGTAAGTCGAAAACCGGAAGCCGCCCTCTTCGCATAAGGATTTCCATACGGCTTCGATCTCTCTGGGAAAACGGGCGTAGGGCCCGATGGGAAAATGAAGCGCGCTTTCGCTGGATGACAGGTCTGGAGACCGGTCCCGGCGTCGCGCGCATTTTCGCTTCATCAGTGAGAATATTATTCCAAAATCATTTCGGAAATTAGCAAATCACTATAGGCTGAGATCGACTCGGCTGCGCATGCGCTTTGGGAGAGTTTGCCACGCCCGCCGAGCAAGACAATCCGATGAAGAAAAGCCGACATGCCCAACAGAACCTCGCCGCTCGTCGCGTTCCAGTCCAGGACATTCCGTTCGCTCTGGTCGGCAACGCTCATCTCCAATCTCGGTGGGCTGGTCGAAGGCGTCGGTGCTGCCTGGCTCATGACCAGCCTTGCCACCTCTCACGGCATGGTGGCGTTGGTCCAGTCCTCCACCACCCTGCCGGTTATGATCTTTTCGCTTGCGGCTGGCGCGCTGGCCGACAACTACGACCGAAGACGGATCATGCTGATCGCGCAGATGCTCATGCTGTGCGTATCCGCGACGCTTGCGGTACTGTCCTACACCAATGCCTTGACGCCCTGGCTGCTGCTGAGCCTCACCTTCCTGATCGGCTGCGGCGGCGCCCTGCACAATCCGTCCTGGCAGGCCTCCATGGGCGATGTCGTGCCGCGCGACCACCTGCCGGGCGCCGTCGCGCTCAACAGCATGAGCTACAATCTGATGCGCAGCATCGGGCCGGCGATCGGCGGCGTCATCGTGGCGGCGGCAGGTGCTGCTTTCGCATTTCTTTTCAACGTCTTCTGTTACTTCGCCCTCATCTTCGCATTGTGGCGCTGGAAAAAGGCGCCTGACCGCAACACCCTGCCGCGCGAACCCTTCGGCAGTGCCATGTCGGCCGGGTTCCGCTATGTCCTGATGTCGCCGAACCTGCTCAAGGTGATGTGCCGCGGCTTCGTCTTCGGCCTGACGGCGATCGTCATTCTCGCGCTTCTGCCGCTGGTTGCCCGCGACCATGTACACGGCACGGCAATCACCTATGGCATCATGCTCGGCTTCTTCGGCTTCGGCGCGATCTGCGGGGCGCTGCTGATCGGCCACATTCGCGATCTCCTCAGCAATGAATGGGTGATCCGTGGCGCCTTCTTCACGCTGGCGGTCAGCTGCCTCTTTCTTGCGTTGAGCGACCAGGTATGGCTGAGCTGCCTTCTCCTCATGCCGGCAGGCGTCGCCTGGGTGCAGGCCTTCTCGCTGTTCAACGTCACCGTTCAGCTTTCCACGCCGCGCTGGGTCGTCGGCCGTGCACTTTCGCTCTACCAGACCGCCACCTTCGGCGGCATGGCCGTGGGAAGCTGGCTCTGGGGTGCACTGGCCGACGCCCATGGCGTCACCGGCGCGCTCCTCATCGCCAGCGCCGCCTTGGCCATAGGCGGCCTGCTTGGTATCCTGCTACGCCAGCCGGACTTCGAATCCTTGAACCTCGATCCGACCAACACCTTCAGCGAACCGCAGCTGCTGCTCGACCTGCGCTCGCGAAGCGGCCCGATCCTGGTCATGGTGGATTACAGCATCGACCAGGAAGACGTGCCGGAATTTCTGGCCGTCATGGCGCAACGGCGCCGGATGAGAATCCGGGACGGGGCCAAGCAATGGTCGCTGTTGCGCGACCTGGAAAAGCCGACCACTTGGACCGAAAGCTACCATCTGCCAACCTGGATAGACTATGTCCGCCATAGCCAGCGCCAGACGCATGCCGACGTCGAGGTCGCCGAACGCCTCGATGCTCTGCACCGTGGCGATCAGCCGCCGGTCATCCACCATATGATCGAACGGCAGACGGTGCCGAGACATGATGACATGCCCTTGAAGCCCTATCTCGACGCAACCTGACGCGGCTTACGGCCGGGCGCCAGCCCGATCGTTGCCAGCGCAGTCGGTGGGAATATCCAGCGGCCCAGTCAACCTTGCGGGACAAAAAAGTCACACCGTGCGAGCGTTTAGCGACCACGCCGCCTTTAAGTTGCGGATGTTCCACAACCACATATTGAGCTGCCATGCAAATTGTCTATTTTCCCGCGCTGCAATCGTAGGCGCAAAGTCGGACCCCAGGATTTTGCGACGCCGCCGCGTTGCCCCTGCTTTGCGGATGCCTACGCGACCATTCACATTCGGAGTTTCAGGCACACAATGACATTTCCGACGATCAAGCTTCCTCAGAGAGCTCTCATGCTTGCTCAGGGCGTGATTTCGATGCCGAGGGCCGTCTACTTCTCGCTACCGATATTGATCGGCCTGACCGTTTTCATGGCAGTTTCCGAAACGCCCGACATATTGAGAGATTGGACGATCAACCAAAATCCCGTCGTGCTCGATAGCGGCGATATCCGCGATGGAAAATGCTCGACCCGGAAGGGCTTCTTCACCAGTTGTTCCGCTCATCTCAATTATGCCTATAAAGGCCAGAACTACGACAAGGATGTCGAGATCATGTTCGTCGACATGCATGCCGGCGACTATGAAACGGACCTGGTGATCTCCGCGGATCATCCGGAATTGGCGACCCTCAGCCTTGGGCTTGAAAAGCTCTGGAACCGGATCATCACGCTTGCCGTATTCGTTGCCCTGCTCGGCGGCGCCTGTATCGCCATGATCTTCCAGCTCTTGCGCATCTGGCGAGTTCGCGGGCAGTTGCGCAAGCCCGCTCAATTGGTGCCGGTTCCGGTGGAAATCACCACGTTTCAGCGCAAAGGCAAGCGGTTGACGGTGACCTACGCGGATAAGGTTGCCGATAGATGGACCGGAAGAGTGGCCCATACGCGTTTTGAACCGGGAGAGCAGCCTCTGCTCGTCGGCGAAAAGGGCAGCAAAGCCGTGGGCCTGGCCGTCTGGCATGGGAAAGCGGCTCTCCCTGTGCTTCTCGATCAGCGACTGGAGCGAATTGACATGACGGCAGACGAGCGCGCCAGAACGCTCGCGCCACTGACAGCCGAGCTGGGCAGCCATCCGCTGGAACTCGTCGCACGAGCGAAAAAGGGCCCGTCCGTCCTGGCGCGGCTCGCAAGGTTCTTCCTCGTCATACTCCTGATTATCGGCGGCCTTCTTGGCTACTGGCTCTGGTATGTGACCAGCGCCGGCTCGCAATTCACGTCGCCGGCCATGGATCTCAACAACATGATGCCTGCTCCCCTCAACCGCTGGGGTTGCGATCAGCTGAAGAAGCGTTTCGGCGATCAACGGGCACCCTTCGGCTGCGTCGCATCGGACTATACCAGCTGGAAGTGACGTTGGACTGATATCGATGGGGCCTGGTCCGATGACCCGGTCTCCATCGACGGCGCCTTGGGCATTTCTCGATCGTTCCCGGCATGGTTGGCGGTGCACCGCTTCCGCGCGGGAAGGGAACAATGATCGGCGAATGTCGTTTGACTTCCATTGTCGATCTGGAGCCTGGACGACTGGGAGCCCGCCTATGAGCCCGCGCGCGCAATGGAAAGGATATCTGAAATTCGGAGAGGTCAGCTGTGCCGTCGCCCTTTACACGGCGGTCTCGACCTCGGAGCGCATTTCCTTCCATACGCTGAACCGGGAAACCGGCAATCGTGTCAGGCGCGAGTTCATCGACAGCCAGACCGAAAAACCGGTGCCGCGCGACGACCAGGTCAAGGGTTATGAGCTCAACAAGGACGATTACATCGTGCTGGAGCCGGAGGAAGTCGCCGCCGCCGTGCCGGAAAGCGACAAGGTCCTGCACGTAAAGGCTTTCCTGGCGTGCTCGGATATCGACGATGTTTATTTTGACCGGCCCTACTATCTCGCCCCTTCCTCTTCGGCCAGCGAGGAAGCCTTTGCACTGATCCGCGAGGGCATGCACAGGAAGAAAGTGGCCGCCATTGCGCAGGCCGTCCTGTTTCGCCGTTTGCGAACCCTCATGATCCGCCCGCACGGCAAGGGGCTGATCGCCACCACCTTGAACTTTGACTATGAGGTTCGGTCGGCAAAAGAGGCTTTCGAGGATGTGCCCGACATGAAGATCAAGGGCGAGATGCTCGAGCTTGCCAAGCATATCATTGCCACGAAGGAAGGCAGCTTCGACGCTGCGGAATTCGAGGATCGCTACGAAGCGGCACTGACGGAACTCGTCAAAGCCAAGGTCGAAGGCAGGGCGATCCCGAAACGCGAGCCGGCAAAAATCGACAAGGTGACGGACCTCATGGAAGCTTTGCGCCAGAGCGCCGGCGCTGATGGTCGCGGCAAGGCAAGTGCGAAACGCGCCTCGCAAAAGGCCGGTTCTGCATCTCGCAAGGCAGAGAAATCGCAAGCCGCATCCTCGTCCCGCTCGCAACGCAAGGCAGGCTGACGATGGTATTGGAAACCTATAACCGCAAACGTGATTTCACGAAGACGACCGAGCCGAAAGGGCGCGCAAACCAGGAAAAGCGGAGAGCCTCGGGAGACAGCTTCGTCATCCAGAAGCATGATGCCCGCCGGCTCCATTATGATTTCCGCCTCGAACTCGATGGCGTCCTGAAGAGCTGGGCCGTGACCAAGGGGCCAAGTCTCGTGCCGGGTGAGAAGCGCCTCGCCGTGCAGACCGAGGACCATCCGCTGGAATACGGCGATTTCGAGGGCACGATCCCGAAGGGCGAATATGGCGGAGGCACCGTCCTCGTCTGGGACAAGGGCTCCTGGACGCCGCTTGGCGACCCCCACAAGGGCCTGAACAAAGGACATCTCGAATTCGAGCTCCATGGAAAAAAACTTGGCGGCCGCTGGCACCTGATCCGTATGGCGGGAAAGCCGCGCGAAAAGCGGGAAAACTGGCTGCTGATCAAGGGGGAGGACGATGCGGCCCGCCCGGAAGGGGCACCCGACATTCTTGAAGAACGCCCGGAATCGGCCAAAACAGGGCGCGTCATCCATGACGTCGAAGGCGAGAAACCGGGCTGGTCCTCGAAGACCGGCAAGATCGATCGCAGCCGGGCGAATGGTGCCACCAGGGAAAAACCGCATAAAGCCGAACCGGAAGCGGATGCGAAGGCTATCGATCCATCATCCCTGAAGGGGGCCAGGAAGGCGCACCTGCCGACCTTCATTGAGCCGGCCCTGGCAACGCTCGTGGCAAAGCCACCCTCGGGCGCGCGCTGGCTGCACGAAATCAAGTTCGACGGCTATCGGCTAGAAGTCCGCATAGAGGCCGGGCGCATCAAGCTGCTCACCCGCAGCGGGCTCGACTGGACCGGAAAGTTCGGCAAGGAAATCATCGCCGCCTTCAAGGATCTGCCCGTCGGTACGGCGATCATCGATGGCGAACTGGTCGTCGAGCCGACGGCCGGCGCCTCGGACTTTTCAGCACTTCAGGCCGACCTCAGCGAAGGCCGCAGCGATCGTTTCGTCTTCTACGCCTTCGATCTCCTCCATCTCGATGGCTATGATCTTGTCTCCTGTCCTTTGGTCAGCCGAAAGGAACTGCTGCGGACGATCATTTCATCCGAGACAGGCATGCTTCGCTTCAGCAGCCATTTTGATGAGAACGGCGACCTGCTGCTAAGCCACGCCTGCCGGCTGAGCCTGGAAGGGATCGTCTCGAAAATCGCCAACGATCCCTATCGTCCCGGTCGCGGAAAGACCTGGGTCAAATCGAAATGTTCGTCGCGGCAGGAATTCGTCATCGGCGGCTGGGTTCCCTCCACGACATCGCGAAAGGCAATCGGCTCGCTGGTCCTTGGCGTCTATGAGGACGGCAAGCTCGAACATGTCGGTCGCGTCGGCACAGGTTACACGCACATTGTTGCCGAGCAGCTTTTCAAAACGCTTGGTCGCCTGAAAGCGGAGCAAAATCCCTTTGCAACGAAGCTGACGGCCGAAGAAAATCGCGGCGTCCGCTTCGTGCGGCCCGAACTGGTGGCGGAGGTCGAGTTCCGTGCGTGGACGGCCGATGGCCACCTGCGTCACGCCTCCTTCCGTGGCTTGAGAGAGGATAAGAACCCGCTCGAGATCGTTCGGGAAACACCGAAAACCGCCACCGGAGCTTCAGCCGAGAAGCCCGCCCGCAGCAGCGTATCCTTGACGCATGGCGACCGCCTCTACTGGCCGGACGAGGGCGTGACCAAGGCAGGACTTGCGGATTATTACACGCAGGTTTGGCGCTACATGGGCCCCTACGTCGTCGGCCGGCCGCTCGCGCTCGTACGCTGCCCGAACGGCATCAGCGGTCAGCACTTCTTCCAGAAGCATGCCTGGAAGGGCATGAACCGGAATATCGCCCTGGCGAAGGATCCGCAGGACGAAGAGCCCTATGTGAGCATCAACGATCTGAACGGCCTGATCGGCCTCGTGCAGGCGGCCGTTCTCGAAGTGCATCCCTGGGGATCGATGGTCGGCCAGTGGGAAAAGCCTGACATGATCATCATGGATCTCGATCCGGGGCCGGGCGTCGACTGGACCGAGGTCATCGCCGCCGCGGAAGAAACCGGCGAGCGCCTGAAACAGGCAGGTCTCGTTCCGTTTATCAAAACCTCGGGCGGCAAAGGGCTGCATATCGTCTGCCCGTTGGTCGCCAAGGCTGAATGGCCTGCGGTCAAGGCTTTCACAAAGGGTATCGCCGATGCGATGGCGGCCGACAGTCCCGGACGCTATGTGTCGACGATCACCAAATCGAAACGACGCGGCAAGATCCTGATCGATTATCTCAGGAACCAGCGCGGTTCGACCGCCGTCGCGCCCTATTCCACCCGCGCTCGTCCCGGAGCCGCCGTCTCCATGCCGCTCTCCTGGGACGAGTTGAGCCCGGCCATCGGCCCGGACTATTTTACCGTGCTCAACGTGCCGACGCGGCTTGCCGCGCTCCGCTCGGATCCCTGGGCTGACTTCAGGGCAGCCGCGGAACCGTTGCGCCAATCGCAGGCAAAAAGCAAACCTGGCTCATAACCGGAGCGGCTCTCTGTTGTCTCGCAGCTTCGGACGAAAAACCGCTGCGCACTTTTTCTGGAATTGCTCCAAGCGGGCTATCGCTTCTTTGTGCCCTTCTCCTGCGAGAGGCTCTTTCGAAGCGCATCCATGATGCTGATGACATTGCTCGGTGGCTCTTCCTCCTCCACCTTCGCCTTGGCCGGGCGCTTTCGGCCCTTCTTCTTCGAGGCGATGATGTCGAGCAGCTTTTCCTGGACGGGGTCTGAAACCATGGCGGGATCCCACGGCTTCGTTCGCTCTTCTATGAGCTCCTCAACCAGCCGCATCAGCTTGGTATCCACCGATTTCGATGGGATATCGCCGAAATAATCCCGTTCGTCGCGCACCTCGTCGCCAAAGCGCAAAGTCCAAAGCACGATCCCCTTGTCTCGGGGCTCCAGCATGACGGCACGTTCGCGGCGATACATGACCAGCCGGGATATGCCGACCATCCGGCTTGCCGCCATCGCATCGCGGATGACGCAGTAAGCCTCCTCGCCGACGGGATCGTCAGGCGTCAGATAATGCGGAGTATCGAACCAAATCCATTCGATGCCGTCGCGCGGCACGAACATCTCGATATCGATCGTCCGCGTGCTTTCCAGAGCTACGGCGTCGAGCTCCTCATCCTCGAGCAAGACATAGTCATCCTCGCCGCGCTCATATCCCTTGACTTCATCGTCCTCGTCCACTGCCGTTCCGGTGACGGAATCCACATATCGGCTGACGATGCGATTGCCTGTCTTCCTGTTGAGCGTATGGAAGCGAACCTTCTCATTGTCGCTGGTTGCCGGCGCCATAGCGACCGGGCAGGTCACGAGTGACAGCTTGAGGTAGCCTTTCCAGAATGATCGTGGAGCCATGAATTTTTCCTCCGATACCGGAGAGGAACGGCCTTCGCCCTGCATGGTTCCGCTCAGTCATCGCTCTCATCGCGCCTGGAAGGCAACTCGACCGGATGACGAGTTTGCCTGTAATCCAAGACCGCGGATCGCTTCAAATCGCGAGCGATGGATTTGGCGGGAATTGCAACTCATGGATCATCGCTCTCAATGCATGCTACCGCCGCCCTCCTTCAGATCCACATTGCTGAGGATCAATGCCAGTGGAATGGCACAAAGCACGATCAGCATCAGCACGTGGAACACGTCGATATAGGCGAGAAAGCTCGCCTGCGTCTGTACCTGCTGCCCGATCCAGGCGGTCGCCTGTATCCGCGCATCCGCCATCGTCGCGCCCTTTCTCGGCAAAATAGCGCGACATGGTCTGCAGCGTCTCCTGATAGGCCGGTGAGGATGGCGTGACATGCTCCACAAGGCGGCTCTGATGCCATTGCTCGCGATGAGCAAGCACATTCGACGCGATGCACACGCCGATCGAACCGCCGATATTGCGGGCCGCATTGATCATCGCGGATGCCTGGTTGGTCTGCTCCGGCCTGAGGCCGTAATAGGAGGCTGAGGTGATCGGGATGAAGATCAGCGGCAGGCCAAGTCCGATATAGAGACGCGACCAGACGAAGAAACCGAAGTTCAGGCCGGGATAGAGCCGGGTCAATTGCCACATGGACACGGCAATGATCCCAGCGCCGATGGCAATCAGGTATTTCGGCTGAACCAGTGAATTCACCCGGCCGGCGACGAACATCATGACCATGGTCACAAGCCCGCCCGGCGATAGGGCGAGCCCAGCCCAGGTGGCCGTGTAGCCGTAATTCTGCTGCACGACTTCGGGAATGAACTGCGTCGTTGCGATCAGTATGGCGCCGGTTGCCATCATGACAATGAAGCAGGATCCGAATTGCCGGGTGCCAAGCAGCCAGCCATCGATGATCGGGTTGGCCTTGGTCAGAACCCATGGGATTGCGAGGAGAAATGCGAGAACGCATATGGCAACCATCACAATGATGAAGCCGGAGCCGAACCAGTCATCTGTCTGGCCCCGATCCAGCACAAGTTCCAGTGAGCCGAGGAAGGTCGCCACCAGCAGAAAGCCGACAAGATCGAAGCGGACGCCTTTACGGCGAAACTCTTCGCGCATGCGCTTTGTCTGAGGCGTCTCTTTCAACAGGACATAGACGAGGGCAAAGGCGAAGACGCCGACAGGGCCGTTGATGAGAAAACACCAGTGCCAGGAAAGATTGTCGGAGAGATAGCCGCCCAATGTCGGCCCGATGACCGGCGCCACGACCACGGCGACGCCGAAAAGAGCGAAGGCCTGTCCGCGCTTTGCCGGCGGAAAGGCGTCCGCAAGGATCGCCTGCGAGGTCGGCACCATGCCGCCGCCGGCAAAGCCCTGGATCACGCGGAACATCAGCAATGTTTCCAGATTCCAGGAGAGGCCGCACAGGACGGAAGCGATCGTGAAGGTCGCCAGGCACAGGAGATAGAACCTGCGACGGCCGACCCGCTCGGCAAAATAGCTGCTGGCAACAAGCACGATCGCATTCGAGACGAGATAGGTCGTGACGACCCAGGATGCCTCGTCGGAACTGACGGCCAGACCGCCGGAAATATAGCGTAGCGCCACATTGGCGATCGTCGTGTCGAGCACCTCCATGAAGGTCGCGAGCGACACCACGATGGCAATCAGCCACGGATTCGTCGTATGCGCGGACGACGCCCCTGCCCCGCCTGCCGTTGCGCTTGCGCCGCTCATCTCAGCTCCTCGGGCGCACCGTCACCGACGGCACCACGGACATGCCGGGGCCGATGGCGACATCTGCGGGCCATTTGTCGACCATGATCTTGACCGGCACGCGCTGCGTGACCTTGACGTAGTTGCCGGTCGCATTTTCGGCCGGCAGCAGCGAGAAGGCCGTTCCGGAACCTGGCTGGACGGATGCGACCTTGCCGTGAAGCTTATGATCCGGATAAGCGTCGATCGTGAGCTCCACGGGCTGGCCCGGCCGCATGTCCGTCAGCTGCGTCTCCTTGAAGTTTGCCGTAATCCAGATTTCGTCGGGAACGAAGGTCGAGATCGCCTGCCCTGCGTCGATATATTGGCCCTTGGCGCCGGTGAGGCGCACAACGCGGCCCGGCTGGGCTGCGGTGATCGTCGTATAGCTCAGGTTCTGCTGCGCCTCTTCCGCCTGCGCTTCGGCCTGTTTCAGGCTGGCGAGCGCGCTGGATTTCTGTGCTTCCGCGACAGTCTTGTTCTTCAATGCGGAGGTCACGTTCGCCTGCATCTGCGCGAGGCTTGCCTGATCCTGCTGCAAGGTCGAGGCCGCCTGCTGGACGGCCTGTACGCTGCCGGAGCCGCTCTTGACCAACTGTTGCTGACGAGCGGATTCCTGCTGCGCATATTGGAGGGCGGCGGCGGCGGAATTCTGCTGCGCTCTGGCGACGTCGACCGAAGCATTGGCCGCTTCGATCTGCGCGCCGGCGCTATCAACGGCCGCCTTGGCGACCTCCACCTGGCCATTCGCCTGATCGAGCGCAATCTGATAGTCGCGCGGCTCGATCCGCAAGATGACATCGCCGGCGGCGACGTGCTGGTTGTCTGTCACCGGAACTTCCGCGACATAACCGGAAACTTTGGCAGCCACGGAAAAACTGCGCGCGGCGACGAAAGCGTCATCCGTCGACTCGTAAGGATAGAAATAGATCTTCCAGCCGAACCATGCGCCAACGATCAGAGCCGCCAGCACTACAATGCCGGAGAGAATCCAGAAGGGATGGCGACGGACGAGTGAAGGCCGCTTTTCCACCGAGGAATCGGCCCGCCGGTCTGCATTTTCAACCGGCCGCTGTTTCCGCCGATCCGGCTTTGTTTCCATGATATCGGGTTGATTGTCAGCCATGACTTGACCTTTGCTTGTTGTCGTGCGGGGTTTCAGCTCCCGGTCAATCGGTTGAAATGATGGTCAATGCGGCAGAAAGCGTCGGATCTTTTTCAGATCCCGAACGAAGGCGAGCCGGCTCTTTTCCTTTTCATCCTGCTCCCTGATCCGCAAAAGTGCCGAAGGATGAATGGTCACGAGAACATCGGGCTTTCCCGCGGAATGCAGGATATGGCCACGGTCGCGCATGACCTTGACCTTCGAACCGAGCAGCGAGGATACCGCTGTCGCGCCGAGTGCGACGACCAGTTTGGGCTTCAGGAGTTCGAGCTCAGCCCCGAGCCACCAGGCGCAACGCTGCACCTCTCCGGCATTGGGCCTTGCATGCAGGCGCTTCTTCCCGCGCATCTGATATTTGAAATGTTTGACGGCATTGGTGACGTAGCAGCGGTCCCGCTCCACGCCGGCCTCTTCGAGGCACTGATCGAGAAGCCGGCCCGCAGGTCCGACGAAAGGCCGCGCGGCCAAATCCTCCTTGTCGCCGGGCTGTTCGCCCACAAGCACGATATCGGCCGTATCTGGCCCTTCACCGAAGACGAGGTGGGTGGCATTGCGGTAGAGATCGCATCGCGTGCACGAGCGAGCATCGTCGCGCAGTTCATCGAGGGTTTCTGCGTCCGCATGTTCATATGCCAGCGAAGGACCTGTACCGGTCAGAGGAAATCTATCGAGCATTGGGGGCTCGCTATGGTTCCAGACTCTACGACGATCAACTAATCGCCGTTCTCTTTGTTCCATGCTCGGATGCTGCCGAGAGGGGAACCCACCTCATTGCTGTTCGTTAGAATGATGAACGGTTGGAACGGAGGGAAGGCGTCATGAACGGCAACGGCAAAATAGGTTCCTTTGCGCTGAGCGCGTTCTTCAAGGACGAATATGATGCGGAGGCGGCAGCGCAGGCTCTCATGGACGCCGGCATACCCAAGGATGCAATCACCATGACGCCGGGCAATCGGCCGGATACGTC
The DNA here is from genome assembly GCF_030182495.1 of Rhizobium aureum. NCBI lineage: Bacteria > Pseudomonadati > Pseudomonadota > Alphaproteobacteria > Hyphomicrobiales > Rhizobiaceae > Rhizobium > Rhizobium aureum. The sequence goes on along the minus strand of NZ_JAQJCI010000002.1, from coordinate 363,869 downwards.
GCCGATCGATCATATGGGCTTTCTCGATGCGCTGACGGGAATCTTCTTTCACGAGGAACAGCGTGCGGCCTACGCGGCCGCTCTCGAACAGGGAGGAACGCTGGTCACCGTTCAGGAAATGAACGAGGCACAGCACAATATCGCCCTGCCGATCCTGGCCGAAAAGGGTCAGATCGATCTCAACGAACGAGACGGCGATAGCTGATCCATTCGCCTTGTCATGCCGGAACAACCGGTATCCGCTGCGGTTCGGAACCAGCGATGGAGCGTGGCCTACCAAAGGAGGAAACCATGGCGGAAACGGAAATCCACGACATGTTTGTCATCGGTCTTCGAAATGCCCATGCGATGGAAAACGAAGCCCTGAGCATGATGAGGCCACAACTGCCGCGCATGGACCGCTATCCCGAAGTGGCAGCAAAGCTCGAACAGCATATCAGCGAGACCCAGGATCAGATCATCCGCCTTGAGCATATTCTTGAGGAACTGGATGAAAATTACCTGAGCGTCAACGACATGGTCCTTTCATTCACCGGCGCGACAGCCGTCATGAGCCATGCAGGCATGGGCGACGCGGTGTTGAAAGACGCCTTCGCCGACTTCGCATTCGAAAACTATGAAATTGCGGCATATAAATCGCTGCTGACGATCGCGGATGCCGGAAATTTCCGCGAAGCGAAGGATGCATTGCAGGCAAGCCTTGCCGAAGAACAATCGATGGCCAGATGGCTGGACGACAATCTGCCCTTGGTCACGCAGAAATTCCTGCTGATGTGGGAAGGCGATGGGCCTCTTGGGACGCAGAGGTAATCTCAGCTGATTTTACCTGGAGGAATCTACAATGCCTTGCCTATCAGCTCGACGGGCGGCCTGGCAGGTGCTCATCGCTTAGGATCTTCTGCGCATCCATAAACCCGTGCGCCCACTTGTCTCGGCGGTGGTCACCTTCCGGAAATGGGTTGTTGTCGCCGCTTGCACCCTTTTGGAAGGCCTTCCTGCCGAGTTCATAAGCTTCCGTTTCGGAAATCGTGTCGTCGTTGCTCATGGCCGATATCCGCCTGTTGCCATCAACCGCGCATCAAGGCAGGCCATCACGAAGGCTGGTCTCGATGCCTCGACTGGAATCCGATGCGAAACGGCTGCGACGCAGCGCTCCCTTGCATGGGCGTAGGAGGAGCCTCTTTCATACGGCCATCGTCGTGCGAGGAAATGGATGGCGTCTTCCGGCCCCTGAACGGTCTGGCAACCCTGATCCCCGGCAGCAAGGCGAACCGGAGCGTTCCAAAGCATTTTAAATTCGACATCAATGACTTCGTGCATTCGATCCTCCCATGTCGCGGAGGTCCCTCTCCTCAATGAAAAACCGCAGACGCGGCCGTTTGTTCCTGAACCCGCTGCGCTCCGCCATGCTTTCACAAGATTCTTTCGCTGTGGATTTGGAAACTTTTATCGGCCTAGAATGTTCTGGACGCCAGGTTCCCATGAGGTGAACGCCAGCCTTTGTCCCGCCTTGCGGTTCACTTTCAGTTCACGCGAAACCATCTATAAGCGATTAACTCACTCTGGATTGATGGATGGACAACTCGACGGCCCCCTATAGCCAGATGTTCCGGGGCAAACGGCTTCTGATCGTGGAGGACGGTTATTTCCTCGCCGACGAGGCACGGCAAAAATTGCAAGAGCTCGGCGCGATCATAGTCGGACCGGTCGATGACATCGAGCATGCCGCCGAACTGATTGAGGAGAGCGATGCGGATGCGGTAATCCTGGATTTGCATCTGGCTCCGGAGCGCGCCATTTATCTGGTTGAACGGCTTGAAAGGCAGAGGCTTCCCTATGTCTTCGCCCTGGCTCGGGAACCGCCCGGCGCAACGGCGGATTTTGCCGGCTTTGTGCTGTGCGAGAAATCGGCTGCCATGGAGCACATTGCCAAGGCTCTGTTCAACAACCGAAAATCGGATATCGAGCACTGTTTCCTGCTCGTGTGACGGAGATCCAATCCGTCAGCGCCTATCCTCGTCGAGGCGAGCGGCCAATTGCTGCCTTGCCCGATTGATCCTGCTTTTCACCGTGCCGATCGCGCAGCCGAATTTTTCTGCCGCGGCATCATAGGAACGGCCTTCTATGACGACATATTCAAGCACCGCCCGATAAGGCTCGGGCAGGTGATTGCAAGCTTCCTCCAGCTCCCTTGCCCGGATTGTCCATTCCTGCGACGGCAAGGCGATGCCATCACCGGAAACACATTTCTTGCTGCCCGGAGCCTCCCGCTTGGCAATGCGGAACTTCGTGCAAAACGTATTGCGCATGATCGTGAACAGCCACGATTTCAGTCGGGTGCCGCGATCGAATTGATTGAGATTGGCCAATGCCTTCGCCAGGGTCTCCTGAACAAGATCGTCGGCATCGTTGGTATTTCTGTGAAAGGTCCGCGCAAAGGCGCGAAGGGCTGGAATAAGTTCGACAATTTCGGTTTGCAGACCGGTTGTTCGGGACAGGTCGGTCACAACTTCCTCCTTGGCAGGTTCTAATAAGAGCGCTCCTCGCCCGCCTCGCATGCAGCACCCGATCTCGTTCAACGCCGGCCATGCGCGATGAGATCGGCATCCACGCGGGTGCCGGCCCAATCGCCATTGGTCTTGATTTGAGTAGTCTCCGCTTTCGCTATACCGCGATGCCTGTTCGGGATGCTTTGGATTGACTTTCGGACTTCAGACGCCGTTTACGTCTTGCGGGGAAACGGTTGTATTCCGAGCTTGTTCCATCCAATTCCAAAAAATCGCCTGCTGTCGCTGCAAAAGAAATCGGAAAAGCAGCGGGCCGATGCAGAAGGGATTACCGCTCGATTGTCCCGTTTCGGCGAATCTTGCGTTGAAGAAGCATGATGCCATAGAGCAAGGCTTCCGCGGTCGGTGGACAGCCCGGCACGTAGATATCGATGGGAACGACCCGGTCGCATCCGCGCACGACCGAGTAGGAATAGTGATAATAGCCGCCGCCATTGGCGCAAGAACCCATCGAGATGACATAGCGCGGCTCTGGCATCTGGTCGTAGACCTTGCGAAGCGCCGGCGCCATCTTGTTGCAAAGCGTACCCGCGACAATCATTAGATCCGACTGCCTCGGGCTAGCCCTTGGCGCCGCGCCAAAGCGTTCGACATCATAGCGCGGCATCGACATCTGCATCATTTCGATCGCGCAGCAGGCGAGCCCGAACGTCATCCACATCAGCGATCCCGTGCGCGCCCAGGTGACGAACTCGTCCGTGCTGGTGACCAGAAAGCCCTTGTCGGCAAGCTCGCTGTTGATCGTCCCCAGAAATGGATCGCCGCCTGGAGCCTCGCCGGGGTACTGAAAGTCGCTGATCACAGGCCGATTCTTGAAGGAAGACATGGGTCCGTTCTCTCTGGAAAAGACGCCTACAACTTTCGCAAGCTCGATTTGTTCCGCGAAGGAAGCGTCTTCAAAAGCATGATCCTGCCAAGAGCAAAAATGCAGAAAACTGGAAACAACCACTCTGCTGTTGAGTTTGAAGGCGGCAAACAGAAGAGAGGAATGATCCTATGTTGATGAAAATGATCGCAGTCGGCGCCTTGTCGATCGGCATGGCCACAGCTGTCATGGCGCAGCAGTCCGGCTCTGGCGGCACTGGCGCCGGTGGATCCGGCAGCGGCAACGGCGCCGCGACAGGCACGCAAAATAATGGCACTTCCGACGGAAACGGAGGCACCACCGGCACCGGTGCGACCGGTACTCCCAATTCCAACGGTCAGTCGCAGGACTGCAATGCCATGAAAACCGGCAAGAACACGACACAAGGCAACGACACGCAAAATAGTCAATCGAACGACAGCGCGACGAGCAGGAATTGTCCTCAATGACGAAAACTCGGGAAAATGCGGGACCGTTTCGTGTTTCGCGGGCCACCCGGCGTCGCCATAGGCTTTCCATATATCGACTGCATCGGATGCGATGTGGATGGCTGGCGATACATGCCGCAATCGAGGAGCAGATGCCATGAGAAACCCAGCATCTATGAAAAACCCAGACTCCATGAGAAACGGTGCTCAGGAACTTGCGAAGGAATATCTGCGGCTCGGCGGACGCAGGCTTCTGGTCATGGATGATAATATTCTATCGACCAACAGCTGGGAAGCGGACCCTCCCGAAGCCGAGACATTCTGGAAACGGGAGATCGAGACACTCGAACCGCGGCAACGCAGCGAGGTCATGTCGTTTCTCCCTTCCATCAATGCCACCTAGTGGGGGCACCGGCTTTGCCGAAGTCATCCCGAAGCAAGCGGCTCCAGACATGGCCATGAATTGATGACAAAGACAGGTACGATCCGTATCGGTATTTCAGGCTGGACCTACGCCCCCTGGCGCGGCGTTTTCTATCCGGAAGGCACGACACAGAAGCGCGAGCTGGCCTATGCCTCCCGGCAGTTTCCTTCCATCGAGATCAATGGCACATTCTACGGATTGCAACGTCCCGAGGCTTTTGCGAAATGGCGGGACGATACGCCCGATGGCTTCGTCTTTGCCATCAAGGGCTCCCGCTACATAACCCATATGCGCAGGCTGCGCGATGTCGAGACGCCGCTCGCCAATTTCATGGCCTCAGGTTTGCTGCGCCTTGGACCGAAGCTTGGCCCTATCCTCTGGCAGTTTCCGCCGCGGCTACAATTCGACGCCGAACTCTTTTCCACCTTCATGTCAATGCTGCCAAAGGACACCCATGCCGCGGTCAAACTTGCGAGGCGACGCGATGCATGGATGGAAGGGCGCGACTGGCTGGAGACCGACGAAAACAGGCCACTGCGCCATGCATTCGAGATCCGCAACGATAGCTTCGCGCAAGCCGATTTCATCCGGCTGCTGAGGGAACACAAGATGGGACTGGTTTGCGCCGACACGGTCGAATGGCCGTTGCTGATGGATATCACGGCCGATTTTGTCTATTGCCGTCTCCATGGCTCGGAAGAGCTCTATGTCAGCGGCTACGACGACAAGGCTCTCGATAAGTGGGCAAGACGAATCAGCGCCTGGGCGCACGGTCGCGAGCCCGCCGACGCCAATCGCGTGTTGAAGCCGCTGACATCGTCCGCGAGGGGTCGCGACGTCTATGTCTATTTCGATAATGACGTGAAAGTCAGGGCACCGGTCGATGCCCGACGACTGGCCGAGCGGCTCGGGCTTGCCTCACCAGTCGAAGCCATGCCGCCCCTTGAGAGGAAGCGGCCGCGCAAGACGGCGGTTACAGAAGAGGCCCGCCAGCATTGGCCGGGCCGATGACGCTCTCTTCACAGGAAAAAGGCGCCGGCTCGGTTCAGATCACTCCAGCCGGCCCCATGCCGGGTCCCACTGCACACCCTCGGACAGCTCCACATAGATCGGCCTGAGCGTCTCGCCGATCATCTTGTTGCGTGCCGCTATGAAAGCGTCATTAGGCTCCATTTCCTCACCAGGGAAAACGACATCATCTTCACCAGGCGGTGTTTCCTTGCGCAGGAAACCCCTGATCTGATCGCCGGAATGATAGAATTTGACGATAATGGAGCCCGGCGGAACCTCGTTCTTGCGATATCGGCGGTAGGTTTCCATCTTGCACCTCCTCATATCGGCGGGCATTCGCCGAATGATTATCGAATTGACCATGATCCGAACCGCCCTGCCTCGGCTTGGTTCCTCAAGCATTTGCCCGATCGGCTCTGCGACCACATGCCCGGTTGTTTCCGGGCCCGAATGCCCTAACTAGCGGTAGTCGACATCCTTCATCCGAGGCTGACATGACCGACGATGTCTTGCTGACATTCAATGCCGGGTCCTCGACCTTGAAAATCGGGGTCTTCGAGCTTGCGGGCACGCAGGCGCGCAATGTCGGCCGCGGAAAGATCGACTTCGATCAAGCTCCGCTGATGCTTCGCTACTCCATCGGAGACGATAAATACGAGAGGTCGGTCAAGGGCGACAACGATGCAAATTTCGTCTCCGTCGTCGCCGAAACCCTGGACCATATGCTCGCACATCTTCCGGGCAGGCTGCGCGCGGTCGCCCATCGCGTTGTCCATGGCGGCCTGATGTTTCGAGAGGCGACGCTGCTCGACGATGCCGCGATCGACCGGATCGAGAAGCTCGTTCCCCTTGCCCCCCTCCATCAACCGCAGGCGCTCCGCGTCATCCGGTCTATCGAAAAGCTTCGACCCGAGGTTCGGCAAGCCGCTTCGTTCGATACGGCCTTCCATTCGTCGCAATCAGGCCTTGTCAGCAGGTTGGCAATCCCGCGCGGCATGCATGATGACGGCGTGCGCCGCTACGGCTTTCACGGCCTTTCCTACAAATGCATCGCCTCGCAGCTTAGCAAGATCGAGCCGGCAAGCGCCGGGGGCAAGGTCATCGCATGCCATCTCGGCAGCGGCGCCAGCCTGTGCGCAATGGAAAATGGCATCAGCCGCGACACCAGCATGGGGTTTTCGGCCCTGGACGGGATCCCGATGGCGACACGTCCCGGTTGGCTCGACCCGGGCGCCCTACTCTATCTGATGAGGAGCGGGATGCGGGAGCCGGAACGGATCGAAGACTTTCTCTACCATGAATGCGGCCTGCTCGGCGTTTCCGGCATCAGCGGCGACACCCGCGTCCTGCTCGAAGACAAGCGGCCGGAGGCGGCTGAAGCCATAGATCTCTTCTGCCTGCGCATATCGGGCGAAGTCGGCCGGATGTGCGCGACGATCGGAGGCCTCGACGCTCTGGTCTTCACCGCCGGCATCGGCGAAAACCAGCCGCAGATCAGAGCCCGCGTCGTACGGAGGTTGCAATGGTTGGGTATCGAGATCGATGACGATGCAAACCGGCGCAATTTGACCTCGATCAGTGCAGGTTCCAGCCAAGTGAAGCTATTCGTGATCCCGACCGATGAGGAACAGGTGATCGCCGACGAGGCCGTGGCCCTTATCACATGACGAAAACGAGGAGACGGAAATGAATGCAGTCACCACGCCGCTCTCAACCGAAGAACTCTCTCTGATCGACCGCTACTGGCGGGCTGCCAACTATCTTTCCGTCGGCCAAATCTACCTGATGGACAATCCGCTGCTGCGCGAGCCGTTGAGACCCGAGCACATCAAGCCGCGACTGCTCGGTCACTGGGGCACGACGCCTGGTCTGAATTTCATCTATGCCCATCTGAACCGTGTCATCAAGGCACGCGATCTCGACATCATCTACATATGCGGACCGGGTCACGGTGGTCCCGGCATGGTCGCCAATACCTACCTTGAGGGCACCTACAGCGAGATATATCCGGATATCGCCGAGACTGCGGACGGGATGCAGAAGCTGTTCAAGCAATTTTCCTTCCCCGGCGGCATTCCAAGCCATGCGGCACCCGAGACGCCGGGCTCCATCCATGAAGGCGGCGAGCTCGGCTATGCGCTCGTCCATGCCTTCGGCGCGGCTTTCGACAACCCCGACCTCGTCGTCGCCTGTGTCGTCGGCGATGGCGAAGCCGAAACCGGGCCGCTGGCGGCAAGCTGGCATTCCAACAAATTCCTCAATCCGGCGCGCGATGGCGCGGTGCTGCCCATCCTCCATCTCAACGGCTACAAGATCGCCAATCCGACGATCCTCGGCCGGGCAGGCGACGACGATCTTAAAAACCTGTTCTCCGGTTACGGCTACGAGCCGTTTTTCGTCGAGGGGCACGAGCCCGCCGCGATGCATCAGGCGATGGCCGCAACATTCGATCAGACGTTCGACCGCATTCGCAGCATACAGAGAAACGCACGCGAAAAGACTTCGCCCGAAGGAATGCCCCGCTGGCCGATGATCGTGCTGCGCAGCCCGAAAGGCTGGACGGGACCCAGGCAAGTGGACGGCAAGAAGGTCGAAGGTTTCTGGCGGGCGCACCAGGTGCCCGTCGCCAATTGCCGCGGCGACGAGAGCCACCGAAAGATCCTCGAAGACTGGATGCGCGGCTATGATCCCGACGATCTTTTCGATCGCGATGGGCGGCTGAAGGCCGAGCTGCGGGCGCAGGCACCCAAAGGCGAAAGACGGATGGGTGCCAACCCCCATGCCAATGGCGGCCTGCTTCGCAAAGAGCTCCTGGTTCCCTCCCTCGAGGACTACGCTGTCGAGATCGGCGAGCGCGGCAGCAAGCAGGTGCAATCGACGGAGATACTCGGCCACTATCTGCGCGACACGCTGAAGCTCAATGACATCAGGCAGAATTTTCGCATCTTCGGCCCTGACGAGACGGAATCGAACCGCCTCGGCAGCGTCTTCGAAGCGACCGATCGTGTCTGGATGGAGGCAATCGAAGACTATGACGTCCATCTAGCGCCGGAGGGCCGGGTGATGGAAGTCCTGAGCGAACATCTTTGCCAAGGTTGGCTGGAAGGATATCTGCTCACGGGCCGGCACGGGCTTTTTTCTTGCTACGAGGCCTTCATCCATATCGTCGATTCCATGTTCAACCAGCATGCCAAGTGGCTGAAGGTCTCGCGCGAGCTGCCGTGGCGCAAGCCGATCTCATCGCTGAACTACCTGCTGACGTCGCATGTCTGGCGGCAGGATCACAACGGCTTTTCGCATCAGGATCCCGGCTTCGTCGATCTCGTCGCCAACAAGAAGGCCGATGTGGTGCGCATCTACCTGCCACCGGATGCCAATACACTGCTGTGGGTCGCTGATCATTGCCTGAGGACTTATGACCGGATCAACGTCATCGTCGCCGGCAAGCAGCCTGAATCGCAGTGGCTCGGTATGGACGAGGCGATCGCCCATTGTAAGGCCGGCGTCGGCATCTGGGATTGGGCGAGCTACGAGGAGAATACGATCGCTCCCGACCTCATCATGGCCTGTGCCGGCGATGTGCCGACCATGGAGACGCTTGCCGCCGTCATGCTATTGCATGAGGCGATCCCGGACTTGAAGATCCGAACGGTCAACGTGGTCGATCTCCTGGCCCTTCAGGATCCGGAGCAGCATCCGCACGGTCTCGAGCATCAGGCATTCGACCGGATCTTCACCACGGACAAACCGGTGATCTTCGCCTATCACGGCTATCCCTATCTGATCCACCGGCTGACCTACAGACGAACCAATCACGACAACATCCATGTGCGCGGGTTCATCGAGGAAGGCACGACGACCACGCCCTTCGACATGACGGTGCTGAATGAGCTGGATCGCTATCATCTCGCGCTGGAGGCGATCAACCGCGTGCCGGGTTTGGCCGAAAAAGTTCCGGATGTCGTGGATGGCCTGAGAGCAAAGCTCGTCAAGCACCATGACTATGTCCGGCGCCATGGCGAGGATATGCCGGAAGTTCGCGACTGGCGGTGGAAGCGGTGAGGCTGGAACGGCCCAACGCTTCAGTGAATGACCGAACCGTTAGGATTTGGCCGCGTGCGCCGGTTTTCCCTTTCGCTTGGTCGATGCCATGTCGTGAAGCTCCTTTTCGCTCATGGAGTCGACCATGCTCTTCGATGCGCCCTTCAGCTCACTCTTCTTCCTCTCGCCGCGCTTGGCGGCGAGCGCCGCGCCGGCGGCCATTTGCTGCGATTTCGACTTTGCGGGCATGATGAGCCCTCCTTTGACTTGTTTGCGATCTCGTTTGCCTATCCGGCAAAGCGTACCAGCAGAATGAGCAATACCGCCGCGGCAAGCCCACCGATGAATATCACGCGCTGCCAACGCCGTTTCAGGATGATCTCGCCTTGGCGAACATCCTCGGCCGCGAAGCTGCGCGGCTCGTCCCTGTCTGAATCGCCCTGATCTTTTCCGTTCATTGCAACCATCCGGAGGTCGGATTTCGGCGACCATTCGTGCCGGGAGCAGCCGCGCCGCGGCGCCGGTCGCAGAAGGCTGACAGAGCATAAGCCTAGGATTGATAGGTGCCGATGATGCTTGCCTCTGCCAGCGTGTGTTTCTTCACTTTCTGCCACATCGCCTCCGCCCCGACGGCATCCGGAAGGGTAACCCTCGGCACGTCAAGCGCAGCGAGCCGAAAGATATAACGATGAGGGGGATCGCCGCGTGGCGGCCGCGGACCGTCGTAACGGGCATTGCCGAAATCGTTTTTGTAAAAGCGGAGCGCCTGCTCCTGCGTCGTGTCGACGCTTTCAGCCAGCCCCGTCCATTCCGCCGGAATGTTGGCAATGCCGCAATGGCAAAACGTACCGCTCGGTGCATCGGGATCCTCGACGATCAGGGCAAAGCTCTGGGTTTTATCGGGAGCACCGCCCCAAGAGAGCGGGGGGAATAAATTCTCGCCTTCCATCGCGTATTTGCTCGGTATCGGCTCGTCTTCAGCGAAGGCCTTGCTGATCAACGTCAAAGCCATCAGGCTCCTCCTTTCTGTCGCGGATTCATGCTTTTGTGAAGTTCTCAACATAAGGTGCAACCCGTCAGCACCATTATTGTTCCCGGCGCGGAACATTCATGCACAAGCGCAGTTCTATGCATCCAAAAATGGAGGAGAACAAATGACGGATGAGCGGTTCGAATGGATCAGCAAACGGGCCTATGCCATTTGGGAGGCCGCGGGGCGCCCCTGGGGATGCAGCCATCTCCACTGGGAGCAAGCGGCTGCGGAGCGCGAGATCATGGAGCGAACACGAGCATCCGTTGACGGCGAAGACGTGCTGATAAGGCTTCGGCGGAAAGTTGCGCCGCCCGAAGCCGAAAATGATGACTCTCCAAAGGACCGTAACGTCGGATAGTGTCAATACGCGGGAAATTCTCGCAGAGACAATTCCCGGGCGTACATAGCCCGGCCGAATTTTGGTGGGCGAACGGCCTGCTGCGGAGCGCAATCATGGCTTCGCCGTACGTTTCTTTCCTAATTCTGAGTTCCGTCCCGGTTTGGCTGGGCCGGCGTGCTCTTGGTGCCCTGCTGATTGTTTTCCGACCGGTCGGTCGGTGCGGGCTGGGCAGCTTGTCCGGCGGGCGGAGTATTGTCGATCGTGCCGCCCTGCGGCTGTCCGCCGGAGGAGCTTATGGGCGGCGCCGGGTTTTCCGATTTATTCGGCTCGATGTAACGGCCCCATAGTTCGACGCCGGCCCACACGATTGCGGCCAAAACCAGCCCCGTGACCAACACGGCGAAAAGATGCACGCCGCGCACGCCCTGACGAGCCTCGGTCGCAGAAAGCGGTTTTTTGGGTTCCTGGGGTGCCATTGCAGGCCTCCGTAAGTTGCAAATCCCATACCGGCCTAACCTCAGCGCTGCGAGATGGTTCCATCGCGCGACGCCGCATCCCGTCGGCGTCGGCCGGAACAATGCGCATAGCCGGACGTTAGCCCTGTGAGGCTGCAGATCGTGCCAAGCGGACACGATGGTGCTGAAGAATATGGAGATTTTTCCGCTTTCTCTCCATAGCCAACGAAATGGCAGGCGAGCTTCCCACCCATCCGATCCGCAGCCTTCCCGGCATCTGGGATGCCGAAGACTGATAGGTCTCTCAAGCCGACTGGTTCCGATCGAAGCGGACGACCACCCCAATCGGAAACGTTTTTCGCCACGAGAACTTCATACCGTCATCGAGGTGAACAATGACAAAGAATATCACCAACGCAATGTCGTCGACGGCTGCATCATCGACTTCGGCACGATCGTTGCAACGCAGCTTCGATTGGCCGCGCCATTTGAATGGCTGGACCTTACCGAGATGCCGCGGCATTCTGCTGGCGGCGATGGCGGTCGCTGTTTCCTCGACCTTCGCATTCGCACAACAAACGCCGAACGACGACCGGTGCAAGGCTATGGACACCAATCGACAGACGGAAAACCAGCAGCCAGGCGACGGCCAGGCAACTCCGGCACCGGACAGCGATCCAAGTCGGACGTTGGCGGACTGCGGCGGCGTTCTCAAGCCGCCATCCGTCGGCGATAGTCAAATGGAAAAGCCTGCGCCAAAGGTCGGCAATACTCCCATCATCAAGCCGGGTGATCCGAAAAATGGGCAGCAAAACAGTCAACAGCCCAGCAAATGAGAACCCATCAAATGAGGATGTCTTACGGCTTCGGTTCCGGCTGCTCGATTGGCCCATTGGTCACCGTCGTGTCCCGGCTGTCGCCGGCGGTAAATGGCTTGATGACGAGAATGGCCAGTACCGATGCGATCATCAGACCAAAGACCACGAGCAACAACATGCGCATCTCGGCGTGTCCATCTATCGCGTCTTGCGGATAGCAAGATTGCTGTCGTGCCCGACGATGCCGCCCGCCTGTCGGGAGATCGCTTCCGCGCGCTGCTTGGCTTCGTGATTTTCGACGGATCCTTCGATGATGACTCGTCCGCGGCTTACGGTGACGAAAATGCCCGCGGTATCGAGCAGCCCATCCGCTTTCAGCCTGCTTTCGATTTCCGCGCGAATTTCGGCATCGGCTCTTTCTTGTTTCCACGCTGAAGATGCACCCTCCTCAGCCGCCGGCGCCAAATCATCAAGCTGTTGCGATTGAAGGCCGGACTGCACCTTGGAAATCCTGAAGAAAACCTCATCGACCTCCCGTCTGCGACGCCGATCGCATTCGGCCGAATCCTCGCAGCGAGCATCGTCCGTACCCGGTTGCGGCGGAATATCCTGCGCCGATGCTCCTGCTGCGGCAGCCTGCGTGACATCTCCTGAGCCGCCGGCCGCCTGATCGAGCGCTTGCAGGGTGCGAATATCGGCGCGATCCGGAGGATCCCTTGCCGTTTTCGTATTCTTGATCTCGGTCATTGTTTTCTCCCGTGTTTGATAGGGGAAAACATTTGTCGCCTGCGAATGTTCCGTCTTGATCGCCGATGGTCATGTGCCCGTCGTCAGCATCTCGAAGGATACGATCTTGTGATACTCCCGGAGAGACGCAAGCAACTGCGCGCCGCCGGCATCCAAGCCCGCCTGCCTCCATCGCACCTCGTAGGAAATATGCGCGGTCGCCTCCGTCGGTCCCATCGTCTCGGCGAGAAAGGCGAAGGCATATCCGCGCGGCTCCAGCGCCGTTGCATGTCGGCGACCGTACCGCCGGCATCCCGCGGAAGCTCGATCACGAACCGCGCCTTCTGCCGGCGCGGTATCAGCTTGTCGAACCGTTTAAAGGGCGACAGCACGATAAAGGCGATGACGGCGCCGGCCGAACCGACGATCAATTGACCGCCGCCGATACACAGGCCGATCGCGGTCATGATCCAAAGGGTCGCCGCCGTCGTCACGCCGGTCACCAGATCCCCGCGCTTGAGGATGGCGCCGCCGCCGATGAAACCGACCCCGGTCAGTACGCCGAGGGGAATGATTGCGGTGTCTTGCCCACTGTCGACAGCAGAAGATTGGCCTGGATCATTGTGAGGCAAGCTGCCAAGCCCACCAGAATCGTCGTACGGAATCCCGCCGCGTGGCCACCAGCTTCGCGGTTTATGCCGACCAGGGCACCCACTGCCGTCACCAATGCGAGCCGAACGACGATATCGAGCCAGCTCGGATCGAGGGGCATATCATCCATCAGATTCGGCACGTTATTCTCCGACAGAAGGCCTCTTGGGACAATTCTTCATTGAGAACAGCGCCGCGGGCTTTTCGTTCCGCTGCATCCCTCTTCCAAGGACGGCAACCTTCGATCGTGAACCTCCAACAATGCGGGATCGGGAGAACGACCGTCGTGCCTCCGCCCTTGCGGCTGTCGACCGTGGCGTGGCCGCCATGCGCCTCGGCCATGGCCTTGACGACGGCAAAGGCCGGATCCCCGCGTCGCCTCGTCTTCCATGTGGATGAGGCCACAAAAGCGATCCCAAAAAGTTCTGCCACCTTCGCCTAACTCGGCGAGGCGTCTGGCCCGCTGGCGGCTCTTTGAACCAAGCGGGCAACCACTTCGGTGCGGTTCTGCGCCTGCAACTTACGCATGATATGTTGCAGATGCATCTTCACGGTATGGCCCGACAAATTGAGTTTTCCTGCAATGACCTTATTTGAGCAGCCGCATTGCAGCTCCGCGAGGACATCCGCCTCCCGGGGAGTGAAATCGGCGATCGCCAAATATTGCGTCCTATCATCCAAGCTTTTTTCGGCCTCGTTTCTGACCGGAATATGCTCGTTTGAGCCGTTTGCAACAGCTCCCAATAGCTGTGGGCAGAATGTTCCTCCCGCCAGAACGAGACGGAGGCCGGCAAGGGCGATGTCAATGGGAAGTGACGTCGAGAAAAAGCCGCGAATGCCCATCTCGAGTGCCTGACGGACTATGTTGACGTCATCTGTGCCCAAAAGCAAGGTAACAGGAGCCTCAGGAAAACGTGCAGCAATTGCCGCGAGATCGTCACGCAGGCTTGTGCTCTCAACACCTCTGCCGGCCAGATCGAGTGCAATCAGACGCACCTCCGCTCCAAGGGCTCTATCGAGACTCTCGGTGGAGATCATATCGATAAAATTCCAACCGGCGAATTCATGCTCAAGAAGCTTGACCACAGTCGTTCGCGCCAGTGTGGAATGCTGAATTACGACAATAGTTGGTGCACTGCGCCGCATCTGGCGCTTAGTTTTAGTACTGTTGGACACCTGCGTGCTCCCCGGAATATTTGCAGACCAACAGGAACACACATTATTGCTGCACTCACTTCATGTCATGACAGAAAAAAGAGGTATTCTCGATATCAATAGTCTTATCTCTCATGAGAATTCTCATAGTCTCAGAAACCTTGGTGAGTGACAACCAGAGCCTGTAAAACAGGTTGGAACACCTATTTATGAAGGACATGCAGAATCGACCTGTCGCTGTAGAAAATACATGCTTTCGCGGAATTCGCGTGCCACAAGAAGGTCAATAGAGCTTTCAAACACACTGAAAAGGCAATCGATCTATTACATGTGCATACAGGAAATGTCGTTGGATAGAAGAAGCTATCGATCGACTTGCACTTGATCCCACATCTCAACTCAAGGCAGCAGTAATCGACGACAATGCGGATAAGGCATGGTCGATTGTTCGGTACCTCAGCGAAATGTGTTCCGCGGCATGTCGGCCCATGAGGCGAAAGCCCGAGCGCCGGAGACGATCCGGCATGCGGCTGGAAAAATGGCGGGAAGAACGGATTTTGCGCAGTTGAGTTCGCGCAATGCAAATGGGATTCTATCCGCTAGGTATGGATGAAGCTCAGAATGTCGTCCACGAGAGCCGAGTGGGCGTCCGTGAGGTTGCCGCCCCCGCCGTGGCCACCGATGCCGGCCAGCTGAAGCGCGTGCTGATCATAGAGAACATGATCGATCTGTTGGGCGTCCGCCGTCCCGCCGGCGGGAACGGCGATGTTGATAGGATGGAAATAGGCGAGATTGACGTCTACCATGCTGCCGGTTGACGATCCGATCCCGCCGCCGCCCCCCTCATGACTGCCGGTAAAGATCGTCCCCGACGACATGTTGAAGCCACCGCCGTCGCCACCGATGCCTGCAATCTGCACGGTGCCCTGATCAAAAATTGCATTGTTTGCCTGATGAGCCTCCGCCGAGCCGCCTGCCGCGCCCACGGCGATGTTGATCGGTGAAAAAATGGCCACGCTGACGTCGACCATGCTGCCAACGAAAAATCCATTGCCGCCGTGGCCGGCATAATTGTCGCCGGTAAATGTAAGTGCAGTTCCCGGGCTCATCGATGCATCATGGCTTGCGACATTATGGTCCCCTCCCGAGCCGCCAACGCCACCAATCTGGGTTGCACCCTGCAGGAACAGGGCATTGTTCGATTGATCGGCGTGAGCCACCGCGCCAGGGCCTGCCGCAACGGCAGCATTTACGGGGGCAAACAGTGCGACGTCGGTGCTTACGAGGCCGCCATAGAAAAGACCATTGCCCCCGGTGCCCGCATGACTGACGCCCCCGCCGCCGATGGCAACATTGCCGCTTCCGCCATTCCCGCCTATCCCAGCCATTTCGGTGGGATGCTGATTGATGAGCGCATCGTTGCCCTGGAAGGCGTCGGCAGCCGAATGAGGTCCTGCAATAGCGGCATTGGAGGGCATGAAGACGGCCAAAGCGTTGCTGTCGATCACGCCTACGCTTATCCCGTCACCACCGCTGCCGGCAGAATTGTAGCTCGGACCAGAAGCGACATCCAATGGAAGCCAGGTCGGCACCAGCGCCAGATGCCCCGCAGCCGAATTGGGGGCGAGGTTTTGATCGGTGCCTGTTTTGGGCAAGTCTTCCGATAAGGGACGAACTTCCGTCATTACCGTCTCCATTGCGCGATCAACCGCACGTTCAAGCGAACAGCATATGCCGCCTGAATTGTTCAGGGCATTGTGCATCTGAAGGTGAAAAAAACAGAGCCTGCAATTCGTCTACATCCAGTCGGCTAGTTCCGTAGCCATTTGGCTGTCATGGATGCGGCACCCGTTATGCGTGCTTAAAAGCGCCAGATCCACCCCCTGGTTTACAGGTTCGGCGTCGCCCAAGCCATCTTTCGCGGCGGAAAACACTCGTTTTCAACCTTCGAACAGGATCTCCTCGCCAAGCGCAGCCTGATCGGACCCCCAGAATTTAGCCGTTTTGCCTGATAGCCTTTGCTTTGAAGAACGGCATCGCTTCGACCGGATGGCAGATATCATCATGATCGTGCCACCAGAGCCAAATCCCTAACGGCTAAACCGGAATATCACTCTATCACCTCCAACCATACGCCCGAAGGAACGTCGCCGATTAGCTAGATAGCTCACAGATCAAATCGCGGGTAATATTTACCTGCGGTTGTATTGGCTGGCGATGAGATGCTGGATACCCACGCCGTAGAACAAACTCGGACGAAACGAAGTAGAAGGAGGGACATCAATGCCTATTCCACAAATGTCTGACACGATTCAACTCAATGATCCAAATGCGGGCGATGCCAATGCCGGTAATGGCGGTGATGGCTACAGCCATGGGAATATCGACTACAACCCGGTTGCGTATGTCGCCAATGTGCAAACAGTCGATGGAGCATCGACCGATTTGCACAACGGCGATCATGTTTGGCAGACGGCCGATTGGACCGCCGGCGGTGGCGGAAGTGGTGGCTTTACTCAGGCCCAGAACGGCTTCCTGGCGGCGGTGACGAACACTGGCGCCGGCGGCGCGGGGGGAGATTCTCACTCCGACGGCAGTCAAGGAAGCTCGAGTGGCGGCGACGTAGCTGCGGTGAGCGCCGCGACGACCGGGACCCAGTATACGCAGCTTCTGGCTGATCAGCATGCCACCATCCTCGCAGGCGTCGGCGGCAATGGTGGTAACGGAAACATCGCTCGAGGCGGTGATATCTCGTCAGCGTTGGTTCACACCGATCCAGAAACGACGACGGTGAACAATGCTCTCGATCATTTCGTAAATGACTTCGGTCATATCGATCTCAGCCATCTGGGCTCCTGAAACTCAGATCCTGAAGGTCGCCGGCTTCGGTCGGCGACCCTCATAGGTTGCAAAATCAGCCAGCAGCCTCTTCTTGTCGGCATCAAGCGCAGCGAGATCTGATAATGGCAACGCTTTCTGCAAAGCTATCGCGCCCACAGACACAGCTCGTTGTTGCGCTCCGGGCTTGTGCCGGAGCCTTCGGATTGGTTTTCCTCTATAGCTGCGGCTACAATCTCTTCCTTCTGGCGCCTTCGATCTATCTACTCCAGATCTATGATAGGGTCCTGTCGAGCCGAAGCGCCGACACGCTTCTGATGCTGACGATGATTATCGCCGTTGCCGTGCTGGTCGGATCCACGCTGGATATCGTTCGCAGGGCAGCTCTTTCGCGCATCGGCAGCTGGCTGGATCACAGGTTACGGCCGATGGTGCTCACCGCATCATTCGAATATGCCGCTCGCGCCAATGCGGGAGCCGCCACGGAATGCTACAGGGACCTCGCCGTACTACGCCAGTTCCTCGATTCACCAGCCAGTTCCCTTTTTTTCGACGTTCCCTGGGCGCCAATTTTCCTGCTCCTGCTCTTTCTTGTTCATCCGCTGCTTGGGACCATCGGTCTTCTGAGCGCGGTTGCGCTTCTGCTGTTTGCGTTCCTGACGGAACTGGCGACTCAAGAGCCGCTTGCCCGCGCCAATCTTGCTCTTTCGAGGAGCTATCAGCGATTTGCGAGCGCCCTCAAGAACATCGAGGTGATCCGGGCCATGGGCATGCAGTATGGCGCGGCACTGGTCGTCTATCGCGATGCGGAAATGGCAAGAAGGGTCCAGGACATCGCGATGCATCGGACGGAGATCATTCTTGGCTTCTCCAAGGCAATCCGCACGCTCGCGCAGATCCTCATGATGGGATCGGCGACATGGCTGGTGCTTGCGAGCAACAGCAGCCCAGGAATCATCTTCGTTGCGAGCTTGCTGCTCGGGCGCGGGCTGGCACCCATCGAGGGCGCAATAGGTGCATGGCGCTCTTTCACCTTTGCGCGGAATGCCTTCAATCGCTTGAATGGAATGCTGATCGCCGTTGCAGCGGAACGCGATCCCCGAACGGTGCCGCAACCAGAGCCCAATGGCCTGGTTCTCGATAACGTCAGCTATATTCAGCCATTCGCCAACAAGCAGATATTGACCGGTATCACATTGCGCCTCGCGCCGGGCGATTGCGTAGCGCTCATCGGCCCGTCGGGATCGGGAAAATCGACACTAGGCCGCGTCATGGCAGGTGTTGTGCAGGCAACGGGCGGATGTGCTCTTCTTGGCGGTGTCGACATATCGGCTCTGCGCCTTTGCGGGGGAACCCATCATGTCGGATACCTGCCCCAGGACATCGAACTCTTCGGCGGCGCAATCAAGGATGTGATAGGCCGGCTTGACGGAGGAGATCCAGTCAAAGCGATCGATGCCGCGAAGCTGGTTGGATTGCACGAAGCGATCATGCGGCTGCCCCAGGGCTACGAGACCGATATCGGCGAAGGCGGAAACCTGCTGCTTCGAGCTCAGCGCCAGCAGTTGGCACTGGCGCGGGCCGCCTATGGAAACCCATCCCTTGTCGTTCTCGACGATCCAAACTCGAGCCTGGACTATGACGGCGAACGCATGCTGTTCAGGGCAATCGAACGCATGAAATCCAGGGGAATGACCGTCGTCATCATAACGCATCGGATGGGGATCCTGCCGGTCACCAACAAGATTGCCATTATGCGCAACGGGACGGTGGCGGCCTTCGGCGAGAGCGAGCGGATTTACGAAACCTATCTTCAACCGCCATCTCGAACAGGAACGTAGGGAGGGACGCCGCCATGACCCTTGTTCACCTGGACGCAATGCTGGCGAGGTTTTCAAATTCGTCAAGGACAGGCCAGCGGTTCGCTCGACGATCGACGGCCAAGCGACAGGCCTATTCACCGGTGATCGACCCGAAACAGCGCGGCCCCGCCCCTCCTTCGCCCATGCCGAGGCTCAGAGGCGTTGTTTGGACAGGCAACCTGCTGATCGGCGTCTTTATAGTCGGATTGGGAGCCTGGTCGGTTCTGGCGCCGCTGAAGAGCGCCGCGATTGCACCGGGCGTTATCGAACCGGAGTCCAGCCGCAAGACCATTCAGCATCTGGAAGGCGGAATTGTGCGACGGATACTTGTCAAAAACGGCGATGCGGTCACGGCCGGGCAGATCATCATAGAACTCGACGATACGAAGTTTCGCTCGGAGCGCGACAGCATTCAAGGGCAACTCTGGGACGCCGAAGCAAGCCGCGCGCGCTTGCTTGTAGAGCAGACGGGCGGTGATCATGTCGCCTATCCGCAGGACCTCCGGGCGGCAATGGACAGGGATCCTTCGGTTGGCGCGATTCTGACTGGGCAACAGAAAATCTTCGAAGCGCGGCGCCGGGTCATGCAGGCGGAAGTCGGGATTACCAATGAAAAAATCGCGCAGGTACGGCAGGAAATCGTCGGACTTGGCGCACAAAAGGCAGCATTGGCCGACAGGGCCGCAATCTCGCAGGAAGAACTGGATCAGGTCACGGTGCTCAACGCCAAAGGACTGGAAAGAAAAAGCAGACTTCTCAACCTCCAGCGGGAAAAAGCGGATCTGGATGGCCAGCAGGGTCAGGTAGAGGCGCAGATCTCCCGCGCCTACCAGGTCATCAGCGAGTCACAGGCCGATCTCGCAAAGCTTGAGAGCGACCGGTTGAGCGAAGTCGCACAGGGCATGCGCGACACGGAAGGCCAGATCATGCAGTTGCGCGAGCGCTTGCGGGCGATCGACGACCAGCTTTCAAGGACCGATATCCGTGCTCCCGACGATGGAACAATCATGAACCTGCGCATCCACACAGCCGGTGGGGTGATTGGCGCCGGCGAACCGCTTGTCGACCTTCTCCCCGGTGCCGATCGCCTTGTCGTATCCGCCCACGTCAGGCCGGAAGACATCAATCTCGTCCATGCGGGGCTCGAGGCGCAGGTTCACCTCCTTCCATACAATCAGCGGCGTGTTCCACTCTTGAAAGGTCGGGTCGAGTATGTATCGGCGGATCGTCTCACCGATACGCAGAGCGGCCAGCCGTACTTTGCCGCGACAATCCGTGTAACGGACGAGAGGTTGACGAAAATGAGCGATGTCGAGCTGATCGCAGGCATGCCCGCACAGACGCTGATCGAAACCGGCAAAAGCAGCGTGGCGTTCTATGCTATCAGACCACTTCTCGACAGCTTCAACAGAGCATTTCGTGAGGACTGAAGCGGTGATGGGCAAGAGAAGATTCGACGACGACCAGATCACGGGCATTCTGATGGAACACCAGGCCGGGGTGAAGGTAGCAGATGTTTGCCACAAGCACGGCATCAGCGAGCCGACCTTCTATCGGTGGCAATCCCTGCAGTTCGGAAATGCCGGTTTCGATGCCAAAAGGGTGAGAGCATTGGAGGAAGAGAACCAGAAGCTCAAGAAGCTTCTAGCCGAAGCCATGCTCTCGGCAGCAACGCTGAGCGAGATGCTGGCAAAAACACCGAAAGGGTAAATCCAACCTTCAGGCCGGGAGGCGGCAACAAGCACCCCCGGCCCTGTCTATCAGGAACGCGCACATATTGGACGAGGGAGCTCCCCAAGGGGATGCAAGAAGAGAAAGTCTCAATGTGCCGCACCGCCGGATCTGGTCAGTTTGGTTGGAATTCAGACAGCGCTTGATCGATTTTCGCCATCACATCTGCTTGCAATGGCCCCTTCGCCAAGGCGCCGGCATTTTCCTCGACCTGCGCAACCGTGCGGAAACCGGGAATTGGCAGCGTGCGCGGCGAACGCGCCCAGAGCCATGCGAGCGCACCCTGTGTGAGCGTGCGGCCGTCTTCGGTCAGCAGTTTTCGGACCGCCTCCAGCCGCGCAGCAAATTCGGGAGCGATCCTACCATCCTTGAAGTAGACCATCCAATCGAGACTTGCGCCACGCACGTCCTTCTCGCCGACACTTTTATCCAGAGTGAATTTGCCGCTGAGCAGACCCATGGCGAGCGGACCGCGATTGATGGAAATCAGGCCGTAGCGCTCGACGAGTTCGATCATCGCCGGAACCGGCTCGAAGACGTTCATCGTATGCTGGATCGATACGAAGCCCGGCCGATGCACATGACGTGCGGCGCGATCCGGATGGTCCGTGCTCCAGCCGAAAGCGTCGATCTTGCCTTCGGCCCTCAGCGTTTCGAGTGTCTCAAAAACCTCATCCGAGGCTTCGAGCGAAAAATCGTTGAGATGGAATTGCAGCAGGTCCAAGCGTTCACGGCGCAGACGACGCAAGGACGTCTCGACAGACTGACGGATAAAAGCAGGGTCGGCGAAGGCACCCGTCATTTGTTTGGTCTTCTCGTCCGTGGCAAAGCCAAACTTGGTAGCTATGACGATGTCGTCTCGATCGCCGATCGCCCTGCCGACCACCTCTTCGGAATGCCCGGCGCCATAGTTCGAAGCGGTGTCGAAGAAGCGAATGCCGAGATCCACCGCCCGCCCGATAGCGCGAACCGATTCATTATCATCGACCTCACCCCAGCCAAGTGGCACGTCGCCGGCATAAAACGGACCGCCAATCGCCCAGCACCCCATGCCCAGGCGAGGAATTTCTCGGCCGTTCCAGAGAACCATTGTGATTGCGCTACCAGGTTTGGTCAGCATGTCATCCTCCGCGATCGTCTGCCTTTGCAGACAGAAATAGGCAGAGACCGCCAAGTGATAAACATCCAAATCCGCAGGGTATTTTTCATCGATGAAAAACAGCCCTTGGCGGCAACGCCATGGGAAGCAGCGTCATATCGGCCTCCCGTCCCCGCACAGGAAGGTTCAGCTGGAATGGTCAGGAAGCTATGGGGCGCATCGTATAACGCCGACGAAATATCACACGCATGATATAGGTCTGCATCATTGATCGGCCGTCGCGTTTGGCCGCCAAGCGAGGGTATGCATTCACACCCTGAGGGCGAAATGGGCGAAAGGAACTATTTGATCGAGGGTGTGTCCGGTAGCGGCAAGACTTCGGTAGCCACAGAACTGCAGCGGCGCGGTTATCATGCTCTCCACGGTGACCGCGACTGGCTTACAAGGGCGACCCTTTAACCGGACGACCGCTCGATTTCTCGATGCTCGATCCGAGTATGTTGGATAGTGCCTTCCGACATCGTCATCACATTTGGGACGTCGAGAAAGTTAAGTCGCTGCTGGCCGACAAGGGGCACCGACTGTCTTTTTTCTGCGGGGGCTCCAGGAATTTCCATAGCTTTATCAAATTGTTTGATGAGGTGTTTGTTCTCGACGTCGATATCGACACGTTGAAGAGGAGGTTATCTGAGCGACCCCAAGACGAGTTTGGAGGCAAGCCTGACGAGCAAGAATTCGTCTTGAAACTTCATTGCACAAAGGAAGAAATGCCCAGCAACGCTACGATCATTGATGCGACTGTGCCGCTCGTGTCCGTCGTAGACGATATCCTTTCCAGATGCGATCCGGGCGGCCACAACATGCGATAACCGCTGTTGACGCGATCCGATGCCTCGCACGCGAAACGCGGGCGCCATTCAGACATGACGATGCCTCAATGTCTCATTCCAAACTGTCTCGGAAGGCGTTGAAGCCGGCGTCTACATTGAGAACTGCGCCGGTGATCAGACTAGCAGCGGGACCAGCCAGGAACGAGACTGCGCTGGCGACTTCATGGGGCTCGCCCAACCGACCGAGCGATGTAAGGCTCCGCTGATAATCAGCATTTTTCAACCCATACAATTCGCTATGTTTCAGCTGGGACAGGCTCGATAGTCCCGGTTGCTCAGAATTCCACTTCCAGTTCGACGATTTCGTCCGGCTCGGCGATCGCGCCGGCTGTCCATTCGATCATGAGCGGCCAGGACAAGACGGTGTCGGCGTAAGCTGCCAGTTGCGGTTCGAGTTCCACTGCATAAGTGCGGAAACGCGCGCAGACCGGCGCGTACATGGCGTCGGCAATGGTCGGAGCACCACCGAAGAGCCAGGGGCCGCCACTGGCATCCAGGCATTCGGTCCAGATCGTCTTGACGCGCTCGACATCCGGCCGCGCTCCCGAGAAGATCTTGAAGCTCTCGTGCCTTGACTTCAAGTTCATCGGCAGTGCCGAACGCAGATTGTGGAAGCCCGAATGCATCTCGCCGGAGACGGATCGGCAGCGTGCGCGTATTGCCTGCGCAGCGGGCCAGAGGCCGGCCTTGGGAGCGATCTCGTGCAGATATTCGGCAATCGCCAGCGTATCCCACACAGTGACATCGTCGTGGGTCAGTCTTGGGACGAGCACCGAAGGCGAAAGCAGCAGAAGCTCCTGGCGGGCATTGTCATCCAGTTCGACGAGCACTTCGGTGAAATCTAGCCCCGCCATCCGGCACAGGAGCCAGCCGCGCAGCGACCACGAGGAATAGTTCTTCGAGGAAATCGTCAGTGTCGCTTGCGTCATTCTACCCACATCCTTCGAACAACATTGCTTTCGCAGACAATCTTCTCGCATCGCAAGAAATATTGCACTAGCATTTTTGCATCGTGAAATTCTGTCGCGATGCAGGAGACGCGTCATGCTCTACCAGGCCTATCAGTTCCAGGATGACTTCTTCGCCCCGATACGCGATTGGGCGCGACGCCTCGAGATGTTTTCCTCGAGCTTCTGGAGTGGTGACCTGAGCCGCTACTTCGAGGCGGCGATGGAGATGATCTCCCGGTTCCAGCTCACTCACGAACGTCCGGACTTCGCCATAACATCGGTGACGATCGGCAATCGCGAGGTGCCGATCACCCTGGAGACAGCCCTCGATCTACCTTTCGGCAAGCTGCTGCATTTTTCCGCGGACGTCGATACGAGACGGCCTCGGGTGCTCGTCGTCGCCCCGCTCTCCGGCCATTTCTCGACACTTCTGAGGGGGACGGTGCAGACGCTGCTGCGCGACCACGACGTCTATATCACCGACTGGACCAACGCTCGCGACGTTCCGCTTTCCGCCGGACGCTTCGGCATGGACGATTACGTGGACTATATCATCCGCTTCCTGGAGGAGATCGGCCCAGGCGGACATATCCTTGCCGTCTGCCAGCCCTGCGTCCAGGCGCTCGTGGCCGTTGCCGTGATGTCGGAAGCTAGGCATCCCGCCACGCCAAGAACAATGACGCTGATGGCCGGTCCGGTGGACCCGCGCGAGAGCCCCACGAAGGTCAACGAACTCGCCGTCTCGAAATCGCTCGCATGGTTCGAGACTTCGCTGATCAGCTGCGTTCCGTTGCGCTTTGCCGGCGGCGGGCGGCGGGTCTATCCGGGCGTCGTCCAGCTCAGCGCTTTCATGAGCATGAACATGGAGCGCCACCAGACCGCCCATCGCAAGCTCTTCGAGCACCTGGCAAAGGGCGAGACGGCCGAAGCCGAGAAGATCAAGACCTTTTACAACGAATATTTCGCAGTGCTCGACCTTACGGAAGAATTCTATCTCGAGACGATCGATCGCGTCTTCCAGAAGGCCGAACTGGCGATGGGCGAGTATACCCATCGCGGGCGCAAGGTCGATCCGGGCCTGATCCGCAACACGGCACTCCTGACGGTCGAGGGCGGGCGCGACGACATCTGCGCCCTAGGCCAGACCTCGGCCGCCCACGACCTCTGTCGTTCGCTGCGCCCTCACCTGAAGCGCCACCACCTACAGGCCAACGTCGGACATTACGGCGTCTTCAACGGCCGCCGCTGGGAGAAGGAGATCTACCCTGTCGTGCGCAACATGATCCTGGCGATGGAGTAGGAGACCCGTCCGAGCGTCTGAAGGCCTGCGTCCCTGTGACCACCTTCAGCCAGATTCGAGATATGCAAACGCCCGCTGTACTACAGCGGGCGTTTCTGCAATCGGCCGACAATCAGCGCTGGCGAATAAAGCGGTCACAGCCTTTGGAAAATGCCGCTCGCATAGGCCGGCTATCCCCAAGAAGGGGCCGATCCGCCTACCTCGCTCTTGAAGGGGTTTGAACCCGCGGCACCAATCCGTCAAACCTAACCATTTGAAACTTCAATGGTTATTTGCAGAAACCGCATTATGCGGTACGTCATTTCATAATATCAATATCCTAGACCCGTTATCCTTCGCACCTATTAGTTAAGTCCGACCGAATTTGGCTGACGAAGTTGACGAAGGAGGCACCAACGACCACGAGAATGGGCAGCAAGAGAAAGCCGTAAATAATGAGGCAATAGCCATTCAACATATGCTTGGACATCAGCTCATCTTCCATTTCATGCGGGTAAGCCGCGCAAAGATCACGACGATCGCCGCTCTAGTGAGGGAAAGCGTCAGCGCCATGGCGGAGCCGAATGGCCACTGGAATGTGTCGATCAGCGCGTCAACGACGCTGACTGCCATTGTCTTCACCCTCAGGCCACCGATCAGGGCGGGAGTCACATAGGCGCTCAATGAAAGCACGAACACCAGAATGCAGCCCGCCTGGATACCCGGCATAGCCAGCGGCAGGATTACGCGCGTGAAGACCGTCAGCTTTCCCGCACCGAGCGAGCGTGCGGCCGACTTCAACGACGGATCGATCCCCTGCAGCGCGCTCATCAACGGCAGGATCATGAAAGGCAGGAAGACGTGAACGAGCGCAATGACGATGCCGAGGGCGTTGTACATCAGGCCGACCGGGCGATCGATCAGACCCAAATTCATCAGCGTCTTGTTGATGATGCCGTTATTGCCAAGAAGGATCGTCCACCCGTAACTGCGGATGACAATGCCGACGAGAAGCGGCGACAGCACGAGCCCAATTTCGTTCCCCTTGGTTATCTGGATCGAGGGCAGGTTATCGTCTATCCGATATTTGTCAAACCTATATTCAATTTTCAGTAGCGTTTTCGAAGCGACCGTGGCATCTATGAAATCGAGGTAAGGGTGACAATCAATGACGTTGAAATTTGATGAGGTCGTGAGGGCTGGCATCGCCAAGCAGGTTGCGGAGAACATAAAGTCCGCGATCATGGATGGCCGCCTGAAGATCGACGAGCGGCTTCCCACCGAAGAGGATCTCGCGAGAAGCTTCGGCATATCGCGGCCAACCGTGCGCGAGGCGCTGAAACGTCTGGCAGCGCAAAACCTCATCCATTCAAGGCGCGGCCCGCTCGGCGGAAACTTCGTCAAGAGGCCGGATCCGGAAGGGCTTTCCAAGGCGATCACCGCAGCGGCAACCCTGCTAGTCGGCATCGGCGCCTTCGATATCCACGAGATTATTACGGCCCGCCTTGAGACGGAGACGATCTGTTGCAGGCTCGCCTGCGAAAATCACGGCGCTGCCGATCTGGAGCGAATGGCGGCGGAGATCGAGATCCAGCGCGATGAGACGATCAGTGACGAGGACTTCTGCGCATCCGACGTGCGCTTTCATCGCGCGCTGGTGGATTCCACCTGCAATGGCCCGCTGAAGCTCATGATGTACACGGTGATCGAGTCCTTCATCCCCATAACCAACATGATCGTGTTCCGGGTTCGCGAGCGTCGCAAGGTCGCTGGCTTTCACCGGCAGATCATGGAGGCCGTCGCCAAGCGCGACACCGAGACGGCGACAAGGGCATTGGCGGACCTGCTGGCCTACATTCGCAACAGCTACGCAACCGCGATGGACGCACGCGACAGGATGAAGGCGGCGCCTCAGACCTGACAAGACGAACGGCCGACTTCAAGTGTGAGAAGGGGGACGCATGTCCGATACATTCCAGGCAATGGTCATCGACATGGCCGATGGCAAGCCGCAGGCGGGTTTCCGCCAGCTTTCACTCACCGATCTGCCGGATCATGATGTTCTCGTTGAGGTTCATTATTCGACCGTCAATTACAAGGATGGTCTGGCCCTCACCGGCAAAGGACGGATCGCCCGGCGTACTCCCATGGTCGGAGGTATCGACCTTGCAGGAATCGTGCTTGAATCCCGATCGGACAAATGGGCGCCCGGCGACAAGGTCATCGTCAACGGCTGGGGTCTGTCTGAAACAGAATGGGGCGGATATTCGCGATTTCAGCGCCTGAAAGCGGAATGGCTGATCGCGCTGCCCGAAACCTTCAGTCTTTCGCAGGCAATGGCAATTGGAACGGCCGGCTACACGGCGGCGCTTTGTGTCAATGCGCTTGAGGATTGGGGTACGATCGTCAACGACGATCGCGAAATTCTCGTGACCGGTGCGGCGGGCGGTGTCGGCTCGGTGGCGATCAGCCTGCTTGCGGACAAGGGTTACAAAGTAACCGCATCGACCGGACGCTCAGAAACATGGGACTATCTCGGGTCGCTCGGCGCGAGCGCTTTCGTTGACCGGGCATCGCTTTCAGAAAAGGGCAGCCCTCTACAAAAGGAGCGCTGGGCCGGCGTGGTTGATTCCGTCGGCTCGACGACGCTCGCAAACGCACTTTCACAGACCGTCTACGGCGGAGCGGTTGCTGCCTGCGGCCTTGCGGGGGGCGCAGACCTGCCGGCAACGGTGCTCCCGCATATCCTGCGCGGCGTGGCACTGCTTGGCATTGATTCCGTTATGGCGCCGATGCCCAAACGGATCCGCGCATGGCAGACCCTGGCCGAACACCTGAAAGTGGAAAGGATCGGGACATTGGCGAGGATCGAGCCCTTTTCCGAGCTTCCAAGCCTCGCTCAGGATATCGTCGAGGGCAAAATCAGGGGGCGTGTCGTGGTGGAGATCGCACCGTAAGGCTGCTCCGGCGCGCGATCTGCCGCTCTACCGCAAATCGCCATTCCACCCGAATTTCCTGGCCCAGCTGCGTCAGCAAGTTTTTTCTTCTGCGGGAGGTGAACGGATTTGGATGGGTAGGAACCGAAGCTTGGACACAAGACATTGAATCCGGATATCATCACCTGAAAACAAGGCCGGCCGCGTGAGAGAGCGGCAGGCCGATTAGAAAGTAACCTGCGGGAAATCGCTGGCGGACGTGGCGGCGGCCATCTTACTTCAGTCGGACCAACAGTTCGTGCGCTACGGCCAAGGCTGACGCAGGATTCTGTCCGGTAATCAGCTCGCGATCTGTCACAACACGGGGTGAGAATGCTGTGTCAGCTTGACTATACAGGCCGCCCGCTCGGGTGAGTGCATCCTGCGGATAGAATTTCATCGCATCGCCACCCAACAGGCCTTTGGCCATTTCTTCCTCCTGGTTGCTGAAGACGGTGAACCTGTAGCCAGCATAGGCCCAGTTTGTATGCAGTTTTTCTGTTCCACTCGTCTCGAACTGCCTGACAAAGGCGTGGGTGTCGGGCAGCGTTGAAAGCAGAGCGATAGGACCATGGCAGTCCAAGGCGGTCGGCTTGCCGGTCTCATGGAAGTAGGTCAGCAGCTTGCCGAGTTCGGAACTCACCAGAAGATCTTGCATGGGAGCATGACCGCCCGGATGCGGCGCTTTCAAGAAGCGCCGCGTAGAAATGTTGGTTCCGACAGAAAGGCGTCAGGCGCCAGCGGTCTGCGTATGGGTGGCAAGCTGCTCATCGTGGTTATTGAACAGCACATGCACGGCGTCGTGCCCTGCCGGTGTGTAGTTCTGCAACGTGGCCACCATATGGGTCTCCGAGCCGGTGTTGACGCTGATCTTCGTCGAATTGGTTGCGGTGTCGACCGCTGCCGTCATCGACGCGACTGCACTCGCCTCGGTCATGCCCGGATGTTCTCCGACCAGCGCATTCAGCAGGTTCGAGACATCCAGCTTGTCGCCCTCTCCCTTCGGGCTGAAGTCAGTGATGACATCAGCCATGTTGAGGTTGTGCAGCGCCTTGGCATCGAGCACGAAGGTATCCGCGCCAGCGCCGCCGGTCATTGCATAACCGCCACCGCTTATCAGCGTGTCGTTGCCGTCGGTGCCGTAGAGGTGGCCGATCCCGCTGAAGTCGATCTCGGCAGATGCGCCGTCGTGACCGAGCGAAAAGTCATTGGCTGAATATTCGCCGCTGAGGCCGACGGAGGCGGTATGAGTGCCGTCGGTGACTGTCAGCACGCCGCCTGTCTTCGCCGCGTTCTCGGTATAGGAGAAGCTTGCGGTTGCGGCGGAGATGTCGCCGAACCGCAGGGCGTCGTTGCCGTCGATGCCTGCGATCGTGCCGGTGAAGGCGGTCGCGTGGTCGATCGTGATCGTAGCTTGGGCGTTCTTACCAAGCGTGATCGCTTCGTTGAACGAGCCACCGATTTCGAGGCCCGCGTGACCCGACACCAGCACGATGCCGCTGCCGCTGACATTGCCCTCGAGGTTGACGTTGCCGCCATTCGCCCACACGACGCCGTTGTTGACAACGTCGCTATGTATATCGAGACCGCCGGTGCCGATCGCTTCCAGCGTGCCGGTATTACTCACCGCGTGGGCGCCGCTGTCGATGACGAGCGCGTGGCTGCCATTGGCAATGATCGTGCCCTCGTTGACCAGCGTCAGATGGCCGTCGCCGAGCTGGCCGGCACCTGAGATGGTATTGTCAACATTCGTCAGGGTAACGCCGTCACCGCTGCCGAAGATGACGTTATGCGTATCGTCGGACAAGATCACCGTGCCACCGCCGGTCAGCGTGAGGCCGTGCTGGACGATTTCGAGGGCCGTCTCGCTGCCGGTCGAGGCGAGATGGATGCTCCCGGTGTTATCAAGCGTTCCGCTGAACGGCATCAGCGCGCCGTCGGCGAGCACCATGTCCCCGGCATTATGCGTTACGACCTCTTTGTTGAAGAGGAAGTCGTCCGCCGTCAGAGCCGCGACGCTCACGCCTGTCAGCGTAATGGTCTCGCCATTGCCGAGCGTGATGACGGCATTGCCGGAGGCATCGGTCGACAGATGGGCCAGCACATCCGCGAAGCTATTGAAGCCTGCAAAGCCGATCAGGTCGATCTTGTCATGCGCCACATCGAAGTTGTGCACGACGTCCTTGCCGATAGTGTTCGCAAAGACCAGCGTGTCATTGCCGCTCGAGGCGGTCAGCGTGTCGTCGCCCGACCAGGCAAAGATCGGCGAGCCCTTGGCATAGGCTTCGACATTGGTGGCGACCGTTGCCACGCCGGTCGAGCCATCCGCATTGGTCCAGGTTTCGGTGATCTGAAGAACCACCGCGCCGGTAGTACCGTTTGGCGAGGTCACCGTCAGCGATGACGGATCGTTCGTCGCCACGGTCCAGGTACCATCGGCATTATGCGTGCCTTCGCTGAGCACCCAGCCCGCCGGAACTCCGGCAACGCTCAACGTGACCGCACCGACGTGACGCGACGGATCTGTGAGCGCGAGATTGATGGCCTCGCCGGAGATGCCGGCGGGCATATTCGTGTAGTTGACGGTTACATGTGCAGCGGAAGATACCCCACCGTCGCCATCGTTGACAGTGAAAGTAACTGTTCTGTTACCTGCTGTACTCGATGTCGAGCTAAATTGGATATCCTTTAACAACGCCGTTACCGCAGCTTGTGTAGCGTTCGTTGAAGTGAATGTAACCGTCAATGTTGCACCATTGATCGAGTACGTACCAATTGTCTTGTTACCATAGGTAACGTTCCCACTGCTCGTACCGGTAATCCCGATTTGACCAGCCGATGTTCCTTGGTTTTTGATACTCACCTTGTCTGATGAGCCAGATGACGTAACGACAAGGCTTCCGCCGTTGAAATTAGACGAATCGGCGTCTGAGACGATCGCGCTCGGCGCCAAAATAACAGCGCTACTCGACTTCGTGTAATTGACCGATGCGTCGACGCCGCTCGCCGAACTACCGTTTAGGTCTACTACTGGAGCATCATCCGTTCCATTGATCGTCACAACGATATCTTGGGAAGCTGTTCCGTCTACCGACGTCACAGTTAATGTATCAGTTACAACCTGACCTCCAGCCAACGCATGAACGTTTGCAGCGGAGTTATTGAGTGTATAGCTCCAAACGCCGCTATTCGCATCAAAACTGAATGTGCCGTAGGTTCCGGACAATGAAGACGGTGTCTGGAAATGATTCTCGCCACGGTCAACATCGGTAACTGCCAGCGTACCGCCAGCCGTCAATTGTCCATCTTCCGTTACCGCGCCAGTTGCTGTACCGGAAATAGACGCCGCATCGTTAGCTCCATTGATGGTTACGACGACGTCCTTTGTAACCGTTCCGCCATGACCATCACTCAGTGTCAGAGTGTATATCTGATTTACATGATCATTTACGCCCAATGATTGTATCGCGCTATCGTTGACGCTGAACGTCCAGTTAACCTTGTTATTGATGTTATCGACGCTAGCATTAAACGTACCATAGTAGTTGCTACCGACGGGCGCCGTATAGCTAACGGTATGTGTATAAGATGCATGTGTATCCGTGAACGCAATCGACCCCGTCGTCGTTTCAACACCTGGTGTTGCGGCAATCGATTTTACAGAGACGTCGTCGATATTAAAATAGCCAAAAGGTTGATTTGGCGACCAGAATTTTATGACCGTACTAGAGCTCGTGGCGACGAAGTTGACGGTATAGAGCGTGTACGGACCGACACTCGAATAATATGTATAGCTGATAGCCTGCGTTTGAGATCCTGTCGTAACGTCGAAAATTGCCGTCCCACTGCCCGCCAGACTGGTGGAAAAGTCCTGCATGTAAAAGGAGAGTCTATATGTCTGACCCACAACCGTCGATATCGTCTGCGAAAGCGAGTTGTTGGTCGAGCTGGTATTCGCCGTGAGCATTACAGACGTGCCGTCAAGTCGACCGGCATTTACCTCGAAGGCTGCTCCAGTGAATGACCAGCCATTCGGATAGGTATGGCCTCCGGAGAAGTAATAATCCTGGAACCCGCCATTCGCTATAAGCTCCGAACCTACGTTGTACGACGCGTCCTCCGTTACAGACCCCGTTGTCGTCCCCGTGCCAAAGACCGGCGCGCTGTCGACACCCGTGATCGTGACGGTGACGTTGTGCGGCGTTCCATCGGCTGAGGTGATGGCCAAGGTATCGGTCAGCTTGGCGCCAGCCGTCAGCGCTTGAACCGCCGCGTCATTGTTGTTCAGCGTGTAGGTCCATGCTCCCGTAGCCGAGCCATCATTGGTAAAGGTAAACGTCCCATGTGCGCCTGCGATCGAATTTGAAGACGCAGTCGTGAAGGAGCTTTGGTTTGCATCGACGTCAGAAACGGTGATCGCGCCGCTGATCGGAGCGGTGCTGCCCTCCAGAATGTTTCCGGTATCGCCAGTAAAGGCCGGCGCATCATTCGTTCCGTTGATCGTGATATCGATCTGCTGCTGCGTACCGTCGGCAGTCGTCACGGTGATCAGATCGTGCAGTGTCGTGTTGCTGCCGGTGCTGTTCAAGGCCTGGACGGCATTATTGCTGTTGTCCAGCACATAGTTCCAATGACCATCAGCGCCGATGGTGAAGTGACCGTAGTTCGTTGCCACGTTGTTTTGCGCTGCAAACGAGGGATCGCTATCGACGTCCATCGACGAAAGCACTCCGCTCGTCGTCGGTATTCCGGCCGTACCGTTGTCGACACCGCCGGCCTCCGTCACGCTCTTGGCAACATCGCCAGTGATCACGGCAGCGTCGTTCGCTCCGTTGATCGTGATATCGATCTGCTGCAGTGTGCCATCGGCAGTCGTCACGGTGATCAGATCGTGCAGCGTCGTATTGCTGCCGGTGCTGTTCAGCGCCTGGACGGCATTATTGCTGTTATCCAGCACATAGTTCCAATGACCATCGGCGCCGATCGTGAAGTGACCGTAGTTCGTCGCCACGCTGTTTTGCGCCGTAAAGGAGGGATCGCTGTCGACGTCCGTCGCCGAAAGCACGCCGCTCGCCAACGGTACCCCGGCCGTCCCGTTATTGACGCCGCCGGCTTCCGTCACGGCACCCGCCACATCACCGCTGATCACGGCTGGATCGTTCACACCGTTGATCGTCACCACGATGTCATGGGTCGTTCCGTCGACCGATGAAACTGTAAACGTATCGGTCCTGGTCTGGTTCGCACCCAGGCTCTGCACGGCCGACAGGTTGTCATCGACCTTGTAGC
Source organism: Rhizobium aureum (assembly GCF_030182495.1). Lineage (NCBI taxonomy): Bacteria > Pseudomonadati > Pseudomonadota > Alphaproteobacteria > Hyphomicrobiales > Rhizobiaceae > Rhizobium > Rhizobium aureum. Next base: position 330,442 of record NZ_JAQJCI010000002.1, on the reverse strand, counting down.
TCCAGTTGCCGTCCGCATCTATCGTCAGCGCACCGAGATGCGTGCCGTCCGGATTTATGGTCGTTGCCTGGAACTTGCTTTCGCCCCGATCGGCATCGTTGACCAACAACTGTCCGCTTGTCTGCAGAAAGCCGCCGACAACGTTCAGATCTTCCGTGACGGCGCCGGTCTCGGCCCCGGTAAACACCGCCGGGTGATTGACGTGATCCACGACAATGGTGAAGGTGCCCGTGCCCAAGGTCACGGGGTCGCCATCGGCGTCCGTCGCCTTCACGTATTGCGAGAAGTCGAGCGTCTGGACCTTGGCACCGTCAAACACCTGGTTCAGCACCAAGCTAGCATGGCCGGCGCCGTCGACAGTCAACGTAAAGACCGTATCGCCGGCCGCCGAGCCGACAATCGTATGCCCGTCGGTGCTGGTAAGCGTGACGGCCGCGCCGTTGTAGGTCAACGGGGTGCCACCTGTCAGGGTACCGGAAGAGGTACCGGCCGCTACGGCATTCACCGACCACGCCAATGGACTGTCGGCACCGGAAATTACCAGCGAAGTCAGGTCCGTCGCCACCACTGCGGAATGCGAGCCGGCCGTCACCACGCCATCGTCGGAAACGGTTGCGGAGATCCCTGCACCGGTCAGCTCCGGCGCGTCATCGGCAATGTTGAACGTCAGAGTCGATTGACTTGTCCTGCCGTTCATGTCGGTCACCGTGTAGGTGAACTGATCCGTATCCCCCGATGCATTCAAGCCCGGATGAGTCAGCGTGTATGTATATGCGCCATTCGCGTCGATTATGAGATCGCCATAGGAGCCATGGATCGTCGTCGTCTGGCTGTCCGGAGCGGTTTGATCGACTGTTACGGCATTGTTGTCGGCGCCTGTGACGCTGGTGATATGCGGATTGTCGAATGTCCCAAGGACGATGCTCCCCGCGGCCGTCAATTGACCGGGCTGCGGATCGGAGCCGGTCGCGAGATAGGCTTCCGACAGCGGCGTTGTATCGATCGTCGGGGCGAAGACGACCGGCGCGATGACGGTGGACGTCGTCTGCGTCACGACATCGTTGAAGCCCTGACCGTCCGTATAGCTCACTGTCAAGATCAGTGAATGCCCGACATCGGCACTCGTCACCGTGTAGGACGATGCAGTTCCGAGAACGGTATGCGAGCTGTCGTCCGCCCAGCTCCACGCATAGGTCAGGCCCGACTGCCCGTGATCTGGATCGTCTGCCGCAACGGCGGCGTTCAGCGTGTCGCCCGCGACGATCGCTTTGCCCGTATGCGTGGTCTGATCGGCGATCGAGATCGCGGCCTTGCCATCATCGATGGCCGTAACGTTGATCGCCATCGTATGGGCAGTCGACGTATTCGCGCCGCCATTGGCAGTGCCGCCGTCATCCTGCACAGTGAAGCTGAAGCTCTCGGTCTCGGTCGGACCGGCAAATCCCGCCGAAGGCGTGAAGTGCAGCGTCGTAAGCGCGCTGGCAGCGATATGCTGCCCCACGGCAACTGGTGTCGAGCCAAGATAGAGCGTGCCATCCGTCGGCAGGCTGTTGATGGTGACGTAGCCCAGCTTATTGCCGTCGATGCTGTCGCTGAAGGCGAAATCCGTCGATTTGAAGTAATAATCCGCGTCTTCACTGGTGAAGACGCTTCCATCCGCCGTGGTCGGCGCATGGTTTACGCCATGGACGGTAATGTTGAAGGTGCCGCTGGATTTGCTGCCATCCCCGTCGGTGACCGTATAGCCGACCGACAGGACCGAGGACTTGCCGAGCGGCAAGGCGTCGAACACCCCACCTGGCGTGACGGTCACATGACCGGCGTCGATCGTGACGATGGAAGTGCTCAGCGTCGTTCCCGTGAGAGGGCCGCCGGCACTGACGCTGTCTACATGGATCGCACCGCTCTGGGCCGCTCCGTCGGCACCAAAAGCGATGGTTCCGGCAGAAAGAGTGAAGATCCGGCTGCTGTCGTTCTCATACATCGATCCCAGCGAAAGGGTGCTGGCGATCGGTTTGTCGTCATTGATGTTGAAGGTCAGTGTTGCCGTCTGGCTTTCACCGTCAATCGGCGCATCGCTGACTTTAACGGAGAAGTCGTCATGCTTGCCCGCGCCGCTCGTCGCACCGGTCAGCGTATAAGTGTAGTTGATAGCCGTCGTGGTGACGCTGAGGATATGCAGCGTTCCGTGGGCGCCCTGAATGGTGGCATTGGTATCGCCGTTGGCGATAGCGGTGCCGACGTTGAACGTATGGCCATTGATCGTCACGATCGAGGGCGCATCGCCTGCGGTGATCGCGATGCTGCCGGAATGGACGTTAGAAACGCCCGGCGTACCCGTACCACCCGGCAAGCCGCTTTCGCTGACGCTTGATACCAGGCCGGCCGAAGAGATTGTCGGAAGGCTGTCCGTGGTCGACTGAACGACGATGGTAACGGAGCCGCTGCCCAGGGTTACGGAATCACCATCGAAATCCGTCGCCGTGACATATTTCGAGAAGTCGAGTGGCAGCGTTTTGCCGCCGTCGATCGCATGATAAAGGTCGAATGTAGCGTGACCGCTCGCGGGATCGACAGTCAACGTGAAGACCGTGACGCCTCCTGCCGAGCCGGTGATCGTGTGTCCATCCGTGCTGGCGAGCGTGATGGCCGTGCCGTTGTAGGTCAGCCCGGTACCGCCAGTCAGGTTACCGGAAGACGTTCCGGCGGCGACCGCGTTCACTGACCAGGCCAACGGGCCGTCGGCGCTGGCGTGGACGAGCGAGGTCAGATCTACCGTTGTCTCGGCAGGATTATGGGTGGGCGTCGTCGTCGTGTCGGTGACATGGACGTTGTCGACCGTGACTGTCAGCGAATTGTCATGCGGATCGATCTCGAGCGACGTCAGTTGTTTGCCTTCGAGTGCCGTCCCGGCGGCCGAGAAGGTCTTGCCGGTAGTCGTCACCGAATACGTGTGGCCTTGCGCATCGGTGCCGATGATCGTGACCGTCTTGGACGACACGCCTTTGTGGTCAAACACACCTATATCCATCTGGGTGAGGACAAAGGTCGTTCCCGTGTTGGACACGAGCACGATGTCGCCGCCCTTGAACGACGAGCCCACATGGCCGCCGCTGACGCTGCCTTCAGTAACCGTCAATTTGGCAGCAGCAGGGTTCACCGTGTCGAAATCGATCGTATAGGATGCCGTCGTCACCACCGGAGCATTGATCGCCGTTTCCGATACGGTCGCAGAAACCGAGCCATGATCAGCCAGCGTCGGCACATCATCGGTGATGTCGACCGAGAAGCTCTGTGTACCGCTCGTGGTATCCCCATCGCCGTCATGTCCGGCAACCTGGAAAGTCAGCTTGATATCCGAGAGGTTGGTTTGACCGTTGACGTCGTCGAGCGACTTGTAAAGCGTGAAGTTGTAGGCGCCGTTGGCGTGGCCGCTGTCCTGGGTCAGGACAACCTTGAAGACCCAGCTCGACTGGTCGGCGGCATCGCTGCCGGTATAGGCGATGAGCGTCATGCCGTCGCCGCTGAGCGAGTAGGACAGCGCGTGGCCGCCAGAGCTGAGCTTTGTCGCATCAAACGTCTGATTGTTGCCGTAGCTCGCGGTGAAATAGCTGCCGTTCGAATGCGCTACGAACGCGACAGCATGGGCGGCCGGGCCGTCAGCGCCGAAGGCAAGATTGAGCGCAACCGCGCCAGTGCTGATGCCTGAAGGCGACAGCGAACCCGTATTCGTCAGAAGGTCATGCTCGGCAAGTGTCTTCGTCGATATGGCAACGCCGATCGACGGGCCGTCATCATCGAAGCGAATGCTGCTGCCGATGGAAACCGACTTGGCGACGGTATCGCCGTCACTATCGGTCGCGCTCAGAACCGCCGAGAGCTTGCCGGTAAGATCGACCGGATCGCCGTCCGATTTAGACGTGTTCGGATTGGCAAGGGACATGTACTGGGCGATGCTGACCTTGCCGCTGTTGTCGATCCGGATCGCAAAAGCGATTTCGCCGTCGGCGATCTTGCCGACAACGGTGCCATCGGCGAGCTGCGAGAGCGTGATCGCCTGACCTGCCGTCGTCGTCAGCCCGGAGTCGGCATTGTCGATATGAAGCGCCAGGCTACTCGTCGCGCCCGACGCATCGTCGGCGCCTATCGAGACCGACGGAGAGACGATGTTATGTTGTGCGTAGACCGTCGACATGTGCGGATCGTTGCCGCCGGTGATGCCGGCAAACAGGCTCTTCACCGAGAAGTTGGCGTTGACGTCGTTATCACCGCTGCCGCTCTCGTCGATCGTGATCGAGCCCGTCAGGGCCAGATCGACCTTCGGTACGTCGTCAACGATCGTAATGTTCAAAGCGCCGGTCAGCGTCACGCTGTCGCCGTCGCCGTCAGTCGCCTGGATGACGGAACCGAAGTCGATGACCGAGATCGAGCTATTGCCCGAGCGCAGATCGTTGCCGGGACCTGCGACGTTGTCGAGCTGATCGTACTGCTGGAAGGTGAAATTGCCGTTGCTAGACAGCGACAATGACAGGACCGGACGGTCGAGAAGCGGATTGTAGCCGCTGTGGTGGTCATTATCGACATAGCCGATGATCACGTTGTTGACGACGGCATAGGAGAGCGCGCCGCCACCCGAAGTCAGATGCAGGGCGGTAAGCGTCGATGCCGCATTGGCCGTGAAGCTGAAGCCGCCACCGATCGCTGCGCCGTCAGCACCGAAGGAAACGGTGGATGCAACGGAGCCGGATACCGTGGCCGCAAAACCGAGACCGAACAGTGCCGGCTGCGAGGATGATCCGTCGTGTGCGCCGTCGAGCGGGCTGTTGCCATGCGACAGGAGATTGTAAATATCGCCCTCGTCGGCCCTGGCGGCGATAGTCGTGCCGGAGGCAACCGGAACGTCGTCTATGATGGCGATCGCGAGCGACCCCTTCGCCGTATCGCCGTCGCCATCCGTAACTGTGAAGCCGAAATTCAGCGTCATGCTGTCTTCGGTCGTCGATGACGCCGAATGAACGAGCGGCGCATCCGCGGTGAAGCTGTAGGAACCGTCCGAATTGATCGTCAGAACCGCAACGGTGGCATGGCTGGAGGCGCCGGTTGCCGTCCAGGTCGTCACACCGTTCGCCGCTGACGACGTCCAGGATACCGATTCTTGATGGCCGATTCCGTGGCCGTCGAGGTAGATTGCCTTCAGCGTCGGCAGGCTGTCCATCGACACACCCTTGACGCCGTCGGCACCGGCAGAGAACAGAGCCCCGGCACCGCCGTTGATCGTCTTCGCGTCGGCGGCGCCATCCGGGTTGCCATGCGCCTGCGCATCGTCGTTGAGCGGCGTTAATGCGGTATCGACCTTAAAGGCGATCGGCGCGTCGTCCTTGACGGTAACCGTCAACGCGCCATTGGCGGTATCGCTGTCACCGTCGGTGACCGTGAAGTTGAAGGTCAGATCCTGCGTATTTTCCGCGGTCAGGCTTGCCTGATGCGCGACCGGCGCGCTGAGCGTGAAGCTATAGGAACCATCCGCGCCGATCGTCAGCGTCGCGACCGTCTGGCCGCTGTCCTTGCCCGTCGCGATCCAGACCGTCTCGCCACCCGCCGCAGTCATCGGGCTGCCCCAAACGACCGACTCGACATGGGCAAAGCCATCCTTGCCGATATAGATGGCACTGAAATCCGTCGTCGCTCCGAGCGTTACCTGATGAACGCCATCCGCGCCACCCGTGAAGAGCGTGCCGCTCGTGCCACTGACCGTATCGGTATCGGTTACGCCAACTGTGTCGGGATTTCCGCCCTTCAGGGCATCGTCGTTCAGCGTCACGCTGGTCACAGCGACGGTGTTTGCCAGCGGCACGTCATCCGTAACATGCAAGGTCAGCGAGCCGGTGGATGTATCATTGTCACCATCAGTCACCGTGAAGGTGAAGGTCAGCGGCAAGCCTTCTTCCGTCGTGCCGGAGGTCGGATGGACAAGCGGCGCACTGGTGCTGAACGTATAAGAGCCGTCGGCGTTGATGGTCAGCGTAGCGACCGTCTCATGGTTGGTACTGGAAGCAATCCAGGTCGTCGCACCACCGGAAATCGTCGGCTTGCCCCAGATGACGTCTTCCTGCTGCGCGAACCCGTTGGCATCGACATAGATCGTCTTCAAAGCCGGCAGGCTGGACTGATCGATCGAGACGCTTGCAAAACCGTCAGCACCAGCGCTGAACAACGCACCGGCAGCGCCCGAGACGCTATGCACGTTGGCGCCGTCGGCATCGAGGTTTCCGCCGATCTGCGCGTCGTCGTTGAGCGTCGAGGCGGTATTGTCAATCGTGTGAGCGATCGGCACGTCATCCTTGATGCCTATCGTCAGCGAACCCGTGGTCTTGTCGCTGTCGCCATCGGTGACGGTGAAATTGAACGTCAGAGAGAGGGTCTCTTCGGCGGTTTGCGCGGTCGGATGCACAAGCGGTGCGCCGGTCGAAAACGTGTAGGAGCCGTCGGCATTGATGGTCAGCGTGGCGACGGTCTCGTGATTTGCGCTGGAAGCAACCCAGGTCGTCGCGCCGCCGGAAATCGTCGGCTTGCCCCAGATGACGTCTTCCTGATGCGCGACGCCGTTATCATCGGTGTAGATGGTGGTCAGCTGCGGCAGATCCGAATGAGCAATCGTGACACGCTTGAACCCATCTGCGCCCATGTTGAACAGGCTGCCCGATGCGCCGCTGACGCTGTTGTATTCGTCAGTCTTGTCGGGATTGCCGCCTGGGAACATATCGTCGTTAAGGAGGCGATCAGCCGTGGCATTGTTGGCGACCGGGAGGCTGTCGGCGACGTTGAGCGTCAGCGAGCCCGTTGCCTTGTCTCCGTCACCGTCGGTAACTTCGAAGCCGATCTTGAAATTCTCGTTATCGGAGCCCTTGGCGTCAGCGAAGGCGCCGGACTGGACATAGGTGTAGCTGCCGTCGGCATGCACGGTCAGCGTGAAGATGACGTGGCCGGAATCCTTGCCGGTCGCCGTGTAGACCGTGTTACCGGAATCGTCCCTCGACGTGCCGTAAGACAGGCCTTCCTTGTGGGCAACGCCGTTATCATCGATGTTGATGGCTTTGAGACCGGTCGGATTGGTGAAGGTCAGCCGCGCGAAGCCATCGGCTCCGGTCGTGAACAGGCTGCCCGATGCGCCACTGACGCTGTTGGAGTCAGTCTTGGCGCCATCCGGCGTCGAACCTTCGCTCGGCTGCTCGATAAGCAACGGGACGGGAGGCAGATTCGGCCCCGAGGGGGTCGACGTGGTGTCGTGAAGGCTGCCCGAGTCGACCGTCACATCATTGGCGGCCGGAAGGCTGTCGGCGACGTTGAGCGTCAGCGAGCCTGTTGCCTTGTCGCCATCACCATCGGTGACTTCAAAGGCGATCTTGAAATTCTCGTTATCGGAGCCCTTGGCATCGGCGAAAGCGCCAGACTGGGCATAGGTGTAGCTGCCGTCGGCACCGACGGTCAGAGTGAAGAGAACTTGACCCGACTCCTTGCCAGCTGCGGTGTAGATCGTGTTACCCAGATTGTCCGTCGTGGTGTTATAGGACAGACCTTCCTTATGAGCGACGCCATTGGCATCGATGTAGATGCCCTTGAGGCCAGTCGGATCCGTGAAGGTGACCTGCTGGAAGCCGTCAGCGCCGGCAGTAAACAAGCTGCCCGATCCGCCGCTGACGGTGTCGGCGGCGCCCTCCGACGGCGTCGGCCCTTCGCTGAACTCGAGGGGTGGGCGGGGCGGCATCTGCTCGGCTGCCGTCGTGTCGTAAAGGCTGCCCGTGCCGACGGTAACATCGCTGGCGACAGGCTTGTCGTCGGCGACGGTGACGGTGAACGTATTCGAGGCGATGTCGCCATCCGAGTCCGTTGCCGTATAACCGAAGGTCAGCTTGATGGCGTCCGATCCCTTGGCATCATCGAGCGACTGGACCAGCTTAAAGTTATAGTGGCCGTTGTCGGTGTCGGAGATCGTCGCATAGAAGACGATGTTCGAGCCGACCGCACCCTTGGCATCTGCGACCGCCGTGGGAGCGGCCTCGCCGGTGTAGCCGACCAGCGTACCATCGGCCAGCAGTACCGTATGCACTGCAAGACCATGCGAACTCAGCACTTCGCCATCCTGGCCCTCTGTCGTGACCGTGGCATTAGTAAAGGCAACAGACCGATCGCCGCCGCCGCCCTTGTCCGAGTTGGCGTTGTCGGCACCCCAGGAGATGTTGAGTGAACCGGTGGCCGTCGTATCGCTTTCGACATGCGGATTTTCATTGCCGCCTGCCAGCGCGCCTTCCGTAACGGAGCCCGCATCGCCGGCCGCGGCAACCGGCTTGTCGTCAGCGACGATGATGGTGAAGGTGTTCGAGGCGGTATCACCGTCAGAATCAGTCGCCGTATAACCGAAGGTCAGCTTGATGGCGTCCGAACCCTTGGCATCATCGAGCGACTGCACCAAAGTGAAGTTGTAGTGGCCGTTGTCGGTATCCGACACCGTTGCGTAGAAGACAACATTGGATGCGGAGGTCGCCGTCGGAGCGGCCTCGCCGGTATAACCAACCAGCGTGCCATCGGCCAGCAGTACCGTATGCACTGCAAGACCATGCGAGCTCAGTGTTTCACCGTCCTGGCCCTGTGTCGCCACGGTTGCGCTGGTGAAGGCAACCGAGCGGTCACCGGCGCTGCCGTTGTCGGTGTTGGCGTTGTCGGCACCCCAGGAGATATTGAGCGAACCGGTAGTAATTGCATCGGTCTCGACATGCGGGGTCTCGTTGCCGCTCGCCAGCGCGCCTTCGGTGACCGAGCCTGCATCACCGGCTGCCGCGACCGGCTTGTCGTCGGCAATGGTGACGGTGAAGGTGTTCGAAGCAGTATCGCCGTCAGAATCGGTCGCCGTGTAACCAAAGGTCAGCTTGATGGCGTCCGATCCCTTGGCATCGTCGAGCGATTGCACCAGGGTGAAGTTGTAATGGCCGTTGTCAGTGTCGGAGACCGTTGCATAGAAGACGACGTTGGATGCGGAGGTCGCCGTGGGAACGGTTTCACCTGTATAGCCGACGAGCGTGCCATCGGCCAGCAGCACCGTATGAACGGCCTGACCATGCGAACTCAGCGTCTCGCCATCCTGGCCCTGTGTCAGTACCGTTGTATTGGTGAAGGCAACCGAGCGATCACCGAGGCCGCCCTGATTGGTATTGGCGCTATCGGCACCCCAGGAAATGTTAAGCGAGCCGTTGGCCGTCGCGGCGCCCGTGTCATGGCTTAGGGCTGCGTTGCCGGCAGCCAGCGCTGCCTCGGTGACAGAACCCGCAGTTGCTGCGGCTGCAACCGGCACGCTGTCTGTGATGTCGACATTCGCGATGGACGCAACCGTATGACCGCTCGTGTCGGAGACGGTGTACCGGAATTGAAGCTGAAGTACATCGCCCGATGCATTGGCGCCGCGGGGATGGTCGAGAGCAGCGAGCTGAGTAAAGGTGTAATCGCCGGTCGAAGCGTTGAATACCAGCGTGAAGACCGCGACACCATTGGCCGTGCCGGTAACGGTCTGGCCATTCTGGGTGACGACAACGGGAACGCCGCCAGAGGTTAGACCCGACAGCTGCTGCGTGCCGCTGCCGGTGATTTCTGCCTCGCCGACCAGCGTGACGGTGGTGATCGCGGCATTATTGCCGCCGAAGCCGAAGCGACCGGTGCTGCTTGTCGTGAGGAAGGCGCCAGTGCTGCTGCCGCGTTCGATCAGCGAAGCCGTTTCGGTCGCCTGCTGATCGATGAAGGGAACGCGAGTCTGCGTACCAGATAGATTGCGGCCGTTACCGCCGCCGATTATGTCGCCAGGACCAAGAAGGCCAAGCAGATTAAGCGGCGTGCGGGGGTTCCCAGCCTGGCTGTCCGTGAACTGGTGGCCGGAATCCGTGCTGTTGCCGGCATGAACCGAACCATCGGGACCTTCAGCGACATTGATGCCCTGCTGCTGCAGCGCGGCGACGACGGCCTGCTGCGGCAGCGTGACCTCACCGATCAGGAAGGTTGGAACGTGCAGCGCTCCGTTGATAATGACGATGCGCGTACCGTCGGCCTGGATGAGAACAAGGTTACGTCCCTCGACATGGATATCGTCGATGGAGGTGTTCGGCGGCAGATGAACGACATTGCCATTGTCGGGTACGATCTGGAGTGGCTGACGAGCGCCGGCGTTTTGCGGCTCGTTCGCGGCAAGTCGCCCTGTCTTGCCATTCGCCTGCTGCTCCTCGGCTTGTGCCACTTCGAACGCAGCGACATCAGCATTCTGCGACAATGGCAGCAAATGATCGGCGCCGATATCGGCCGTAACGCCCGTGTCCCGGCCGCCTGATGCGAAATCATGCGAAGCAGCTTCGTGATCTACGGTCGAAATGCGCAAGTCGTCCATGGGTCTGGCTCCCGGTGTCTCGTAATTTGCCGCAATCAATTACGGGAGCGGGCTGATTGCAATACTTCATTAACCTCACGGATATAGCCGGTTATGCAGCACCGCAGAATTATTTTACCGATGGTTAACTCAACGGAAGAACAACTCGTTAAGTATACTGCTTGACTTTACGTCAGCCGCAGTGTGCAAATGCGGCCGACTGGCTGTTGCAGTCTGCCGTAGAGAATCGGGGGGAGTAGTTGTGCCGTTTGCGATCAGCCTTTCATTGAGCCTTTTGACGGAGTGGCTGCCGCGCAGACCGCGTTGGCGACCAGCATGCGGTGCCGCCCTCATTCTCTGTGCCGGCCTCGCCGGCTGTCAGATGGACGGTGTGGGACTGGAGAACAACAGCAAGAAGGACGACATAAAAATGCCGTCCACTGCCATTGAAGAGAGCTATGGCGGCGACGGCGGCACCGAAATCACGCTATTGCTGCGCAAGGGTGCGGCAGGTCTCTATGAAGGCCCGGCACGCGATGTGCGCGACGGGGCAGTGCTTGGCGTCGGCGAACTCGGCAACAATCAGGTCCGGTTGCGCGTCAAGAATGTCGGCCCTGGACTTGCCGGCGTTGCCGCACAGGTCACTGCGGCCAAGGCCCGGAATGCCGCGCTGATCGTCAGCTATCTGCCGCCGGCCGAGACGGCCTCCATCGCTGCCATTCCAACCACCCAGCGTCCCCCATTGCTTAACCTTGCGGGTGCGGCGACCGGCGGAGACGTCTTCAATCTGGCCTCGGATGAGATCGACAGCGCGACGGAAGGTGTCAAGGCGGCCGGTCCTTCGGGTCACAAAAAGGTATCGGCGCTAGTGCCCGCTGATTTTCCTCAATCCGACGCAACGAGATTGGGCAGCGCCATCTGGAACGGTGGCAACACCTTCATGGGCCTTGGCCGTTACGGCGCAAGTGATCAGTCCTCCGATATCCTGACCAAGAACCGGCCGCTCATCCAGTCGGCCGACATCGTGGTCATTCTCGGCAACACCCCGGAAATCGGTATGGCCGCAAGTGCCGTTCGTAGCGCAGCCATTCCCGGTCAGACGCTGGTCGGCACCAACAACTGGCCGCAATCGGTCTATGCGACGCCCGCCGTAGCGGGTGCGTTCGTCGCGACCGACGACACGCAGAGCAGCGGGCTCATTACCGAGCGCTATCAGCGCCATTTCAATCACCCGCTGACGACCTACGGCGCCTATGGCTACGACGCCATGGCGATCGCCTCCGGCCTGATCCGTTCCCAGGGACCGCAGGCCATCACTGCAGCCAATTTGAGGAACAAGGTGGGCTTCCGCGGCACGACCGGCCTCTTCCGCTTCAATGCCGCCGGCCAGGTGGAGCGTAGAATGGTAATCAATACGATCGACGGCGGCACACTGAAGGTTTCCGCACGGCCCTCACAGTCGTTCTGATGCCGGCAGGGCTCATCGAGCACGTAGGTAACGAGACGCGCTTCGTCATCACGATAGCGCCGCTTCATCTGATCCTGAGTCGAGACGGACCACTTTAGTACCCTTGGCGAAATCATCCTTAATTCTTTCTCATCGCATTTCGTACAATTTTATACTTATTTGATCGCTTAATTTATACTTAGTTTATCTATATATCCCAACATCATATTCAGAAGTATCACGCACTATTCTCTCAATCAGAGGGAATTTAGCGCCAATGGTACGCAAGAACAAAAAAACTATACTTGCAGCACTCGCTGCAGCTTCCTTTGCCTTCGGTCTAGCCTCAGCGACCACCAGCATGGCGGCGACCGACGATACTGTTCGGCCCGTCGTCAAGCTGTTTCAGGACCCGCTGGTCCATACGGCCATCGATCTCTTTGCGCCCACCATCGGAAACGCCGCAAGAGCGATCAGTGGCATCGACCTGGCGGCATTGAACAACAGCCTCGCAGTTGCGCCGGGCGGCCTTCCGCACAATGACTTGACTGCGTCTGAGCCGGTACGCCCCGCAAAACCGAGCAGCGCTCCTTTAGGCGACTCTGTATTCGGAACTGTCGCCATTCCGTTCAAACATCTTGCCGCGCTCAACAATTTCGCCGGGCCGCTCGCGGAAATCCGGTCGGGCAAATCGCTCGATTGCGGAACAGGTGGATGCAATGCAGCCGAAACCGTCATCGCGGCCGCTGAAACAAAGATTACCGGCGCGTCGATCCGCGACAAGATCAATACCATCAACTACACGGTCAACCATGCCATCCGCTACGCCAGCGACATGGAAACCTATCATGTAGCAGATTACTGGGCGAAACCGAGCGAAGCACTGTCGCATCAGCGAGGCGACTGCGAAGACTACGCCATCTTGAAGATGGCAGCACTCTATAAGGCAGGCGTCGATCTCGACCATATGACACTGGTCGTCTTGTTCGACCAGCAGCGGCATTTCTACCACGCTGTCCTGTCGGTCTCCGTCAACGGTAACAATCTTATCCTCGACAACATGCGCGACGAGGTCTTGTCCGACAAACGGATTGCAGAATATCTGCCGCTCTATTCGATCGTTGCTGACCGCGGCTATCTGCACGGTTCGCGCGATCCTCACGCACAAGCGGTTGCCGCCGCAGTGCCGCTCGCCAAGGTGGTCCCCGGCGAAGGCGAAGTTCACTAACCGAACCCGCCACCCAGGCATTTGGGGCGAGCGTCGCGCATAATGAAAGCGGTGGCATTCTCAGTAGACGGAAAGATAGCCGATCAGCATCAATGCTTCGTGCGTCGGCGCCAACGCCAGATTGATTTGCCCCGTCAGCGATTGTGAACCGAGGCCGATCTTGAAGCCGGTGTTCAGCGTCTTACCGCGATTGACCGACAGAACGGAGAGTACCTCTTGGATCTGGGTGTCGATCGACAGGCGTAGCGTGCGCGCGGTCTGCTGGACATCATCGATCAGCGGCAGGCGATGGCGCAACATCTTCAAGAAGGCATCGTTGAAGAGCTTGATCCCGCGCTCTTGCGTCAGGACCACTGCAGGTGTCGGCGACGCCTGAAGGACAGCGTTGAGATTGGTCAGCGATGCGAGATCTTCGACGGCATCGAGGCGGCTCAGCGCCCATTTGAAGCTCAGCACGCGCAGCAAGGACGTGAGATTGCCGGTCTCCGGCATCTCTGCGGCTATGTTTGAAACCAGGTCACCGATGCTGATGCCACCGGCCTCCGACATACGCCCTAGCCCATCCCAATAGATACCCTCCAGGCGAATGCCACGACGCTCGCCGCCACCCGTTACCGCGCGGAAACGTGGCTCCAGTTCATCACCATCGACAGATGGTAGGGATTCCTCCCGAACTATCGCAGCTTCGTCCTTCCCGCCTCCTTTGCGCATGGTTGCCCCTCACCGTTCCGTCAGCGCTTCGGAGCGCGCCTTGTTGATCGGCTTCATCAAATAGGCCAGGATCGTCTTGCGGCCGGTCATGATCTCGGCCGAAGCCACCATGCCTGGGATAATCGGATAGTGCTTGCCGTCGCGTTCCAGCGCCGATTTGTCGGTCTTGATGCGCACAAGGTAATAGGTTTCGTTCTTGTCCTTTTCGACAAGACTATCGGCGGAGACGTTAACGACCTTACCGTCCAGTGCGCCGAATATCGAGAAATCATAAGCCGAGATCTTGATGACCGCCGGCTGATCGATGCGCACGAATGCAACGTCGCGTGGAGAAATCTTCGCCTCGATCAGCAGGGTGTCCGCTGTCGGGACGACACCGGCGATGACCTTGCCGGCGTCGACATAGGCGCCGATCGTGTTGACCTCCAGCGTATTGACGATGCCGTCGACCGGAGACCGGATATCGGTGTGCTTGACCCGATCGGATGCCCCGCGGATCGTCTCATCGACGACGGAAAGTTCCGACAGTGCCTGCCCCTTGTCGGTCAGGGCCTGCTGCCGCAGCTGCAATCCAAGGTCGGCGACCTGTAGCGTCGCCTCATTGACGGCCGCTTGCAGGCGATCAAGGCTTTCGACATAGACTTTAAGCTGCCCTTGCAGGTCGACAAGGTCTCGCTGGACTTTGAGAACCTCCGTTTGGGCAACAAGCTTTTTCTCGCCGAGCGGCTTCAGCAGATCATATTGCTTTTGGGCGCCTTCGATGTTCTGCGTCAGGCGGTCTATGTTGGCATGGGCTTCATCCAGCTCGTTCTGATGCTGCTTCAGACGCTGATTGAGAACGTCAAGCTTGTTCTTGTAGGAAGCGCGATCCGCCTCGAAGAGCTTTTCCTCGTTGTCGCAGACGGTTTTTGCGGTAGCAAGAATGTCAGCTGGGCAGACGAACTGTGCGTCGAAGGCGCCTGCCTCCTCCAGGGCCAGGCGCTCAACTTTGGCACCGAGCGCACGAGCCTTGGCAACCGACTCGCCGAGTGTCGACACCGTCGTCGTGTTGTCGAGCTGGACCAGAATATCGCCTTTATGGACGACCTGGCCGAGATTGACATTGATCTGTTGGACGATGCCGGGCTCGGACGATTGCACGATCTGCGTCTTCGATACCGGTATCACCTTGCCTTCGCCGCGAGCGATCTCGTCGATGTCGGCGAAGGCCGCCCAAGCGACGAAAGCAACGATCATCAAGGCACAGAGGCCAAGGATCAGCCGGGCGAACAACGGAGGACTGTCGTCGATATTGCGCTGAGAGGCACGCATCATTGCACCGCCTTGCGCTGCATCGCCTCGATGACAGCGTTTTTCGGTCCATCCGCGATGATGCGGCCCTTGTCGATGACGATCAGCCGGTCAACCAGCTCCAACATACTGTGACGATGGGTTGCTACCAGCAGCGTCGTTTCCGGGCCGAACGCATCGGTCAGCTTGCTGATCAGATGGCGCTCGCTTGCCAAATCCATCGCTCCCGACGGCTCGTCAAGAAAGACGATCTTCGGCCGGGTCAGAAGCAGGCGCGCGATGGTCAATGCCTGCTTCTGGCCATTCGACAGGTTCGCACCGCGCTCGCCAACCGGCATATCGAAACCGCGCGGATGTACGGAGACGAACTCCTCGACGCCGGTCATTCGTGATACCGCCAAGAGCTCTTCATCGGTGGCGTCGGCCCGGCCGAGCAGCAGATTTTCCTTTACCGTGCCGGAGAACAGGTCCGATGATTGCCCGGCGACGGCCACCGTGGATCGCACCTCCGCCACGTGATACTGGCGTATATCAACGCCATCGATGAGTACACGGCCGCTGGCCGGCTGAAACAGCCCGTCGAGAAGCCGGCCGAGGGTCGTCTTGCCCGAACCGATGCGGCCGATGATCCCGATCTTTTCCCCGGGCGCAACCGTGAAGGACAGCTGATTGATGACCGCCTGGTCAGATCCTGGATATTGGAAGGAAACATTCTGAAAGCTGAATCCACCGCTACGGATCTGCCGGTTGACGAAGCCGACCGTCGACGGACGGTCGTCAGGCTGCTCCATGATCTTGTCAAGAATGCGCAGCGACATGGTGGCCTGGCGGAAACGCGCCAGCGTCATGGCGATCTGCCCGAAGGGCGCGCCGGCGCGGCTCGCCAGCATGACGGTGGCCACGATCGCACCCATGGCGATTTTGCCGTCGGCAAATTCATACGTGCCCGCAACGACGATGAGTACGCTGACCATTTGTTGCAAGAACATCGTCATGTTGATGGCGTTTGACGAGATGTGCTTGATGTCCTCACTGGTGCGGCTCGAATATTTCGTCAGCTCCTGCCAGCGGCGCAACATCGTCGCCTCGGCGCGGAGGCTCTTCAATGTCTCGATCGTCGAAATGGTCTCGACGAGCAGCGACTGGCGGCGCGAGGCCTCGTTCGTCGCCGTCGCCATGCGCTTGCCAATCTGAGCCTGGGCCACGAGGCCGATCGTCACCGAGAGAATGAAAGCGACGCCTGGAATGATCACGAGCCACCCGGAGATCAAATATATGACAACCAGGAAAATCACGACGAACATGCTGTCGATCAGCACTCCGATCGTGTTCGATGTGAAGAATTCGCGCACGAATTCATATTGTGTCACCCGATTGGCATATTCTCCGGTCGACATCGGGCGGGACGCCAATGTCGAATTCAGGATCTTGTCGAAGATCAACTGCGAGAGCCGCAGATCCGCCTTACGACCCGCATAGTCGATCAGCGATGCGCGGGCCATCTTCAGTAGAAAATCGAAGAGATAGGCAAGCGAGATGCCGGCGGTCAGCACCCAGAGCGTTGGGAACGCCTTGTTCGGCAGCACCCGATCATAGACATTCATGGTGAAAAGCGGCGATGCCAGCGCGATGATGTTGATGAAGAGTGCCGCCAGCATGACGCGGGCATAGGTGCGCCAATAGGGTACCAGCGCCGTTGCCAGCCAGTGCCGCTTCTCGATCTCCAGGGCGTGGCCGACCCGCGCTTCTTCTGAAGAATTCTGATAATAGAGCGTGAAAGCAAATGCCGATTGCGGATTGAGCGCCTTGAGTTCGTCCCGCGTCAAGCAGGCCGCTGTCCCGGCGACCGGCACGAGTTCAGTGATATAGGAACCGCTTTCGGTCGTTTCGAGCAATGGCAGAACACCGCCGTCAGCAAAGGTGACGATCGCCGGGCAATCGAAATTGCCCAGGCGGCAATCTCGTTCCGTATGCTTCAGGACCTGCAGACCGACGCGTTCCGACAGCCGTTCGACATCGTCCAGCTCCATGGCTTCCAGAATTTCGTCCGGAATGCCCGAAAACAGCACTGTATCCGAGTTCGGACGGCCGTAAAACGCAGCGACCGATTTAAATGCCGACTTGAAAGTCCGCAGCGATACGCTCGCAGACACGTCAGGTGCTACGTTCAACATGAGCCACTATCCAATTCGGATCGTAACGATTAACGAATCGGCTCGAGCAGATCCATCGGCAAGCCGGGCTTCTGATGCGAGTCGTATCTGGTATATCCGGGATCAGCCGTATTCGATGAAACAGCGAACTGATCACGGGCATAAGGCGTCGCCTGATCGACCGGCTTCAGTTTCATCGTCGACAACAGGCTGCCCGATGCCGCCAGGATCTTGTATTCCGCAAAGAGTGATGCGACTTCCGCCGTCTTGGCCAAGATCTCAGTGTTAAAGCGAGTGTTCTGGGCATCCAATAGATCAAGCAGCGAGCGCTGACCGACCTTGAATTGCTCGCGGTAAGACGTGACGAGTTGAGCGTTCGTCTTTTCCTGCCCGCCGAGGATATGCGCCAACTGAGCCTGGTTGGTGCGCTCACTCCAGGCGGAACGGACGGACTCGTCCACCTCGCGGTACGTCTGGCTCAGCGCAAAACGCTGTTCGGCGGCGCGACGAACCAGCTCCTGTTGGTGGGCGGTATCGATGCCGCCATGATAGATGTTCCATTTGGCGACGACACCAACTTGGACGTCGCTCGTGTTACCCTTGTTGCCGTCGACATCGTCACCAATGCGAGCGCTGCCGACGAGGTCCAACCGTGGCAGGAATGCGGACTTCGAACCGCGCACGTCCGCGTCAGCGGCATTGACATCAGCCTTTGCCGACGAGATCTGCGGGTTGTTCTTTTGAGCGATAAAGACCGCGTCGTCCAACGTCTTCGGCAGGTAGCGCGCGACGGAAGCCGGTCGGCTCGCATTACTGATCGGCTCGCCGACGACCTGGAGAAAGCGGATCTTCGTCGCATCGAGCTCCTTCTTTGCTTCCTGAAGGCGAGCGTTAGCCGCCTCCAAGCGCTCCCGACCCTGAAGACGGTCGGCATCGGTGAGAGCGCCGCCCTTGATGCTGTCCTCGATATTGCCGACCATCTGCTTGTGGAAGGCGACGTTCTTCTCAGCAGCTGCGACGATTTCCATCTGCAACTGATATTCAAGGTAATCCTGGGTCACTTCCAGCGCTAAAGCTTCCGAGCGCTGTTGGACGCGGAAGGATGCGCCGTCAACGCGGGCGGCCTGCTTGTCCTTCTGCGCCTTGCGGTCGCCGCCATCAAACAAGGTCTGCGTAATAGTCAAGCTTACGTCAGCAGGATTCAGGTAATCATGGGTGCGCGATAAAGCTCCGGATGTGACGTCCGATAGTCTCCGGCGGCCATAACCAGAGTCAAGGTCGACCGAGGGCAAATAAAGCCCCCTTGCCTGGCGCAATTGAAACTCGGTTGCTTCCCGGTTCTGCGCCGCCTGCATGATCTGCGGATTGGTTTTTAGTGTTTTGTCAATCGCCTGCTGCAATGTCACAGCACCGGCGGAACCACTTGATAAAGAACTTATGGCCATCGAAATTCCGATTGCCGCCATCAATCGCGTCTTATTAGCCAAAACTATGCCCCTTCGCCGACATAATACTCTAAAGATACATTTTATAAATCTTATTCACCTACGAACGTAGACGACATCCCATCTATTTGTAAGATAGACTCCCATTTAATCTCCTGAAACAGTTAATACCGGAAAGCGCAAGCCTTTCCGACGGCAATCTATTGACTATTTTTGGGCTATTCACAGAGTCGATGCCGCTGTCGCATGATCGCAACAATTCTAATCATCAACCGTGCGGAGAATGTACATAACCTTAACCACTAAGGCGCGCCGGAAGAGGATTTAAAACATTCCAAAATGCCGGTAATATTAGTAAATACTTATCGGCACGCGAATGCACCCAAGCATGGATGACGTTGAAGCTCGATTAGCCATATGGCGGGATGCGATACGCCGGATGTATTTTAGATATTTTCAATATTTGATTGCTAAAGGGGGCAAATCGGTTCACGTTTCAGGCATGCTCCCGCCAGGGGCACATCCGCTGCCAGGTTGTAAACAGGGGCATCAAGTATGACCGAGACGCTACGGCGAAACAATTGATTGTTGTGTCTATCGGCATCGTAACTCCCATGGCGATAGACACGATGAAACACGCCCAGGATCTGGATCGAGATAAAGCCGACCGGGTTCTGTCGCAAACCGGGCACCAAGTAAAACGGCGGCTCCGGATATTCGTTCGAAGACAGGTATTTCATGAAAACAACGATGCAAAACAGCAAATTTTACCGGTTTTCTTAAGCCGGCTTTTTCGGACCTCTGTTTAGCTGACGCAGTATTACGGAACGGGGATAACTCCGATATGATTCCACAGCGGCGACATCCCTCCGCCACCATTTTCAAGGCCATGCGGAGAGCCACACTCGGCGCACTATGCGCCGTGGTCGGTTCCGTTGCTCTTATATTTATATTAAACCTGTTGATGCCGGATCGACCATTTTTAGTCGGATTTGCCGGTGCCGTACTTATTTCTGCATTTGTGGCCTTTCCGCTGCTTTTTACCTTGCAGCTCAACAACGACGTCATCCGTAAGATGCAGGAAAACGTCACCCAGGCGGCGCGCTACGACAGCGTGACGAAGACGCTCAACGGTACTGCCTTTGCCGCGGCCGTCGAGCACTTTATCGAGCGGCGCAAGCATACCGACGCAGATGCCGGCGGTATCGTCATCGCCGTCATCGTCGATACGCTCGACGACATCGGCCGCCGCTATGGGCTGCAATGGGCCGACACGGTGATGCAATCGCTTGCCTCGATCATCCAGCCCTCGGTTCGTCGTGGCGATCTTGTGGCGCGGCTTGCGACCAACGAACTCGGCATCTTCCTGCCTGGCGCTACGATCGAGAACGCCCGCGACATCGGCAACCGCATCCGCGCGGGCGTCTCCGCGGCTACCTTCAGCGCTGACGGCGCGCCGCTTTCCATCGCCATCCGCCTCGGGGGCATCTCCTTCGACGGCCCGGCCGAATTCAACCAACTCCGCCAGCTCGCCGACCAAATGGCCTTCGAGAGCAGTGACGAAAGCGATGACATCCCGATCAGCGTGCTGCCGACCGCATGAGGCTGACTATTCCATCCCACGGCAGCGACGGCATAGTCCCATACGGCGATACCTGTCTTTGATGCGGTGTCAAAGCCAGCTGGGATCTCGGTTGGCCTTCTGGATCAGCCGAGGCTAATCGGCCCTCAGGTGATGAGATGTCGATGCGGCTCCTGTTACACAGCCTTCACGACGGAAGCTTCAATTCAACGTCCTCGGTCACATATTTCCACATCGCGACGAGCAGCTTTCCCACCAAACGCCGGGGTCTGCCTTAGGTGCGTAGATCCGGCTGTGTATGCGCCAATACGTGATCAATGCGGTTCACGAAGTTTTTGTCAGACCCATAGACGAGCCCTGCCGGCGAGACATGAACGATATCGCCGTCGGGCGTTATATATGAAGTAAATCCTGCTGGAGTGTTGACTTGTGCACCCGCCCCGTTGATCGGTCTCCAATCATTCGGGATTCCTGTGGCGCTCTTTCCGCCCTCGAGAAGATCGTCAATCGCATTGCCCGTCCTGAACTTCGCAAAGAACGTCAGCACCTGCACCAGAGCGAGCGGATCACCATTGTTTGCTTTGGCAATCAGCGACGGCAGAGCAGTAACGCCGGTCGGATCCCCCGCGAGAACAAGAATCGGTTTCGCAGCGTCTTCTTGTTGTTGCGCAGTAAGGCTGTTGACTCCTTCGGGAGCCATGATCTTCCAAATTTGATCAAGCCCAGCGCTGCTGCGAAGGTCCGCGAGGTCCGCGCGGTATTGATCCGCCGAGATAAACCACGATGATGCCGTGCCACTGTAACTCGACAATGCTGCGATCACACTAGCGAAAACTGCGCCGCATCCTTCTGCCTGGTAGCCACTTGGTCGGCAGGCAATCATTGCGTCTTGCTGCAGCCTATCCTTCGCCTCCAGTCGTGCTTTCTCAGCGCAGGCAGTATCATCACCGCCTTTGCATGCCGCCTTCGCAGCATTCAGCGCATCGTTGTCCGCATGGTCGAGATAGTTATACTGATACTGCGCAGCCCCATAGGAGGCGCCTTCGCCACCTCCGACAGCGCCAGCGGCCAGAGCAGACAAGCTCTCGCCGAGCAGGGCGGCAAGTGTCTGCTTATCCTGAGCGGATATAGACCTGCAGCGTGTAACCGATATGCTCCGTCATCAGCGCCTTGGCGCGCTCGAGATCGCGGTCGAGGGCAGCCTCCATCAGCGCCGTGTGATGTTCGATCGCCATCGCGTCCTTGAGCGCCGCCAGCGCCTTCTCATAGCCGGCGGACAGGCCGGCCGTCGCGCGCTGCGTCGGCGCCAGGCCGAGGAAACGGTGGTGACGCCGCAGTTGATCGGTAATGGTGGCCTGGAAGCGCTTGAGCCAATTTGATGTCGCAGCGCTTATCAGCGCGGCATGGAAGGCGGAATGCTTCTCATCCCACTCGTCGGCCATCTCCTCGGAAGCGGAATCCGGCACGATCCTGCAGCGCGACAGGCGGTAGTGCGCGGTCACGACGGCTGATTCCCAATCGGGGCCGCCTTTTTCGATCGATTCCATGAACAATGGCAGTTCGATGACCATCCGCGCGCGCATCAGATCCTCCAGCTCCGCCCTGGAAACAGGAGCGACCGCGAAACCACGATTGCTGACGGCCGTCACCAGCTTTTCGGCTTCCAGCCGCGAAAGGGCCTCGCGAAGCGGAGTCCAGCCGACGCCATAGGTTTCCCGCAGGGCGCCGAGCCGCAAGGATGCTCCGGGCCTGAGCTTCGTATTGAGGATATCGCGTCGCAACAGCCAATAGGCCGCCTCGGTCTTGCTCAACGCATCGATGTCCTGCATGCGGCCTGCCCTTCCCCCGCAAAATCCGAATTATATATAAAACTCGCCAACACAGGAATATATATATCAAAGGCGCAGATAGTGCACATCATATATCTGAATTTGACAGGCTTGCAGCAGTCGCTATGATCCCTTGCCAAGAGAGCTGAAGGAATACGGCTCCTTGTCACATCCGGGAGGAAAATATGCTGAGATCTACATCCAAATGGCTGTCCGGACTCGCGGTCGCCGGCGCCTTCGTGGCCAGTGTCGCCACCGCTTCGGCCGAACCCATCAAGATCGCCATCGCCAATTTCGGCGAACATCCGCAGCTCAATGCTTCGATCGCCGGCTTCAAGAAAGCGCTCGCCGATAACGGCTTCGTCGAAGGCAAGGATGTCGTTTATTCCGAGAGCAACACGAGCTTCGACGCGTCGCTCGTGCCGCAGATGATCGCCAAGCTGCAGTCCGAGCATCCGAAGCTGATCTATACGGTGACGACCCCGGTGTCGCAGATCGCAAAAAAGGCGCTCGCCGGATCCGGCATTCCGATCGTCTTTACCGCCGTCACCGATCCTGTCGCCGCCAAGCTTGTTCCTTCGTGGGACGCGGGTGACGACGGCATCACCGGCTCGAGCGACCTGCAGGATATCTCGGCGATCCTGACCTTTACCAAGAAGCTGCTGCCGAACGCCAAGCGGCTTGGCGTACCTTACAACCCCGGCGAGGCCAATGACGTCGCGCTGATCGACAAGGTCAAGGCCGCCGCTCCTGCAGCCGGCTTCGACGTGGTTCCTGTCGGCGTCGACAACGTCAACGAAATCCAGCAGCGTATCGCATCGCTCGCCGGCAAGGCGGACGTGATCTATACGCCCGCGTCCAACCTGCTGCAGCCGGCAATCCCGGCCGTTGCTGCCGCTGCCCGCCAGGCACAGATTCCGATCGTCAATTCCGACGATGCCGCGGTCCGCAATGGCGTCGTGCCGGCAAGCTTTGCCGTCAACTACGAGCAGGTTGGGGAAAATGCCGGCAAGATCGCCGCGCAGATCCTGAAGGGTGCCGATCCGAAGACGATCAAGCCTTCGCGTCCGGCCTATGAGGACCATGCGCCGCTGATCAACAAGACGGTGTTGAAGGCATTCGGCGCCGAGGTGCCGGCCTCGCTTGCCGATTGCAATTGCTTCACGAAGTGATAGGCGGCATCTTCTACTGCATAATTCCTTAAATCGACATGGATTTAAGGATGAAATTATGCAGCAGATTTAAAGTGCTACAGCGACCTTTACGCGTCACATGTGACGCGACGCTGTAGGATCAATCCGATCCATGGCGGCGCCCAGGATGCCGCCATTTCATAACCCTATACTGCAGGGGAGGCACGGATGCTTGATATCAAATCCGCGCGCAAGGTTTTCTACAGAGGCCAGCCCGACGAAAAGGTCGCGCTCGACGGCCTGACGCTCTCCCTCAAAACAGGCGAATTCGGCGTCGTCATCGGCTCGAACGGCGCCGGCAAGAGCAGCATGCTGAATGCGATTTCCGGTGCTCTCAGCCTCGATTCCGGTCAGATCCTCATCAACGGCAATGACGCGACGAACATGCCGGTTCACAAGCGCGCCGCGCGGCTGGCCCGCGTGTTCCAGGATCCGATGAAGGGAACCGCCGCCAGCATGACCGTCGGCGAAAACATGCTCCTGGCGGAACTGCGCGGCAAAGCCAGGGGATTCCGCCCCGGTCTGAATGCCGCCCGTCTCGCCGCCTACAAGGAACGTCTCGCCGTTCTCGGCCTTGGCCTGGAGAACCGCCTGGATACGAAGGTCGAGCTGCTTTCGGGCGGCCAGCGTCAATCGCTGTCCCTCATCATGGCCGTCGGCGGTTCGCCCGACGTGCTGCTGCTCGATGAACATACCGCAGCGCTCGACCCGCGCACGGCCGATATCGTCATGCAGGCGACGGTCCGTACCGTCGAGGCGCTCAAGCTGACGACATTGATGGTGACGCACAACATGCAGCACGCCGTCGATTTCGGCGACAGCATCATCATGCTCGATGCCGGCCGCGTTCATCTCGAAATCACCGGAGATGGCAAGCGGCGCATCACAGTGCCTGAGCTGATCGGTCACTTCGCCGTCAAGACCGACCGAATGCTGCTGGTGAGCTGACAACATGATGGATTTCATTCAAGCAACCGTTTCAAGCTTCGTCTCGCTCATCCCGGTCACCCTGGCGCAGAGCTTCGTCCTAAGCTTCGTCGTCCTCGGTATCATGATCCCCTTCCGGATGCTGAGCTTTCCGGACCTGACCAGTGAAGGCGCGTTTCCGCTGGGCGGCTGCGTCTGCGGCATCCTGCTTGCCGCCGGCGTCGCGCCGCCGCTCGCAATCGCCGTTGCCTTCGTCGTCGGCCTTGCCGCCGGCTGCTGTACGGCCTTCATTCACCTGCGCTTCCGCATCCATACGCTGCTCGCCGGCATCCTGATGTCGACCATGCTCTATAGCGTCAATCTCGGCATCATGGGCAAATCGAACCTCTCCGTCTTCGGCTCGCCGACGGTGTTCGACTGGGTACCGTTCACAGCAGCCGGCTTCCCTGCCAGCAAGATCGTCGTCGCCGGCATCCTCGCACTCATCGTGCTGATCGCCCTCAACCTCTACTTCAAGACGGAAAAGGGCACCGCCATGCGTGCCGTCGGCTCCAATCCCGACATGGCCGAGGCGCAGGGCATCAATGTCTGGGCCGCAACCATCGGCGGCGTCGGCATCGCCAGCGCCTTTTCCGCCGCCAGCGGTGCGTTGATGGTCCAGTCGCAGGGCTTTGCCGACGTCAACATGGGCATCGGCATCCTGATCAACGGCCTTGCCGCCCTGATGATCGGTGAGGCCTTTACCGGCAAGCAGACGGTGTTCAGACAGCTGCTGGCGCCCTTTGTCGGCTCCATCATCTATTACCAGCTCGTCTCGCTCTGCCTTGCCGCCGGCATGCCGCCGCCGAACCTGAAGCTCGCCACGGGCCTGTTCGTGCTCATCATGCTGGCACTGCCGAGCATCCGCCGCAGCCGCGGCGGGGCGGCCACCCGAGAAACCATTCGCGAATAGATTACGAGGCAACGACATCATGGATAGCCTTCCCGATCTCGCGGCCGTCGAGGCCATGGACGAGGCCGATCCGCTGCGCGTTTTTCGCAGCCGCTTTGCCCTGCCCGCCGGCGTCATCTACCTCGACGGCAATTCGCTCGGCGCGGCCTCGCACGAGGTCTTTGCCGAAGTGCGCCAGGCTGCCATGGAGGAATGGGGCAACGGCCTGATCCGCAGCTGGAACAGTGCCGGGTGGTTTCATCTGCCGCTCGAGCTCGGCGACCGTATCGGCCGGCTGATCGGCGCCGCCGAAGGCCAGACCGTTGTCACAGATTCCACGTCGATCAACATCTACAAGACCTTGCATGCAGCGCTCGCCATGCGGCCCGGCCGCAATGTGATCGTTGCGGAGGGTGATAGTTTCCCCACCGATCTTTATATGGCGGAGGGCGTGGCTTCGACACGCCCTGGCCTGACGCTCCGCTTCGAGGGCCGCGATGCCGAAAGCATCGAGGAACTGATCGACGACAGCGTCGCCGTCGTTCTCGTCAACCACGTCAATTATAAGAGCGGCGAGCTGCGCGACATGGCGGCGCTGACAAAACGCATCCAGGCGGCAGGCGCGCTCGTCATCTGGGATCTGTGCCACAGCGCTGGCGCTCTGCCCGTCGATCTCGATGGTGCGGGCGCCGATTTCGCCGTCGGCTGCACCTACAAATATCTGAATGGCGGCCCGGGCGCGCCGGCCTTCATTTATG
The DNA here is from genome assembly GCF_030182495.1 of Rhizobium aureum. Classification (NCBI taxonomy): domain Bacteria; kingdom Pseudomonadati; phylum Pseudomonadota; class Alphaproteobacteria; order Hyphomicrobiales; family Rhizobiaceae; genus Rhizobium; species Rhizobium aureum. The sequence continues at coordinate 304,546 of NZ_JAQJCI010000002.1, read as the reverse complement.
CAGCAAAGCGCCACCATGCATCGATCGTCCAGCCGCTCAGCGGCTGGTGGAGCCATGCGCGCCCCTTTGCCTTCGAACGGAGCTTCGATGGCGATGCCGGCATCAAGCGCTTTCTCTGCGGCACGCAGCCGATCCTGTCGCTGCGAGCGTTGAAGGGTGCGCTGGCCATCTGGGACGAAGTGGACATGACGGCCTTGCGCGCGAAAAGCATAGCGCTCACGGAGCTCTTTATCCGCTTGGTCGAAGCGAAATGTGGCCAATATGGCGTCGAGCTGGAGACGACCCGCGACAGCGGCAGGCGCGGCAGCCAGGTCTCCTTCAAGCACGACAACGGTTATGAGGTCATGCAGGCGCTGATCGAGCGCGGTGTCATCGGTGACTTCCGGGCGCCATCGACCCTGCGCTTCGGTTTCACGCCGCTTTATGTCGGCTATCGCGACGTATGGCGCGCCGCGACGGTGCTTGAGGAAATCCTGAGCAGCGGATCATGGAAGGACACGCGCTTTGCGGTGCGAGCGGCCGTGACCTGATCCACAGGCGTCGGCAGCTGGAGAGAGGAAGCTGAGCATGAGCTATTTCAGGGTCAACGATTGGGACGCAGCCTATACCAATAGCGCCTATATCGTCGACGGAGATCAATGGCCGGCCGCCTGGGTCGAGCCGGCAAAGTCCTTCCGTGACAGGCTGACGACCGCGAGACGCGCGAAACTCGATCTGGCCTATGGTCCTGCGGAGCGCAATCGCTTCGATCTCCTTCTGCCCGAAGGCCAGCCGAAGGGATTGGTGGTTTTCGTCCATGGCGGTTACTGGCTGCAGCTGGACAAAAGCTATTGGTCGCACTTTGCAGCAGGCTCTATCGCCAGAGGATATGCGGTCGCGATCCCGTCCTACACTCTTTGCCCGAAAAATCGCATCGCCGGGATCGGCAAGGAGATTGCGGCCGCGACTACCAAAGCCGCCGAACTCGTCGGCGGCCCCATCGTTCTGACTGGTCATTCAGCCGGAGGTCAGCTCGTTGCCCGCATGATGACAACGACATCGCCGCTCCGTGAAACAATCCGCAACCGCATTCGCCATGTGCTTGCCATTTCCGGCCTTCATGACCTGCGGCCGATCATGAGGCGCAGCATGAACGAGCAGCTTCGCATCGATGACACCGAAGCAAGAACCGAAAGCCCAGCCCTGCTGGAGCCGCTCGAGGCCGTCCGCCTCACCTGCTGGGTCGGGGGTGCCGAACGCGCCGAATTCATCCGCCAGAATGCGTTGCTCGCCAATATCTGGACCGGACTCGGCGCGGCAACGGCGGTCGTGGTCGAACCGGACAAGCACCATTATTCGATCCTGGACGGCCTTACGGACGCTGAGCACCCTCTGACACAAACCCTGCTTGCAGAATAGCATCTTCGCAGCCGGATCAGAGGAAATGCCCTCGGCGCTACCAACACCGAGGGCATATATCGTCAGCCGTTGACCGGCGCATTCATCGCCCAGAGAACGCCGAATGGATCGCGGAGCTGGCCCCAGCGATCGCCCCAGAACATCACCTGTGGCTCGACCACGACCTCAGCGCCTGCATCGACGGCGCGCTTCCACCAGAAATCGAGCTCATCCACGACGAGCTGCATCACGAAAGACTGCGGCTTCTCCAGTGCATGGCCATATTCGGGAAAGGCGTCGCCCAGCATCACCGAACTGCCGTTGATATAGAGATGGATATGCATGGTCCGGCCCTTCTCGTCGACCGGATACATGAAGGCTTCCTCCGCACCGAAGGCGCGCTTGTAGAATTCGGCAGCCTTCGCGGCACCGTCCACTGTCAGATAGGCCACGACGCCGCCGCGAACCGGCACGCGAGGTTGTTGGGATTGTTCTGCTGCATCGGTCATATCGGTCTCCTTGGAAACGGTTGTGCATATCCGCCCTTATCGTCGGGCTGTTCCAAGGACGTTGCTCGATCACGACTTCCGACAATGGCAGTCGAAGTTTTTTATTTTTCCAGGTCCGGCCTGCTCAGCCCTTTCACATGTCATCCTTGCGCCGCCCGCTTTCGGGCGTGCAAAGCGTGCTCGGGCCGGGTCTCACCGAGAATTCGCAGCACAGCATCCTCGCGCGACATCGGACGCCCCAGCAGGAAGCCCTGCACCTCGTCATAGCCTTCGGCACGCAATTTGGCCAATTGCGCCTCCGTCTCGATGCCTTCCGCAAGCGTTACCGCATTGAAGCCCGAGGCTATGCCGACCACGGCCCGAACGATCGCGAGATTGCCAGGATCGGCCTCCATGCCGGCGACGAAGCTGCGGTCGAGCTTGATCTTGTCGAAGGAGAAGGCACGCAGATAGCTGAGCGACGAATAGCCTGTGCCGAAATCGTCGATGGCAATGCGAATGCCAAGCTCCTTCAACGCGCGCAACAGCGACAGGCTTTGCTCGACCTCGGAGAGCAGAATGGATTCCGTAATCTCGATCTCCAGACGCCCGGGGCGGAGACCTGTCTCGTCGATTGCCGAGACGACGGTGGCCAGCAGGTTCGCGTGGCGGAACTGATAGACGGACAAGTTGATGGCCACCTTCAATTCCTCGGGCCATTCCACCGCAGTCCGACAGGCTTCCCGCAATACCCAGTCGCCGATCGGCACGATCATTCCCGTCTCCTCGGCAACGGGGATGAACTCGGCCGGGGAGATGAGCCCACGCCTGGGATGGCGCCAGCGGATCAGCGCCTCGAACCCCGAGAGAATATCTTCGTCCAGCCGGATGATCGGCTGATAGTGGAGTTCGAACTCGTCGTTCTGCAGGGCTTCCCGAAGCTCGAGTGTAAGCTGGTGGCGCCGCTCCGCTTCAAGCCGCATCTCGGTCTGGTAGAAACGATAGGTCGATCGGCCGCTGCTCTTGGCCGCATAGAGCGCCAAATCCGCATCCCGCATAAGGACATCGGCATCTCTGCCGTGTTCCGGCGCCATGGCAATGCCGATGCTGCAGGTCACATGCTCGCGGACGCCATCGAGATCGAAGGGTGTCGAAAACGACAGCAGCAGCAAATCGGCGAGACGCTGGGCGCGCCCGACATCCGTCATCCTCAGAACCAGTGCGAACTCGTCTCCACCCAGGCGCGCCACCAGATCGTTTCTCTCCGCGAGCTGCTGCAAGCGTTCGGCAACCTGGCGCAAAAGCATATCGCCCGCAGCATGTCCCTTGCTGTCGTTGATATGCTTGAAGTGATCGACATCGATGTAGAGCAGCGCAATCGGCTTTTCCGGTGTCGCAGCCGCAACCTGCCGCACGATGCTCTCCGAGAAGAAGGCCCGGTTCGGAAGGCCGGTCAGGGAATCGTGCATGGCAAGATGCGCAAGCCGCGCCTCGACGCTGCGCTCTTCGGTCACATCCTGGGAAATACCGAGAACATAGCGCGGCGCTTGCCCTGACGGCGCGGGAAGCGCCCGCTTCGCCGTCTTCAGGATGCGTGTCACTCCATCCACCATATGGATGGTTTCCTCGAAGTAAACGGTTGCGGCGGTCTCGAAGGCAAGCTTGTCCTGCTCCCGGAAAAGCGCCGTCTGCTCGTCGGAAAATATCGCCCGATCCGACTTGCCGATCACATCCGGTGCTGCCTGCCCGACGATGGCGCCGCAAGCTTCGTTGAACAGGATATAACGGCCATCCCGCTCCATATCCTTGACGAAGACGCCGACGGGAAGATTGTCGACGATGCTATCGAGCAGCGATTGGGTGGCATCGACCTGGCGTCGCGCAGCGTTGACCTCGGTGCGATCCTGGACGATCGCCAGGATTGCCACCTTGCCATTAAAGCGAATTTCCCGCCCGTAGGTCAGAACTTCGAATGTCTCGCCATCGGCCTTCAGATGCGTCCAGCGCTGCGCCGTTTCCATGTCGGTGCGCCGATGGACAGCGTCCAGCATGCGCTCCCGCTCTTCGGGCGGCCGGATGTCGAGTACGGTCATATCGGCGAACGCCGCGTGACCATAGCCATAGAGATCGCGGGCGGCATCGTTCACGATCAGGAATCTCAACGTCTGCGGATCATACACCCACATAGGCGACGGATGCGTCTTGAAAAGCGATCGAAAATCGTCGCTTGGGGCATCGAGCCAAACGGAATTCATGGAAGATCGACCTTGCCAATTCGTGTTCTAAGATCTGTGAATTGACGATTTATGATTGAAAAAGTTAAATAAAATCAAAATGCTAGACTAGCCTAAACTTTAAGCAAAAGCCCATCAAATATGCAACCGACTGCTTCCTCTTATCGGATGCCGACCGACGAGGACGTCGGATCTTGTAGAGCTATCGCCCTGAATAACGAGAACTGTGTGATATACCGCCGATCGAAAGGCGCAATATGCTGCCGCTTGCCAAATCGAAGTGGCAAAGGCATCTTCACGGACAATGAGAAAAATCTCCCAAAAGGATTTCGAAGCAGATCTTCTGGCCCAGGCAAGTGAAAACGGTATCGACCTCAGCGATGCCGATCTCTCGGACATTGTTTGGCATGGACTTGACCTAAGCGCAGCCACCATTGCCATGTCGGTTCTGCGGAACGCGCACTTTTCTGCAACGCAATCACTAAGTGGCTGCACCTGGATCGGCAACAGGATCGAGAACTGCGCCTTCGAGTCGGTACCGGTCTCGAAGGCAGAGTTGCTTCATTGCGAATTCGAGGCATGTGCGATGCACGCGATGCGGTTCTTCAGGACGGATCTTTCCGGAACGATCTTCTCTTCCTGCCGTTTTGTCGATGTTGATCTTTCGGAGGCCGTCGCGATCCGAGTGCGGTTCGAAAATTGCAGTTTCACCCATACTCGATTGACTAGGGACTTTCTGTTTACCGGCACCGGTGACTTCGCATTCTCGCCTGAAGGCAATCTGAACATATAACCGCCCGCCGCTCAGCATCGCAGACACGTATCTTCAAGCTCATTGACATCTCAATCTGCTTAACCGGCAGTCGGTCCCTGTCACAAGCCTATGGCATTCTGCGGCCATTGTTGCAGCGGCTCATGGAGGGGCAAGCACTCTCGCAACGCCATCGACGGCGCCTACATTGAACACAGCGGGATCACCAAGGCGTTGATACAACGCAACCGAATCGCCTACGTCTATCGCATGAACCGCCATCCGCAGGCAGGCCGGCAATTCATCACGCCAAAGGCTGTTTGAGACATCCATTTCATAACGGACGCATGCCATGAAAAGACAGACGCTCGACACCGGCTGGACCCTCTCGCGTCTTCGCGCACCCTCCAGCGCACCGGCCTTGCCCAATTCGGTTCCCGCCGCCGTGCCGGGCAATGTGCATCTCGACCTGATGGCGGCGCAGCTGATCACCGATCCCTATCTCGACGTCAACGAAATCTCGCAGGACTGGATTGGGCGTTCCGCCTGGCGCTATCGTCTGGCCTTCGACTGGGATAGCGAAGACGCTAAGCGCATCGATCTTTCCTGCCTCGGCCTCGACACGGCGGCACGCCTGGAACTGAACGGCAGTTTGCTTGGCGAAACCCGCAACATGCATCGCAGCTACCGCTTCGATATCGGCAATAAGCTGAAAAGCGGCCGTAATGAGCTGATCGTCGATTTCCAATCCGCCTATGAACATGGCGAGGAAGTCCGCAAGCAGCTGGGCAGCGCCGCCGATATCCCCCAGAATTATCCCGGCCCGAGCAATCTCATCCGCAAGATGGCCTGCAACTTCGGCTGGGACTGGGGTCCGACCCTTGTCACCGCTGGCATCTGGAAACCTGTTGTCATCGAGAGCTGGTCGAAGGCGCGCCTCGGCAGCATCCGGCCGGAAATCACCCTGCAAGGCAGCCAGGGCGTCGCGCGGCTGCATGTCGAGATCGAATGGGCCGACAAGGGCACGGATAGCGCGGCGCTCTTGCTCTCCATCGGCGGCAAGCGCGCCGAGGTCCGCGTCGCGCAAGGCGAGACCCATGCGCTGATCGAATGCCGGATCGACAACCCGCAGGTCTGGTGGCCGCATGGCATGGGCGGTCAGCCGCTTTACGATCTCGACCTGCAGCTGCTTGGCTCGGACGGTGCGGCGCTTGATGGCTGGAAGCGGCGCGTCGGCTTCCGCTCTGTGCGGCTGGATACGACACCGGACGAGATCGGCTCCGCCTTCACCCTCGTCGTCAACGACGTGCCGGTCTTTGCCCGCGGCGCCAACTGGATCCCCGACGATTGCTTCCTGCCGCGCGTGACGCGCGAACGCTATCGCGAGCGGATCGCGCAGGCCCGCGACGCCAATATGAACATGCTGCGCGTCTGGGGCGGCGGCATCTATGAGACCGACACGTTCTACGAGGAATGCGATGCTGCCGGCGTCATGGTCTGGCAGGATTTCCTGTTTGCCTGTGCCACCTATCCCGAAGAAGAACCGGTCTACAGTGAGATCGAGGCGGAGGCGCGCGAAGCGATCACACGGCTCATGGCTTACGCCTCGCTGGTCATCTGGAACGGCAATAACGAGAATATCTGGGGCTATTTCGACTGGGGCTGGCAGGATGTGCTGGGCAATCGCCCCTGGGGCGCCGGTTACTACCTCGACCTCCTGCCGAAGCTGGTGGCCGAGATCGACCCGACGCGCCCCTATTGGGCGGGCAGCCCCTATTCCGGTTCCATGGAGATCGCGCCGAACGCGGACGAGCACGGCTGCAAGCATATCTGGGACGTCTGGAACGAGGTGGGCTACGAGACCTACCGCAACTATATTCCGCGCTTCTGCTCCGAATTCGGATGGCAGGCGCCGCCAACCTTCGCAACCCTTGCCCAATCCGTTCGCGAGAAGGACCGCGCTCCGGCCTCGCCAGGCGTGCTGCATCATCAAAAGGCAACGGCCGGCAACGACAAGCTGTTGATGGGGTTGGAGGGCTGGTTCTCACCGCCGGAAAACTTCGACGACTGGCTCTTCGTCACCCAGCTGAACCAGGCGCGCGCGATCAGCTATGGCATCGACCACATGCGCTCGCATCGGCCGACCTGCATGGGCACGATCGTCTGGCAGCTCAACGATTGCTGGCCGGTCACCTCCTGGGCGGCCATCGACGGCGCCGGCCGGAAGAAGCCGCTCTGGTATGCCTTGAAACATAGCTATGCGCCGCATCTCCTCACCATCCAGCCGCGCGGCGATCGGCTGGCCGCCATTGCCGTCAATGATGCGACCCTGTTCTGGCGCGTGCCTTTCACGGTCGAGCGTTTCGATTTCACCGGCAAGCTGCTCGCCCGCCACCACGTCTGGCGCATCCTGTGCGACCGCTTTGAGAATTCCGATATCGAGATCCCGACCGAGGTCGCGACCCCTGGCGATCCGCGCCGCGAATATCTGCGTGCCCGCCTCGGCGATGCGGAAGCCTGGTGGTTCTTCGAGAAGGACATGCAGCTGCAGTATCCTCAGCCCCGCTTCGATATCGAGAGCATCCAGACGACGGACGGCATTGCTGTCACCATCACAGCGCAGTCCTTCCTGCGCGATGTCTGCCTGTTCGTCGATCGCATCAGCCCGAATGCCGAAGTCGACGACATGCTGGTCAATCTCGCGCCGGGCGAAAGCAGGACCTTCAAGATCAAAGGCATTTCCAAGGAAGCCTTCGACGATGCCGATCTTTCGGCTGTTATCCGCACGGCCAACCAGGTTGCGGAGCTTCCGCATCATTGAAACCGGGTGCTCTCTCACGGAAAAGATCCGGCGCATTACGCCGGATCGAGGCGTGTATTTTCCGTAAGCCGTCACAAAAGATTGCGCTGGTGAATGGTGAATTGCCTTCTATGATCGGTCGTCGCCTTGTGATCTAGTGCCCCTCATCCGATCCATGAATCAGCGAGATCACGCTTATGTCCTCGGACACCAATCGCAGCTTTCAAACGCCCCGCCGCGAAGAACTTGGCCTCATCACACTCGGCAACACCGCCGGTCTTTCGGCTTCCGCCCTGCCGAACGGCACGCTGTTTTCGATCGATTTTGCCGACCAGCAGGGCGGCATAATGATCAACCAGGTGCTCGGTTCGCCCGTCTATGGTGGCATCGGCCGGCTCTTTCTGCGCATCGGTGGCGCCAAGCCGGTAACGGCTGAAATCGTCGGTCCGAAGGCTGCCGTACAATTCGGCCATGGCAGAAACGGTTTTTCCTGGAGCGGCGAGACGGCCGGTGTGAAGCATACGGTCAGTCTACGGCTGCACCCGAATAAAACCGCATGGTTCTGGCAAGTATCGCTGCAGAACAGTACGAGCGCCACCATTTCAGCCGACCTCGTTCTCGTTCAGGATGTCGGCCTCGGCGATCGCGGCTTCCTGATGAACAGCGAGGCCTATGCCTCACAATATATCGACCATCACATCGCCACCCATGCCGCCTTCGGTCCTGTCATCATGAATCGACAAAATCTTAAGCAGGGCGGCGGGCGAAATCCTTGGCTCGCACAGGGTTGCATCGAGGGTGCCGCGGCTTACGCGACCGATGCAATCCAGCTGCTGGTGCCATCGAAGGGCGACGATGGCGTCATGGTGCCGGACTTCGGCACCAGCCTGCCCAGCGCGCGCCGCCAGCATGAGGTCGCCTGCCCGGCGATCCAGTCGAAGCCGCTTTCGCTCGCAGCAGGCGATGCAACTGCGACGACCTTCTTCGGCCTCTTCGTCGCCGATCATCCGACCGCTTCCAGCGATGCCGATCTTGCCCATCTCGATGGCCTGCCGAAACTTCAGGGCGAATTGGCGATCGACACGATTGCTGTCGCCCAATCGGTACGCAGCCTCGTGCAGGATGCGCCGCTTGCGGAAAGCGGCGGCCTGGATCAAGCCGCGATCGATGCGCTCTACCCCCAGCGTATGCTGGAAGAACATGCCGACGGAAAGCTGCTCTCATTCTTCGTGCCGAATGGACCGCACAACAGGCACATCGTGCTCCAGGAAAAAGAACGCCTGGTGACCCGCCGCCATGGCGCTATCGTTCGCAGCGGCCAGAACATGCTGCTCGACGACCAGACGCTGGCTGCCACCTGCTGGATGCAGGGCATCTTCGCCGCGCAGCTGACCATCGGCAACACCTCCTTCCACAAGCTGTTCTCGGTCTCGCGCGATCCCTACAATCTGACGCGGTCGAGCGGCCTGCGCATTCTCGTCGACCTTGGCGATGGCTGGCGCCTACTCGGCGTGCCCGCCGCCTTCGAGATGGGCTTGAGCGACACGCGTTGGATCTACAAGCTCCCCGGTCGCACCATCATCGTTTCGGCAATCGCCTCCGGCGACGATCCGGCCATGCAATGGAGCATTTCGGCGGAGGGCGAAGCCTGCCGCTTCCTCGTCTTCGGCCATATCGTCCTCGGCGAACGCGACTATGAGGCCGTGGCGAACATTTCGGTCGATGCGGCAGCCAAACGTATCTCCTTCCGGCCGCAGCCGTCCTGGTTATGGGATCGATATCCAAAGGCTGGATACCATCTCGTCACCTCGACACCGGATGCCCTCGAGACCATCGGCGGCGACGAGCTGCTTTACACCGATGGCACGACCCGCAACGGCCCGTTCATCGCGCTGAAATCGCATCCGACGAAGGAATTGCGCTTTGCCGTCACGGGCTCGATGACCGATCCGGATGCGGCGGAAGCTCTTGCCGCGCGCTACAGCGCCGGTGTCGACAGTGAAGAGATGCTGGCGCCGGCGCGCCGCTTCTGGAGCCATGTGACGCGGGGCGCACGCATCGAAGGCGATGGCCGCGATGTGGCGGCACAAGCCGTGATGCTGCCCTGGATCGCGCATGATGCGATCGTGCATTTGAGCGTGCCGCATGGACTGGAACAATATACGGGGGCTGCCTGGGGCACGCGCGACGTCTGCCAGGGGCCGATCGAATTCCTGCTTGCCTACGAGCATGACGAAGAAGTCCGGCAGATCCTTTCGACGCTCTTTTCAGAGCAGTACCGCGATCGCGGCGACTGGCCGCAATGGTTCATGCTGGAGCCCTATGCCAATATCCGCGCCGGCGAGGCGCATGGCGATATCGTCGTCTGGCCGCTGAAGGCGCTCTGCGATTATATCGAAGCGACCGGCGACCTCACCTTCCTTACCAGAACGGTGCCGTGGCGCGCCGACGACACGATGCAGCTGACGTCGGAACGTGCGACGATCTCCGATCACGTCGAGAAATTGCTGGAGACGGTGCGCAGCCGCTTCGTGCCGGGCACGAGCCTCATCCGCTACGGCGAAGGCGACTGGAACGACAGCCTGCAGCCGGCCGACCCGCATCTGCGGGATTGGATGGTCAGCAGCTGGACTGTTTCACTTCTATATGAACAGCTTGTGCGCTACGCCAATATCCTGACGCTCGCCAGCCGCAATGAGGAAGCGCAGTCGCTGCAGGCGACCGCCGTTGCCATGCGCGCCGATTTCAACCGGCTTCTGATGCGCGATGGCATCGTTGCCGGCTATGGCGTCTTCGATCCGAGCCATGACGGTGTCGAATTGCTGCTGCATCCGGAGGATACGCGCACCGGTCTCCATTATTCGCTGATCGCGATGACCCAGCCGATGATCGGCGGCCTCTTCACGCCCGATCAGCGCCATGCCCACATGAAGATCATCCGCGAGAACCTGCTGTTCCCGGATGGCGTCCGATTGATGGAAAAGCCGGCAACCTATTCCGGTGGTCCGGAAAAGCTCTTCCGTCGCGCCGAATCCTCGTCCTTCTTCGGTCGCGAGATCGGGCTCATGTATGTGCATGCGCATCTGCGCTACTGCGAGGCCCTTGCCCTCGACGACGACGCGGAGGCCGTATGGCAGGCGCTCGCGCTCGCCAACCCGATCGCCGTCAGCGGCCGGGTGGAGCATGCGTCGCTGCGCCAGCGCAACACCTATTTCAGCAGCAGCGATGCGGCCTTCGACGACCGCTATCAGGCATCTGCGCAATGGGCGCGCGTCAAGGCGGGCGATATCGCCGTCGACGGCGGCTGGCGCATCTATTCGAGCGGTCCCGGTCTCTATACCAAGAGCCTGATCTGCAATGTCTTCGGCTTCAAGCGGCAATTCGGCCAGCGCAGCCGCAAGCCGCTGTTGCCAGCCTCGATCGGCGCCTGCGAGGTCGAGCTGGACTTCAAGGCTTGAGCCACCAAACACAAAAAGGGAGCCGCTGAGCGGCTCCCTTGTTCGCTGGACCATCAATATTAGGCCGCTTCGTCCCAGATCGGCGCCAGGCCGTCAGGGCTGACGATACGCCCGTTCGGCTGCGCGAGAGCATGGATCGCAGCCATCTCATCCTGCGAAAGCGCAAAGTCGAAGATGGCGGCATTTTTCGCCGCACGGTCTTCCGACACAGTCTTGGAAAGGACGATCAACCCCTGCTGCACGATCCAGCGCAGAACGATCTGGGCGATCGATTTGCCGTGCCTGGCGGCGATGTCCTTCAGCATCGGATCGGAAAGCACCTTGCCATCCGCCATGGCGTAATAGGCGGTCACCGACATGCCGAGGCTGGCGGCGGCCTCGAGGATGGGCGACTGGTCGAGATAGGGATGATATTCGACCTGGTTGGTGACGAGCGGCAGGTCGCTGAGCCGAACCGCCTCGCGCATCAGGGCACGGTTGAAGTTGGACACGCCGATATGGCGAACTTTGCCTGCCTTTGCGACCTCGTTCAATGCGGCAATCTGCTCGGCCAGAGGTACCGCGTCGTTTGGCCAGTGTAGAAGCAGGAGATCGACATAATCGGTCTTCAGCTTCTTCAGGCTTTCATCCACCGAGGCAATGAAAGCATCGTGCCGATAATTTTCGACCCAGACCTTGGTGGTCAGGAACAAGTCGCCGCGAGCAATACCCGAACGAAGGATGCCTTTGCCGACGTCGGCCTCGTTGCCATAGATCTGGGCGGTATCGATGTGACGATAGCCATTGCCCAGAACATGCGCGACCATGCGTTCCGTATCAGGCCCCGGCATACGGAAAGTGCCGAAACCCAGGGCGGGAATGGATGCGCCATTGGCGCTGACGATTTTCATGAATGATCCTTTCGGTACGGGTTTTGATCAGGCGGCGCAGGAGACGGCCTGCGCCGCGGAAGCCGAGCGGCGGTCGAGCGCGCCGCTCCACAGGGTCAGCACCAGAGCCGCGACGACCAGGATCGCGCCGACCCAAGGCGTGGCGCTAAGGCCAAGCGAGGATTCCACCACCAGCCCACCGATCCAGGCTCCGGCGGCAATGCCGAGATTGAAGGCGGCGATATTGAGCGCCGAGGCGACATCGACTGCGGCGGGGCGAACCTGCCGGGCAAGCTGGACGATGTAGAGCTGCAGCCCGGGCACATTGGCGAAGGACAGGAAGCCAAGCGCCGCAAGCGTCGGGATGGCAAGCCAGGGCGAGACGGCGGTAAAGCTAAAGAGAGCAAGCACGAGAGCCTGAGCGACAAAGAGCCAGGTCAATGCACGGACCGGATTGCCGTTGGCAAGACGGCCGCCGACAACATTGCCGATGGCAATGGCGATACCGTAGAGCACAAGAATGAGACTGACGGCGGAAGCGGCAAAGCCGGTCACTTCCTGCAGGATCGACGCCAGGAAGGTGAAGGCGACGAAGGTGCCGCCATAGCCGAGTGCCGTCATGGCAAAGACGATCAGCAACCGGCCGCTTGCAAGCACGCGGACCTGTTCACCGATGCCGGCCGGCGGCGCCTTCTTCAGGCTGGACGGCAGAAGCAGCAGAATGGCGACAAAGGCAATGATGCCAAGACCCGCGACGGCTGCGAAGGTTGCGCGCCAGCCGAAAGTCTGGCCGATGAAAGTGCCTAGGGGAACACCTGTGACGATAGCAACGGTCAGGCCCATGAACATCATGGCGATTGCGGAAGCACGGCGGTTTTCAGGCACGAGATCGGCGGCAATGGTGGATCCCACAGAGAAGAACACACCATGGGCGAAGGCCGAAAGCACGCGCGCGACGAGCAGCGGCGCATAGCCAGGGCTCAAGGCGGCCATGCCGTTGCCGACGATGAACAGCGCCATCAGGCCGAGCAGCAGCGGTTTGCGCTCGATGCGGCCGGTAAGCGCCGTCAGGATCGGCGCACCGAAGGTGACGCCGAGTGCGTAGACACTGACAATGAGACCGGCGAGCGGCAGGTTGATGTGAAGGTCGCTTGCGACGGTGGGCAGGAGACCGACGATGACGAATTCGGTTGTGCCGATCGCATAGGCAGCGATCGTCAAGGCAAAGAGAGCCAGAGGCATGAGATCACCCGATCAAATGGCACCCGCCAGCTGCGGATGCGCGAGTTCTTGTTCGGGAAGAATATGGCGTAGCGACATTCGAACGATAATCGGCTATATCAACTCAACACTTGTGAATTGAATTCAAAAGAGTGAGTTGCAAATGGACAATCGCGCCGGCGAGATGGATGTCTTCGTTCAGGTGGCCACTCTCAGCAGCTTTTCCGCAGCTGGCCGCAGGCTGCGTCTTTCGCCCTCGGCCGTCAGCAAGCTCGTCACCCGGCTGGAAGAGCGGCTGGGCACTCGCCTCCTGGTGCGTACCACCCGCTCCCTGCAATTGACGCCCGAGGGAGAGATCTATCTCGAAAAGGCACGAACGATCCTGGCCGATATTCAGGAAGCGGAACGGATCGTGGCATCAGGCGGCGCCGCGGTGCCGCGCGGCCCGCTGCGCGTCAGCGCCTCCGTCGCTTTCGGGGTCTGTTATCTGGTGCCGATCATCCCGGATTTTCTGCGGCGCTATCCTGAGATCGAACTCGACATCTCCTTGACCGACAGTGTCATCGATATCGTCGGCGAGCGGGCCGATGTCGCCATCCGCGCCGGTATCTTGCGGGATAGTTCGCTCAAAGCCCGCAAACTGATGGACAGCCACCGCGTCATCGTCGCGGCACCCGCCTACATCGAGCGAAACGGCCGGCCGGCAACGCCGGATGAGCTCGATCATCACAACTGCCTCACGTTCAACTTCCGACCGACTGCCGAAGGCTGGCCCTTTCGCGATCCGAAGAGCGGCGCCCATTTCGTGAAAACCGTGCAAGGCAACCTCCAGGCAAACAACGGCCCGACCGTTCGCAGCCTTTGCGTTGCGGGGATAGGCCTTGCCCGCGTCGGCCAGTTCCACGTCCAGCCGGATCTCGACGCCGGCAGGCTCGTACCCATCCTCGACGATTTCAATCCGGAAGACATCGAGCATATCCACGCCGTCTATGCCGGCCATGAGCATCTGGCCGCCCGCATCCGCGCCTTTATCGACTTTCTGGTTAACCGAATCGGATAGAACAAGACGATATTCAAAGGCCGGAGGCGGATTTGGAAACGGCGCTCTATCTCCCGATCAAGTCATTTCTCGAAGCCGCAGGCTATGTCGTGAAAGGCGAAATCGGCGGCTGCGACCTTGTGGGACTGACTGACGGCGAACCGCCCATCGTCGTCATCTGCGAGCTGAAGATGAGCTTCAATCTTGAGCTCATCCTGCAGGCTGTCGATCGGGCCGCCGCCAGCGACGAAGTCTGGATCGCCGCCCGCGTCTCGGCAAAGGGCAAGGGCCGGGAAGGCGATCGCCGGTTCCGCGATCTTTGCCGAAGGCTAGGCTTCGGCATGCTTACTGTCTCGGGCAACGACCAAGTCGATATAGTCGTCACTCCCGTTGCGCCGATGCCCCGCAAGAATGCGCGGCGCAGATCGCGCCTTGTCGACGAACATCGCCGGCGCAAGGGCGATCCCGCTCTCGGCGGCAGCACACGCAAGCCGATCATGACTGCCTATCGCCAGCAGGCGCTTGCCTGCGCCGCCGCCATCGAAAACGGCGTGCAGCGCCCGAAGGACATGCGGGAAGCGGCACCGAAGGCCCCACAAATTCTGAGAGATAACGTCTATGGCTGGTTCGAGCGCATCGACCGCGGCATCTACGCACTGACGGAGCTTGGAACGGAGGCTCTCAAGAGATGGCCCGTAGCGCAAAGCTAAATGTGGAAAAATTCCGGCTGAGCAACATTAAATTCATGTAATATCTTAAAATCTCGCAATAAAAACATGATCAATATTTAATTTGTAAAAGTTTCCCGGCGGATCATATTAACCCCAAGCGCCAATTCAAATCTATACTTTGCTTCCTTCAGTAAAAACGGGAAGCAAGTCGCTCGCAAATTGGCGCGGATCAATCGAAGCTCGTTCCCGATATGACGGGCCGCCAAACCGCCAACGATCTCGCAAGGGACTTTTGCCATGCCTTCTCTTCTCCGCAAACATCGTACAGCCGCCATCGTCGGTGCCGCCATCATCGCCGGCGCCGGCGCATTGCCTTTTGCCTTCAGCACATCCGCAACCGTCGCCTCGGCCGCCGAACCGGCCGGCATCATCGCGCCCGGCGGCTCCTTCGCTCCGATCGTCGACGCCGACAAGCCGGCCGTCGTCACCATCACCACAACGATGAAGGCGACCGATACGAGCGCCGACGGCGGCAATTCGCCGATGGACGAACAGTTCCGCCAGTTCTTCGAAAACCAGGGCATCCCCTTCCCGAAGCAGATGCCGCATCAGCAGCAAAGCCAGCGCGCAATGGCACTCGGTTCGGGCTTCATCATCAGCCCCGATGGTGTCATCGTCACCAACAACCACGTCATCCAGAACGCCGTCGACATCAAGGTCACGCTCGACGACGGCACCGAACTGCCCGCCAAGCTGCTCGGCGCCGACGCCAAGTCCGATCTTGCCGTCCTGAAGATCCAGGCTCCGAAGCCGCTCGCAACCATTGCCTGGGGTGACTCCGACAAGCTGAAGCTCGGCGATCAGATTCTGGCGATCGGCAATCCCTTCGGTATCGGCACCACCGTCACCGCCGGCATCGTGTCAGCTCGCGGCCGCGACCTGCACAGCGGCCCCTATGACGACTTCATCCAGATCGACGCGCCGATCAACCACGGCAATTCCGGCGGGCCGCTGGTCGACCGCGAAGGCAATGTCGTCGGCATCAACACCGCCATCTATTCGCCGAACGGCGGCAGTGTCGGCGTCGGCTTTGCCATCCCCTCCGATGAAGCCAAGGCGATCGTCGCCAAACTGGAAAAGAACGGCTCGATCGATCACGGCTATCTCGGCGTCGCGATCCAGCCCGTGACCTCCGATGTCGCCAATGCCATGGGCCTTTCTCAGGCGCAGGGTGCGCTCGTCGCCAGCGTCAATGACGATACACCAGCCGCACGCGCCGGCATCAAGAGCGGCGATATCGTCACCGCCGTCGGCAACGAGGCCGTCAAGACACCGAAGGACCTGTCGCGACTGGTCGCCGACCTCTCTCCCGGCGACAAGCGCTCGGTCACGCTGTGGCGCGACGGCAAGAGCTTGGACGTCAATGTCACCATCGGCGGCAATGACGACAGCAAGCAGGCCGCCAACGACAATAGTGACGGCAAGGTGCAGCCCTCCAACCAGCCGAGCATCGGTGTCGGTCTTGCTAACCTCACACCTGATGTGCGTGAGCAGCTGAACCTGCCGCATGGCGTCGAGGGCGCTGTCGTTGCCAGCGTCAATCCGGACAAGTCGGCTGCCGCGGCCGGCATTCAGACCGGCGATATCATCGTCTCGGTCAACGATCAGCCAGTCCACAACGCCCATGAGGTGCAGACGGCCGTCGCCAAGGCCGGCAAGGATGGCCGCAAATCCGTGCTGCTCCTGATCGAGCGCGACGGCAACAAGACCTTCGTCGCCGTGCCGTTCTCGGCCGCTTGAAAGCTGAAGCATTCTTTGATTGGCCCGCTTCCTTCAAGGGAGCGGGCCGATTGCCGTTAGGTCACCGCAAGACCCTGACGTTCCACAAGCCCTATCGTTGCCAACTCTATCCGCTCAAGCAGGCACGCTCGATCGTCTTCCTCGACCGAACGATCCTAGACGCTGAATTTCCACAGAAGAGGCAATTCGGTTTTGACACGGGACTCTTTTTGTCCAAACTCTGCCTTTCTGATGGTACAAATAGCGCCGGGGCCGGTTGAAACAGCCTAGCGGCAAGTTTAAACCCCGCCGGCAAGATCAGCGGCTAGGGCCTCGAAACTGGAATAAGCGGCGGCAGGAGTTGGAGTGACTGATCCATACGATATTCTCGACGTTGCACGCGATGCGAACGAAGAGCAGATCAAGGCGGCTTATCGCAAGCGCGCGAAGGCGGCCCATCCGGATTCCGGCGGCGACACGGAGGCTTTTGCCAAGCTGCAGAAGGCCTACGAGCTGCTTCTCGATCCCGTGCGCCGCAAAGTGTTCGACGATACCGGCTATGATGTGGAATTGACCGATGCGGTCGACCTGCAGGCGCTGGTCGCCATCGAAAAACTCATTACCGAGATAGTGCTCGACGAGCGCGAACCTGGAACCTTCGACCCGGTTGCCAAGATGCGTGCCAGTCTTCTCGAAGAAATTCGCAAGGCGAATTTCAGCAAAAGCGAGCTCGAGCGGCATTCCAGCCGCATCGGCCTCCATCTCGACCGGCTTGGCAAGCGTCCGGGCAAGGATGTGGTCGGCCATATGCTGCGCGCCCGCATCAGGGCGATCGCGACCGCCATCAGTGAAACGGAAGCGAAGATCGGCGCCAGCGAACGTGCCTGCGATATGCTCGAAGGTTATCTCTACGTGATGGACGAAACTCGAGAAGAGCGCGATGCAGCACCGGAGATCGAATGGGACGAGCCCCACGTCCGCTCCGCCGCACAGTAGCAATAGTGCTTTTTCGGCCGTCCCGAGGAGGCGGATTTCGCGTTTGCCTTGATGGTGCGATCAATTTCGGCAACGCAATGTTGCAATGCAACAATTATCCCTAGACAAATCGAGGGGCTGGCCTAGATCATGCATCCGTAAGCCGTCCTGCCGATCGGGCGATAGCGGCACGGCGCAATTTGCGGACGTCGGAACCCCGGCTCCGAGATCTGGACGACGAGGTATGCGTTTGCTGATTTCCGAAGCGGATGAAATCGTCTTTGAACATCTGAGCGAAAACCGCTCGCGGGCCGCTTTGAGGGGTGCCTTCTGGTCGGCTCTGGATACGATGATCCCGACGGCGCTCAACAGCCTTGTCTTCATTGTTACGTCGCGCTTTCTTCTGCCGCAGGATTTCGGCCTGGTCGCGCTCGCCTTCGCCATCGTGAGCTTCACCGCCGGCTTCGGGCCGACGGCCTTCGGCGAAGCATTGATCCAGCAAAAATCCATTCGGCGCAGTCATCTTGATACGGTTTTCTGGCTGTCCTTCCTTTCCGCGGCTATCCTCTATGCCGCGCTGTTCCTGCTTTCACCCCATCTTGCCCATTGGGTCGGACATGACGAGATCGTCAGCCTGCTGCTGATCATCGGGCTGAAAATCTTCTTCGACATGATGATCATCGTCCCCAATGCCCTGATCGGCCGGACCATGTCCTTCCATCTGGCGGCGGCGCGGACCGCGATCGCCACGATCGTCTCGGCGTCCATCTGTCTGGCGCTGATCTTTGCAGGCTTCGGCCTCTGGGCGCTTGCAATCGCCCAGATCGCGGCTCCGGCGGCCGCCTGCGTCGCAGCATTCTGGGGCGCAAGATGGCTGCCGGGTTTCAGGATCAAGCTTTCGAGCCTGCGCGAATTGCTGCATTACGGCATCTATGCCTCAGGCAACCGCTTCCTGCAGACCATGAATCTCGACCAGCTGATCATCGGCACCCTGGTGAGCCCGGCCGCCCTTGGTATCTACAATTTCGCCCGGCGGCTCTACGAGATGCTCAACAATGTCCTGTCGGGCGGGCTGAATTCGGTCAGTCACGTGCTGCTCTCCTCCCTGCAGCATGACAAGGACAAGGTGCGCGAAGCCTTCCTCATGGCGACCTTCGGCTGCTCGCTGGTATCCTTCCCAGCCTTCATGGGGCTTGCAGCCGTTGCCGACGATGCCATTCCCCTGATCTTCGGACCGCATTGGGCAGCCGCCATCTGGCCGGTCCGCTTCTTCTGCGTGATCGGGCTGATGGCCGGGATAGGCGTCATCCAGGCCTCCCTGATCACGAGCCAGGGCAGGTCCGACTGGTGGTTCTATTATCAGCTGGTGCGTAACGTCGTCTCGATCTTGACCGTTCTTCTTCTTCACAAATACGGCGTGGCGACCGTCGTCTTCGGGCTTATGGTGGGCGTGCTGCTGCTGTGGCCGGTGACGCTATGGATGGTCTCGCGATTGATCGGCCTCAGCATCGCCGAATATTTCGGCCAGTTCCTGCGGCCGATAGCCGCCTATCTCGGCATGCTCGTCGCAGTGCTGGCAACCTCGTCGGCCTTGTACGACTGGTCGCTTGCAGCCCGTCTGATCTGTGAAGTCCTGGTCGGCGGCCTTGCCTATTCGGGCCTTATCCTCCTCCTGTGCAAGGAGAGGATTCTCTTCCTCGCGCGGACGACACTGCAAGGTCGCCGCGCAAAGGTACAGTAGCAGGCCATGGCGAACGGCACATCGAAGCGCGGCAAATCCCGGATGGATCCTTTCGGTCACCGCAATAGCAATGGCAAATGTCGGAAAGGCGCATCATGACACTGGTTACGTTCATCATTCCCGTTCGCCACCAGGCCAATTCCAACGATTGGCCCGCGCTGAAACGGCGGCTGTCGCAAACGATCGCCTCGATCTCCGGACAATCCAATGGCAACTGGCGCGGCGTCGTGGTTGCCAATGAAGGCGCCGATCTGCCCGATCTGCCGCCGAATTTCTCGGCGGAGCGGGTCACATTTCCCCCGAACCAGCTGCACGACATCAACGGCGCCGACCGGGAGAAGGTCTACGACGCATTCCGGCTGGACAAGGGCCGCCGCGTTCTGAGCGGCATGCTTTCTGCGCGCGACACCCGCTTCTTCATGATCGTCGACGACGACGATTTCGTCAGCGCCAACATCGTCGATTTCGCGGCTAAAAATACCGACGCCAACGGCTGGAAGATCGACCGCGGCTATCTCTGGAACGAGGGCGGCCGGCTGCTGCTGCACCATAACGACTTCGCCAATTACTGCGGCACATCGCTGATCATCCGCTCCGACCTCTACCGATTGCCGGCAAGCTTCGCCGACGCCGAGGTCGATTACATCAAATCCATGCTCGGCAGCCATGTGCGCATCGGCAAGCTGCTGGCCGATGCCGGCTCTCCGCTCGGATCCCTTCCCTTCCGCGGCGCGATCTATCGGGTCGGCCATGCCGGCGCCCACAGTAAATCCTCCGGCCTGATCAGAACCCATTTCCTCAATCGGTCCGTCCTCACAAATCCCCGCCAATTCCTGGGCAATCTTTCGCGGGTGCGCCCGCTCGATCGAAACTTGAGAACCGAGTTCTTCGGCGCGCGCGCCGTCGGGTAGCCGAGGCGCAATCCTTCCGCTCAACGAGGTTTCGATCAATGCCGGCTGACGCAACGAAACACAGATACGCCGCCCTGGATGCGATGCGCGGCCTGGCGGCCTTTGCCGTCGTCGTCTACCACCTCGATAGGCCCTATGCGCCTTCGGCCTATATTGCGGTCGATTTCTTCTTTGTGCTCAGCGGCTTCGTGATCGCCAGAGCCTACGGTGAAAAGCTCGCCGCTGGCATGACCGTTCTTGCCTTCATGAAGGCGCGCTACGCACGCCTCTATCCGCTCTTCCTCATCGGCAGCGTTTACGGCCTTTTGCAATTGCTGCTGCATTGGCAGGCGGCAGGCGTCGGGCGTGCCGATCTGAGCGCAAGCATCCTCACGACGCTTTTCATGCTGCCTTCGCCGAGCTTTCTGACCCGATCGGCTGGTGACATCTGGGCACTCTATCCGCTGAATGGTCCGGCCTGGTCGCTATTTTGGGAATTGCTGGCCAATCTGGTATTCGCGCTCGCGCTGTTCCGGCTGAAAACACGAAGCCTGATCCTCATAGCCGCCGCATCTCTGGCGCTGCTGATCGGTTCGGTCCTCTTCCACAAATCGCTCGATCTCGGCTGGGAATGGCGCTCGGTGGACGGCGGTCTTGCCCGTGTCTTCTTCTCCTTCACGCTCGGAATGATCATCTATCGACTGCGAAGCAGCGCAGCGCTTGGCTGGACCATGACCAGCTATGCCGCCCTGCTGCCGATCGCGGCGATCTCGGCCTTGCTGTTTCTTCCGACCTATTCACTGAAATATGCGCTTGTTTTCTGCATCCTGATCTCGCCGCTCATCGTCCTTGCCGGCACGATGCTCGAATTGCCGGCCAGCCTGCAGCGGCCCGGCATTTTTCTCGGCTACCTCTCCTACCCGATCTACATGTGCCATCGCGGTTTTACCGAGATCTACGGACATCTGATGAGCGACGTCCCTCTGCCGCAGCCGGTCTACATAGCGATCTATCTCGTCGCGATTTCCGTGATTGCGTTGCTTTCGGCGAAGCTGGTAAAGTATGCGTCTGCCTGGAAGGGCGCACCCAAAAGCATTGGCGCGACGCCGAGCCGATAGATTTGTCGTCATGTATGGACGGCGGCGAGCGCGATCGCATCCGCCACTTCTTCCAGGCGATCCGAAAGATTGGCCGTCGCCACGCGCAAATGACTGCTGGGCAGAATGGAGAATTTGGCACCCGGATGCACCGCAATGCCCCTGGCGGCAAGCGTTACCATTGCAAAAGGCTCCGACGAGACCGGTATCCAGGCGCATAGTCCTTCGCCATGGTGCGCATCGACGCCACGCTCGCCAAGCGCATCGATGAGGCCGGCCCGGCGCTGCCGATAGGTCTGCCGGGCATGATCGAGACATGCAGCCGTTTCCGGATCGCGCAGCAGCCAGGCACCGGCCGCCTGCAGAATTCGGCTCGTCCAACCGGCGCTGAAGCTGCGATAGGACTGGACCTGCTCGACGATCGCCCGCGAGCTCGACAATACGGCGAGACGGAGATCCGGCCCGTGCGTCTTCGAAAACGACAGGATATGGATGACGCGATCGGGAAAGAGACGGCCCAGCGAATGGCGCGGCGCGGTCGAGATATCGGCAACGCCATCGTCTTCCACGATCAATGTATCCTTGTCGCGAAGGATGTCGGCGAGACTTTCCATCCGAGCCGCGCTCACGCTCTGGCCGGTGACAGAATGGATGCGCGGCTGGAAGATGAAAGCGACCGGGCGATACCGCAGCGCCTCTTCCAGCGACGACGGCAGCGGCCCCTCCTCGTCGCATTTCACCGGAATGATGCGCGCACCGCGATCCTCAAGAATATCCAGAAGCCGCATGCCTGTGGGGTCTTCGATCGCAACGGCAGCACCGGGCATAACCAGGGCGTTGATCACGGTATAGACGGCATTATAGCCGCCATTAGTTGCCAGAAACGCCTCCGGCTCGTAGGGCCACGTCTTCCTGACTTCGCGCTCAAGCTCCGGCAAGATGCGGCTGCGCTCGTAGCTGTTGAGATTTTCCGCCGACGCCCCATAGGCCATCGCCGCCTCCAGCTTCGGCAGCAGCTGCACATCGGGAACGGCAGCCGTGAGGTTCAGGGCGTCGGAACCATAATCGCCGACGCTTGCAAGCCGCGCCGGCTTGGCGACGAAGCGATCGCCGCTCACCCATGTGCCGTTCCTGCCGCGTCCGCTGATGATCTTCTGGCGCCTGAGCTCGCTCCAGGCTTCGGACAAGGTCGCGGGGCTGATCCCAAGGGCAAAAGCGAGATCGCGAATGGGGGGCAATTTGGTGCCAACAGGCAGCGCGCCGGCGCGAATGAGCGCGCTCGTCTCAAGCGCGATACCGCGAATGGTCCGATCGCTCAATTTTTCGGCAAACCATTTCGCGTCCCGATCTTCGCTCATTTTTCGCACCATTTTTAATGTTCAATAACGTAATAACATTTGATCGACATATATTGAACATTTAATCGTTGAGAAAACAAGTTTTCCCGCGAGTGAATTTCATGCCCCTTACTCTCCGCCTTGCCGTTCGTGACTGGGACTATATGACCCCTCTGGTGCTGGGTGACGTCTCCTCCCCCAAGCTCGATATTAGGGTGGACCGGGTCGGGACGCTGATCTCGCATGTCGGCAAGAGCGACACCTATGATGCCGCCGAAACTTCCTTCAGCCGTTACACGCAGATGCGCATTGATGGCGATGAGAGCGTGGTCGGCATACCGAACTTCATCATGCGCGGCTTCCGTCACCGCTGCGTCATCACCACCAAGGACAGCCCGATCACGAGCTTTGCTGAGCTCGCCGGCAAGCGCATCGGCGTCACCGGTTGGCGCGACTCCGGCAATACCTGGACACGGGCAGCGCTGCGCCGAGAAGGCGTCGGCGTCGAAGATGCCATGTGGTATGCCGGCCGCCTCACCGAAGCGCATCCGATCACCGATCGCCTCGACGGCTTCGGCCGCCCCGGCCGCATCGAGGCAGCACCCGGCGAGAGGCCGATGGTGGACCTCCTGAAAGAGGGCGAGCTCGATGCGATCTTCACGCCCTTCATGCCGGATGGCTATTTCGCCGGTAATTCCAGCTTCCGCCAGCTGCTGCCGGATTTCCGCGCCGCGGAACATCGCTATTTCGCCGATGTGGGCTATGTACCGGGCATGCACCTGATCGGCTTGAAGGCCGAGTTCGTCGCCGAGCATCCGTGGGTCATCGCCGAGTTGAGCGCGCTCATCGATGAATCGCAGCGCATGTGGCTCAGCAAGCGGCGCAAATATGCCGACACCACGCCCTTCATGCTGGATGAGCTGCTGAAATCGGCAACCGAGCTGCCCGAAGGCTGGGACGCGAGCGGCTTTGCCGCCAACCGCAGGATGATCGCCGATTTCGCCGGGGAGCTGCATGTGCAGGGTATCCTGCCACGGCTGATGACGCCGGAGGAACTTTTCCCGTTCGATGTTGATGGCAGCCGGACGAGCGCTGCCTGACCATCGACTGAAAAATCAGAGACGCAAAGCAAAAAGGGGAATGACCATGTCGCTGAAGAAAATGACCTGCATTGCCGTGGCAAGCCTGATGATGTCGAGTGCTGCCTTCGCCGAGGATGCGAGCCTGCCGAAACTTTCGGTCAACAAGGACCTGCAGGCAAAGTTGCCAGAGGCCATACGCACATCGGGTAAGATGATTTCCGTCAACAACGGTTCCTTCCCTCCCTATGAAATCGTCACCGGCACCAAGCTGACCGGCGCCAGCGCCGATCTGACCGATGCGATAGGCGAGGTGCTCGGCGTGAAGATCGAGCATGAAAGCGTCAGCGGCCTGCCTGCCATTCTCGCGGGCATCAACTCCGGCCGCTATCAATTCGCCTTCGGCCCCGTTGGCGATTTCAAGAGCCGCGAGGAAGCCAACGACTTCGTCGATTGGGTCCAGGAATTCGTCGTCTTCGCAGTCCAGAAAGGCAATCCGAAGGGCATCACCTCGCTCGACAGCGCCTGCGGCCAGCGCATCGCCGTCATGGCGGGTGGATCGGCCGAAAAGGTGATCCAGGTTCAGGCCGAAAAGTGCAAGACAGATGGTAAGGGCGCGATCGAGGTCCAGTCCTTCACCGATCAGCCGAGCTCGATCCTCGCCGTCCGCTCCAAGCGCTCCGACGCCTTCTTCTCCTCACAGGCCCCGCTCACCTATTTCGTGTCCCAGGCGAACGGCCAGCTGGAGCTCACGGGCGTCGGCCAGAAGAACGGCTTCGAGGATCTCTATCAGGGCGCCGTCGTGCCGAAGGGTTCTCCGCTCGGCCCAATTCTGAAGGACGCCATCAAACTTCTTATGGACCATGGCACCTATGCCGCCATCATGAAGAAGTGGGGCCTTGAGAATAACATGATCAAGGAACCCGGTATCAATCTTGGCGGGACGTTGCCGAAATGAGCACGAATGCCAGAGACATCGCATCGCCATCAGGCGATGCTGCGGAACGGGATGTGGCGAATGCCCACACGCCGTTCCCGAAGGGTCGTGTGGCGGCTTGGGTCGTCACGCTTGCGATCGCAGCCTATTGGGCATGGTCGGTCGCCCACAATGAAAACTTCGGCTGGCATGTCGTCGCCCAGTATTTCTTCGACCCCGTCGTCATCAGCGGCCTTTATGTCTCGCTCGGCCTGACCGTCGTCGCCATGGCGCTCGGCATCGTCTTTGGCCTGCTTTTGGCGATCGCCCGCATGTCGAAGGATAGGCTGGCAAGCACGCTCGCCTCGCTGTTCATCTGGTTCTTCCGCGGCACGCCACTGCTCGTGCAGCTGATCTTCTGGTATAATCTTTCGACGCTCTTCCCGACGCTATCGATCGGCATTCCCTTCGGCCCGACCTTCGTGAGCTGGGACACGAATTCGGTCATCAGCCCGATGACGGCGGCGATCGCCGGACTGGCGCTGAACGAAGCCGCCTATATGGCCGAAATCATCCGCGGTGGCCTGCTTTCGGTCGACAGAGGCCAGTTCGAGACCGCCGAAGCCTTCGGCATGACGAGAAGCCGGGCTCTGCGCCGCATCATCATCCCGCAGGCCATGCGCTCCATCGTGCCGCCGACGGGCAATCAGCTCATCAGCATGATCAAGGCGACCTCGCTCGTCAGTGTTATCGCCATGGCCGACCTGCTCTATTCCGTGCAATCGATCTACAACCGCACCTTCGAAGTCATCCCGATGCTGCTCGTCGCCGTCATCTGGTATCTGCTGATCACCTCGGTGCTGAATATCGGCCAGAGCTACATCGAGCGCTATTACAGCCGCGCCGACCGCCGCACCGGCGGGACGAAGGCGGCAACGGAGAGCGCGCCAGCGCTCGTGCCGGCACAGGAGGCGGGCCAATGAACGCCCCAATCAGTACCGTTGCCGACCTGCCGCCGCTGGTGCAGGCGCGCAACGTCCACAAGTCCTTCGAAAATCTCGAAGTCCTGAAAGGCATCGACCTCGATGTGATGCCGGGCGAAGTGGTCGTCATCCTCGGCCCTTCCGGCTCCGGCAAGTCGACCTTTCTGCGTTGCATCAACCATCTGGAAGCGATCAATCGCGGTTCGATCGAAGTCGACGGCGAACAGATCGGATATCGGTTGAACAAGGGCAGGCTGCTCAAACTGTCCAACCATGCGATCGCGCTGCAGCGGCGCAAGATCGGCATGGTGTTCCAGCAGTTCAATCTTTACCCGCACATGACGGCGCTGCAGAATGTGATCGAAGCGCCGACCGGCATCCATGGCGAGAGCCGAAAGCAGGCGACGGAAAATGCGCTGGCGCTGCTTGACCGCGTTGGCTTGTCGGCCAAGGCTCACAACTACCCTCGGCAACTCTCCGGCGGCCAGCAGCAGCGCGTGGCGATTGCGAGAGCGCTGGCGATCAAGCCGAAGCTGATGCTCTTCGACGAGCCGACCTCGGCGCTCGATCCGGAGCTCGTCGGCGAGGTCCTGTCGACCATGCGCGATCTTGCTAGCCAAGGCCTGACAATGATCGTCGTCACCCACGAGATCGGCTTTGCGCGCGAGGCTGCCGACCGTGTCGTCTTCATGGACGGTGGCAAGATCGTCGAACAGGGTAGGCCGGAGGATGTGATCGGCAATCCGCAGCATCCGCGCACCAGAAGCTTTCTGTCGCGCTTCATCTAGCGCGACACATATCATCAGTGAAGCCCGCACGCTTTATGGCGAAAAGCGGCACAAGCGAACCAATGGGAAAGCCATGACCCTCGACAACGATTTCGCCCGCCTTTCCGATTTCGAACCGATGAAGGCCGAACTGACCGGCATCCGGCGGCATCTCCACGCCAATCCCGAACTCTCCTTCGAAGAGGCGGAAACCGCGCGTTTCGTCGCCGAGAAGCTGGAGGCCTGGGGCTACGAGGTCACCCGCAATGTCGGCGGCCATGGCGTCGTTGCGCGCATGACTGTTGGAGCCGGCAAGAAGAGCATCGCGATCCGCGCCGACATGGACGCGCTACCGATCACGGAACAGACGGGCAAGCCCTATGCCAGCAAGGTGTCAGGCAAGATGCATGCCTGCGGCCACGACGGCCACACCACCATATTGCTCGGAGCTGCCGAATATCTCGCTCGTACCCGCCGCTTCAATGGTACGGTGAACCTGATCTTCCAGCCGGCCGAAGAGGCGGGAGCGGTCAGCGGCGCTCCGGCGATGATCAAGGATGGGCTGTTCGAACGCTTTCCCTTCGACGTCATTTTCGGGCTGCACAATCATCCGGGTGCTGCGGAAGGCACCTGGCTGTTGCGCTCCGGCCCGCTGATGGCGGCGGCCGATACGGTCGAGATTACCATCACAGGCAAGGGCGGCCATGCTTCGCGCCCGCATCTGACCATCGATCCCGTCGTCGTCGCCTGCAACCTCGTCGTCAGTCTGCAGACGATCGTTGCCCGCAGCGTCGACCCGACGCAGACGGCGGTTGTGACCGTCGGCGCCATCCACGCCGGCGAGGCATCGAACGTCATTCCGGAGAGCGCGAAGATGCTACTCACGGTCCGCTCCTTCGATCCGAAAGTGCGCGAGCTGCTCGAGGCCCGCATCCGCAAACTGACGGCCTCCATCGCAGACGGCTATGGCGCTAGCGCCAAGATCGACTACGTCCACGGTCACCCGGTGGTCGTCAACTCGGAGAAGGAAACAGAATTCGCACGAATGGTTGCCGAGGAGCTCGTCGGCGCTGATAAAGTCACCACCTGCGGTCTGATCCCCGGCAGCGAGGATTTCTCGCATTATCTCGAGCATAAGCCCGGCAGTTTCCTGCGCCTTGGCAATGGCTTGAATTCAGCCATCCTCCACAGCGCCAAATATGATTTCGCCGATGAGAACCTCACCGTGGGGGCTGCCATGTGGGCACGGCTGGCGGAACGTTATCTCGACGCCTGAACCGATTCTTATCTCGATCGTATCCGGCGCCAATGGCGCCGCAATAAACGACAGCCCTGGCGATAAGCCGGGGCTGATCCGTTTTCTG
The DNA here is from genome assembly GCF_030182495.1 of Rhizobium aureum. NCBI lineage: Bacteria > Pseudomonadati > Pseudomonadota > Alphaproteobacteria > Hyphomicrobiales > Rhizobiaceae > Rhizobium > Rhizobium aureum. Next base: position 276,710 of record NZ_JAQJCI010000002.1, on the reverse strand, counting down.
GATGTCATGGAAAAAGGCGGAATGCGATGCCTTCAATAGCGCCGCGGGACCTGCGAGAGCGGCACGATTCCTGCCTTCATAAATACTACTTATCGATGGATCCGAGACTATCGCCCGTTGTAGGCCCTGTATTTGCAGGCGTTTCAGTCTGCAGCCCGGTTTCCAGCTGCACATTCTGAGTCTGCATTACCCGCCATTCGTTTTCGAGGCGATCAATCACATACGTAGGAATTTCATTTCTTACGCTTTCAAGCTCTTGCATCACGACCTCCATTGTCATGCGTTACTGGCATGACATGGAGGAGTTTCTTTGTAAATCAAGGTATTAAACTATTTAAACGATTAAAATATTTTCAATCGTTTGAAATAACGCCTTCTGTGGAAAAGTTTCCTGCAGCGTTAATGCGAGATGCTGAACCTACTGGTGCGAAGCCCGGTCATCGGCGGTATCAAGGCTGGGGTGGCGAGCAGCCGACGGTTGCAATCGGCCATCGAACTCCAGATCCTGCGCGCGCCAAATCGAATCGTGCTGCTCGCGCATTGCGTCGGCAGCTTCCCGGACCACCTCGGAAATCTGCATGAGCTGCCTCGCCAAGGGGCTCGTCTTGCGCCAGATCATCCCGATCGTTCGCGACGGCTGCGGGCTCTGGAAGCGCACGGTCGAAACGGAAGCCGAACGCGTTTCCACCGCCACGGCCATCTCCGGTATCAGGGTGATGCCGATGCCGGCGCTGACCATCTGCACCAGCGTCGATAGCGAGCTGCCATCCATCAGCTCCCGAGGAACGGCCGACTGTATATTGCAGAACGACAGCGCCTGATCACGGAAGCAATGCCCCTCCTCCAGCAATAATAGCCGCATTTCGCGAAGCGCCTCCCGGTTGGGCACCGGCTTGCCCTCATCCTCGCTCGGCCGCACGAGCACGAAATTTTCGGCAAATAGGGGGATTTCCGTCAGCGACGGCTCGGATACCGGCAAGGCGACAATGGCGGTGTCGAGTCGACCTTCCTCCAGTTCCTCCACCAGTTTCGACGTCAAGGTCTCGCGCACATGGATATCGAGCCCGTCATAGATACGGGTGAGATTGCCGATGATGCTCGGCAACAGGTAGGGCGCGACCGTCGGAATGATGCCGATTCGCAACCGGCCGACAGGCTGGTTGTGCGATGCGCGCGCAAGGTCTCCCAGCTCGTCGACCGATCGCAGGATATTGCGGACGCGGCTTGCGAAAGCCTCTCCAAAATTGGTCAGCCGTACCTGGCGCGCACCTCTCTCGAAAAGATTCGTGCCGAGCTGCTCCTCCAATTCCTTGATCTGCATCGATAGGGCGGGCTGCGAGATGGCGCATACGTCGGCGGCGCGTCCGAAATGGCCGTGCCTGGCCAGAGCTTCGAAATAGCGGAGCTGCTTGAGGGTCAAATTTGTCATAAGTTCATCTTATCGCGCCAATCAGGAAATCCAACTTAAATTAATGGATAGCCTTGGTTATAGTCCCGCGGCAAAGATGAGATGCGGCCGCCTGTCACACGAAGCTCACATTGGGAGCATTGACTGCGTTCAATTCATCGATGCGCGGACTATCGGGAAAGCGGGGGCATTGGCCTTGTCGGTTTTCCGCGAATCCGCTCTATGCGAGGTCAGTACAACGAGAGATTTTCACGCGTCGGACATACCGTCGTCACGCTTGTCATAAAACCAAACGACTTACCGAGAGGGTCGCAAAATCCATCCTCCGGTCGTCACAGCCCAAATTATCGTAAGGGAGACAATTATGGATACCAAAGTCGAAACTGCCGGCAAGTGTCCGTTTCCGCATGGAAACACAAGCGTTTCGGCCCGTTCGAACCGTGACTGGTGGCCGAACCAGCTGAACCTCAAGATTCTTCACCAGAACTCCGCGCTGTCCAGCCCGATGGGCACGGCATTCAACTATGCCGAAGAGTTCAAGAAGCTCGATCTGGAGGCCCTGAAGAAGGACCTCACCGCCTTGATGACGGATTCGCAGGATTGGTGGCCGGCCGACTTCGGTCATTACGGCCCGCTCTTCATCCGTATGGCCTGGCACAGCGCCGGCACCTACCGCACCGGCGATGGCCGCGGCGGCGCCTCCTCCGGCACGCAGCGTTTTGCGCCGCTCAACAGCTGGCCGGATAACGTCAACCTCGACAAGGCTCGCCGCCTGCTCTGGCCGATCAAGCAGAAATACGGCAACAGCATCTCCTGGGCCGATCTCATGATCCTCACCGGCAATGTCGCGCTGGAATCCATGGGCTTCAAGACCTTCGGCTTCGGCGGCGGGCGTGAAGACGTCTGGGAACCGGAAGAAGACATCTACTGGGGTGCGGAAGACACCTGGCTCGGCGACAAGCGCTACAGCGGCGATCGCGATCTGGAAAACCCGCTCGCAGCGGTGCAGATGGGTCTGATCTACGTCAATCCTGAGGGACCGAACGGCAATCCCGACCCGCTTGCAGCCGCACGCGACATCCGCGAAACCTTCGCCCGTATGGCCATGAACGACGAAGAAACCGTCGCCCTCATCGCCGGCGGCCACACCTTCGGCAAGACCCATGGCGCAGGCGATGCAGCCCATGTCGGTCCTGAGCCGGAAGCGGCCGGTATCGAGGAACAGGGCCTCGGCTGGAAGAACAGCTTCGGCACAGGCAAGGGCGGCGACACGATCGGCAGCGGTCTCGAAGTCACCTGGACCTCAACGCCGACGAAGTGGAGCAACAACTTCTTCTGGAACTTGTTCGGCTATGAATGGGAACTGACGAAGAGCCCGGCCGGCGCGCATCAATGGGTGCCGAAGCACGGCGCCGGTGCCGGCTCGATCCCGGATGCACACGACAAGTCCAAGCGTCACGCGCCGTCCATGCTGACGACCGACCTCGCCCTGCGTTTCGATCCAGCCTATGAGAAGATTTCTCGCCGTTTCTTCGAAAATCCGGATGAGTTCGCCGATGCCTTCGCCCGCGCATGGTTCAAGCTGACCCATCGTGACATGGGGCCGCGCGCCCGTTATCTCGGCCCGGAAGTGCCGAGCGAAGAGCTGATCTGGCAGGATCCGGTTCCCTCGGCCGATTATGCAGCGATCGACGCCAACGATGTCGCCACCCTCAAGGGCGAGATTGCTGCGTCGGGCTTGACCATCCCACAGCTGGTTTCGACTGCCTGGGCTTCCGCTTCCACCTTCCGCGGCTCCGACAAGCGCGGCGGTGCCAACGGCGCCCGCATTCGTCTCGCTCCGCAGAAGGACTGGGAAGCCAACCAGCCGGCCCAACTCGCTTCCGTGCTGCAGACGCTCGAAGGCATCCAGAAGAAGTTCAACGATGCCCAGGCCGGCAGCAAGAAGGTATCTCTCGCCGATCTTATCGTTCTCGGCGGTTCGGTTGCCATCGAGCAGGCTGCGAAGAAGGCCGGCCACGATGTGGCTGTTCCCTTCGCTCCGGGTCGTACCGATGCATCGCAGGAACAGACCGATGTCGACGCCTTTGCCGTTCTCGAACCGATCGTTGATGGCTTCCGCAACTACCAGCGGCGGGCCTACACCGTCTCCTCGGAAGAGCTGCTGATCGACAAGGCACAGCTGCTGACGCTGACGGCTCCGGAAATGACGGTTCTCGTCGGTGGCCTGCGTGTGCTGAACGCCAATGTCGGCCAGAGCCAGCACGGCGTCTTCACCAAGCGTCCGGAAACGCTGACCAACGACTTTTTCGTGAACCTGCTCGACATGGGCACGGAATGGAAGGCGGTTTCCGATGCCAAGGACGTCTTCGAAGGCCGCGATCGCGCAACCGGCGACGTGAAGTGGACCGCGACGCGCGTCGATCTCGTTTTCGGCTCCAACTCGCAGCTGCGCGCGCTCGCCGAGGTCTACGGCCAGGCCGATGCCGAGAAGAAGTTCGTGCAGGACTTCGTTGCCGCCTGGACAAAGGTGATGAACGCCGACCGCTTCGACATCGCTTGAAGTTAAAAGCATCGGGCGCGACCAAAATTGGTCGCGCCCGTTTCAGCCGATTTTCAAAGCAGCGCCTTGCTGTTTGCTTTTTTCAAACCACGCATTCAATCGCGTGCGGCTTGGGTGCTCGATCAGGTAATAGCTCAGCAACCCGAAACACATTGCCAGAACCAGCGCGAGAACTTGGGATAGCAGACCTTGCCGGGCGAGGATGTAGAATGGCTGCTGCCATAAGTAGATTGAAAATGACATCCGGCCGACTTGCCGGAAGATAACCCCTTCAAACAATATTGCGGAGAAGCGCGCAGCTCTCTCGATCATGCAGACGGCGAGCGCCAACAGCATGATTTTTGCACCGAAGAACAACCAGGCGGCATCGGCGAAAAGGCGCGCCGCCAGGCCGCAGAAAAATGCCAAGGGCACCAACCACTCCATGGCCGGCCGATAGCGATACTGCCCAAGCAGCAGGAATAATGCGGCGGAAATCAATATCGGCGCGACCGCCACATGGCTCGGCCAAAAGACTGTGAATGGATTCTGTCCGTAACCATCATATTGTAAGATGCCGTCGGCGATGGCGGCAAAGCCGAGGCCTAATATCAAAAGTCCAATGAACCGGTGATTGGCACCACGAAACAAGCAGGCCAGCAGGCCAAGCAAGACATAGCCGTGCTCCTCCACACACAATGACCAGATGTGGTCAAATACCGGGATGAAGCTACCGCTGTCGATTATGAGGTAATTCAACGTGAAAGAAAGTGCAGAGAGCACTCCCACGACGCCGGGTGTCAGCGGAGTCGAACAGAAAACGGCTGCATTTATGAAAACAAATAACAATAGAACGGGATAAACACGGCTGAATCGCCGAAAGAAGAAAACCCGGAGAGGCATTTTCCTCACAAAGAGGATATCGGCCATAAGGCGTCCGGAAAGAACAAAAAACAGGTCGACACCCGCGATCCAAGATTCGGAAGGTAGTGATCACCGCCGAAATGCCCCGCCAACACCAGCAAGACGGCCAGTCCGCGCCAACCGTCAAGGGCCGGGATATACGGCGGCTTTCCAAACTCGGACATCGAATGACTATCTGGTTGCCTTACTGGGCAACTATCCTAGGATGCAAATGCTAATAAAGGCGATATAGGTTACTATTAAAAGTATCAAAATACCCGCAGAAAGAGAACTTCATCGCGCAAGGAAAACCTGGTTCACTTCATGAGCAGCGATGAACGCGCAATGATCGAATTCTACCGCGCATAGCCATAGCCGTAGCCACTGTGCCTTTGGCCCCTCAGATATGATCCGAACAGATCTCGACACCATCTTCGTCCAGGGCGGGGAGATGTTCCGGCTTCCAGGGCAAGGCAGAAACGGCGTGGTTGCTGGGAACCGCGCCGCTGTCGATCTGCGTCAGCTGGCCGGGCGCAACTGCAGCCGGGAAACGCCGGCTGCGACATTCAGGCCGGTTCCGGCCTCGCCGCTCAGCGGCTGCAGCGCAAAGTTCTTGGAATTGCCGCCGACCAGCGCATTGGCTCCGAGACCGAGGCCAACGGAAGCACCGGCGGATGCGCCGACATAAGTGCCTGCCAGGGCACCATCGCCGACACGCGTAGGCGCGGTGTTGATGACGACCCAGCTCAGATAGGTCTTGCGGGTCACGCCGATGTCGATCCCGAGCTTGCCGATCGCGCCCGTATAGCGTTCGACCCTGCCGGTTCGCTGCTTGAAGGTGCAGCTGACCTGCTTGTTGGAACCGATGATCATGCCGACACCGCCTGCGACTTCGCAGGAAAGCGTTCCAAGGCGTTGCCGGGGCTCGGAGGCGACTTGCGCCGATTGCCTTTTCGGATGGTGTTGCTGGCTGCTGGCGGCGGAAGCCGCAGAACCGAAAGCCAGGACAATGGCCGCAGCCGTGATGATGATCTTTTTCATGACGTCTCCTTCGGCGGTTTGAGCGCCGCGGGCGGCCCGGACGGCGCAGGGGAATTCGACGAGCTGATCCCGGTCTCGATGGAAGGGCCGCGATCGGCGTGGATAACGATGTTGTTGATGATGCGGGTTCCAGCATAATCGCCGGCAATCGCGATGGCTTGCTGCCGTGCCTGATCGGATGGCGCAACCCCGGACAGGACGATCGCCCCCTCCTCGGCGACAACCTCGATACGGCAATCTTCCAGTCCTTTGGCATAAGCAATGAGGCACCGGATCGCCGCGCAGATCGCACTTCTATCCGGTGATGTCGTCAGCGATGACAGCTTGGCCAGAAAGAGCATCAGAAGCCTCGATAAATCGCGAGAAGAAGCGTTCGCGCCGACGGCTTCAGCGACGCGCGTTCCCGGTCAGCTTTCCGGCTGCTTCCTTGACTGCGCCTTCGGCACGGTTCCTGTTCATTTCCTGTCTCCTCGAGCTTCTTCAAAAAGAGGCAGCGCGGGCATTCCCCGAATGTCATGAACAACGAATTGGGGCAGCAACGCCTGCGCGTGCAGAGCAGAGGCAACAATGACTACTAGTAGAAGAAAGCCTTTTTGAGGCCAGAACCGCCCGGACAGGACGTTCCGGTTCACATTCAGCGGCTGCGGCGTACCTACCGCTCATGCCATTCCTCGTCTCGATATCGGCAACTTAGCTTGGAGGAACGATCGTTAAGAGAAACCGACGCTTACCGGGGTGTTATCCAGGCGCAGGCAGGGGCGGCTTCGCGCAGCAATAGTGATGGGGCAAGCGTGTGATTCGGAATCGTCAGCGCATCGAGGGTCATGGTCTGCTCTGTCGATAGGCGGACATCGAGTGCGCCAATATCCTCCTCCAGCTGCTCCATGCTCCGCACGCCGATAACGGTGGACGACACGGCCGTGCGCGCCATGACCCAGGCAAGGGCGACGCGAGCGGTACTGGTGCCAAGCTCGCCTGCTACGCGGATCAGGGCATCGACGATTTCGAAATCCTCCTCGCCGGGCGTCTGCGCCAATTGCGCCGCCTGACCCGACCTCAGCCGGGCATTGTCAGCGCGCGTATATTTTCCGCTGATGAGCCCACCATTCAACGGCGAATGCGATACCACGCAGAGCCCCAATCCGCGTGCCATCGGAATGAGCTCGACCTCGAAGAGCCTTGCAGCAAGTGAATATTCAATCTGCAGGCCGATGAACGGAGACCAGCCGTGGGATTGTGCGAGCAGATGTGCATGCGCCACCTTCCAGGCCGGCGCATCGGAGATGCCGAAATAGCGCAGTTTTCCGGATTGAACGAGATCGTGCAGCGCCGCGAGTATGTCCTCCAGCGGAGCCTGTATGTCCCAATTGTTCAGCCAATAAAGATCGAGATAGTCTGTGCGAAGCCGCCGCAGGGCCTGTTCGAACCCATCGATCACCGCTTTGCGGCCTGATGTTTCGCCATTCCGATCGGCGTTGAACCTGGCAGCGACGACGAGCTGGTCGCGCCTTATCGAGTTCTGCGCAAAGTAATTGCCGACAACCGTCTGGCCACCCGCTTTTACGTCGCCATTGCCGGTGTCGAGATAATTGCCGCCGAGATCAAGATAGCGATCGAGAATCGCCGCAGCCTTATCGCGCGAATGCCAGGCAAAATCCCCATCGAACGACATGGTCCCAAGTGCAAGCGGGCTGACGCGCAACTCCGAATGCCCGAGCGCAGCGTAATCACCAAGATGCATGCATTACCCCCCAGCCGGCGCAGGCCGATACATATTCATTGCGATATGTAAGATTGCCGAACAAAGGAATTAAGCCGCAAATTGCGATTTTACAATTCGGGAATCCGGATAATGGGTCGGTCGCTGATCCGCTGATTGCTAGCCACGCTGGCCCGAGCCTTCAAAGGTGCGAGGAATTCTCCAACGGCAGCACGCGGGAAGGCCAGGGATTACTGCCTTCCCGCAGCCAGGACAGCGTATCGATCCAGAAGCTGCTGGCATAGCGATCATGAAACAGGCCGAAATGGCCGATCGCATCGCGGCCGAAATCGGCCGGTTTCAGCAACACCGGCATGCATTGCGCGCCGGTATAATAGCTCAGCGTGCGGCGGATGGCCGGCATCGTGCCGAGTTCGTCGTCCGAAACCGCAACGGCCAAAATCGGGGCTTTGACTGCCGCCATGCGACGCAGCACGGCCTCTCGCTCGTCTCTCGGATGGCTGCGCTCGAACCGGCGCCCGCGAAAACTCCATTCGTTTGCCACGCCTTTCGGCAGATCCTCAAGCCAGCCGAGCCGGCGGCCGGGAAAATAGCCGCAGATCGCAGTCATTGCAGGCATGGCGATGTGCCATTTCAGGAACAGGGCCGCTCGCCTGCCGCGCATGTAATCGCCCCACCAGGCATATTGGGCGCCGACCGTCAGCATTCTGTCGATCATCGGGGCACTTTCGGCCAATCCCGGCAGGAAACCGCCGACGCTATGGCCGACCACCATGAGCGGGCCGCCGCGCCGATAAGCAGCCATCAGCTGAAGCGCGGCGTCGAAATCCTGCTCACCCCAATCCCGCCAGCGATAGCCCGAACCCCGCATCCGTTGCGGGCGTGACTGACCGATGCCACGATAATCGTAAGTCAGCACATCGAACCCATGCCCGGCCAGAAACTGCGTGTAACGATGATAGTAGCGCGCTAGAACGCCCGTGGCAGGATTGATAATGACGCTGCCTTCCGGTCTGTTCATCCCGGTCAGCCACAGATGGCCGCCGAGAACGACGCCATCCCGGCAGGGAATGGAAATCGGCAGATTGCTTGCATCCGCAGATGGAATTGCTCGTTCGCTCATGACCGCCAAGATGAGGCGAGCGCTGCGTTGTGTATATTCACTACCCGGTATACATTAGGCTATGAGAGACCGTTCCCAGCCGACACGCGACCGCATTCTTCAGGCCGCCGGAAAGCTCTTCCATCGTGACGGCATCCGCGCGATCAGCGTCGACGCCATCGCCGAAAAGGCGGGCGTCACCAAGCGCACTCTCTATTATCATTTCCGCAGCAAGGACGACCTGATCGCCGCCCATCTGCAAGCACGCGACGAGCCTAACCTGGCTCTGTTCAAGCGCTGGTTCGAGGAAACGGACGGCAATATCGCCGAGAAAGTCGCCGGTATTTTTCACCATCTGGCACAGTCGGCGCGCAGCGCCAAATGGAAGGGCTGCGGCTTCCTGCGCACCTCGGTGGAGCTCATCAATCTCCCCGGCCATCCGGCCCTGGTGGCTGCCCGCGCCCACAAGAAGCGCGTCGAGGATTGGCTGGGTTCGGCTTTCATGGAGGCTGGAGCCGGCAATGATGCCCTGCCGCTCGCGCGCCAGATCATGCTGCTTCTCGACGGCGCGTTTGCCGTGGTGCTGCTCCATCGCGATCCAAGCTATATGGAAACTGCGGCGGATGCGGCAGCCGAGCTTGTCAAAAGTCGTCTGATAGCACCGCCAGAGCGCGATTCCGCGACTGACAAACCAGGTCAGTTGAACGAAAGCAGACCGTAGAGAGTGGCAGCCGCCGCATCGATCTGGATAGCCTCATCCGATCCGGTTCCGCTCGCCTCGTCCTTTTCTTTCTTCGCCTGTCTTTCGAGGGCTTTCGTGACCTTGTCGTTGCTGCCGCCGTCTTGAGCGCTCTCGATAACGTCTTCGATCGTCAGGCCAAGCTTATCGAGGCCGAGCTGCCTTTCAAGCACATGAAACGCTCCCATGCCACCAGCCTGCACCTTCATCTCGCCATAGACCTTTTTCATCGCTGCAACAAACTCGTCCATGGAGGAATAGTCGCTTCGTTTAACCCCAAGAGCCCGGCCCGTCCGCTCGATAAGATCAAGCTTCTGCTTGGCGATGCTGTCCCTGCTCATGCTGAACATGGCTTCCGAGACATTCGACTGGGCCTGTGTGGGCTGCTTGGAAACGGCCACTTTATTCACTTGGCCGGTCGCCGCCGCAATAAGACTATCGGCGGCGGACGGAGACTGCTCCGTCATTGTCGTGCCCTTATTCAATTGCTGGAGAATGGCCAAGGCCGCCGAGGGCACGTTTGAAATCGCTGTCATCGCTTATCCTCAAGCGCCACAGCCTCTCCCTCATGGAAGCTTGACGCAAAGCCCTATGCCTCATGCGATAGTCGATGATCGGAATACTACCTGAGGTTAGTTAAGGGTTCATAACCCAGGATATAGGCCCGCGCGAGATATTCTCTAAAAGTTGCATTTCCGGTGAAAGTCATTTTCTACACGGCGATGTCCGGAAACCGGATACGCTGCGAGTGAAATCACCGGTGATCATCAAAATCTTCGCTGCTCGCATCGCTTCCTCCCTCAAAACCAACGCACAGCACTCTATCAAAGCCTCTACGGTCGCGGGTATTAGGGGAATACGACACGCCGTTTATGACCTTGCTTACGGCGCCGGCGCACGGCTGATGTCCGGGATTGCGCAGGCTTCACCGCCGCCAAAGAGACGAGAGCGTGTTAGAAACCGCTTCTCTCGTCCATTATCGAGCGAGAACATGCCGCCGCGTCCCGGCACGACGTCGATGATGAGCTGTGTGTGCTTCCAGGCCTCGAACTGGCTGCCACTGATATAAACCGGCACGCCGCCAATCTCGCCGAGCTTGACGTCGTTGTCACCGATCATGAACTCGCCTGCCGGATAGCACATCGGCGACGAGCCGTCGCAACAGCCGCCCGACTGATGAAACAGGATATCCGGATGATCCTGCTGTATCTCGCGGATAAGCTCGAGCGCCTTGTCGGTCGCGAGCACCCGCGGTTCCGATCCACCGTCGTTCATCATGATCCTCCATCTCCGCCTGTAAATGCTTGAAGGCTCCCGGCCGCGGCTGGGAGCCTTGACGGCTTGATTGGGAGGTCTCAGAAGAAACCCAGAGCCTTCGGGCTGTAGCTCACCAGCATATTCTTGGTCTGCTGGTAGTGATCGAGCATCATCTTGTGCGTCTCTCGCCCGATACCCGATTGCTTGTAGCCGCCGAAGGCCGCGTGAGCCGGATAGGCATGATAGCAATTCGTCCAGACGCGACCGGCCTGGATCTCACGGCCAAAGCGATAGGCACGATTGCCGTCGCGGGTCCACACACCGGCACCGAGGCCGTAGAGCGTGTCATTGGCAATCTCAAGCGCTTCCTTCTCGTCCTTGAAGGTCGTCACAGAAACAACCGGGCCGAAGATCTCCTCCTGGAACACACGCATCTTGTTGTGCCCCTTGAAGATGGTCGGCTTGATGTAATAACCGCTCGACAGCTCGCCGCCGAGATCGGCGCGCGCGCCGCCCGTCAGCACCTCGGCGCCTTCCTGCCTGCCGATATCGAGATAGGAGAGGATCTTCTCCATCTGCTCGCTCGATGCCTGGGCGCCGATCATGGTTGCGGCATCAAGCGGATTGCCCTGCTTGATGGCTTCCACGCGCTTGACGGCCCGCTCCATGAAGCGATCATAGACCGATTCCTGGATCAAGGCGCGGCTGGGGCATGTGCAGACTTCGCCCTGGTTAAGCGCGAACATCGCGAAGCCTTCGAGCGCCTTGTCGAAGAAATCATCGTCTTCGGCCGCGACATCGGCAAAGAAGATGTTCGGCGACTTGCCGCCAAGTTCGAGCGTGACGGGGATCAGGTTCTGGCTGGCATATTGCATGATCAGCCGGCCCGTCGTCGTCTCGCCGGTAAAGGCGATCTTGGCGATGCGCGGACTGGTAGCCAGCGGCTTGCCGGCTTCGAGGCCGAAGCCGTTGACGATGTTGAGCACGCCCGGCGGCAGGAGCTCGCCTACCAGTTCGGCCCAGACCAACAGCGAGGCCGGTGTCTGCTCCGCAGGCTTGATGACGACGCAATTGCCGGCGGCCAGTGCCGGCGCAAGCTTCCAGGCGGCCATCAGGATCGGGAAATTCCACGGAATGATCTGGCCGACGACGCCGAGCGGCTCATGGAAATGATATGCGACCGTATCGTAGTCGATCTCGCCGATCGAGCCTTCCTGGGCGCGAATGCAGGAGGCGAAATAGCGGAAATGGTCGATCGCGAGCGGAATATCGGCTGCCATTGTTTCGCGGATCGGCTTGCCATTATCCCAGCTTTCGGCCTGCGCCAGCACTTCCAGCTTGTCTTCCATGCGCTGGGCGATCTTCATCAGGATATTGGAGCGCTCGGTCGTGGACGTCCTCCCCCATTTATCCTTGGCCGCATGGGCGGCATCGAGCGCGGCGTTGATGTCCTTTTCATCGGAGCGCGGTATCTCGCAGATCTTGCCGCCGGTGATCGGCGTGAGGTTGTCGAAATACTTGCCGGCAATCGGCTCGCGCCACTCGCCACCGATATAGTTGCCATATTTCAGCTTGAACGGAGATTCGACGATCTTCTGATGCAGCATGCCATCCTCCCTTGGTCGGCAGGTCCGGTCAACGAACCCATGGGAGAAGTCTGAGTGCATATGCTTTCGGACGGTAGGCCCATCGGGTAATGCTGCAGCGCACAGTGTCGCAACCCTGCGACATCTGCCTGAACAAATGCTCCGTCTTTAGAGGTCAGTGCAGATTGAGCCGGTTCATCTTCCGATGCAGCGTCGAACGGCTCATGCCGAGCGCCGCGGCCGCCTGCGAGACATTGCCGTTGGCGCGCGAAAGAGCCCTGAGCAGGGCGGCGCGTTCGGCCTCCAGGAGATCCTCACCCCCGGCTCCCTGCTCGCGCAGAATATCGGAAGCAGGAATTCCCGCCGCGATGCGATGATCGTCAAGCCGCAGCGCAAGGCGGGCCGCCCGTGTCGCGCCGAGCACGAGATCGTTGCGGTCGACGGCGAGCAGCGCGGAGGTGGAGGCCGTCTCCGTCGGCACCATGACGAAGCGGGCACCGGCAAAGGCACTGCGGAAAAGATTGAGCTCGATCCGCATCGCCGCATCGCGCACCGTCTGCGACAGGATCGCCAGGGTCGCATCATTGACATCGTCGCGGCAGCTCGAAATGTCGAGCGCGCCGGCAAGCTGGCCGCGATGATCGCGGATCGGCGCCGTGGTGCAGCTGAGATTGATGTTGGAGCAGAAGAAGTGCTGATCGCGAAAGATCGCAACGGCCCGCTCGTCGGCAAGCGCCGTGCCGATGCCATTGGTGCCGATGCTGGCTTCGGTCCAGACGGAACCTGTCCACAGGCCAAGGTCGTGGAATTCCTTGTCGTCGCCGGCAGCACCTCGGCGCTCGAGCGCGATGCCGTCTCGATCGGTGAGAAGCAGGCAGCAGCCGGCCTTGCCGACCGCAAGGAAAAGACGGTCCAGTTCGTTCGAAGCCTCGGCGACCAACCGCTGCGAGCGCTCCAGCGCCGCCTGGAATTCCTGGCCGGCCAGTCGTATCGGCAGACGCTTATCTTCCGGCGCAAGGCGATGCATGGTCATGCAGCGACGCCAGGATGCGACGACTGAAGAACTTGCCGCGGCCGATTGCGCGGACGCGTAGACCTGATCCGCATGCGCCGAATATTCGTGCATCTGGCTCCTCCCACCGAACGCTGCCCTGATTGTCGCTAAAAAAGGCAGCCGAGGCAATCCTCCCCTCGCTTTGTGAGCGCGGCTGCGAAATTCCGCTGCTATCTCTCTGGCGAAAAAGCCTTTTTTGCTTCGTCCGCTTTTCCTGCCGGCATTGCGATATTCAGAAAAGTGAATCTGGCCCGACGAGAGGCCAATGTCGCAGTTAGTTGTCCGAACGGCTGAAATGCATGCCGCTCGGCGCTGCAGACGCGCTGCATGGCAGCTTTCAGGCACCTGTCAGCGTATTGCTGTAGCAGCCTTCACCAAGGGAAACACAGCGTAAGGCCTTATTCGCGGGCATCAGCGAATGATCGGCAGCAATGGGAAGTCGGCTTCATGCAGGCATGGCAGCGGAAACAGGAGGTCATGAAAGAGGCGCTGGAGCATTCCGCGAAAACCTGTCGCAGGCGTCTGATCGGTGGCGTCCGATGTTTCTTCAATACCCCTGCCATCGCGCCTCCCGAGAATCGCGCATTTCTCGAGCGCCCTATCACCATCATCGCCGTCTTCCTTGTCCTGTCATTGCTCGTGATGGCGACTTCAGACTACCCCTTGGGCGTCTGGATGAAATCGTTCCCTGAGCAATTGCGCGGAATGGCGAAATGGATCAGCAGCCTCGGCACAGGGCTGCTGGTGCTCTCATTCAGCGGCACATTGCTGATGTTCGCCATCCTTGCTCCCGCGTACAAATTGCGCAAATCGATGCGAACCGGGGCAGACCTCATCGCCACCGCGGCTGTATTCGTCTTCCTGGCGGTTGCCGGCGGCGGCATTGTCGCTTCGCTCGCCAAGAACATCATCGGCCGTGCCAGACCGGAACTCCTGCAGACGAACGGCGCCTTTTATTTTCGTCCTCTTGCCCTAGACGCCGACTTCGCATCCTTTCCCTCCGGACATTCGGCAACAGCCGGCGCCATGGCGATGTCGCTGGCGCTCGTCTTCCCTCGCCTTCGCCCCATATTCATGCCGGTCGGCGTCCTGATCTGCCTGTCGCGCCAATGGGTCGGTGCCCACTGGGCGAGCGACACGCTGATGGGCTGGGGCGTCGGCGTCGCCTTCACCCTGTGGCTGGCGCACGCCTTTGCGCGGCGGCATCTCCTCTTTGCCTATGATTCCGATGGCCGCCTACGCCTGGGAGAGCAATACAAGGCAATTCTGGCCGTCCGGCGCGCTTTGATACGGCGCATGCCTCTGGTCGGCAAAAAACCGATACCTGCGGCAAAGACGTGTCCTTCACAGTCCCACCCCGCACGTCAAACCTTTGAAGTTCAGTCCTGATCCCAAAGCGGTTCTTCAGCACGGATTGCAGGCCTGCAGACCGGCGCGCCTCAAATGCCTGCCTCCCTCATGTGAATGCAAAATGATCGAACGCAGCGACGGATTTACCGATCGCAGCCGTTTAAGCACTGAAGGGATAACAGCATCAAACCTCCTTTAGGACGAATGAGGACATCATGAGAAAGATCATCTTGCTGGCTTTTGCAGCAGCTGCCAGCTTCGCCGCGATCTCGCCGGCCGAGGCTCGCGACGGATGCGGCATCGGCTTCCATCGCGGCCCCTATGGCTATTGCCGCCCGAATGGGCGCCCGGTTGTGGTCGTGCCTGCAGTTCCGGCCTATGGCGTGTTTTATCCCGGCCGCGGCTACTGGGACGGACATCGCTACTGGGTACATCGCGAATGGTGGCACGGCGGCTGGCGCTATCGCTAAGCCCGTCTTTTGATGGAATCCCGGCCCGGTCATCGAGATCGGCCGTGCCGTTCGTCGAACCGATCGTTCGCTACCGAGCCGGGTTACAGCAAATTGACCAGACACGATAGAGACGGCCGGCCGTGGCGCCCAAAGCTGGTCGTCATCGGCCCAGCTTCGGCCGATGACAAGCGATACGCCACATCGTCAACCCGCCGCATTCGCAGCGCTGAGGACGGCCTTGACGCTTGCGGTCGCAGCATCGTCATCGATGCCAACGCCGAAAATCTGGGTGCCGTCCGGCCGGACGCATTGCAGATAAGCAGCCGCTTTCGCATCGCTTCCGCGGCGAAGCGCATGCTCCTGATAGTCCATAACGCCGAGCGTCACGCCGAATGTTTCGGCAATCGCGGCAAGCACCGCCGAGATGAGCCCGTTGCCGCGGCCGCTGACGGCAACGTCCCGACTGCCATGGTGAATCCGGCCGGTGAAAATGCGCTCCGCACCGGCGCCCTTGCGGAAGCCGCCTTCGTAATCGACAAGCTCGAAGCTTTCGACATCATCGACATGATAGGCGTGCACGAACGCCTTCCAGATATCCTCGGCCGTCAGTTCCCGCCTGGTGCTATCGGCGAGAAGCTGTACCCGCTTGCTGAAATCGACCTGCATGGCGCGGGGCAGCTTCAAGCCCTTATCCTGCTCGATGACCCAGGCGACACCGCCCTTGCCCGATTGGCTGTTGACACGGATGACGGCCTCATAGCTCTCGCCGATATCGGCGGGATCGACAGGCAAATAGGGCATTTCCCAGATGCCGTCATTGCGTCGCTCGTGTGCGGCAAACCCTTTGCGGATGGCATCCTGATGCGAACCGGAGAATGCGGTGTGCACCAGCTCGCCCGCATAAGGATGGCGCGGGTGGATAGAGATCCTATTGCAATATTCCACCGTCTTGACCACGTCGCGGATCGACGGAAAGGTCAGGCCGGGATCGATGCCCTGGGTGTAGAGGTTCAGGGCCAGCGTCACCAGATCGACGTTGCCGGTGCGCTCACCATTGCCGAAGAGGCAGCCTTCGACGCGATCGGCGCCAGCTAGCAGCGCCTGTTCGGCCGAGGCCACCGCCGTACCGCGATCGTTGTGCGGATGGATGCTGATGATGACGGCTTCCCGCCGCGAAATATTGCGGCAGAACCATTCGATTTGGTCGGCATAGACATTCGGCATCGCCACCTCCACCGTTGCCGGCAGGTTGAGGATGGCGGGCCGCTCCACGGTCGGCTGCCAGACATCGAGCACGCGCTCGCAGATTTCCAGGGCGAAATCCGGCTCGGTAAAACAAAAGGTTTCCGGCGAATATTCGAAGGTCCAATCGGTGTCAGGCTGTCTGCGACTTTCCTCCAGCATCGCCGTGACGCCGCTGATCGCCAGATCGACGATCTCGTGCCGCTCCATACCGAAAACGACGCGGCGGAAGAGCGGTGCCGTCGCATTGTAAAGGTGGACGATGGCTTTGCGCGCGCCCACGAGGGATTCGAAGGTGCGGGCGATGAGATCGGCGCGCGCCTGGGTGAGCACCTGGATCGTCACATCCTCGGGAATGCGATCCTCCTCGATCAGCGCGCGGACGAAATCGAACTCGATCTGCGATGCCGACGGAAACGCAACCTCGATCTCCTTGAAACCGGAGGCTAGAAGCATGTCGTAGAAGCGCAGCTTGCGCTCGACATCCATCGGGTTGGCGAGCGCCTGGTTTCCATCGCGCAGATCCGTGGAAAGCCAGCGCGGTGCCTCGGCGAGCCGCTTGTTCGGCCATTGCCGATCCGGCAATTCGATGGGCGAGATAAAGGGGCGATATTTGATTTCGGGATTCTTCAGCATGATCCGTTCCGTCACGTGTCGGTAAATTCAGGAAAAAGCGGACAGCAGCCTACGGTCGCCGGGATGCCGTCAGGCCCGACGACCGCCGGTAAGTCGCAGCGCAACGGAAAGCTGAAGGGAAGCGAGCACGCAGAATACGGCACCGATGTTCGCCCGCATGTGCAGCGATGCGATGGCAGCGAGATGCGGCCGATCTGATCGATGCAGATTGTGGGAGAGGACGGACACGGAAGGAGAGATCCTGTTTGAAAGGAACTCTAGGTTATCGCTAAAGGCTCTGATATTCTCGCGCGAATGGATCAATCATCGTCGCAAAAGGATCAAACCTATCTGTATCACGGCACCGACGTCGCTGAAGGCGTCGCGGTCATCGCATATGACGATCATCACTTCACCAGTTCCCGCCACAGCCATAGCCAGGCGCAATTGCTCTACGCCGTCAGCGGCGTGATCTCCTTGACCACGGAGAGCGGCACCTGGGTCGTGCCGCCGAGCCGCGCGGTCTGGCTGCCGCCGCATCTCGAGCATGTGACGGCAAGCCGCACAAGCATTCAATTTCGTTCGTTGCTGATCGACGCCGACGGCAAAGATACCCTGCCGAAAGACTGCATGGTGGTGGAAGTCACCCCGCTTCTACGCGAACTCATCCTGCGGCTCGCCGGCCTCGTCGATAAACCCGATCGCAAGGAGGTCGCGGATGCGGTCATTCGCCTGCTGCTTCTCGAACTCGCTTTCCTGCCGGCACAACCGCTGAATTTACCACTGCCGAAACATCCGGTGCTTGCCGCCTTCTGCGAAACTGTGCTTGGCGATCTCGCACATACGATTTCGATCGAAGAAGCCGCAAATGATCTCCACATGAGCCGGGCGACGCTTATGCGGCTGTTTCAACGCGAGACCGGGTTGAGCTTCGGCCGGTGGCGGCAGCAAGCCCGTATGCTGAAGGCTCTCACCCTGCTCGCGGAGGGTCGGGCCATTCTCGATGTCGCGCTGGATTGTGGCTATGAGAGCCCAAGCGCCTTCTCGGCTATGTTCCGGCGTTCGCTCGGACGTTCACCTCGGGATTATTTTCAATCCGCAACACTGACTGGCGAAACCAGCCGGGGCGCCGACTAAGGGCTAGTTTTGCGGGTCGCCTGCCAGGCAGCCGAACATGCGGAAATCATGAAAGGCCTCTTTGAATCGCGCCTTTTGCCGCAGCGTGCCCTCATACCGGAACCCCGCCTTTTCAAGAACCCGATCAGAGGCCGCATTTCCCGGCAGCGTCCAGGCTTCGATGCGATTGAGCGAAAAAACGTCGAAGCCGCATCGAACGACAGCCCTTGCCGCTTCACTCATGAGCCCTTTGCCCCAAGCGGAAGGATGCAGTTCGTATCCGAGCTCGGCACATCTGGCGTGCCGGTCGATACTGTTGAAGCGGATGGCCCCGAGCAAATCGCCGGAAGCCCGATCCTCGATGATCCATGGACAGCCCGCTCCCTTGGGAAAGATTTTGATCATCCATCGCAGGGAGCGCTCGATCTGCGCCATTTTCGGCGCATCGACCCAATTCGAGAACCGTGTGACCTCCGGAATAGAAATCAGCGCATGGAAGTCGTCGCGATCGTCCATGCTCGCTTCGCGAAGCCGCAGCCGGTCGGTCTCAAGTGTGGGAAACGCGTCCTTTGGCGGAACCACTTCTTCAGGCCTTCAGAAAGTTGGCGAGAATGATCTCGCGCCACACGCGGGTCGGCGTTATCCAAGCATCCCATGCATTGTACTTGCCGGAATAGATAACGGCGGCAATTCCCGCATCGGGCATCAGCCAGAGCCTTTGACCACCGTTTCCGAAGCCCGCACGCCAAGGGCGTGGATTGGCAAATGCCGGCGCGGGCGCTTCTCCGCAAAACCACAGCATGCCATAGTCCAAACCGTCGCCGGTCGAAATCGCCGGCGTAAGGGATCGCGCGATCCACTCTTCCGAAACGATCCTCCGGCCGTTCCACAGGCCCTTTTGCAGAAGCAGCATGCCGATCTTCAGCAAATCGGGCGCCGTCAGGCGCAGTCCGGACGCAGCCGACGCCACGCCGTCATATCCCGACGACCAGTGGAACTTTGTAATATCCAGCGGCTCGAAGAGGGCGGTTTGCGCGAAATCAGGCAAACGCTTGCCGGTGCCCCGCTCGATGATGGTGCCGACCAACGCGACGCTGCCGCCGGAATAAATCCAACGCGTTCCCGGCTCCGCGATCACCGGGCGCCCCAGAACGAAGCGATAGCGATCCGGCGCGTTTTCCATGGCTATTTCGCTGTTTAACGGGTCCGTGTAGGGACGATCCTCCTCCCACTCCATCCCCAGCGTCATCGTCAGCGCATGGCCGATGGTGATCCTGGCGCGGACGGCATCCTCGGCGAGATCACCATATTCCGGAAATTGCTCGTAAAGGGGTGCATCCGGCGGCGGCACCAATCCCTTGTCCAGCGCGATGCCGTAAAGGAGGCTGACGATGCTCTTGGTCACCGAGCGGAGATCGTGCAGCGTATCCGCATCGAATGCGACGCTGTCGAGCGGAGTGCCCCAATTTTCATCGGAACCAACGCCGTAATACTCCATGAAAACCTGCTGGGAGCGAGCGGCGAGTACGACATGCAGATCGCGCAGCAAGCCGGATTCGATGCCGGCCGCAAACTTGCGGTGAAGGGCCGGGTCAAAACCTATCGACTGCAGGATCTCGCTATCCGAAGCATTCCGCGTCATGCCCATAAACCGAGCCCTCCATTTATGCGATTTCCAGCCTCAAGCTACAATCGAGGCGCGCATTGGGCAAGGCGGCAAAACCGGATTTCGACGCCATATGCGCCCTTTAAGATCAACCCTACCCTCTTTTCAATTCTTCCTCCGGCTCCATCATGAAGGCCGCCACCGTCCTGTTGCGCCCGTCGAGCTTTGCCTTCAGCAAAGCTCCGTCCGCGCGGTTGATCAGTGTTTTGGCGGGTCCGGATGCCGGGGATGAGGCGATGCCGACGGAGACGGAAAGCGGTCCGACAATACGTGCGCGATAGGAAAACGGCGTGGCAAAGATGCGCGCGCGAAGTTGCTCGGCAAGTGCAAAGCCCGCATCGTCGGCCATATCGGTGGCGATGACCGTCAGCTCCTCCCCGCCGAAACGATAGACCGTGCCGGTTTCGGCGACCGTATCGGCGACGATCTGCCCGACATGACGCAGCACTTCGTCGCCGGCATCATGGCCGAACTCATCGTTGAAACGCTTGAAGTGATCGATGTCGATCATCATGCAGATGACCGTGCGGGCTGAATGATCCCGATAAAGATTGTTCAGCATCTCATCCAGGGAGCGCCTGTTCAGCAGGCCCGTCAGCGCGTCGCGCACGGCGAGATTGATCAGCCTGTCACGCAGCTGCAGGTTTGCGATGGCAAGGCCGATATTCTCGGCAATCAGTTCGAGGTAGAGCCTCGGCGCATCGGCGGCAGCGGCATCCTTGGATCGATCTTCGAAATAAAGCAGGCCGATCGCCTCGCCGAGCGCGGTCAAGGGGACGCAAAGGCCGGGCACACCGGAACCATCCAGATGCTGGCAGGGAATATCATTGTCCGCGACGTGGCTGGCATGCGGCCGGCCGCGTCGCAGCCCCCAGCAGGCCGAAGCGGCGAAGGAAAGTTCGGTATGGGCCGGCTCCAGCCACCGGCTGACCTCGGTCAGCGCCGTCCTGCTTTCATTCATCGTATAGAGGCATCCGGCGATGCCCGGAAAGATCTGCGGCACGAACAACGCGACGACCTCGGCAAGTTCGTTCTGGGCATAGCAGGCCTGCAGGCGATGCATCATCTGTAATATGAGATCCTTCGTCTCCAGGTCGCGCTTCCGTTCGGCGTCCAGCCGGTTCCGCTCGAGGCCATTCTCACGAAAGATCTGTATGGCGTCGTTCATCTCGCCGATTTCGTCGCGGCGGCGGTCGGGCGGCACTTCGACGGCGTAGTCCTGCTTGGCCAACCGGTTGACGATCCCGGTCATGCGGATCAGCGGCAGGGCAACCCGGCGCCGCAGGATGAAATAAAGCACGCCGAGAAACACCGCCGCAGTCAAGGCAAGCATCACCTTGGCGACATCGGCCCACAAATCGCTGCGTGCCTGTGCACTGCGCACAGCCGCTTGCGTGCGCGCTGTTGCCATGGCGCGAAATTGGCTCACACCGCTGAGGAGCGCCGTCTGGATGCGTTCATGCTCCGGGCCGAACAGGGCGTCGCGCGCACCTGCCTGATTTCCGCCGGTATAGGCGGCTACTGCCGCTTCCTCGATCTTATCGAGCGCTTCCGCATTGGTTGCCACCTGCCCGACGACCTGCAGTTCGGCGTCGGGAATCCCCGAGCCACGCAGGGAATTGAGCGCGGCATCGCGCCGCCGCTCCTCGCCCTCGTCGCTAGTGAAAGCTTCGAGATGTCTCGCCTCCCCGCGCATCACGTAGAGACGAGCCTCGTCCGTCGTCTCCTCGGCTGCGAGCGCAAGTTCCTCGCCCATGCTGGTCAGCAGCAGGTGCTGCTCCACTGCCTGCCTTTCCTGGATGGCGCTTCGGGCCGAGAGGATGAACGCGACGGCAGACAGCACGGTCAGGACGACGGTGATGCCGTAGGCCCAATTCGTAATCGTCGTAATTCTCATCTGCCGTGCCCTGCGCCTCGCTCATACATGCCTGAAGTACTCCTCTCCTCGAGCCTTCAGCTATGACGTCAGCCTCTATGATAAAACGTGAATAAACAGCGAGGAAAGCCTATTCCGGACCTTTGTGAGGCGCATCCTCGCCAATCCGATCCACGACCATTGCAAACGGCTGGATTCCGACACCCCAATATTTGCAAGCCGCTCTCTCACTCTTTTTTGAATACCGGCCGATCGGCATTGGTATCCTCTGACGGGAATCTCGGTCGCAGCCGAGGGGCCGTCTCCGAGACTCCCGGCTGTCGTCAGGGGTGAGTACGACAGCGCCGACAACAAATCGATTTTCAGGCCGGCAATCCATAAGCCAACTGGAAGTTGGGAAACATAGATTTAAAATCCACAAGTGACTGTGCCATTTTGCGGCAGCACTACATGATCCCGAAGTCAATCTGAAACGCATATCATTGGGGATGATGCTTCCTTGCGCACCATCGCCCGACAGCAAAAAGCGGCCTGTGGCTGAAACCATCGACCGTTCCACTGTTTCAGTATCCGGAGCTTACGCCGCCTGGAACGGGAACTGGACGATTTCATCCTGACGGTTGCGGCGGGAACCGCGGCGGGACAGGCCTAAGCAAACTCAGGTGGGTTCAGGGGTTCGGGGGCGCGTAGGTTCTGATATCGCCGAAGGCATAGCCACGTTCGCGAAGCGAACGAATCAAGGTCCTCAGATTATCCTGACCGTTGAATTGGTCCTGGAACATTTCGTCGTGCATCAGCAGGATCATCTTTCCCGGTTGCGTGAAGCGGCCATATTGGAAGAGATGATCGATTTCGCTGACGAGGTGGTCCACCGATTGGACAGGCTTGCCGTCGTCGCTGTGCACCCACTCGAAATCCCAGCCATAGAGATAGAAGCCCGCTTCCGCGACCAGTTCATAATCCAGCCACTCGCGCTCCCATTGCGCGACATTGATGGAGAGATCCTCCCTCGCGACCGTGGGAAGCCGAAAGACGTCCCTGCCCGGCAATCGCGCATGCACAACCGGCGTCAAGCCGAGCACCTGGTTGGCATGGCGCATATCCGCAACCACCGCCTGGGTATCGGCGTAATATTTCCTGTAGCGATTGTTGGCGTGACTATAGCTATGGTTGCCGACGGTCACGAGCGACATGGCCTTGGCTTCGGCAAGCAGATCGCGCCCAGAGGGAATGGTTTCGACATGCAGGCCGACCATGAACATGGCCGCCGGAACCTTTTCCTCGCTCAGCACGGCAAGAATGTTCCTCGTTCCCGGCAAGGGGCCGTCGTCGAATGTGAGATAGATCGTCTTGTCGGCCGCCTGGGCGCCGATGGCGCATACTGCGAGGAAGATGCTGGCAAGCAGCCATGAGAACACGGCATTCCGTTGATTGTCCAATCCGCCCAAGCCAATCGCCTCCCCGCATGATCGGCGCAAACTGGCATATCGCATCGACCAAGAAAAGTACCGCACTGCGGACGCGACAAAAGCAAAGGGCGCTCTACCCATTTCTGGGGAGCGCCCTTGCTTTTAACCCGGACAGCGAACACCGGCTCGACACGGAAATGTCAGCGGCAGGCCATCGATACAGGTGATGGCGTGCAGATAATCGCGAATCATACCCTTTGCAAGGGCAAGCTTCGAAAAAACTTCGACGCTCCGCCACACGGAAGGACCATGTGGCATCATTCGCACACATGCGCAGTGCCAGGCTTGCCTCAGGCGGCCTTCAAGGCCGCGTCGCGCGGGATCTCGACATCGATCTCCAGCATGGAGACGTCCTTGTCGCGATCCATCTTCACCTGCACCTTATCGCGATCGACCTGCACATGCTTGGCGATGACGGCGAGGATTTCCTCCCTCAGCACGGATACGAGATCCGAGCCCACGGAGGCGCGCTCGTGGGCAAGGAGGATCTGCAGGCGCTCGCGCGCCATAGGTGCAGATCTCTGCTTGCGGAACAGTCCGAAAATGCTCATGCGGCCCTCCTTGCGAAGATCTTGCCGAAGATACCCCGTTTTTCGCCAGGGATGGTGATCGGCACCTGCTCGCCGGCAAGACGGCGTGCGGCGTCGAAATAGGCAAGCGACGGCGCGCAGCGCGCATCGGCAAGCGTGACCGGCGAACCGAGGTTGGACGCGCGCAGGACATCAGTGCTTTCCGGGATGATGCCGAGCAGCGGAATGGAGAGGATCTCCAGCACGTCGTCGACCTTCAGCATGTCGCCGCGTTCCGCGCGACCAGCATCGAAGCGGGTCAGCAGCAGATGCTTTTCCATGCGCTCGCCGCGCTCGGCCTTCAGCGTCTTGGCATCGAGCAGGCCAATGATACGGTCGGAATCGCGCACCGAGGAGACTTCCGGATTGGTGACGACGACGGCGACGTCGGCATGGCGCATGGCAAGGGTGGCGCCGCGCTCGATACCGGCCGGGCTGTCGCAGATGACCCAGTCGAAATAGGTTTTGAGCTCGTTGATGACGCGCTCGACACCCTCGGGTGTCAGATTGTCCTTGTCGCGGGTCTGCGAAGCCGGCAGGAGGAAGAGCGTCTCCAGCCGCTTGTCGCGGATCAGCGCCTGCGGCAGCTTGGCATCACCGTGAATGACGTTAACGAGATCGTAGACGACGCGGCGTTCCGCACCCATGACCAGATCGAGATTGCGCAAACCGACGTCGAAATCGACCACGACGACCTTTTCGCCTCTCTGTGCCAGAGCCGCTCCCAGTGCGGCCGTCGAAGTCGTCTTTCCAACTCCGCCCTTGCCTGATGTGACGACGATTACCTTGCCCATCTTGCTCTCCTGTTTTGGCCGGCTCCGGCTCAGATTAGTTTTTCGGCCATGATCGTTTCGCCATCCAGCCAGAGCTGAACGGCCTGCCCCTTGAGGTCGGGCGATATGTCTTCCGCCATCTTGTAGATGCCATCGATCGCCAGCAGTTCGGCCTCGAGCTTGCGGCAAAAGATACGCGCCGAGGCATTGCCGATCGATCCTGCCATGGCGCGGCCGCGCAGGGCGCCATAGATGTGGACCGATCCGCCCGCAATGACTTCCGCGCCCGACGCCACCGAACCGATGACTGTGACATCGCCTTCGGGAAAGATCACCGACTGTCCCGAACGCACCGGCTCGCGGATGATCAGGGATTGCGTAACCGCACGCACTTCCGGAGGCGGCGCCTTGGGCTCGCTGTTGCGGCGCTCGACGACCGGCTCGGTCTCGGAGACCTCGAAATCGGCAGCCGGGCGACCACCCTTCAGGATCGGCGGCATGCCGGGGCCAGCGATCGACGGGCGACCACCCTCGATGCCCATGATGCTGACATTGCGGGCCGAAAGCTCTGATATCAGCTCCTTGAGCTGTGCCTTGTCGATCGGCAGGTCGGTGATATCGAGCACGACCGGCCGCCCCAGAAAGAAGCCGGCCGAACGGGCTGCGAGGTCGTCAAGCCTGATCAACCACTGGTCCAGCGGAAGATCCGGCGAAAGCATGACCGCAAGAAAAGAGCGGCCCTTGATACGGATCGAACGAGCGTCTGTTAGCACTTTGGTCATCTATGTGAATAAATCGTTGATCCTGTGTACCGTTGATATGGTTAACAAGTGGTTAACGCGAGCTTCCATTCGAGCCAGAACCGCCCCATAAAACGGCGATGCTCGCAAGCGCCGAAGGCTCGCTCGAACCGGGGTCGTAGACGCATGGAGCGGCGAAAATCGCAGCTCCTGCAAGGAGAAGAATGATTGGTCTCATGAGATCCTCCAGGCGAAACGCAGGCGCAGCCTTGCTGATTATTCGACGCGGAAAAATTAACGATTCGGCGCGCCGCACCCTGCAGAGCGGCGCGCAATATCGATGCTTGAGCGATTCTCAAGCGAGCTTCAGCTCGACATTGATGTTGCCGCGAGTCGCCTTCGAATAGGGGCAGGTCTGGTGAGCTTCCTCGACCAGCGTGCGGGCGAGCTCAGGCTCGATGTCGGGCATGCTGATGGTGAGGCGTGCCTGCAGGAAGTAGGCACCTTCCGTGGTGCCCAGATCCACTTCGGCATCGACGGCGAGATCGGCCGGCAGCTTGATCTTGCGCTTGGCAGCGGCAAGACCCATTGCGCCGATGAAGCAGGCCGACCAGCCGGCGGCGAAGAGCTGCTCGGGATTGGTGCCGGCATGGGCGCTGCCGGGAGGCGAAAGCTTGACATCCAGCTGGTTGTCATCGCTGCGTGCGAAACCGTCGCGGCCGCCGATGGTGTGGGTCCTGCCGGTGTAGAGAACCTTGTCGATCTTGGTCATGGAACACTCCTTTGTTGCGTTGCCCGTCTGCTATGTCGTGAGGGCAACGTCTGTTGACGGAGTTGTTTTTGATGGATCGACGTATCCGGCATGTTTCGGGAATCGCCGGAAGTGTTACAAAGCGTAGGCTCCAACGAGCCGGATACAAATGCTTACAAATCGGCCGAAAATCTTTTGAAGAGGCCGATCAGGAAATGACGACTTCGGCCGCCAAGCCACCGCCTTCACGGTTGTAGAGTCTGACGGAGCCACCGAGCGTCTGGGCTAGCTGCTGGGCAATCGCCAGACCAAGCCCGGTGCCGCCGGTGTTGCGGTTGCGCGATTGCTCCAGCCGGAAGAAGGGCTGCATGGCTGCCTCTATCTGGTCCTGCGGAATGCCGGGACCGCGATCCAGAACAGTGATCGCAACCTGGCCCGTATCCCGCCGCTCCACGGCGATTTCCGCCGCACCGGCGAATTTCAGGGCATTGTCAATGAAGTTGGTGAGGATGCGACGCAGCGCGTGCGGCTTCGTCGTCGCTGTGCCCTGGATGAGGCCAAGAATCTCGACGGATTTGCCGGTGTCCTGATAATCGTAGCTGATGCTTTCAATGAAGGAGGCAAGATCGATGCGTGCGCTCTTCTCGCCATTGCCATGGGCGCTGCGCGCATAGGCAATCCCATCCTGCACCAGACGCTCGATCTCGCCGAGATCCTGCAGCAGCTTGGTCTTC
Organism: Rhizobium aureum; assembly: GCF_030182495.1. Classification (NCBI taxonomy): domain Bacteria; kingdom Pseudomonadati; phylum Pseudomonadota; class Alphaproteobacteria; order Hyphomicrobiales; family Rhizobiaceae; genus Rhizobium; species Rhizobium aureum. The sequence continues at coordinate 250,005 of NZ_JAQJCI010000002.1, read as the reverse complement.
TCGGGCGAATCGTCGGCAATGTCGGCGCGCAGGCGCATGCGGGTGATCGGCGTCTGCAGATCATGCGAGATCGCCGCAAGGATCTGCACGCGCTCTTCGAGATAATGCGCGATTCGATCCCGCATGGCGTTGAAGGCCCTGGCGGCGTGCGCCACTTCGCTCGGCCCTCGGTCGCTCAAGGCCGGGCTCTTGTTGTTGGGATCGAGCGCATCGGCCGCGGCGGCAAGCTCGGCGAGCGGACGCGTCGCCTGTCGCACGGCAAACCAGGTACAAAGCACGATCAACAGCATCTGGACGACGAAGACATAAGGCAGCCAGGCCGCGATCGGCATGACACCCTTGGGCGTGACATCGATCGTCAGCGGACTGCCATCGCTCAGATTGAGATGTGCCTGCAGCCGCGAGATCGGCCCTGGTATCGATTCCATGCGGATGGGAAAGCGATGGCCGACCGCCTCTTCTATCTTGGCGGCGATCTCCGCGCCATGCGCGGAGGTATCGGGCACACCAGGCAGGCCCGTCCCCAACTCGAAATTGTAGTTGCCGCGGCTCAGCCAGTCGACGAAATTCGCCCTCTCATCGGCCGGCAGGCGGTCGAGAACCGCGATAGAGGTGGCAACGTCGTTTTCCAGCGTACCGAGCATGACCGCCTTTGCCGACATGTAGCGCTCGATATAGAGCACGCTGAACGACAGACCGTAAGCGATCGCAAGCCCGGCCAGCAGGATCAGCGAAATACGTGCACGCAGGGTGCTCGGCCACCACGGCCGGTGACCTGGAAGGTCAACCGCGGTCATGGGCGAAGCTCCGCAATTTCCACCGGCACGGAGAAGACATAGCCTTCGCTGCGCACCGTCTTGATATACATCGGCTCGCGCGCGTCATCCCCCAGCCGCTGGCGAAGACGGCTGACGAGCAGGTCGATGGAGCGATCGAAGAGATCGGCGTCGCGGCCCTGGGTGAGATTCAGAAGCTGGTCGCGATTGAGCACCCGCTGCGGGTGATCGATGAAAACGCGCAGCAGGCGGTATTCGGCACCGCTGAGCGTGATTTCCGTTCCATCCTTGTCGAGCAAATGACGGCCGACCGTATCGAGCCGCCAATCGCCGAAGACTAGTAATTGACCGGCTTCGCTGATCTGCAAGTTGGGCGGCAGCATGCGGGTACGCCGAAGAACCGCCTTGATGCGGGCGAGCAGCTCGCGGGCGGCAAACGGCTTTGCCAGATAATCGTCCGCGCCCATCTCCAGGCCGAGAATGCGGTCCATCTCGTCGCTGCGCGCCGTCAGCATCAGAATGGGCGTCGCCTTGTGCTTTCCGGCGCGAAGCTCGCGACAGAGCACGAGGCCGTCATCGCCCGGCATCATCACGTCGAGTACGATCAGATCGACCGAGTTGGCCTCGAGAAAGCTGCGCATCTGCCGGCCATCGGCGGCCGTCGTCGCCCGCAAGCCGTTCTTCTTCAGATAGCTCGACACCAGCTCACGGATCTCCCGATCGTCATCCACGATCAGGATATGGTCGATATGCTCCATTTTGATTTCCCGCTCAACATCGTAAGCACCAACCTACGAATAGTTGTTCCTCGTCGCGCCAACGGCAGCGGGCGCCGGCTTTGCCGGCACCCACTCGCACACTACCGCCGAACTAGAAACGATCAACATCTATCACAGCCTGGGCGAAGGCTTGCGGCGCTTCCTGCGGAAGATTGTGGCCAATGCCGCCGGTGATGGTGCGATGCTCGTACTTGCCCGAGAACTTGCCGCGATAGGCCGCAGGCTCCGGATGCGGCGCACCGTTGGCATCGCCCTCCATGGTGATGGTTGGGATCGAAATCACCGGACCTGCGGCGAGCTTCTTCTCATAGGCATCGAACTTTGCCTCGCCTTTGGCGAGATCGAGGCGCCAGCGGTAGTTATGGATGACAATGTCGACATGGTCGGGATTGTCGAAGGCTGCAGCCGAACGATCGAAAGTGGCGTCGTCGAAAGCCCATTGCGGCGAGGCGGTGTGCCAGATCAGCTTTGCGAAATCATGGCGGTTTTCCTGATAGCCAAGGCGACCGCGCTCGGTTGCGAAATAAAACTGATACCACCATGCGAGCTCCGCCTTCGGCGGCAGCGGCTTGCGGTTGACTTCCTGGCTGCCGATGAGATAGCCGCTGACCGACACCAGCGCCTTGCAACGCTCGGGCCAAAGTGCCGCCATGATGTCAGCGGTGCGGCCGCCCCAATCGTAGCCGGCAACGACAACCTTTTCGATCTTCAGCGCGTCGAGCAGCGCAATCATGTCGACGGCAAGGGCTGCCTGCTGACCATTGCGCGGTGTGTCCCTCGAAAGGAAGCGTGTGGTTCCGTAACCGCGAAGATAGGGAATGATGACCCGGTAGCCGGCGCCGGCAAGAAGCGGCGCGACATCGACGAAGCTGTAGATATCATAGGGCCAGCCGTGGAGCAGCAGGACGACCGGGCCGTTGGCCGGACCGGCTTCGGCGTAACCGACATTGAGCACGCCGGCATCGATCTGCTTCAGCGCGTCGAAGGACGTATGGCTTCCTGCCTTGATCGCCGGCAGGGCCGATGTGGAAGCCTTTGTTTCTTGCGCACCGGCGATGGCAGGCAGGCCGAATTCGGCAGCGGCAACGGCGGCGGCGGCAATACCAAAGAAGCGGCGGCGGTTGTGATTGATTTCCTCGGACATCTCTATCTCCTGTCGATTGGATCGTGAGCATAAGAAAGCCAGCCGCATGTATCGCCGATGTGTCGCCGACCGCCTTGTTTTGAATGCCTATGTAGCTTCCGGCCGCCAGGATACAGTCTGATACAATTGGCGGCTCCTGGCGGCAACGCCTCGGCAAACAGCCGGGCTCGCTGAAAACCGCGCCACCCCCATCCGATTTGTATCGCAGTGTATCGAAGCCCGAGACATCGACGTTTCGGTACATTCTGCCACCCAATCGGACACATTCGGGATACGTCGCCACCGGCAGATAGCGTCACTGCTGGCCACGGCATGTCGCCGTCCGCAGCCGGTCCAATCGCTTCAAAGGAACAAGACGATGACGCTTCTCATCATAGCCTATCTCGGCGGTGCGCTGACGATCCTCAGTCCGTGCATCCTGCCCGTCCTCCCCTTCGTCTTTGCCCGCGCCGGGCAGCCCTTCGTCCGGAGCACGCTGCCCATGCTTGCAGGCATGGCACTTACCTTTGCCATGGTCGCAACGCTTGCTGCGGTCGGTGGCGCCTGGGCGATCCGCGCCAGTGAATATGGTCGCCTCGCAGCCATCGTTCTGCTGGGTCTCTTCGGCCTTAGCTTGATTTCACCGCGCATCGCCAGCGCTCTCTCCCGGCCGGCGGTCGATCTCGGCAACAATCTCCTGAACGCCGCCGGCGCGCATCGCGCAACAGCGAGCGTCAGAAGCTCCTTCGTGCTCGGCATCGCAACCGGCCTGCTCTGGGCGCCGTGCGCCGGCCCGATCCTCGGGCTCATCCTGACAGGCGCAGCCTTGAAGGGTGCCAATCTGCAGACGACATTCCTGCTGCTTGCCTATGGGGCCGGCGCCGCCACTTCGCTTGCCGTTGCACTCTTTGCCGGTGGCAAGATCTTTGCCCGCATGAAGCAATCACTCGGCCTCAGCGAGCGCATCCGCCAATTTGCCGGTGCCGCAGTTCTCGCCGGCGTTGCTGCGATCGCCCTTGGCCTCGATACCGGCCTTCTCGCCCGCCTTTCCTATGCCAGCACCGGCTCCTTCGAGCAGGCCCTGCTGAATAAACTGCCCAGCAAGAGCGCAAACCCAGGGACCGAAGTTGCCAGCAACAACGCGATGAAGATTGCCAGCGACGCGACGCGCCCCTTCCATAGCGACCTGCCCGTCGAAGGTCCTGCCCCTTCGCTCGATGGCGCCGTCACCTGGCTGAACTCTCAGCCGCTGACGACGGCCGGGCTTCGCGGCAAGGTCGTGATCGTCGATTTCTGGACCTATTCCTGCATCAACTGCATCCGCACCATTCCCTATGTGCGTGCCTGGGCGGAAAAGTATAAGGATCAGGGCCTCGTCGTCATCGGTGTCCATGCCCCCGAATTCGCCTTCGAGAAGAATGTCGACAACGTCAAGCAGGCGATCGCCGACTTCAAGATCAACTATCCGGTTGCGATCGACAACGATTACCGCATCTGGCGCGCCTTCGAGAACAACTACTGGCCTGCACTTTACCTGATCGATGCCAAGGGACAGGTTCGCTACCAGCACTTCGGCGAAGGCAACTATCGCCAGACCGAACAGGCGATCCAGGACCTTCTGCGCGAGGCCGGCAGCAACATGGCCCAAAGCGGCCCGGTCGTTCCGGATGCAAAAGGCGCGGAAGCAAGCCCCGATCTTAGCCATATCCGCTCCGGCGAGACCTATGTCGGCTACAAGCAGGCAACGGGCTTTGCTTCGCCTGAAGGCGTAAAAGCCGACACCGCAGCCGACTATTCGATTGCCGATCCCGCCCTCAACCAGTGGGGACTGGCAGGCACATGGACGATCGGCCCGGAAGAGGCGACACTCGACAAGGCAGGCGGCAGCATCAGCTACCGCTTCAGCGCCCGCGACCTGCACCTCGTCCTCGGGCCTTCGGCAGACGGAAAGCCGATCCGCTTTCAGGTGACGGTAGACGGAAAGATACCCGGCCCCGACCACGGCTCCGATATCGACGCCGGCGGCAATGGCACCGTGACCGAAACCAAGCTCTACCAGTTGGTCCGTCAATCCGGTGACGTCACCGCACGTAACTTCGAGATCCATTTTCTTGATCCCGGCGTTCAGGCGTATGCCTTCACTTTCGGCTGAAATCCCCTCTCACCCCCAAGCATGAACCTCAACTGACAGGAGTTACCCCATGAAGACCCGCTTTCTCTCCATCATCGCTCTCGGCCTTGCCGCAAGCACCTTTGCCTTTACTGCACAGGCAGCCGAGATCAAGAACATCGTTATCGTCCACGGCGCCCTTGCCGACGGTTCGGGATGGCGCAAGACCGCCGAGATCCTTGAAAAGGACGGCTTCAAGGTCACGGTCGTGCAGGAACCCATCACCTCGCTTGCCGACGATGTCGCCGCCACCAACCGCGTGCTCGACCTTCAGAACGGCCCGAGCCTGCTCATCGGCCACAGCTATGGCGGCATGGTCATCACCGAGGCGGGCAATCGCCCGGATGTCGCAGGTCTCGTCTATGTCGCCGCGTTTCAGCCGGACAAGGGCGAAAGCCTGATCAGCCTCGCAAGCTCCAAGCCGGCGGGCGGCATGAACATCCGGGAAACCAAGGACGGCCAATATCTTTATCTCGATCCAGCGGCCTTCGCGGCGGACTTTGCAGCCGACCTGCCGAAGGACGAGGCCGCTTTCATGGCGAAATCTCAGGTCTTCGCCGCGAAGGCCGCCTTTACCGCCAAGGTCGGCGATCCGGCCTGGCGGGCGAAGAAGAGCTGGGCCATTGTTGCAACCAACGACCGCTCCATCAACCCCGAGCTTGAGCGCGACATGGCAAAGCGCGCCGGCAGCGACGTGACCGAAATCAAGGCAAGCCACGCCGTCTTCGCGTCGCAGCCGGAAAAGGTTGCCGCCGTGATCGAGAAGGCAGCCAAGGACGCCGGCAAGTAACGACAAACCGGCGGCGGCCTCATCAATGAGGCCGCTGCTTGCCTTTGTCAGGGATCCGGCGATCAGCGGGACGCATTCTGCTCGCGGATCAGATCGATCAAGGCCCGCAATCGGGCCGGCATCTGGCGGCGCTGGGCAAAATACAGGCTGAGCCCCGGATAGGGTGGGCTCCAATCCTCCAGCACGGAAATCAGCTTGCCCGCCGCTATGTGCTCGGCAATGGACGCTTCGCTGATATAGGCAAGCCCCGCCCCAGCGAGGGCAGCGCTCAACATCAGGTCGGAAGCATCGAGGATGAGGCTTCCCGGCGCGTCGATCAGCATGGCCTGACCATGCCGCTCGAATTCCCAGCGATAGAGCCTGCCGTTTGCCATACGCGCACGGATGCACGAATGCTGCAGGAGATCACCGGGAACGAGCGGGCGCGGCCTGTCGCTGAAATAGGCAGGTGAGCCGACGACGAGCGAGCGCAGCGTCGGAGCGATTGATATTGCGATCATATCCGTCGGAACGGCCTCGGCAAGCCGGATGCCGGCATCGAAGCCCTTACCAATGACATCGACCAAGGCATTGTCGGTGACGATTTCAATATCCACGTTCGGGTGGCGCCGCCCATATTCGAGGATAAGAGGAACCAGCAGCATGCGCGCCGCACCGGGTGCCATGTTGAGCCGCAGCGTGCCGGACACCGATTCCGACGACACGCCGGCATTCTCGATGGCCCTATCGATCACGGCAAGCGCCGGCGCGATTTCCGCCACCAAGCGCTCACCAGCCTCGGACAATGTCACGCTGCGCGTTGTCCTGTTGAAAATCCGCACGGACAGACGCTCCTCCAGCGTGGCGACCGCGTGGCTGAGCGCCGAGGAGGACATGCCGAGTTCACGGGCGGCGGCGCGAAAGCCGCCGTGGCGGGCAACCGCGGCGATCGCTTCGAGCTCCGTCAGGCTTGCCTTCATTGCGCGATTTTCCTTATCAGCCTGTTCCGCTTTGTCCTGCTAGACCGATCAAATAGCGCATCTTACCTCTCTGGTGAAGATAAAGGAGATGTTCATGCGCACTATCGACACGATCTATATCAACGGCAGCTTCGTTCAGCCCCATGGCACGGAAGAAGCCCCTCTTTTCAATCCAGCCACGGAAGAGCAAATCGGCACCGTTCGCCTTGGCGACGAGGAGGATGTCGACAATGCCGTCAGCGCTGCCAAGGCAGCATTTGCGAGCCAGTCGCAAAGCTCGAAGGCCGAGCGCGTCGCCATGCTGCACAGCCTGCACGATGCGGTCGAGGCCAGAGCCTCCGATCTCACCGACGCCATGCGCGAGGAATATGGCGCGCCGGCATCCTTCATCGGCTTTTCGGTGCCGCACGCCGCCACGGCGTTTCTCCACATGGCCAAGACGCTCGACAATTATGAATTTCGTCGTCGCATCGGCCATGCGGAAATCGAAATGCGCCCTGCCGGCGTGGCAGCCGCCATCACGCCGTGGAACAGCAATTACGGCTTCATCTGCAGTAAACTTGCCACCGCCATTGCCGCGGGCACGACCATGGTAATCAAGCCGTCGGAAATGAGCGCGATCCAGACGCAGCTCATCACCGAATGCCTGCACGCCGCCGGCCTGCCGAAAGGCGTTTTCAACATCGTCAACGGATACGGCCATGTGGTCGGCGCCGCCCTCAGCAGCCATCGCGACATCGCCAAGATCAGTTTCACCGGCTCGACGGTGACGGGTCGGGCGATCCTCCAGGCGGCCTCAGTGACTTTGAAGCGCGTGACGCTCGAGCTCGGCGGCAAGAGCCCGAACATCATTCTGGACGATGCCGACCTTAATACCGCCATCCCGCAGGTATTGGCTGCCGGCTTTGCCAATAGCGGCCAGGCCTGCATTGCCGGCACCCGCATTCTCGCGCCGGAAAGCCGGCTGGCGGAGATCCATGACCGACTTATCCAAGCCGTCGCGACGCTCAAGGTGGGTGATGCAAGCGATCCTGCCGTCAAAATCGGCCCGATGGTCAGCCAGAAGCAATGGGATCGCGTCCAATCCTATATCCGCCTCGGCCAGGAGGAGGGTGCAGGGCTGATCGTCGGCGGTGAAGGCCGTCCTGAAGGGCTCGATCGCGGCTGGTTCGTTCGCCCGACGATCTTCTCCGGCGTCAACAACGATATGAGGATCGCCCGCGAGGAGATTTTCGGGCCAGTGCTTTGCGTCATTCCCTATCGCGATGAGGCACATGCGCTCGAAATCGCCAACGATACAGCCTATGGCCTGCAGGCCTATGTCTTCTCGTCCGATATCGCCAGGGCAAAGCGGCTCGCCGAGCGCATCGAAGCCGGCCGGGTCGTCATCAACGGCGCACCGCACGAGCCGCTTGCGCCCTTCGGCGGGTTCAAGCAATCGGGTATCGGCCGCGAATTCGGCACCTATGGCCTGGAATCCTTCCTCGAACCGCGTGCGGTGCTGAGCTGACAGCGCGGAGCCCCGGAGGCCTGAATGGGCCGTCGGGGCTCCGTTGAAATGCTAGGGTACTCCAGGAAAAGTGCGCCGCGGTTTTCCGTCCGGAATGCATAAACAAACAAGGAGATAGAGCGTTTTCGCAATTCGAAGAAAAGCGGAAATGCTCCAGTGGAAGGTCCCCAGCTCACCACCACCCGACGGCCCGACAAGCTCTCCGTGGCGTTCAGGTTCTCGTTAGGATCACGTTCTATCTTTAGAACAGTTTCAATCTAAGGAGAGCCAATGCCTGCCAGAGCTGCCTATTCCATTCCGCAACGCATCCTTCACTGGCTCATGGCGCTGCTGATCTTTTTCAATCTCTTGTTTCCTGACGGGATGAACGCGTGGCGGCGTCTGATCCGCAACGGCCAGACGCCCTCATCAGCCGATATTGCCAGCGCCAATATCCACGCCTATGCCGGCATTGCTGTCCTGTTGCTCGCCGTCCTGCGCCTTGCAGTCAGATTTTCATCCCATGTCCCCGCTACGCCGGATGGCCAGCCTGCCTTCCTGCACTACCTTGCGCAGCTGACACATGTCCTGCTCTATGTGCTGATCTTTGCGATGCCGCTGTCGGGTATGGCAGCCTACTATCTGGGGATCGATACGGCGGCATTCGTTCATGGCGGACCGATCAAGTCCCTGCTCTGGATCGTCGTCGTCCTTCACATCCTCGGCGCGCTCGTCCAACACTTCTATTTCCGATCGGACGTGCTGCGACGCATGACGATCGGCTGAATTGCCCGCGAGATTGGTGGCCTATGCTTCCAGACCGCCAAAATGCTTCTCAAAAGAGAACAGCGCGGTCGGCAATGCACTTCCGCCTTGGAGCGCCAGATCGGCGAGAATCTCGCCGATCACGCTCGTAAATTTGAAGCCGTGGCCGGAACAGGCCGACGAGACCACCACATTCGGCTGTCCCGGCATTTGATCGATAAGAAAATCCTCGCTCGGCAGCATGGTGTAGCGGCAGGTGGTCGCCCGCACGCGAAACGAGGCAGCATTCGGCAAGCGCTTGCGGGCGAAGCGGTCGAGCAGATCGGTGTCGGCGTCATTGACCGGCGGATTGGGTATGGACGGATCGATCGGCTCCCGGAAATGGGCATGGCGGCCGATTTTCACGCCATCGACGCCGATCGCCGGAAAGCCGAAATAGGAGCCTTCGGCGCCTTCATCCCGCAGGAAGCAGGGCATGCGCTGCGGCTCGGCAACGAAGCCATCCTTGGGCTGATACCACGCGACCACCTGCCGGATCGGCTGAGCATGCGCCTTCAGCTGCGGCACGAGCTCGGCGATCCATGCGCCCGTTGCGACGATTACCTTGCGGGCGCGATATCGCCCTGTCGAGGAAACGACGGTGACACCCGTACCATCAGGATCGATCGCGACAACGCGCTCGCCGAAATGCAAAACAGCACCATCTTCCGCCGCAAGCTTCAAATAGCCCATGATCGCCGCTTCAGGCCTGACATAGCCGCCCTGCGGATCGAGCACGCCGACCTCCCCTTTTTCCAACGTAAAAGCCGGAAAACGACGGTTCATGGCGTCGCGGTCGAGTACTTCGTACGGCAACCCATGCATGTCACAGGAGGCGCGCGTGCCGCTGACGATCTTGCTGTCGGGCGTGCCGATCTGCAGGACGCCCGTAACAGTCAGAATCTCGGCCCGCAGCCTCGCCTCCAGCGCGCGCCAGTTTTGATAGGCACGCTCCAGCAGCGGCACATAGGACGGATCTTCGAAGTAGCCGAGGCGGATCAGGCGGCTGTCGCCATGCGAGGAGCTGAGGGAATGAGCGGGGAAATGTGCCTCGATCCCGATCGCCTTTGCGCCGCGCGCTGCGGCGAAAGACAAGGCCGCACTTCCCATTGCGCCGAGGCCGACGACGGCAAGGTCGAATTCCGCAGTCATTTCATGCTCCAGTTTCATCTTCCGCAGGCGGCGCGATCTTGGCGATCATGCCTCGTAAGGCTTCCATATCCGCATTCAGCGGACGATCGTCGCCATAGATGGGCACGCAGGAACGAGCGGCCGCATAGATATGCTCGGTTCCTGGCGCCCGCGTGCCCTGCGAGGTGAGAAAATCGTGCGCCTGCGCCGCCGCCATCAGTTCGATCGCCAGGATGTATTCCGCGTTATCGAGGATCGCGAGCAGCTTGTTGGCCGCCGCCGTGGGATGGGCCAGGAAGTCTTCCTGCAGGCCGGAGGTCAGGCCGCCGTCGAGCGAAGCGGGAGCGGCGAGCCGCCGGTTGTCGTTGCTCAGCGCTGCAGCCGTATATTGCGCGATCATGAAACCGGAATGGCTGCCGGCGTCGCTCGCAAGGAACGGCGGCAGGCCGCTGACCAGCGGATTGACGAGGCGATCCGTCCGCCGCTCGCTCATCGCCGATATCTGCGCGATCGCGATAGCCAGACTATCGGCCGCCTGGCCGAGGGCGGGGGCAACGGCATGGGCTTCGGAGGAGACGACGGGCTTTTCAGGTGTACCCGAAACGGCTGGATTATCCGTGACTGAAGCCAGTTCCTGATCGACGATATCGGCCGTCTGCTCGAAGACATCCCAGGCTGCGCCATGGGCATGAGGCACCGATCTCAGGCTCAAGGCATCCTGCGTGCGCCGTCCGAGAGCGGCAGCAATGAGGCCGCTGCCATGCAGACGGCTACGAAGCCTGCGCCCGACCTTGGCGATGCCAGCCGATGGGCGCAGCGCCAATACTTTCTCGTCGAAAGCCGCCATCTGGCAACCTGCGGCTTCCAGGGTCAGCGCGGCGATGGCATCGGCCCAATCGAGCAGGCGTTCGGCACGGGAGACAGCAAGCGCCGACAATCCGGTGGCGCAGGCCGTGCCGTTGACGAGGCTCAGGCCTTCCTTGGCGCCGAGCACCAGGGGGCTCAGGCCGATTGCCGCGAGTGCCTCGGCACCGCTCATGGATGTGCCCTTCACGATAGCCCTGCCCTCGCCGATCAGGACGAGAGCCGCATGGGCGTTATGCGTGAGATAACCAGCGGAGCCCTTGGACGGGACTTCCGGAATGCAGTCATGCTCGAGAAACGCAGCCAGATGCCTGACGATTTCGGGCCTCACGCCGGAATGGCCATGAGCGAAATTGGTGATCTGCGCCGCAATGATCGAGCGCACCTCACGCGCCGGCAAAAACGGGCCGACACCGCAGGCATGGCTAAGGATGATATTGCGCGAGAGCCGGCTCTGGGAATCGCGATCGACCACGGTATCGGAAAGCGCACCGACACCGGTATTGACGCCATAGGCGCGCACGCCCGTTTCGACGATGCGCTCGACGATGCGGCTCGCCTCGGCAACGCGATCCCAGGCGGCATCGGAAAGGGAAAGCGGCTCGCCGCCGCCGACGCGTGCGACGTCGCGCCAAGATAGCGGCCTATCGATCGTGACGGTCATTGCCCGTTTCCGAAATGGCCGATGAACTGGCGGAAAGCCGGCGAGGCGCCGCCGCCGAACATCTCGTCCGGCGTGCCGGTGCTTTCGACAAGCCCTTCCTTCATGAAGACCACGCGGTTGGAGACATTGCGGGCGAAGCTCATCTCGTGGGTGACGACCAGCATGGTCATGCCTTCTTCGGCAAGGGCGCGCATGACGCGCAGCACTTCGCCGACGAGTTCCGGATCAAGCGCCGAGGTCGGCTCGTCGAACAGCATGACCTTCGGCTTCATGGCCAGCGCGCGGGCAATCGCCGCGCGCTGCTGCTGGCCGCCGGAGAGATGGGCGGGATAAGCATGGCGCTTGTCGGCAATGCCGACCTTTTCCAGCAGCACTTCGGCCTCGGCAATGCACTCAGCGCGGGGACGTTTCAGGACATGAACCGGCCCCTCGATGACATTCTGCAGGATCGTCATATGAGACCAGAGATTGAAGCTCTGGAAGACCATGCCGAGTTCGGAACGAATATGATCCACCTGCTTATGGCTCGCCGGATAGCTCCTGCCATTCTTGTGGATCATGCGGATCTGCTCGCCATCCACCCAGATCTCGCCATCCGTGGCAATTTCGAGAAGATTGATGCAGCGAAGGAAAGTTGATTTGCCCGAACCGGAAGCGCCGAGCAGCGAAATCACATCGCCATCCTGCGCATCGAGGGAAATGCCGCGCAAGACCTCATGGGTACCGAAGCTCTTGCGGATGTTGCGGACGGAAAGTCGGGTGACACCTGGCATGATTTGCCTGCTCCAGTAAGCTTTAGGCCTTCAACGCCGGCGGAATGGCGCGGCGATGGCGGGACAGAGAATATTCCAGCAGGGCCATGGCCTGCAGAATGATGAAATTCAGCACGAGGTAGATGATCGCCGCGCAGATGAAGACCTCCATCGTGCGGTAGGTCTGCGAGATCAACCGCTGGGCAACGCCCGTGACCTCCCAGACCGTGACGAGGCTCGCAAGCGCCGTCGATTTCATCATCAGCACGATCTCGGTCGAATAGGCCGGCAGCGCGTGCCGGAAGGCGATCGGCGCGATGATGCGGCGCACCAGCAGGAAGCCTGACATGCCGATCGAACGGGCGGCTTCGATCTCCTTCGGCGAAACGGCACGGATGCCGCCGCGGAAGATCTCGGCCGAATAACCGGCGGTGCAAAGCGCCAGCGACAGGATGGCGCAGACGACCGGCTCACGCAGGAAGGGCCACAGGAACGAATAGCGGATGATGGAGAATTGCGCCAAACCGTAGAAGACCAGGAACATCTGGATCAGCAGTGGCGAGCCGCGAAACACGAAAATATAGCCCTTGGCAAAACCGGAGAGAATCGGATTGCCGCTGACGCGCATGGCGACGATGACGAGCGCCAGAATGCCGCCGCAGAGGACCGACAGGAAGAAGAGAAGCAGCGTCATCGGCACCGCCTTCAGCAGCGTGACCATCGTGCTCGCAAGGAAATCGAAATCCATACCGTCCTCCTCAAGCCTGGCCGATGGTCGCAGCCGGCATGCTGCGATTGGCGCGCCGTTCGGCCCTGTTGAAGATGCGATCCGACAGGCTGGTCAGGACCAGATAGAGAATGCCGCCGGCGATGAAGAAGAGGAAATACTGGCGGGTGGAGCCGGCAGCCACCTGGCTGGTGCGCATCAATTCGGCGAGGCCGGTCACGGAGATCAGGGCGGAATCCTTGAGGCTGAGCTGCCAGACATTGCCGAGCCCGGGAATGGCGAAGCGGAAGACCTGCGGAATGATGATCCGCCGCAGGCGCAGACCGCGATGCATGCCGATCGCGGATGCCGCCTCAAGCTCGCCCTTGGAAATGGCAAGATAAGCGCCGCGAAACACTTCGGCCTGATAGGCGCCGGAAATAATGCCGACGGCAAGCGCGCCCGCGGCAAAGGATGGCAGGCCGAGAAAGCCTTCATAGCCAAGCCATTTACCGATCGACGTCACCGCCGATGAACCACCGAAATAGATCAGGTAGATGATCAGAAGTTCGGGAACGCCACGGAAGACGGTGGTGTAGATATTGCCGAGCGTCTTCAGCACCAGACTTCCGGAGAGCTTCGCGAAAGCGATTATCGCGCCCAACACGGCTCCGATGATGAGGGCCGTCGCCGTGACCGCTAACGTCATCAAGGCGGCGACGAGCAGCAGCGCGCCCCACCCATTCGAGCCGAAGCCCAGCAATTGCAAGCTTGCCATAGATCCAATCCCTATCCGTGGCAGTTTCAGGCGTCAGGATGATATCATACGGTCCCCGGCCGCAAAGCCGGAGACCGATGATGTGGCCCGAGGGCCGCGCTCATCAATTCGGGCTGACGTCGACCTTGAACCACTTCATCGACAGGGTCTTGATGGTTCCGTCGGCAAGCGCGGACTTGATCGCCTCGTTAAACTTGTCGCGCAGATCGGTATCCGCCTTGCGGATGCCAAGGCCTTCGCCTTCACCCCAGATGGAACCGGCGATTTCCGGGCCGGTGAAGGCGAGCGAATCGTTGGCGCTGGCAAAGGCGTTCGCAAAGTAGACGGCATCGTCAAAGCCGAGATCGATGCGGCCGTTCTGCAGGTCGAGATCGCGGTCGGCGCCTGTCTTGTATTCGCGGATCGTGGCGACCGAACCGAAATTGTCGTAGATGAACTTGGCGTAGACGGTTGCCGCCTGAATGCCGATCGTCTTGCCCTTGAAGGCTTCCTTCAGCACGTCGATTTCCTTGACGCCAGTCTGGCCGGGGGTCATCTTGATCGTGGTGCCGGTGCCGGCGGCGTTGGCCAGCGGGCTATCCTTGGCGGTCGCAAAAGCGGCAGGCGTTGCAGCATAAGGAATGGTGAAGCCGATAACCTGCTTGCGCTCGTCGGTGATCGACAGAGCATCCATGATCACGTCGAACTTGCCGGCGTTCAGCGCCGGGATCATGCCATCCCAATCGGAGGCAACGAGCTTGCAGTCGATCTTGGCGCGTTCGCAGAGAACCTTGGCAAGTTCCGGCTCGAAGCCGCCGAGTGTGCCGTCGGCATTCGTCATGTTCCACGGGGCGTAGGCACCTTCCAGGGTGATCGTCGCCGTCTTCCAGTCCTTGGCGAAGGCCGGCGCGGCGAAAGCTGCGGCAGCCACGACGCCTGACAAGAGAATTGCACTGAATTTCATCGTATAGAGCTCCTCTGAAGTTGAAACAGGCCTTGCAGCACTTCCTACCGATCTTCGCCGGCTTGCCCGCTTTCCCAATGAAATTTTAGGATTGATTGCGAGGTTGTATAGGGTACCATATGAGATAATTTATGATATGCAAGTGGGAAAGTTGTTTTCGAGGCAAATTCACTCGGTGCAAAGGGAATAGGCAATGAAGCGCTCCGGCGAGATGAAACGCGAACTGGCGGAAAACGACGCCGCGCCTCTCTACGCCGGCGTCAAGCAGATGATACTCGATCGCATTCACAGCGGCGAGTGGCCGCCGAAATATCGCGTCCCCTCCGAAAACGAGCTGGTCGTCGAACTCGGCGTCAGCAAGATGACGGCCAATCGGGCGCTGCGCGAACTCGCAAACGAGGGCGAGCTGGTGCGCATTCAGGGCGTCGGCTCCTTCGTCGCCGAACGCAAGGGCGCATCCGCGCTGTTCGAGGTGCGCAATATCGCCGAGGAAATCGCCGAACGTGGCCATTCCCACCAGGCAACGGTGATCGTACTGGCTCGCGAGGCCGCATCGCCCGATGTTGCCGATGCGCTGGAACTCGACATTGGCTCGCCGGTTTTTCACTCGCTGATCGTCCATAGCGAGAATGGGGTGCCGGTCCAGATCGAGGACCGCCATGTCCATCCGGAGGCCGCTCCCGACTACCTGCAGCAGGACTTCATTGGCATGACGCCGAACGCCTATCTTTCGGCGGTCGCGCCCTTGAGCGGCTCTGAGCATGTGGTCGAAGCCGTGATGCCGCAAGCCTGGGAATGCAAGCTGCTGACCATCCTGAAAACCGAACCCTGCCTGACGATCCGCCGTCGGACATGGTCGGCGCGCGGCGTCGTTTCTACGGCACGGCTGGTTTATCCCGGAAACCGTTATCGGCTGGAAAGCCAAAGCAGCAGGTCTTCGGATCGCTAAGTTGTATATGGAAGCTAAACCATTCTTCCGCTCGAAAGCAGCGATCCGCCGATTGTTGCACTTTATTTGAGGTGCGGGCCTACGAGATCTGCTGCATGAGCTTTACGAACAGGCAGGGGCGTAGGCGAGTAGGCTGAGGTCCGTGCGAAAGCATAACAACACATGCGGCGAGTTTTCAATCGCGGCGCAGCGTCCCGCCACTTATAGGCGAATCATAGGCTGCTGAGCAGCAGGCTGGTTTCGCTGTTGGCGACGCCGTCGATCATCCGCACTTCGCGCAGGACCCGGTCGAAGTCCGAAAGGCTGGCGGCTCGGATATTGGCCACCAAGTCCCAATTTCCGTTGGTCGTATGCAGCGAATAGATCTCGGGCAGACCACGCAGCCTGCGGATGACCTGGGTCGTCGACTTGCCGACGACTTCGATCATCATGACGGCGTGGACAGTCTGCTCTTCATAATCTTCGCGCACCCGCACGGTGAAGCCGAGAAGCGTACCGGTCTCGATCAGCCGGTCCAACCGGCTCTGCACTGTACCGCGTGCGACACCCAAGGCATCCGACAGCTTGGAGAGGGAAGCGCGGCCATCGGCGCGCAAATGCGCTATGATGCGCCGATCGAGATCGTCCGGAATATATTTAGCAAGCGCCATTGCGTGATCCCGTTCTGCCTTTTCCGTCAAAAATACTAGGCAATTCGTATAAACTAATACCAGAACTGACACAGTTTTGCGATTTCAGTCAATCGATCCGCTTGTTACCCTATGCGAAACAACTGCATCGAGGACATGACGATGACCGCACCGCTTCCTTCGGAAAAAGCCTTCATTCCCTTCGTCAGCGTCGAGAATATGATGCGGCTCGTCCATCATGTCGGCATTGAAACCATGCTGGTCGAACTCACCGACGCCATCGAGGCCGACTTCCGTCGCTGGGACCTCTTCGACAAGACTCCTCGCGTCGCCTCCCATTCGCATGACGGCGTCATCGAGCTGATGCCGACCTCCGACGGAGCGGTCTACAGCTTCAAATATGTGAACGGCCACCCGAAGAACATGGCTCAGGGCCTGCAGACCGTCACCGCCTTCGGCCTATTGGCGGAAGTCTCGACCGGCTACCCGGTGCTACTGACCGAAATGACGCTGCTGACCGCCCTGCGCACGGCAGCGACCTCGGCCATGGCGGCTCGCCATTTGGCACCGGCCAATTCGCGCTGCCTGACCCTGATCGGCAACGGCGCGCAGGCAGAGTTTCAGGCTCTGGCAATGAAGGCGGTGCTCGGCATCCAGGAAGTCCGCCTTTACGACATCGATCCGAAGGCGACGGAAAAAACCGTGCGTAATCTCGGCAAGACGGGCCTGCGGCTCGTGCCCTGCACCTCGGCCCAGGCCGCCATCGAAGGCGCCGACATCATCACCACGTGCACGGCCGACAAACAGTTTGCGACCATTTTGACCGATAACATGGTCGGCGCCGGCGTGCACATCAACGCCATCGGCGGCGACTGCCCGGGCAAAACCGAGCTTCACCACGACATCCTGCTGCGCGCCGACACCTTCGTCGAATATCCACCGCAGACGCGCATCGAAGGCGAGATCCAGCAGATGGATCCGGACTATCCCATCACTGAACTCTGGCAGGTCGTCGCCGGTAGGGCGCAGGGCCGCAGCAGTGAGCGGCAGATCACCCTATTCGACAGCGTCGGCTTTGCGATCGAGGATTTCTCCGCCTTGCGCTATGTGCGCGAGAAGCTGAAAGGCACGGACTACTTCCAGAAGCTCGATATTATTGCCGATCCGGACGACCCGCGCGACCTCTTCGGCATGCTGCTGCGGGCCGGCTGAGAAAATCGATGGCGATCGCATTCGTGACCGCCATCGAATTCATCCATTCATTGCCCTGGACGCTTCAGCCCCTGCTGGCCGACGCAGCCAGTTTCGGTTCCTCTACCCTGCCGCTCAGCGAGAAGGCGAGCAGTGCCGACAGCAGCATCAGCGCCCCGACGATGAACATTGGCAATTGGTAAAGGCCGGTCGCATCCTTGACCACGCCGGTGATATAGGGCGCGGCAAAGCCGGCGATGTTGCCGATCGTATTGATCAGGGCGATGCCTGCCGCGGCCGCTGGCCCGGTCAGAAAGCGGGACGGAATGGCCCAGAAATTCGGCAGGGCGGAAAAGATCGCACAGGCCGTCAGCGTGATCATGACGATCGTCGCTTCAGGCGAGCCCATATAGAGCGCGGCCGGAATGCTGAATGCGCCGATCAGAGCCGGAATGCCGATATGCCACGGCCGAACGCCACGCCTGGAGGCATCGTGGCTCCAGAAGAACAGCGCAACCGCCGCCGGCAGGTAGGGAATGGCCGTGATCAACCCCTTGTCGAAGACATCGAATTTGGTGCCGAATTTCGTTTCAAAACCGGCAATGATGGTCGGCAGGAAGAAGGCCAGCGCATAGAGGCCGTAAATCAGCCCGAAATAGATCACCGACAGCAGCCAGACGCGGGCATCCGTCAGGGCGAGGCCGGTCATCTTGCCATGAGCGGCCACCTTGGCCTTTTCCTCGCCGGCAAGCTCGCGGTTCA
Organism: Rhizobium aureum; assembly: GCF_030182495.1. Taxonomy (NCBI): domain Bacteria; kingdom Pseudomonadati; phylum Pseudomonadota; class Alphaproteobacteria; order Hyphomicrobiales; family Rhizobiaceae; genus Rhizobium; species Rhizobium aureum. Next base: position 231,746 of record NZ_JAQJCI010000002.1, on the reverse strand, counting down.
GCCAATCCTTTTCCGCCTGCGTCAGCCACTTGGCGTCGTCGGGTCGATCTGCGAGATAGAACCATGCGACGATGCCGATGACGATGGCGGGAACGGCAACGCCGAAGAACATGACGCGCCAGCCTTCCAAGCCGAAGAGACCGTGCATCTGTATGAGCATCGCCGCAAAGGGCGCGCCGATGACCGTTGTCAGCGGCTGGGCGAGATAGAACAATGCCAGGATCTTGTTGCGGTGCTTGGCGGGCACCCACATGCTTAGGAAAAGGATCGCGCCCGGAAAGAAGCCGGCTTCGGCAACACCGAGGAGGAAACGCAGCACGTAGAGCTCCGTCGCGCTCGATACCCAGGTGAACAAGAGCGCCACGATGCCCCAGCTCACCATGATGCGGGCAAGCCAGCGGCGGGCGCCATATTTGTGGAGCGCCAGATTGCTCGGAATCTCCAGCACGATATAGCCGAAGAAGAAGATGCCCGCCGCGAAGCCGAACTGCGCCGCCGTCAGCGCCAGATCCGTCGTCATGCCGTTCGGGCCGGCAAAGGAAATTGCGGTACGGTCAAGGAAGTTGATGAAGAACATCAAGGCGATGAACGGCACCAGCCGCTTCGATACCTTTGATATGGCCGAACGTTCGACCTGTGACATTTCCTGATTAGCAGACTGCAATAGAAATCCTCCCCCAGTCCTGAAATTCCCCCGCAGCGCAGCGATCCGCTTGCGTCGCTGACAGAACGGAAACTCCGATTTCCCCTCCAGTCCCTGCCTTCAGCCGCATGCGCCTTCGAATGACCTTGATCTCTAGCGGTATGGACAAGCCGCAAGCAAACGATTTAATCTCCTTGTCATGTGAGTAAAAATCACATCACATTATCGCAGGACTGGACAATGAGCGGCCCTCTTCCATCGTTGAATGCCCTGAAGGCTTTCGAAGCGACCGCGCGGCACAGATCGATGACGCTGGCAGCCGACGAGCTTTGCGTCACGCACGGCGCGATCAGCCGGCACATTCGCGGTCTCGAACAGGCTTTGGGCGTCATTCTCGTCAACCGCCGGGCCCATTCCACAGAGCCGACGCCTGAAGGGCTGCGGCTGGCCGAGGGGCTGGCAAGCGCCTTCGGCTTGATGCAGGCGAGTGTCGAGCGTGTTCGCCCCGGTCCGCTGACGCTTTCCTGCTCCTCATCGATCATGATGGGATGGATCATTCCCCGCATCGGTCAATTCCACGAGCGCCATCCCCACATCGCCCTTCAATTCAACATGAACTACGATCAGGTCGATTTCGTCCGGGACAAGATCAGCCTCGCAATCCGCTCGAGCGTCATCGAACCACCGAAGGATGCGATCATCCGCGAATTGGGCGGGGAGGCGATCGGCCCGGTCTGCTCGCCGGAATATCTGAGCCGCTCCGGCATTCTTTGCCCAGGAGACATGGAGAATGCGGCGCTCCTGTCCACGCGCACGCGTCCCCAGGCATGGAGCGACTGGCAGGCGATTGCGGGCAGAACGGATCTGCGGCTCGTGTCGCAATCCGCCTTCGACCACTTCTACCTACTGATCCAGGCTGCCGCCTGCGGTCTCGGCATTGCCGTCGTCCCGCAGATGCTGGTGCTCGATCAGCTTGCCTCGGGGCGGCTGGTGGCGCCATTCGGTTTCCTGCCTGGACCCCGACGCATGGTGCTCTGGATCGCCCCGCACATTGCAGGCAGGCCAGACGCATTGGCGCTCGAGCGATGGCTGACGGCCGAGATGCATGCAAGGCCGGACACCTGACGGCCTTAGCCTGAAAGACATTGAAACCAGCGGAATTCTGGCGACCGAGCTGAACGGTCAGGTCAATATCAGCCGCTTCTTCAGCGCGGATTTTTCGGCCGCGTCGCAAGCACATTGCGGATCGAGAAGCTCGAATGGATTCGCAGCACGCCCGGCATGGTCGAAAGAATATCCTTGTGGATGCGCTCGAAATCGCCGGGATTGGCGACCTCGACGCGCAGAAGATAATCGGATCCGCCCGTCATCAGGAAACACTCCTTGATCTCCGGATGCTTGCGCACCGCAGCCTCGAAACGATCGAGGTGATCCTCCGTCTGCCGCTCGAGCGTGATGTTGATGATGACTGCGATCGCGGCTTCCGCCTGGGAGGTATCCACCAGCGCCGTATAGCCTCTGATGACACCAGCCTGCTCCATGAGCTTGATGCGTCTGAGGCAGGCCGACGGCGACAATCCCACCTCTCCCGCCAGCCTTGCATTGCTGACGCGGGCATCGAGCCGAAGCAGGCGGAGAATATTGCGGTCGATCGCATCGAGAGCCGGCATGTGAATTCTTTCAAAAATTCGCAGTTCGTTTCAATATCTACGCAACTACACAATAATCAATCGCTGTTTGATAGGCAATTTCGCGATCATTTCAATAATCTGCACTTGAACAGCGAGGGCGGACATGGACGGCATAACGGATTTGCGGGCGCCAAAATCGGCGATCGACAGCGGGGCTTGTGGTTATCTGACGATTGATCTGGCAGCCCTTTGCCGGAACTACGACAAACTGTCCGCGGCCGTCGCACCGGCGTGCACAGCCGCTGTCGTGAAGGCCGACTCCTATGGGCTCGGCGCCAATCAAGTGTCAAAAGCGCTCTATGCGCGCGGTTGCCGGCATTTCTTCGTCGCCCACTTCATCGAAGCGCTACGGCTGCGTCCGCAACTGCCCGGCGACGCCACAATCTTCGTGCTGAATGGCCTGCTGCCCGGCAACGAGGCAGCATGTGCCGATGGCGGCATCGTACCTGTGATCAATTCGCTCGATCAGCTGCAGCAATGGGGTGGTATCGCATGCGCGCTTCAGCGCAGGCTGCCGGCGGTTCTGCAATTCGATACCGGCATGTCGCGGCTTGGCATACCCCCTGAAGACAGGGCCGCCGTCGCTGCCCATCTGCAGACATCCGACGATCTCGACATCCTGTTCGTCATGAGCCATCTCGCCTCCGCCGACGAAGCCGACAGCCGGCAAAATGCCGATCAGCTTGCCGAAATGCGCCGCGTCGCAGCGGAATTCCCGAGCTACGATATCTCCTTTGCGAATTCCGGCGGCATCTTCCTCGGTGGCGATTTTCACGGCGTGTTGGCACGGCCGGGCATCGCCCTCTACGGCGGTGCGCCGACACGCGGTGTCGCCAATCCTATGGAAGTCGTCGTCCGGCTCGATGTCGCAGTGGTGCAGACCCGAACCGTCCCGGAAGGCGCGCGTGTCGGCTATGGCGGCGTGCATGTCACGAAAGGCCGGACCCGGCTTGCGACGATCGCTGCCGGCTATGCCGACGGCCTGCCGCGCAGCCTCAGCGATCGCGGCGCGGTCTACTATGATGGCGTGCGCCTGCCGATCGTCGGTCGCGTGTCGATGGACAGCACGACAATCGATATCAGCGCCCTGCCCGAAGGCGCGCTCACCTTCGGCAGCATGGTGGAAGTTCTCGGAGATCATCAAACCGTGGATGATCTTGCACACGACGCCGGCTTGATTTCCTATGAGATCCTGACCAGTCTCGGCCATCGCTTCCACCGTCAATATCGCTGACCTTCCCATCTCTCGAGTCTCTGAGGACATCATGAAAGTCGTCGTTCTGGGTGCCGGCATCATCGGCGTGACGTCAGCCTATCAGCTTGCCAAGGCGGGCCACGAAGTCACGGTCATAGACCGACAACAGGGGCCGGCGCTGGAAACGAGTTTTGCCAATGCCGGCGAAGTCTCCTTCGGCTATTGCTCGCCCTGGGCGGCACCCGGCATTCCCGCAAAGGCGATCAAGTGGCTGTTCATGAAACATGCCCCGCTCATTTTGCGACCGAAGGTCGATGCCGCCATGCTCTCCTGGATGGTCAGGATGTTGTCCAACTGCACGTCGGAACGCTACGCGATCAACAAGAGCCGGATGCTGCGCCTTGCCGACTATAGCCGCATCTCGCTGGCTCAGCTTCGCCAGGAGACCGGCATCGCCTATGACGAGCGCATGCAGGGCACGCTGCAGCTGTTCCGCACGCAGCAGCAGCTCGATGCATCGGCCAAGGACGTCAAGGCTCTTGCGGCCGACGGCATTCCCTATGAGGTACTGGATCGCGACGGCTGCGTTCGTGTCGAACCGGCGCTCAAGCACGTTCGCGAGAAGATCGTCGGCGGCCTGCTGACGCCGAAGGACGAGACAGGCGACTGCTTCAAATTCACCAATGCGCTTGCTGCGAAGACGATCGAGCTCGGCGTAAAGTTCCAATACGGCACGATGATCAAGGGGCTCGACGCTGAGGGCGGTCAGGCGCGCGCCGTCATAACCGATCGCGGGCGAGTGGATGCGGATGCGATCGTTGTTGCGCTTGGCAGCTATTCGCCACTCCTGCTGAAACCGCTCGGCATCAGCCTGTCCGTCTATCCGGTCAAGGGCTATTCGCTGACGATCCCGATCACCGATGCCTCGCGCGCACCGGAATCGACCGTCATGGACGAAACCTACAAGATCGCCATCACCCGGCTCGGCGATCGCATCCGCGTCGGCGGCATGGCGGAAATCTCCGGCTATACCAATGATCTTGGCCTTGCGAGGCGCCGGACGCTTGAGCATTCCGTGACCGATCTCTTCCCCGGCGGCGACGTTGCCAAGGCCTCCTTCTGGTCGGGCCTGAGGCCGATGACGCCGGACGGCACGCCGGTCATCGGACCGACGAAGGTCAAGGGGCTTTATCTCAATACAGGTCACGGCACGCTGGGATGGACCATGAGTTCCGGCTCGGCGCGCGTCATCAGCGATCTCGTCAGCGGCCGCAGGCCTGATATCGACGCGACGGACCTCGCCATCAGCCGCTACGCCTGACACGCAGGCTCGCGCATAAGCGCTCCAGAAAAGCGGCGGGCTGATTGCCCGCCGATTTCGATCAATGCCGCGGGATTCGTGGCAGGAAGATCGTGAATAATCCCAACAACGGCAGATACGAGCAGAGCGTATAGACGAAGGGGATGCCATGCGTGTCGGCAAAATCTCCGAGAGCAGCAGCCCCCAGTCCGCCCGCGCCGAAAGCGAAGCCGAAGAATATGCCGCCGATCAGTCCGACACGGCCGGGGATCAGCTCCTGCGCAAAGACGACGATCGCCGGGAAGGCCGAGGCAAGCACGAGGCCGATGACGACAGTGAGGACGCAGGTCCAGAACAGGTTCGCATAGGGCATCAGCAGCGCAAACGGGATGACGCCGAGGATCGAGAACCAGATCACGAAACGCGCGCCCAGACGGTCGCCCACCGGACCGCCCATGATCGTGCCGACGGCGACCGAGCCAAGGAAGAGGAACAGCATCAGCTGCGCATCGCGGACATCGAGATGGAACTTGTCGATGACGTAGAAAGTGAAATAGCTCGAAATGCTCGCCATATAGACGTTCTTCGTCGCCGTCAGCAGGATGAGGATGGCGAGCGCCCACATCGCCCTGTTGCGCGAAATCGGCAGAGCGCGGCTCGGCGCGGGACGCGCCGACTGCTGGCGACGGTGATTGATGAACCAGTTGCCGACCCAGCTCAGAACAATGAAGCCGATGACGGCCAGCACCGAAAGCCAGGCGACACTCTTCTGGCCATGCTGGAGGACGAAGAACGCGGCAATCAGCGGTCCGATGGCCGAGCCGGCATTGCCGCCGAGCTGGAACAGCGATTGCGCCAGGCCGTGGCGCCCGCCCGAAGCGAGACGTGCAACACGCGACGCCTCCGGATGGAAGACGGCCGAACCGAAGCCGATCAGGCTCGCGGCGATCAGGAGCACGCCGAAACTGCCGGCATAGCCGAGCAGCAGCAGACCTGAAAAGGTGCTGACCATGCCGACCGGCAGCGAGTAGGGCATCGGCCATTTGTCGGTGACGATGCCGACCACCGGCTGCAACAGCGAAGCGGTGATCTGGAACATCATCGTCAGCAACCCGATCTGCACGAAATCGAGCGCATAATTCTCTCTGAACATCGGATAGAGCGATGTCAGAAGCGACTGCATCGTATCGTTCAGCAGATGGCAGGTGCTGACCGCCATAACGATCGATATCGTCGTCTTTTCATATCGGGCCTGCGTACCCGAGAATGCCGCAACCATGGGAGATTCCTCGCCTGTGTCGGCTGCCTTGCCGACCATATTGTTTCTTCCGCCTTTAACACGGCTTGCGTGTGTCCTTCTTTCGTGTTCTGGTCCAATAGTTTCTCGATCGGGCCAAAATGGAAAAACTATCGAAACAGTTGCTGGCAACCCTCGACAATGACCATGTGCAGAACATGCGCTGGATGGAGGAATCGCCCGCGGATGTGCTTGTCCATAGCGCCGAGCCGCCGCAGGGCTATACCGTTCCGTGGCACCATCATCGCCGCACCCAATTGCTGTGCATCTTTGCCGGCGTCGCCCTGATCATGACGGCGCGCGGCCGCTGGATGGTCCCGCCCGGTCATGCCCTTTTCATCCCTGTCGGGCTGGAACATTCGATCGAGATCCTGAGCGATGTCTGCATGAAATCCGTCTACGTGACGCCACGCGGCCAACCGCCGAAGGACGAGGCACCGCGCGTCGTCGAAGTCACGGATCTCGCCCGCAGCCTGCTGTTGGAAGCCATTCGCCTGCGGGAGGCACCGGTCACTCATCGAAAGGCAAGGCTGGTCCTGTCTCTGCTCGTCGAGGAAATCGCGACGCTGCCGGAACGGCCCCTCGGTCTCCCCTTCCCGTCCGACCGTCGGATGGCCGCGCTCTGCCGCGACTATCTGTCCAATCCGTCGCCCAACGCCAGACTGGACGATTGGGCCGAGAAGCTTTCGGTGAGCCGCCGGACGTTCACACGGCAGTTTCGCAAGGAAACCGGCATCAGCTTCACCACATGGCGCCAGCAGGCGAGCGTCTTTGCCTGCCTGCCGCAGCTCGCCGAAGGCCAGCCCGTCACCAATGTCGCGCTCGAAGCCGGCTACGAGAGCGTGGCCGCCTTTACCACCATGTTTCGCCGTATGCTCGGCACCTCGCCGCGCAGCTATATGGCCAGCCGCTGGACCTTTGAGCGGCAATCGGCGTGAACGCTTCCCCTTGAAATGATGCTGCGCTTCCGGCAAACAGCCCTGAAGAGCGAGGGCAAGCACATGCGGCATATTCACATCGTCGGGATCGGCACGGGAAATCCCGAACATCTGACCGTGCAGGCGATCAATGCGCTGAACTCCGCCGATGTCATCCTCATCCCCAGCAAGGGCGCCGCCAAGAGCGAGCTTGCTGACGTCAGACGCGAGATTTGCCAGCGCTATGTCACCAATCCAGCCGCGCGTTATGTTAGCTATGACATGCCCTCGCGCCAGACCGCGGACCGCAGCTATGTGCAGAGCGTCGACGACTGGCACGAGGCGATTTCAGCGACCTATGAGCGGCTGTTTCTGGAACACCTGACGAAAAGCCAGAGCGCCGCCTTCCTCGTCTGGGGCGATCCGGGCCTTTATGACAGCACCTTGCGCATTCTCGAGCGCGTGGTCGCGCGCGGCAAAGTCGCTCTCGATTACAGCGTTGTTCCCGGCATCACCAGCGTTCAGGCGCTGACGGCAAGCCATCGCATCCCCCTCAACCTCGTCGGCAAACCGGTGCAGATCACCACCGGTCGGCGGCTGGCTGAAAGCTTCCCGGGAATTGTCGAAACGGCCGTCGTCATGCTCGACGGCGAGCAGGCCTTCAGCAAGATCGACGACCCCGATGCCTATATCTATTGGGGCGCCTATCTCGGCACGAAGGACGAGATTATCATCGCCGGCAGGCTGGCGGAGGTTTCCGAGCGCATTCTTGCGACCCGTGCCGAAGCCCGCGCGCGGCACGGGTGGATCATGGATATCTACCTCATGCGCAAGGGACAGGATTTCGACGATCGCGACTAAGGTGCGACTAAGAGCCCGTCGCCAAAACGTTTGCCCGCCGATCCGGATTGTGCAAGGAAATGTCCCTTATGAAGGGCAGTTTTATGGTTGCGGCCGATGCTGAGACGATGACGGGTCACACGTGCCTCTCACAGGAGACGGCCGATCATGACCCTTTGGCATCACCCCTGCCCTCCATGGTTCGCGGCGCCTGCCCCTCCTTGAGCGCACCGATGCAGACGGGCGACGGGCTGCTCGTGCGCCTGCGGCCATCGACGCCAGGTCTGACGGTTGCCCAGTTTCGCGCTTTGGCCGAGGCCGCTCAAAGGCATGGGAACGGTCTGATCGAAATCACGGCGCGCGGCAATCTTCAGCTACGCGGCATGACGCCGGACAGCATGGCCGGACTGGCTGCCGATATCGATCGTGCCGACATCGTGCCGGAGAGCGGCGTTGCGATCGAAGTTCCGCCGCTCAGCGGCCTCGATCCATCGGAAATCGCTGACGCGCGCTTGCTTGCCGAATGTTTGCGGAGCGCGATCGATTCAATCGATCCCAAGCCGCTTCTGGCTGCCAAGCTTGCCATTATCGTCGATGGCGGCGGCCAGCTCGTTCTCGATGAACTCTCGGCGGATATCAGGCTGAAGGCCGGCAAGGCGGGCGGCGGCCGCCAACTGTGGAGGCTCGCGATTGCCGGAACACGGGCGACGGCCACGCCGCTTGCCGACTTGACCGGCGACCAAGCGATTCCCGGCGTCATGACGCTGCTGAAAACCTTGGCCGCAATCGGACCCCGCGCCCGGGGTCGCGATCTGGATGCCGCGTCACTGCAAGCTCAATTTCCCCTCTCTCCCGACCTCGCCCGCAGAGAAGCCATCCAGCCGGCCCCTCCCGTGGGCGTCATCCCGCTCGATGGCGAACGCTCGGTGCTCGGACTGCGCCCCGCCTTCGGTCAGATCTCCGCGCAACACCTCATCCGCTTTCTGGACATCGCGGAAGCAGCGGGTGCCCGTGAAATCCGGACGGGACCGGAACACAGCCTGCTGCTGCTTGGCCTTCCGCTTGTTCGGATCGAAAGTATCCAGGCTGCCGCAGCCGCTTGCGGCTTTCAGACACGCGCCGACGATCCGGCAAATTATGCAATTCCCTGTGCCGGTGCCGGCGCATGCGCTTCCGCGTATTATGCGACGAGAGAGGCCGCCGCCGATCTGGTCGAAGTGGGGGCGGACCTGCTTGACGGCTCACTCAAGGTGCATTTGTCCGGCTGCGCGAAAGGCTGTGCGCATCCCTCCCCGACAATGCTCACCATTGTCGGGGCTGCGACAGGCTATGCTATTGTCGTAAATGGGTCATCATCATCGGAGCCCGTGGCTTACATCCATAAGGAAGACCTGAAATCGACGCTGGCTGCGCTTGGGGAATTGGTACGGAACAACAAAGCTGCTGGCGAATCGGCACAGCAGTGTCTTAAACGGCTCGGCCGGGACGCAATCGCGACGGCTTTACGACAGGGATAGAAATGCCTGACTATGACTATATCCGCGAGGGAGATGCGATTTACGAGCGCTCCTTTGCGATCATCCGCAGTGAAGCCGATCTCCAGCGTTTCCCTGAAGCCGAGGCCGATGTCGCAATCCGCATGATCCATGCCTGCGGATTAGTGGAAGCAGCAGAGCATTTCCTGTTCTCCTCCGATTTCGTCGCATCCGCCCGCAAGGCGCTGACTGACGGTGTGCCGATTTTCTGCGACGCGGAGATGGTCGCCCGCGGCGTGACCCGCGCCCGGCTGCCGGCCGCAAACGAGGTGATCTGCACCTTGCAGGATCCGCGCACGGCGGAGATTGCGAAGTCCATCGGCAACACGCGCTCGGCGGCCGCCATGCATCTTTGGACAGACCGCCTTGCCGGCTCGGTTGTCGCCATCGGCAACGCCCCGACCGCCCTCTTCCACCTTCTGGAAATGCTGCGCGATGGCGCGCCGAAACCAGCCGCGATCATCGGCATGCCCGTCGGCTTTGTCGGCGCGGCGGAATCGAAAGATGCGCTTGCCGAGAACTCCTACGGCGTTCCTTTTGCCATCGTGCGCGGCCGGCTGGGCGGCAGCGCCATGACGGCAGCCGCCCTTAATGCTCTCGCGAGGCCGGGCCTATGAGCGCACCATCCAATGGAAGCCTAATCGGCGTCGGCACCGGCCCCGGCGACCCGGAATTGCTGACAGTCAAGGCCGTCAAGGCTTTGGAGCGTGCCGATGTCGTCGCCTATTTTGCCAAGCAGGGCAGAGGCGGCAACGGCAAGGCCATTGTCAGCGATCTGCTGAAAACCGACGTGACGCTGCTGCCACTCTATTATCCCGTCACCACCGAGATCGATAAGGATGCACCTGACTACATCGATCAGATCACGGCCTTTTACGACGTTTCTGCCGAGATGGTGGCGGCACACTTGCGGGAAGGAAAGACGGTTGCTGTCCTCAGCGAAGGCGATCCCCTGTTTTACGGCTCCTACATGCATCTGCATGTCCGCCTTGCCGATCGCTTCCCGACCGAGGTCATACCAGGCGTGACGGCGATGTCCGGCTGCTGGTCGCTCGCCGGATTGCCGATGGTGCAGGGAGACGACGTGCTCTCCGTGCTCCCCGGAACCATGGCGGAAGCCGAGCTTGCCCGCCGCCTGGGGGACACGCAGGCCGCCGTCATCATGAAGGTCGGCCGCAACCTGCCGAAGATCCGCCGCGCGCTCGATGCTGCCGGCCGATTGGAGGAAGCGATCTATGTCGAGCGCGGCACGATGGCGAACGGCGCCATGACGCCTCTTGCCAGCCGCGACGATGCTGAAGCGCCCTATTTCTCCCTTGTGCTGGTTCCCGGCTGGGAAAGCCGGCCATGAGCGGGCGTCTTTATGTGATCGGCACGGGCCCCGGCAATCCCGCGCAGACGACGCCGGAGGCATTGGCGGCCGTTGCCGATGCCCATGAATTCTATGGGTATGGCCCCTATCTCGACCGCCTGACGCTGCGCAGCGACCAGATCCGTCAGGCATCCGACAATCGCGAGGAGCTGGACCGCGCCAAGGTGGCGCTGCAGCGGGCGGCAGCCGGCGTCAATGTCTGCGTTGTTTCCGGCGGCGATCCGGGCGTCTTTGCCATGGCAGCCGCCGTTTGCGAGGCGATCGACCACGGCCCGGCTGACTGGCGTGCGGTGGACCTAATCGTCGTGCCCGGTATCACGGCCATGCTTGCCGTTGCGGCCCGCATCGGCGCGCCGCTCGGGCATGATTTCTGTGCAATTTCGCTATCGGACAATCTGAAGCCTTGGCCGCTGATCGAAACCCGTCTCCGCGCCGTCGCCGAAGCGGGCTTTGTGATCGCGCTCTACAATCCGATCAGCAAGGCGCGGCCCTGGCAACTCGGCACGGCCTTCGAGATTGTGCGGGACATTTTGCCTGCGGACACGCCAGTCATTTTTGGCCGGGCCGCCGGCCGGCCGGACGAGCGCATGACGGTGGTGCGGCTTGGCGATGCCGAGGCGTCGCAGGCGGATATGGCGACTTGCGTCATCATCGGCTCGGCCGAAACCCGCGTCATTGCCCGCGAAGGACGCCCGGATCTGGTCTATACGCCGCGCTTCATCAGGGAAGAGACGAAATGATCGATCCGATCGAGCGCAGCCTCCACTGTTTCGACCACCGGCAAGCCGGCAGTCTCCGCGCGCTCGACCATAATCACCTTGATTCCGAGCTGCCTTGCCGCCTCGATCTTCCCGTAGGTCGCGTCACCGCCGCTGTTCTTGGCGACGACCACCTCGATTGCGTGGCGTCGCAGGATCTCCAGCTCACCCTCCAGGCGGAACGGACCCCGGCTGTGGATGTAGCTGACGTCAGGCACGGTCAGCGGCGGATCGACGGGGTCAACGCTGCGGACCCAGTAATGATGATGCGGCGCCGCATTCGCCTGACACGCCTCCTGTCGGCCGGTCGCGAGGAAGACACGCAAAGGCTTGGCGCCAAGTGCAGCGATGGCTTGCGAAACGCTATGTACGGAAAGCCAGTCGTCGCCTTCGACCGGCATCCACGCGGGACGGCGCAATGCAAAGGCCGTCACAGCGCATTGAGTGGCCGCCTGGGCAGTATTGGCGGAGATGCGGGCCGCGAAGGGATGGGTGGCATCGATCACCAGATCAATCTTTTCATCGATGACATAGCGGGCAAGCCCCTCTGCGCCACCGAAACCGCCGCTGCGCACCGGAACGGGCTGCGGCGCCGGATCGGCAGTCCTGCCGGCAAGCGACAGGACAGTGTCGAGATCAGCGCGCGAGGCAAGGGCTGCCGCCAGCGCGCGGGCCTCGGTCGTGCCGCCGAGGATCAGAATGCGGGCCTTGCCCATGGCTGAGACACCTTCAATTCAACGCTGGCTCACTCTTATCGGCATCGGCGAAGACGGTCCAGGCGGCATCGGCGACGAGGCCAAACGGCTGATTGCCACAGCGCCCATGGTCTTCGGCGGAGCGCGTCATCTCGAATTGATGGGTCCTGTCATCACCGGAGAGACCCAGACATGGCTCTCACCATTCGAAAAATCCGTCGAGACGCTGCTTGCCCGGCGCGGTGAGCCGACCGTGGTTCTTGCCTCCGGCGACCCATTCTTCTACGGCGTTGGGGCGACGCTTTCACGACGCGTTGCGGCTTCTGAAATGACCGTCATTCCGGCGCCCTCCTCCTTCAGTCTCGCCGCATCGCGCCTCGGGTGGCCCTTGCAGGACACCACGGTTCTGTCACTGCATGGACGGCCCATCGATCTCATCCGGCCGCATCTGAACCCAGGCCGTAAGATCCTGGCGCTGACATCCGATGGCAAAGGTCCTGCCGAATTGGCCGTCCTGTTGCAAAGTTCAGGGTTTGGTCAATCTCGCCTCACGGTTCTGGAGGCGCTGGGCGGCCCGAATGAAAAAATCTCTCGGCAGAGCGCGGCCGAGTTTTCCCTCTCCGGTATCAACGATCTCAATATCTGTGGCATTGAAGTCAAAGCCGACGCCGGCGCGCGGATTTTATCGCTGAGTACGGGCCTCGCCGACGAGCTTTTCGAACATGACGGGCAGATCACCAAGCGGGAGATACGCGCAATCACGCTATCCGCGCTGGCGCCACGTTATGGTGAGCTGCTCTGGGATATCGGCGCCGGGTCCGGTTCGATCGGCATCGAATGGATGCTGGCCGATCCCTCGCTGCGCGCCATTGCCATCGAGGCTTCCGTTGAACGCGCCGCTCGAATACGCCGAAACGCAGCGAATTTCGGTGTACCGGGCCTGACCGTTGTCGAAGGCGAGGCGCCGGCTGCTCTTACCGGCCTGCCGGCACCGGATGCGATTTTTATCGGCGGCGGCGGCAGCGATGCCGGCATGCTGGAGGCCGCCATCGGCCAATTGAAAAGCGGCGGCAGGCTGGTCGCCAATGCCGTCACGACCGAAATGGAAACCCTTCTGCTGACCGAACAGGCACGCCGGGGCGGTTCGCTGATCCGCATCGATATAGCACGCGCCGCGCCCGTTGGCCGCATGACCGGCTGGCGGCCGGCCATGCCAGTGACGCAATGGTCGTGGATCAAGCCATAATTCAGAACGAGGTAGAGCGATGACAGTGCATTTCATTGGCGCAGGCCCAGGAGCCGCCGACCTGATCACGGTGCGCGGCCGGGATCTGATCGGAAAATGCCCCGTCTGCCTCTATGCCGGCTCGATCGTTTCGCCGGAACTGCTGCAATATTGCCCGCCGGGCGCGCGCATCATCGACACTGCACCGATGTCGCTTGACGAAATCGAGGCGGAGTATCTGAAGGCGGCAGCCGCCGGCGAAGATGTCGCGCGCCTGCATTCCGGCGACCTCTCGGTCTGGAGCGCTGTCGCCGAGCAGATTCGCAGGCTTGAGCGGCACGGCATCGACTATACGCTGACCCCAGGCGTTCCCGCTTTCGCGGCTGCCGCCTCGGCGCTGGGCCGCGAACTGACCATACCAACCGTCGCCCAAAGTCTGGTTCTGACCCGCGTTTCCGGCCGTGCCTCGCCCATGCCGAATAACGAGACGCTGGAAAAATTCGGCGCCACCGGCGCGACGCTCGCGATCCACCTGGCGATCCACGCGCTCAAAGAAGTCGTCGAGGATCTGACGCCGCTTTATGGCGCGGACTGCCCGGTTGCGATCGTCGTCAAGGCATCGTGGCCCGATGAACGGATCGTTCGAGGCACGCTTGCCACGATCGAGGCAAAGGTCGCTGAAGAACCGATCGAGCGCACCGCGCTGATATTCGTCGGTCCATCACTTGGCGCCAGCGATTTCCGCGAAAGCTCGCTTTACGACCCGGCCTACCAGCGTCGTTTCCGCGGCCGGCAATAAAGCCGGACACCGTTGCAAATCGCCTCGAAATTTCCTCTAGTCGATACCAACCGCTGCGTGGAACGAGGATCAGGATATGCAACGCATAACCATCACCATCGATGACGATCTTCTGGAGACGATAGACAAGATCAGCGCGCAGCGGGGCTATGCCAGCCGCTCGGAAACCTTGCGCGATCTCGTTCGCGACGCCGTCACGCGCGCGCAGCCGACGGTTGACGGGGAGGCCAGATGCTATGCGACGCTGACCTATGTCTATGAACACGAAACCCGCGACCTGTCGCGCCGGCTGACGACGGCGCAACACCACCACCATGATCTTTCAGTCTCGACGCTTCATGTCCATATCGACGGGCATGATTGCCTCGAAGTTTCCGTGCTGAAGGGCAAGGCGGAAGAGGTAATGACCTTCGCAGACAGTGTGATCACGCAGCGCGGCGTGCGCTTCGGGAACCTGCACATCATCCCAACGGACCATGCCGGGGAGCACTCCGAAACCCATTCGCATGACTGAGCGAGTGGGGGCAGTAGTCCGCGGAAATGAGTTGCCCGCGGACCACCGCATCGATCAGAGCCGGCCCGCAATATAGGCCATGCTTTCCTTGAGAGCGGCAATCGGCTCATTCAGAGCATGGACTGTCGGAGCGAAAGGCTCAAAGGATGCCGGGCCGGCATAGCCGGCAGCGATCAACGCGCGCAGCTGACCGACATTGTCGAGGCGATCCCTGGCATCGACGAGAACGCGATGCGGGTCGCGCATATCGGCGACCGAAACATCGGGATCGCTGACGCCGGAAATATGGATGAGCCCCGTCAACTCCGGGAAAATCGCGGCCTCGCCGGCAAGATGATGATGGAAGGTATCGTGAACCAGGCAGAAGGTAGATTTCGCGCCCAGTTCCTCGATCGCGGCGGCCGCCTCGCTCTTCAGGCGCAACGAACAGATCTCGAAGCCGAGCGGTTCGACAAGACCGATGATGCCGGCTGCTTCCAGCATCGGCTTCAGGGCCGACAGCGACTTGCGGAGATTGGCACGCCGCACCTCGGGCTCGCGGCCGCTGCCATCATTGACCGGAACAAGGACGAGCGCCCTGGCGCCGCAATCGCGCGCATAATCGATCAGCTCCGCCGCCTCGCGGGCGCGCTCGTCGTTCCATTCATTGAAGCGCTGCAACGCGTTGATGGAGATGATAGCCACGCCTTCGCGCGCCGCGAGTTCCTTGACAGCCATTGCCGGCGTACCGTCCAAGATCGCGTTTCCGGCGAGATCGTTGCGGATCTCCACCTTATCGATGCCGAGCTCTTTTGCGACGGCAAAGAACGCTTCCAGTGTCAGGGACGGCGCGCACATATGATTGAGCGCGAAGCGAATGGAACTCATGATAAGCACTCCTCCTCAAGACGTCCGGCCGCAAGAAACATTCCTCATCGCCGCGCCTGTTTCTCGAAGGACTAGCGACATTCATGTCTTTCTTCCATCGGGCCTAGCCATCATTCTTGATAGAATTCTCGGCGAAATGATGAAACTCCATCATAAATGCTAGATGTTTTCCGAGACGAAGATTTCAAAGGGCAGAAAGCTCTGTCCAGGCACGGCCGCCTCATCGCTCTCGAGGGACCTGATCATCAGGCTCATCAGCTCCTTGCAGAGTGCCGGCAATGGCGTGCCGATCGCCATGGCGACGACGTCGTCGGCAAGCGCTGCCCTCGATTCCGGCGTCAACTCGTTGACGACGGCGATCAGTTTGCCCGATAGCTGCTCCTCGCGAATGGCGGAAATGGCGCCCTCCATGCCGCCACCGCAGACATAAAAGCCGATGAGATCAGGGTGCTTCTGCAGGAGATCGAGCGTCGCCTCATGGGTGATCTCCGGCGTGTCGAGATTGATCAGCGTATCCAGCACCTCGAATTCGGGGGCATTTTCGCGGAAATAGGAGCGAAAGCCGATTTCGCGCAGCTCATGGCCGAGGAAGCGGTGGCTGCCGACGAAGCAGGCGACCTTCCCCGGACGCCGTGCAGAGCGCGCGATGATCCAGGCGGCCGTGCGCCCGACCTTGCGGTTGTCGACACCGATATAGCCCTGGCGCGCCGTCGTGGAGAAATCCGACAGCAGGGAAAAAACCGGAATACCTTTTTCCTTCAGCCCCTCGATAGCCGCCGTGACGGCCGGATAATCCGGCGCAACGAGGGCAACGGCCTGGCTGCGGCCAGCCATCGCCTTCAACTTCTCGACGATCGCCGTCGGTGTCGACGCAGTGACGAAGTCGACCTGCGCGTTAATGCGCGCGGTCGTGACGGCCTGCGCGGATGTGGCGATTTCTTTGGCAAAAGATTGGTAGAAAGCCTGAACCGGCTTCTGCAGGACGAAGCCCAATCGATATTGCGGCAGATCCTCGAAGACCCGCTGACGCAGGAGTCCCACGGCATGATAGCCGATTTCCTGCGCTGCGTCATAGACCCGCCTTGCCGTTTCCTCACGCACGCGATGACGTCCGTTCAGCACGCGATCGATCGTTGCAACGCTGACGCCGGATGCCTTGGCAAGATCCGCTATGGTGGGGCGACGCATGGCTACTCCTGAAATATGTCATCATTCATGACGTCAGAGTTTGATATATTTTGATAGATTCCATCATTCATGCATTGAGGCAAGCAAAAAGTCGATCTATCGTTTTCGGCATCGAGGGCGGTGCGCTGTTGCACATCGCGGGAGGCAGGAATGACGACAATAATCAAGCGTGACTACGATCTGCTCGGCGAAAGCGGCAGGCTGGCAGTGGAAACGGGGCTCGCGGCCGCCGAATGGTATCATACGGATGTGTCACGCAAGGACATGAAGGCGCTGATGCAGCGCTCGGACGCGCCCGCGATCCGCGATACCATCATCTGGCTCGGCAGCATGGTGATATTCGCTGCACTGGCCGTCTACTTCTGGGGATCATGGATCTCTATCCCCTTCTTCCTGGCCTATGGTGTGCTCTACGGCTCTGCCTCGGACAGCCGGTGGCATGAATGCGGCCATGGCACGGCATTCAAGGCGCGCTGGATGAATGACGCGGTCTATCAGATCGCCTGCTTCATGATCATGCGCAATCCGGTGACCTGGCGCTGGAGCCATGCGCGCCATCACACCGATACCGTCATCGTCGGCCGCGATCCGGAAATCGCCGTCATGCGGCCGCCGGATCTTCTTCGCCTGGTCCTGAATTTCTTCGGCATCCTCGATGTCTGGCACGCCATCGTCGACATGCTGCGCAATGCTGGCGGTGTCGTCAGCCCTGCGGAAAAGACCTTCATTCCCGAGATGGAGCAGCCGAAGGCGATCCGCATCGCCCGCATCTGGCTTGCCATCTATGTCGCGACCATCGCAGCCGCGATTGCCATGGGCTCGATCCTGCCGCTGATGCTGATCGGGCTGCCACGGCTTTACGGCGCCTGGCATCATGTTCTGACCGGCCTACTGCAGCATGGCGGCCTTGCCGACAATGTCATCGACCACAGGCTGAACAGCCGCACGGTCATGATGAACCCGGTGAGCCGCTTCATCTACTGGAACATGAACTATCATGTCGAACATCACATGTTCCCGATGGTGCCCTATCACGCGCTGCCGAAGCTGCATGCGATGATCAAACATGATCTGCCGGCAGCCAATCCGTCCATATGGTCCGGCTATCGCGAGATGATCCCGGCATTCCTGCGACAATTGCGCAATGAGGATTATTTCCTGAAGCGCGAGCTGCCGCCGACGGCGCGGCCCTATCGCGAGGAATTCCAGGGCGAGCTACCGGCTGCCGCTCAATAAAACCGGACGTGCAAAGGGAGGAAAAACATGAGCAACTGGATCGAAGTCTGCGCCGCCGATGCGATCGACGAAGAGGATGTCATTCGCTTCGATCATGACGGGCGAACCTTCGCCGTCTATCGCAGCCCCGAAGACGATTATTTCGCCACCGACGGCCTGTGCACGCATGAGAAGATCCATCTCGCCGACGGCCTGGTCATGGACAACATCATCGAATGTCCCAAGCACAATGGCCGCTTCGACTATCGCACCGGCGAAGCCAAGGGCGCACCGGTCTGCGTCAATCTGCAGACCTATCCGGTCAAGGTCGAAAACGGCACCGTCTTCATCGGGCTCTGAGGAGGTTATCGTGGCGCATTTCGTCATCGTCGGGGCCGGAGAATGCGGTGCGCGCGCCGCCTTCGCGCTTCGTGAAAAGGGATTTGGCGGGGATATCACCCTTATCAGCACCGAACCGCTTGCCCCATACGAACGCCCGCCCCTTTCGAAAGGCGGATGGGGCGCAACCCCCGAACCAAAATTTATCGCCGCGTTGGAGCGTTACGGCGACCAATCGATCGACCTGAGGCTCGACACCACGGTGACGGCGATCGATCCCGCCATAAAGACGATCAGGCTCGCGGGTGGAGAAACGCTAGGCTACGACAAGCTGCTGCTTGCGACAGGAGCCTCGGCGCGCGGCTTTCCCGGTATCGACGGCACGTCGGAGCGCATAAGCGTGCTGCGCACTCATGCGGATGCCATGGCCTTGCATGCCGCTCTTTACCCCGGGCAGCATATTGCCATCATCGGCGGCGGTTTCATCGGCCTTGAGCTGGCTGCAACGGCGCGCATGCGCGGTGCCGACGTCACCGTCATCGAGGGCCTACCGCGCGTCTTGAAGCGCGGCGTGCCCGATGCCATCGCCGAGGCGATTACCGGACGGCATTGCCAGGAAGGCGTAGATATTCGCTGCGGCCAGGTCATCGAAGCCGTGCAGGAGGACGCCGACAAGGCGATCGTTCATCTGGCTAGCGGCGAAGCGATCTTCGCCGATCTGCTGCTCGTCGGCATCGGCGCGCTGCCGAATGTGGCACTGGCTGCAGAAGCCGGCCTTGCGATCGACAACGGCATCGCCGTCAACGAGCGGCTGGAGACCTCCATTGCGGACATTTACGCGGCGGGGGACTGCTGTTCGTTTCCACTGGCACTTTACGGTGGAAGGCGTGTGCGCCTCGAATCCTGGCGCAATGCGCAGGAACAGGCGAACCTCGCCGCCGCCAACATGCTGGGAGAAGGCGCGGAAATATCGGCCGTCCCCTGGTCCTGGTCCGACCAGTATGACCTGACCTTGCAGATCGCCGGCCTTGCGGATGAGGCGGTCGCTCATGTGCGGCGCGATCTTGATGACGGGGCGTTCATCCTCTTCCATTTGGACGCGGACGGAAGACTGCTCGCCGCCAGCGGCATCGGCCGCGGCAATGCGATAGCGCGCGATATCAGGCTTGCCGAAATGCTGATCGCGGCGCGTGCGCATCCGGATCGCAATGCCCTGGCGGCAAGCTCCGTCAGGCTGAAGTCATTGCTTGCAGCATAAGATCGCCGTCAGACCTTGACGCAGGACGCCGAAGCATAAATGTCTCCCCATCATGGCAAATGGAGGAAGCAATGAAGATACTCGGCATATCAGGCAGCCTGCGTAAAGGCTCCTTCAACACGGCTCTGCTCCATGCTGCCGTCGACCTGGCACCAAGCGGTGTCGAACTGATCGCCCGCACCATCCATGGCGTGCCGCTCTATGACGCCGATCTCGAGGCTGCGGACGGCATTCCGGAAAAAGTCCAGGAGCTCAAGGATCTTGCCATCTCGGTCGACGGGCTGATCCTGTTTACCCCGGAATACAACAACTCGCTTCCAGGCGTGTTCAAGAACGCCATCGACTGGATGAGCCGCCCCTCCTCCGATATCGCCCAGGTTTTCGGCGGCAAGCCGATCGCGGTCCTCGGAGCCTCGCCCGGTAATTTCGGCACCATTCTCAGCCAGAATGCCTGGCTGACGGTCCTGCGCACGCTCGGCGCCGATGCCTGGTTCGGCGGCCGGCTGATGGTGTCGCGGGCCAGCGGCGTCTTTAATGAACAAGGCGAACTCACCGATGAGAAGGTCAAACACAATCTGGCAACCTTCATCGAAGGTTTCAGCGCCTTCGTCGCGGAACGCAAGAAGGGCTGATGCTGCTAGCCGGCGGGGCCGGAAGGCAAATAATGATCCTATGATTGAAACGACGAATAGCCTAAAGTGACCGTGGCGCCGGGTCCCGGCGCCTCCGGGGCCTCGCACATCTTCTTCCTTCGAAAATCATGAAATCCAACAAAGCCGGTTACGCCTTCACGCTGTTGGCCATCAGCATCTTCGCCATACAGGACGGCATATCCAAGCATCTCGTCAGCGCCTATCCGCCGCTCCTGGTGGCGATGATCCGCTATTGGGCCTTCATGCTTTTTGCCATCGCCATGGCCTCGCGCGCTCCGGGCGGCCTGCGACGCAACATCAGGACCAAGCGGCCAGTCCTGCAGATTGCCCGCGGCCTGCTGCTCGCCGCACAGATCGTCGTCGCCATCTCGTCCTTCGTCATCGTCGGCCTTGCCCATACGCAGGCGATCTTTTCATCCGGCCCGCTGATGGTGGCGTTGCTGTCCATACCGATCCTCGGCGAGAAAGTCGGCTGGCGGCGATGGCTGGCGATCTGCTGCGGCTTCGTCGGCGTGCTGCTGATCCTGAAACCGGAAAGCGGCGTCTTCGACGCACGGTTCCTGGTGCCGCTATTCGGTGCGCTGCTGTTTTCGCTCTATGTCGTCCTCACGCGCTATGTCAGCCGCGAAGACGGGGCCATGACCAGCTTTTTCTATACGGGTGTCGTCGGTGCTGTCGCGATGAGCTGCATAGGGCCATTCTTCTGGACGACGCTCGCACCGCATGACTGGATCTTCATGGGTATTCTCTGCCTGACGGGCGTATCGAGCCATTATTTCCTTATTCGCGCCTACGACCTGCTCGACGCCGTGGTGATCCAGCCGCTGACCTATCTGCAGCTTGTTTTCTCCGCCATTATCGGCGTTGCCATATTCGGCGAAAGACTGAGCGCGCCCATGATCCTGGGCGCGCTCATCGTCGTGGCGGCGGGCATATTCACGATCTGGCGTGAACATGCCCTGGCAAGGACTCGGCTCAAGGCCGGCAAGGCATAAGCAGACTACGCGTCCACCTGGGCGCGCGGCTGTACCTCGGTGTAGTAGCTCACATATTTCTGCCGATAGCGCTCCGTTCCGCCGAAATCGCTGTAGCGCGGCAGTTCCGACATGTCGGTCTTGTTGAGGATGACGCCAAGAACGCGCGAATTGATCTGCGGCTCCTGCTCCAGCACATTGCGCACCAGATTGGTCGGGGTCGCGCCCCATTCGGTCACCAACAGGAAGGCATCGACCTGCGGGGCAAAGGCCTTCGCATCGATGACGGGACCGAGCGGAGCAAGATCGACGACGATATAGTCGAACATCTTGCGCGCATTCTCCATCAGCTGCTGCATGCCCTGAGAAGACAGAAGCTCGCTGGTATGCAGCAGCTGATCGCGCACCACAACCGGCAGAATGGCAAGCTTGGTGCGCGGATCGACCTTGACCGCATTGGTCCACGGCACTTCACCAAGCACGGCTTCGATCAGGCCGGCCTGTGGCCGAGACTTCAGCGTGCGGCTCAGGCCCGGATTGCGCAAGTCGGCGTCAATCAGCAGCGTGCGCTTGCCGCTGCTGGCAAGCAGGGCGGCGAAATTGGCGGCCGTCGTCGACTTGCCCTCACCCGGCAGCGCCGAGATGACGCCGATCACGCGGTCGGCGCGACCCTGCAGCATGACATCGCTGGCGAGCTTTGCGTTCCTGAGCGTCTCCGCGAAGATCGAGCGCGGCGCTTCGACCGAGATGCGCATCATCCGCTCGAAGGTAACGCCCTGTTCCGCCTCCTCGGCGGTCGCGGGCTCCTGACCGATATTCCCCTTGCGCCGCTTCTTCTTGCCGCTCGCCTGTTGGCCGAGCAGCGGCAGATAGCCAAGGAACTTCAATCCAAGCGCGGAGCGCACGTCGGCTTCGACGCGGAAGAAACGGTCGCGGAACTCCTGGAAAGCGGCCACGCCGCAGCCGACCATCAGGCCGAGGATCACGGAAAGAGCCATGACAAGCGTCTTCTTCGGGCTCGACGGCGCCGTTGGCACGCCGGCAACCGAGATGACGCGCGCCTTGGCGATCGGGAAGGATCGCTGCTGGCTCGCCTGCTCGAAACGGCCAAGGTAGGATTCATAAAGACCCTTCAGCGCCGTCGCCTTCTGGTTCAGCTCATTCAGATGAACCAGCGACTTGTTGGCTTCGGAATTCTTGCCGACGACCTTGTCGATGCTTTCGCGCAGCGATTCCGCCCGCGACTGCGCGACATCAAGCTCGTTCTTGTAGCTGGCGGTGAGCTGCTGAAGGACCTGGTAGATCTGCCGGGTAATGTCCAGCCGCTCGGCCTTGAGCGCCACGGCCTGCGGATGGTCGGCACCGAAATTCTGCGTGACGTCCTGTTCGCGCTTCTGAACAGCGAGGTAACGCGTCTTCAGATCCTGCAGCACCGAATTGTCGGTCGAACTCGACGAGATGGTGGCATTCTTGACGGCGTTATCGGGACCTTGGTCGATGATCGACTTATATTGATTATAACGCGCGGCTGCGCTGGCCGTATCGGCCTGAGCGATGATCAGCTGCTTGTTTAAATCGGAAATCTGCTGTTCCGACATCAGTTCCCCGCCGGTCGAGGTCAGCCCATTGTCGGCCTTGTATTTCTCGACTTCGAGCGAAGCTTCCTGCGCGCGCTGGCGCAGGTCGTTCAGACGTTCCTGCAGCCAGACGGAAGCACGCTCGGTCGCATCGAAATTGGCGTTCAGCTGATCGGTCAGATAGGCGTTTGCATAGGCGCTCGTGACCGTGGCGGCGAGCCGTTTGTCGGTCGAGCTGAAGGAGACGGCAACGACCGAGCTTCGCGTAACGCGCTCGACCTTGAGGCTCTGCTGCAGGACGGCCGCAACTTTCTGGCGCTGGGCCTCGCGTTGCTCTTCAGGCGTCATCGGGGGGCGGGACGGCGTGAAGACGCTGACGATCAGGCCGACACCGGATTTGAGCAGTGCTGCCGGCGACATCGGCGGATTGAGCAGCGTGTTGTTATCGGCAAGACCGGCCGTATCGACGACACGCAGCGCCATCTCGTTCGATTTCAGGATTTCGACCGCGCTGGCGATTTCCATATCCGCCTGTTGGCTGCTTGCCGCCGGCGGCTGATCCTCCGCATATTTCGTCATGCTTTCGTCGAGCAATATCTGCGTCATCGAGGTGTAGCTCGCGGTAGCAGTGAGCAGATAGGCGACGGCCAGAATGACGAAAGCGGCCACGGCGAAAATAATGGTGCGGATGCGACGGCCAATGACCGCCATCAACCGATCGAGATCGATGAAGCCATCCTGCGATTCCGCTTGCGGAAGAGCGCTGTGGAAATTGAAGTTCTTCTGATGCATGGCGACCACCTTGTCGGAGAAGCCTGAATGAAAATAAGCCAGGTCCGCGGCCTTCCCGGCCGCAGACCAAGATGTGAACAGGCTTAAGCGGCGGTCATCTGCGCTTCGTGCGAGACGACCAGGTTGCGGATCGAGTCATAGACCAGTCCGCCGATATCGGCGCGAGCCAGCGCAAAGGCGACATTGGCTTCGATGAAGCCCTGCTTGGACCCGCAGTCGAAAGTGCGTCCGTTATAGACCTGGGCATGGAAGGACTGCGTCTCGGAAAGGCGCAGCATGCCGTCGGTCAACTGGATCTCGTTGCCGGCACCGCGCTCCTGACGGGCCAGAATGTCGAATATCTCCGGCTGAAGAATATAACGGCCATTGAGGTAAAAGTTTGAAGGCGCTTCGGACGGGTGCGGCTTTTCGACCATTTTGGTCACGGCAAAGCCGTGCCGAACCGCATTGCCCTTGCCGATGATGCCGTATTTCGACGTCTCTTCCGGAGCACATTCCTCGACGGCGACGATGTTGCCGCCAACTTCGTTATAGAGATCCATCAGGCCTGCCATGCAGCCGCGCATGCCGTAGCACAGCATGTCGGGCAACAGCAGCGCGAAGGGTTCGTTACCGATCAGGTCGCGGGCACACCAGACGGCGTGACCGAGACCGAGCGGAGCCTGCTGGCGGGTGAAGCTGACGGCACCCGCGCGCGGCAGAAGGCGCTCCAACTCGGTAACCTGATGGCTCTTGCCAGCCCGCTGCAGTGAGGAAATCAGCTCCGGCGTATCGTCGAAATGATCTTCGATCGCCGACTTGTTGCGGCTGGTGACGAAGACGATGTGCTCGATGCCGGCTTCGATGGCTTCATCGACGGCATATTGCACGACCGGACGATCGACGATCGTCAGCATTTCCTTCGGCATTGCCTTGGTGGCGGGCAGGAAGCGTGTTCCGTTGCCGGCAACCGGAATGACTGCTTTTCTCACACGATGCTTGGGGTCCATGGCTCTATCCTTTGTTAGAGTGAGGGCCTGCGCCCATATTGGGCAGGGGCGAGGTAAGTTGAGAGGTGGGCGTTACCTGGCGGCCGCTCCGCAGAGAGGCTGCCAGCCGACGAAAACGGGCAAAGATCGGCATGCTGAGATGGCGCACCGCGCGCGGATTGAGGCAGGCGATCTTCAGCATGGTCTGCAGCTCGCGTTCCTTGATGCTGTCGACCAGCTTCAGGAATGCGATGACTTCCTTGAGATTGCGCGTGCGCCGCCGCTGCGCGGCAAGAGCCGCCGCACCGAAGGGATGTTCGGCGAAGAACCTGGAATCGGCGGCAAGCATGGCCTCCACATGTTCCTTCTTAAGAACACGGGAGATCGAGCCATCGCGAATATAATAGAGGTAGCCCACCATCGGCTCGACGACACAGGTGCCGCCCCGGGCAAGGGCGGAAGCAAGGAAAATATAATCCTCGCCGATCCGCAGGGTTTCATCGAAGCGCAGGCGATGCTTCTCGATGAAGGCACGATCGAAGACCGGCTTCATATAGCCGAAGTTGTGCTCCGACTGGAAAATCATGTTCGAGGCGATGAACTTGGCCAGCGTCAGTGTCGGCATGCGCACCAGCATCGCCTCTGGGAACATGGGAAGCGTCGTTCCGACGTCCTCGCGAATGACGTCGAGATTGTCGACGGCGATCTGTGCCTCCGCCTTTTCCGCCCGGGCGATCAGGCGCGCCATACGGTCCGGCCGCAAGGCGTCATCGGAATCGAGCACGGCCACCCAGCGGCCACGGGCCGCATCCAGGCCGGCATTGCGAGCAGCGCCCGGCCCGCCATTGCGGGCCATGGCAACGAGACGAACACGTGGATCGGGATGGTTGCCGGCGATCTCCCGCGTTCTGTCCGTCGAGCAATCGTCGACGACGATCACTTCCATGCTGACGGCACCTTGCGCCAGCGCGCTGTCGATGGCGCGCTCCAGCGTTTCCTCGGCATTGTAGGCAGCAATGACGAAGCTGACATCGGGGATGAAATCCGTCATTGCGGCGCCTTCTCCAGACTTCCATATTGTTCGATTTCGCGAACTCCGAAGAGGCCGCTGACGACGCCGGCATGCATGATGCCGCGCAGGCCATAGCGATGGCGCTTGATGGGAGAGGCCGCGAGCAATGCGGCAGCGGCAAAGCAATAGGCGGATTTCGTGCCGGCAAGCGCAATCGCGCGCCAGCGCCCGAAGCCATTCGTGGCTTCCAGCAGCATGCGTCCATGCGTCTGGCCCATGCGATAGCGGCGCTTCGACAGCCAGGAAACCGTGGCGCGCTTGTCGGGGACGGGTTCGTAGACCAACGCATCCTCGGCATAGGCGATCCGGCCGCCCGCCTTGTGCATGTGCATGAAAAACTCGGTGTCTTCACCACCGCTGCGGCCGAGCGCGATATTGAAACGCCGGCCGGCAAGCGAAGGCGCGCCGCGGCGCAGCAACACATTGCAGGTGTAACCGGTGACAATCTCTCCCGCGACCCAGACGGGCAAGGTCGAATGGAAATCGCCGCGCCGCATCCAGGCGGGCGCGACATTCGCATAGACCGCCTGAACGGGGCCGAGAACTGCATCGGCACCAGTCGTGTCGGCCATGATGAGCAATTCCGCCAGCCAATCTTCCGACGCCGTCTCGTCGTCATCGATGAAAGCGATGAAATCGCCGCTTGTATGATCCAGGCAGGCATTTCGGGCGATCGAGATGTTCGATGCCGGGCAATGGACATAGACGATTTCAAAGGGCACGGCCGAACGCATGGCGTCGACACGGCCCCGCGCGCTCGGCGTGACATCATTGTCGGCGACGATGATACGGACAATCGCGCCGGTGGGAATGGCAAGCACGGCAAGCGACAGCAACGTCTGGTCAAGCTCTGCCCGGCGGTAGGTGCAAACAGCGATATCGATCCTGATCGGGCGTCGATGGACTTGTGTCATGACGCGATCCTGCGATTGCGGAAGCTGAAGACTTCCATCCAGAAACCCATCGACCATGCGAAATGCATGACCATGGCCGAGATGGCGGCCAGCGGGCCGTAAGGATTCTTCTGACCGAGAGCGATCCAGAAGCCGTAAGCGATGCAGGCCACGGCCCAGAGGCCGATAGGAATGACCGCAATCCAGTTGAGCACGGCCAGGAAGGCGCCGATGAAGATCGGCACGACTGCCAGCGGCAGCATCTGCCTGAGGCTCGGCATGCTGCGATGCTTGAGGATGTTGCGCGCGCGGCCACGGCCGTAGCCGAGATACTGCTTGAAGAGCGTCGGCACGCTGGCGCGCGGATAATAGGTCATGGCCGTCTTGTCCGTGAGCCAGATCCGAAACCTCGCCTTGTGCAGGCGGTAATCCAGTTCGGCATCTTCGTTGTGGCTGAAGGTCTCGTCATAGCCGCCGACCGACCGGAAGGCCGCGACGCGCATCAGCGCATGGTGCCCATGCTCGGCCCAGTGGCCCTTGGCGCCTTCGCGATGTTTCGAGCCGCCGTTGCCGAGCTTGGAGTTCTGTGCCACGGCCGTTGCCTTCTGGAAGGCGCTGAAGCCCATGGTGCGCATGGCGACGACAACGGAATCCGCGCCTGTGGCGCAGGCTTCCTGAACCAGTGTCTGGCAGTAATCGGCCGGATAATCGCCATGAGCGTCGATACGGATGAAATAGTCATAATCGTCGCCGAAGGTTTCCATGGCGAGATTGATGGCAGCACTCTGCAGCCGCTTGGGATTGTCAAGCAGCAGGATACGCGGATCCCCCGCGGCGATCTCCCTGACGATCTCGCGCGTGCGATCCGTGCTGCCGCCATCAGCCACCACGATCCTGGCATCGAGTTCGTCCAAAGCCTGTCCGAGCTTACCGATCAGCGGCTCGATGTGCTTTTCCTCGTTGAGGCAGGGAATAACGATTATGCAACGCATGTCCCCTGAACTTCCGTTCGTCATTGCAATCCACCTCTATTGCGATGCAGTTGTGGGAGGGCCTTTATTTCGGCGATCTGTTCGTTTGCGCGCGTCAGCGACGCCAGCCGCTGCACCAGACCATGACAATCGGCGCGATCGATCATCCATTGCTTGCGATCCTGCGACGCCACGGCGTCGAAGGCGGCAACGTAACGCTGCCCGTCCATCCCGCCCAAGAGCGCCGCCAGCTGCGCGGCGTCGGCCGCATCGAGCGTAAGCCCGATCTGTCGGCTTGCCAGAAAGCGTGCCGTCTCGGTGCCCTCCATGGCGATGGGAACGGCACCGTAGAGGCCGCCCTCGTAAAGGCGGTTCGGCAGCAGCCAGCTCGAATTCAGGCCCTCTTCGAAGAAGTCGATCGCCCAGGAAAACTGGACATCGTTGTAGATCGCCTGAAGGTCCTCGGGATTCTTATAGGCGCCGGCAAAGTGCATGAACGGCGCTTTGCGCACGAAGCCATCGAAATCGTCGAATTCCGAGTAAGCGGGCCTACCCCGCAGCACGATCTCGAAACGTCCCTCCATCCGGCGGGAAAATTCATCGAGCAAGGTCAACGACTTCCGGCAGCGAAGCGCGCCGAACCAGCCGATCTTCCATGGCTTGCCTGCAGCCGGAGGGCGGATGACCGGCGCAACGGCATTTGCCGCAGGTTCAAGGGCGAGCACCTTGTTTTCGAGCAGCATGACCGGCAGACGCAGGCCGGAGCGCGGCCGGAAGTAGCGCTCGACAAAGGCGGGGGAACTGGTGATGAGCAATGCCGCCTGCGAACCGAAATGGCGCTCGGCGCTGCGAAGCGCACCGCCCACCACATCGTTGCGCAGCAGCAGCCGATGGATATCGAGACATTCATAGACGATCGGCATATCGCCGCCGAACACGGATTTGGCGCGATTGGCGAGCGTCAGCATCTCCAGATTGCGGCCGATAATGACATCCGGTCTTGCAACGGAACGCAATGCGCTACGCAGCTTCGCCGCCGATCTGGCCACCGCGGCGACACGTTGCGCAAACTGGGCATCCTGCGTCTTGCCGAGCTCGATCGGTTCGATGCCATGGATGGCGGCAAGCGCATTGTCGTCGCGCCGGAAGCCCGCCAGCGTCACGAGCGCCCCGCCGGCCTGCAGCATCAGCACCCGCCTGCGCACAGCCGGATCGGCAAGATCGTGAACGAAATAAAGAATATGCAGCATCAAAGTTTCCGCTTTTGCGCCCGGCCGGGACCGAACGCCTGGTGTGGTTGGTGTTGCATCCTGGCATCACGACCGACCGCGCAAGGCACCGCGCGACCGGTCAGGTTCAATCGATCTTGCAGGTGATCGATTCCGGGAAGAGGCATTTCTCGCCCGCTGCGGTGAAGGCAACGCGCTTGATCTGCATGACTGCCGGCTGGCCGGAATAGGCAAATTTGCCCATCCAGTCGCTCAGCGTGTCCGTGCCCCACAGGCTGAAGAAAATCTTCTGGGCATTGGTAGGTATCTTCGAAGGGTCGGTGACTTCCTGAACCAGCTTGCCGTTCACATAGTAACGCAGGCGGTCCTTTTCCCAGACGAAGGCATAATCGTTGAAACCCTGATCGGCACCGCCGGCAACCGGCACCAGCTTCTCGTTGCCGCCCTTGGCCGAGACATACTGGTTGACCTGGACCTGACCGGGGTTCTTGCCGAGCACTTCGAAATCGATCTCATCATGCGGCTTCTTGTCGGTCGGGCCGATATAGGTGAAGAAGGCGGAGTTGAGGCCAGATCCGGCAGCCGTACGATAGCGTGCCTCGTAGGTGCCGTAGCCATAGCGCTTGGTGGTCTGAATCTCGCCGCAGGCGTAGTTTCGCTGACCGGTCTTGGACTGGAGGAACTGCAGCTGCAGCATTCCGTCGGTGACGGTCACCTGCTTGCGCGACCAGGTGCAATTCTGAAACGGCCCATTGTTCCAGCCGTCCGAGATGTACCAGCGGCTGGTGTCCAGTCGCTCGAAATTGTCGACGAAGGATCCCGCCGTCGGCTTATCATCCTGCGCGGATGCCACCTGAGGCACGAAGCAGGCACCCATAAGGGCGATCGAGACAAGACCAAATCTTTGCACGTAGCTCTTCGATGTCGTCATGGCATCACCTTTGCTCGGAGCGCGCCCGCCGATCTTCGGCGGCGCGGATCTGGACAGCTCGGGCTTCGGCCAGTGGGCGCGTCCGGCTGCCGGTCAGCAGGTTATGGAGGCTTGGCAGGGCGGAACGCGCCATGCCATTCGTCAGAGGCAGCAGCAGCACGGCAAGCGCCGCCGCCAAAAGATAGAAGATCGGATAGAGGTCGCTGCCGCCGCGCTTCCAGAGAACCCAGACACAGAAAAGCAGCGGATAATGGGCACAGAAGATCCAGAAGCTGAGGCTGCCCGTTTCAGCCAGCCTCTGCCCCATGCGGCTGCGGATGAAGATCGACGATAGCGCCCAGAACCCTGGAATGCCGACGATCACCATCAGATTGCGGCAAACCTCGAGCCACAAGGGCAAACCGGGTCCTTCCACATAGGCGGCGGTTGCCAGAAGTGCTGCAAGCGCAATGAAGCCGGGACCGATCAGCGCGACATAGCGATCCATCGCCGTCACATCGACACGGTAGAGGCTGAGATAAATTCCGAAGCTGAAGCTGAAGAGGATCGAGTTCCGCAGCACGATTCCGATCGATACCGGCCAGGCCGCGATGAGAAGCAGGAAAGCCAATGTCAGCAACGGCGCACGGCTGATGAGAAAAGCAAGAATTGGCGACAGCAGGATGCAGACGAAAAGATCGCGTAGAAAGTAAAGCGGCAGATTGATCGGCGCGCCGTCAATCGCGAACAGAAGGGTCGATAGTGTATGCGGAGTAGATTCCGACAAATCAGGCAGATATCCATCACCAATTCCGTAGTACTGGAGGATCAGGACGGATACAAAGAACGCACTGTTCCACAGCATAAAAGGCAGGATGACTGTCTTTGTCTTTCGGCGGATAATCTTCCCATAGTCCAGCGATGTCGTGCCTTGGCGAAACAGCAGGTAACCCGAAATCGCGCTCAGGCAGGGCACGCCGACACGGAACAGGCTGTCACGAAGGAACACCCGCAGCCAGTCGAAAAGGCCATATGCGCCGTTGAACGGGCTGGTACGCGTATCGAACGGTATATGGACAAAGATGATGCCCGAGATGAGCACGATACGCATGAGGTTTATCCGCGAAGACACGTTGGCAGTCACATTCACGATGTCTGTCACCCTTTCTTCGTGCTGCATCCCCCCTTGCAGCTATTTCGTTCAGAGCAGAGCAGAGCTCGCAGACGTAACCTAGGGCGATCTTTGGAAAGGGAATATGGCGGCGCAGCAAAAATGGGCGAAAAGTGATATCCCGCACCGCGTTCGAGCAACCCCTTCGGATTGCTCGAAAGCTTAAACAATTGCATTGCGTAGGAGAAAAATCGTGCAAAAAAAAGGAGTTAAGGAAAATGGAGCACTTTTGCATGCCGACTTCACGCAAGGTTTTCAACGTAGGTAGATTTTTACCGAAGGGTGAAGATTTTTTGCAGCGCAGCAGACTTTTCAGTGCGAAGCATGACCAAAATACGACACTATTGCAATCAATATGGGAATATCGATCGACACCGCTCTTCCCATGGATGCAATGCCGTCCAATCCTGAGAACCAATGTGTCACAATAGATCACCGGAGAGGCATTCGGCATCGCATCCAGCAGGGATAAAGTTTGAGAAATCTCCGCTTTCGACATTGCTCCCTACCGAATGGACGCTACCTGTTGGCGTCGCGGCGGCATCCATCGCCGGGCAAGCAGCCAAAAATTAGCGATGGATAACGCCGATGGTTACGTCCCCGGGGATGAGGCCGAAAATTCTTGGATTGAAAACCGTAAAGGCGGGAATATGGCGTCTCTCACGATTATTATTCCGTTCTATCAGAAGCAACCGGGCGTTCTGCAGCGCGCCTTGAGATCGATATCCCGGCAGACTTTTCAGGATTTCGATATTCTCGTCGTCGATGATGCATCACCGCTCCCGGCGGAAAAAGAGCTGCAATCGCTGGGCGCTGAGGAGCGCGCGCGCATTCGCCTCATTCGCCAGACCAATGCCGGACCGGGCGGGGCGCGCAATACCGGTCTCGACAATGTACCGGCGGCCAGCCGTTTTGTTGCATTCCTCGATTCCGACGATGAATGGGCGCCCGAGCACCTGAACAACGCATTCGAGGCGCTGACGCGCCATGACGCCGATTGCTATTGGGATTCCATCGACGGAGGCGAAGAGTTCTACTATCATTTCAGCATCGCCGAACTCGCAAAATCAGCCGATATCGTGCGGCTGTCCGATAAACCGGCCATCATCGAGATCCCCAATGTCGCCAGCGTCATGCTGCAGGACTGGAGCTTCCTGCACATGTCCTGCATGGTGATCGGCAGATCTCTCTTCGAAAAGGTACGCTTCGAACCGACGCTGCGGCTGGCTGCGGAAGATGTCCTTTATTTCTGCGACTGTGCCCTGGCGGCCAGACGTGTGCTGTTATGCGAAAATGCCGGCGCACTGCGTGGCGAAGGCGTGAACATATTTCACAGCATCGACAATGATTCCCCGCAATTCCTGCGTCAGCAGTTCAACACCTGGACGGCGCTCGACACGCTGGAACAGAGATTTTCACGCCGGCCTCAGGATGTCGCCGCCATCCGCCTTTACAAAAACCGCGCCCGGCGCCAGGCACTTTGGAGCCAGGCGCGGCAGCTGCGGCAGCGGCGCCTGCCGCAATTCGGATTGCTGGCAAAATGGGCCTTGCGCGACCCTGCAATTTTACAAAGCGTGATGCAGCTTGCCGTGGGCAAACTCGCGCCCTAGATTTTGCACCGCAGCATATGCTGTGCATGCCGCATCCAAGAGCCATCGGCATGTCCCCGTTATCGTTTGGTCAGCAAGGAGTCCTGCATGAAGCCGTTCCACTGGGAATCCACCCATGGCAATTTCGGTGACGATCTCAATCTCTGGCTCTGGGATTTCCTGCTTCCCGGCCTTCGCGACGTTCATGAAGAAACGCTGCTGGTCGGCGTCGGAACCGTTCTCAACACGGAAATCCTGCCGGCCGACGGACGCAAGCTCGTCATCGGCAGCGGCTTCGGCTACGGTTCCCTTCCCGACATGCGCGATAGCTCGCAATGGGACATCCGCAGCGTCCGCGGCCCCCTGACGGCGGAAAAGATCGGCTTGCCAGCCGAAATGGGCATTGTCGATCCCGCCGTGCTGGTGACGGAAATGCCGGAATTCCAGAACATTTCCAAGAACGGCAGACGCACCTTCATACCGCATTGGGAATCGGCTGCCGCCGGCCTCTGGCCCGAGATCTGCAAAACCGTCGGCCTTTCCTATCTCGATCCCCGCGGCGAGGCGAAGGCGGTGATCCGCGAAATAGCAGCCTCCGAGCTGATCGTTGCGGAATCGATGCACGGCGCCATTCTCGCCGACGCCTTCCGCGTTCCGTGGATCGCGGTCAGCTCGTCGCGTTCCATCAACAGCTTCAAATGGAACGATTGGGCACGCTCACTCGGCGTGACATATGCGCCGAAGCACATCCCCGTTTCCACCCGCGCCGAAGCGATCGCCAAGGGCGCCAAGTTCTGGGGCGTCGGCTTCGAACGCAGCAAGCAAGCTGCCGCCGAACTCGAAAAGCAGCGATACGGGGAAAATGTCATGCTTGCCGATCCCGAGCAGACCACGTTCCGGGTCATGGCGAAGCAGGCGCTTGCCGTGCCCTCGGCCCTGGCTCTCTGGCAGGCCAGCAAGGCAAAGCCGCAGCTGAGCAAAGACGGGGCGCTCGCAGCCTGCAAGGAACGCCTGCTCGCCGCGATCGAAGGTGTGCGGCGCGATTATCTCTGAAGCAATTCCAGGAAAACTGCGCAGCGGTTTTCCGTCCGGAATCGCGAGAAAACAAAGAGAAGGAGCGGTTCGGCGATTCCGTGAAACGCTGGACCGCTTTCAATTTCCAAACAATCCCTATTCCGGAGCGGCCTGCAGCAGATAGCGCAGACCATTCGCTCCGGAATGGGCGATGGATGCGCCGCCGCGCTTGCGGAAACGCTCCGTCTTGTCCGCCAGGATGCCGCCGGCAATCGCCGGAACGGCGAAGGGATGCGACAGTGCATGGGCCGCAGCCGAGAACAGGCCGGACTGCGATTTGATATCGAGGAAATGTCGCAACTCGTAGCGGTCGCGAATATGCCGCTCGTGGCGGCGGATCACGGCTGCATCCGCCGAAGAAAGGCCGCCCTTGGCAAGGATGGCCCGGTCGGCCTCATAGAGCCGCCGCAGATCCTCTGTCCTGTGCCGGCCGCTCAGGGAATCGCTGCGCACGACCGCGCCATAGCCGCAGCTATGGATGATCTTGTAGCGCGCGGCTTTGGCCAGCGCGCGCACATAGAGATCGTAGTCCTCGCCGAGGCGTAGCGTCTCGTCATAGCGCAGGCCGTGCGCATCCAGAAAAGACCGCCGCATCAGGGGCTTGAGGAAACCGATCTCGCCGCGGCGCACACCCCGCTTGGAAATATTGCCCTCGACGAAGGCAACGAGATCGAGAAAGCGCGGCTTCGCATCGAAGTGATCGAGCCTTGCATGGGCGTCCGGAACCGTGTCGGCATTGACGAAGGCGATATTGTCGGCGACGAAATCCCAATCGTCGGCGGCAAGCAACGAGGCGAAACGCCCCGGAAAGAAGAAATCATCGGCATCGAGAATGCCGATTAGCGGGGCCTTGGATATCTCGATCGCGTGATTGCGCGCGGCGGCCGGACCGCGGTTCTTCTCGAACTTTCGGATGGTCAGCCTGCCGCTGTTATCATCGGCGCTGGCGGCGGCGGCGGCGGTTCCGTCCGTCGAACCGTCGTCGATGACGACGACCTCTGCGACTTCCGGCTCCCGAAGAGCCGAGGCAACAGCCAGCCCAATGGTGTCGCTGGCATTTTTTGCGGCGATGATTACGCAGACGCCTTTTTCTGCACTGTCGGTCACGTCAGCCTCCAATGGTTCTGCCGGAGACTTAGGACATGGCTTCGATCCGGCAACCGCCGGGCTGGCAAAAGATGTGCCTGGCCATCCCAACTTAGGGCCGACTCAAGGCCGGAGTTAAGGGTTGAACGGCTCGGAACGCTTGAAATTGGACGTGGAGAGGCCGCCGACCTTCGTATCCTCCGGACCCGGCGTGAGCCCCTTGTCTTCGGCCAGGAAGGCAGGGCGCGACCTGCGCTCTTTCCAGACGAGATAGAGCACGCCCAGAAAATAGCCGGTCTGCAGGAGGACGGCACAGATGATCGTCTCGACGAACGTGGTCCAAAGAGAATTCGTCAAAAAGTATGTTGCGGTAGCAAATACGATCAGCGTGCCCAACATGCTGATAAAAACGCGCGGCGCGTACATAATCTTACCTCGCCCGCTGAGCCATCATGTAAAAAGCAATCAAGGTCTTTCCTCCCTTATCAGACCTGAAAGTCAAATATATTTTATGATTCATTGAGATTCAACCAAGTCACAGTGTTCCGTTGCGAATTGAGACGATCCTAACGCTGCGCCTGTTAAAACTACACCTCGATTATAATTACAATTGAATTTGTTCATCTTTCTCATTGCAATTATATGGATATACGGCACCAATATGCAACTCTGGAGACAGGCGCGACCCGCCAGGCACCTGTAGCTTCCTCGTCAATTCAATCAACTTTTATTACAAAGTCCTGGAAAAGCCGCCCTCAGTATGTGCACCGCAAAATATTGCTGCAGTGCAATATATCCTCTGAAGAAGTGCGCGTAGCGTCAAGATAGCATATAGCTGAGGCTAGAACGACCGAAAGCTTTCGAAACCAATGATAATGAACAACTTACTGTTCACCGCCTATAATATCCTTAGAAACTATCGACTATGAGGCGACAGAGCTATCAACCCCGATATTATACGAGGTTTGATACAGTACAACTCATCCATTCCTGATCACTGATTTAAACCAAGTCACCACTGATGCGGTAAATATATACCGCCATGCCATATCGCTACAAAAGTTTGGCTTAAAAAGTCTAATTCCCAGCCTACACTCCGTTCATCCCGGCTCTAATTACGCGTCCGAGAATTTCCGACCAATCGTCAACATGAATGGAGTTTTCTCTATGAAGTCTGCGACGAGATCGGCCACATCGGCTTTTTTCAGCGCCGCGGAAAGCGACGTCTTTCCGCCAACTGGTGGAGTATTGAAACGCGTCTTCGACGTCTCTGCCGCAATGACTGCCCTGGTTCTCATCAGCCCGCTCTTCCTGATGCTGATGCTGCTGGTGAAACTTACGGATCAGGGTCCCGCCTTTTACGGCCATCGCCGCATCGGCCATAATGGCAAGAGCTTCCGCTGCCTGAAGTTCCGCACCATGGTCGTCAACGGCGACAAGGTTCTTCAGGCCTATCTGCAAGCCAATCCGAAGGCAATGGAAGAATGGCGCGCAACCCGCAAGCTGCAGAACGACCCTCGCGTCACCGTCGTCGGCGCGGTGCTGCGCAAGCTCAGCCTCGACGAACTGCCGCAGCTGATCAACATCATCCGCGGCGAAATGAGCATCGTCGGCCCGCGACCGGTCGTGGAGGACGAGCTCGAGCTCTATGAGACCGCTGCGATCTATTATCTGCAGTCCCGCCCCGGCCTGACGGGCCTTTGGCAGGTCAGCGGCCGCAACGACGTCTCCTATGCCAGCCGTGTCGCCTTCGACACGCATTATGTGAAGAACTGGTCGCTCGGCAGCGACATGAAGATCATCGCCAAAACCATTCCTGCGGTCTGCCTCTCGCGCGGCAGCTATTGATGATGACCGGCAGATACCGCGGGCCACCCCCTGCGGTTTCCCGCGCTCGGCGCGGCTGCCAACCACAAACAGGGAAGATCCTGCATGATTGAATTTCGGCCTTTCAAGAGGCTTGTTCGCGTGAATACATCTCTTCGATGCGCAGCTTTCGTCGCTCTCAGCCTTTGCGCAGCGTCCGTCTCGGCTTCGGCCGACAATCTGCCCGGATATCATCTGGGCGTCATGGACAAGCTGCATGTACGCGTTGCCGAATGGCAGACCGCAGAAGGCGCCGTTCGCGACTGGTCCTCGATTTCCGGCGACTACACAGTCGGCCCTTCGGGCTCGATCTCCGTTCCTTTCATCGGCGACATGCCCGCGCTCGGCAAGACCACGGACCAGATCGCAGAGGCCATCGGCCTCGGGCTGCAGAAGCAGTTCGGCCTGCGTGATCGCCCCTCGGCCTCAGTCGAGCTCTCCCAGTTCCGCCCGATCTATCTCTCAGGCGAGGTGCAGAATCCGGGCGAATATCCTTTCGCGCCCAATCTTACCGTGCTCAAGGCCGTCAGCCTGGGAGGCGGCATGCGTCGCGCCGATGCCGGCCAGCGTTTCGCACGGGATTTCATCAATGCCAAGGGCGACGCCGTCGTCTACATGGCGGAACGCGGCCGTCTTCTGATGCGCAAGGCGCGCCTGCTGGCCGAACTGTCCGGCAAGGATGAAATCGAGGTTCCCCCGGAACTCAAGCAAACGCCGCAAGCAGAAAGTATGCTTGCAAGCGAGCGGGCGCTGATGCAGACCCGCAGCGAGCGCATGAGGAACCAGCTGCAGTCGCTGGAAGATCTGAAAACCCTTCTGCAGAACGAAGTCGAAGCCCTTTCGAAAAAGAACGAGACGCAGAGCCGCCAGCTGGAATTGGCAAAGGCCGACCGCGACAAGGTCGAAAGCCTGGCCGAACGGGGGCTTGAGCTCGCCTCCCGCCGGATCTCCGCGGAACAGCGCGCATCCGATCTGGAGGCCACGCTTCTCGATACGGAAACGGCGTCGCTGAAAGCCAAACAGGACATCAACAAGGCCACCCAGGACGAGAATACGGTGCATAACGACTGGCAGAACTCGCTGGCCAAGGATATGCAGGATACCGATACGCAGCTGGAAACCCTGCAGCTGAAGCTCTCGACCAGCCAGTCGCTGATGCAGGAAGCACTTGCCCAATCCTCGGATGCAAGCAACCTCGATCCCAGCGGCCAGAGTGTGAGCGTCACCTACACGATCATCCGCGACGAAAACGGCCAGTCGAAGGAGATCCAGGCCCAGGAGAATACGCAGGTATTGCCCGGTGATCTCATCAAGGTCAGCACCGGTCTTGCCATCCGATAAGGAAAGTCGATGCGGATAGCCAAATCGATCTTTGTCCGTCCAGGCAGCAACGTCACCTATGGCACGGTGGCGATTGCTCTCTCCTTCTTCGTTTTCGCCTACTCCTCGCGTTTCGGCCAGCCTTCGATCCTGCTCTACTACGCGCTCTGGTTCCCGCTGGTCATGATCGACTATCGCAATGTGCTCGGCAGCTATCAGAAGCAGCTCTGGCTTTTCGCCTTCGGCGTCTTCACCTGCCTGTCGATCTTCTGGTCGGTCGTTCCCTCCGTATCGGCGCGCGCGGCGATCCAATATATGACGCATATCTTCTGCGCCCTGGTCGCGATGCGCACGCTCGATATCCGCACACTGGCACGCGGTGCGATCGCCGGCACCGGCATCGTGCTCATCTATTCGATATTGTTCGGCTATTATGCCTATGATCCGATCGATGGAACCTACAGCTTCGTCGGCGCCTTCGACTCCAAGAACCAGCTCGGCTTCTATGCCTCGATCGGCATCTATTTCGCCTTTACCGCCGTCTTCGTTCTTGGCGAACGGCGAATCTGGATGCTGGGCGCGGGAATTGCCGGCCTGCTATCCGCTTATTGCCTGCTTGCCTCGCAATCGGCGACCTCGGTGCTGACGACCGGGCTGGTGGTGGTCCTATGCGCGAGCCTGCGCGTCATCCTTTACCTGTCGCCCAAGCAGCGCAAAAGGCTGTTTGTGACCGCGGCCGTCTCCGGCGTCGTGCTCGTAGTTGCCGGCGTCTATGGCGGCGCGGTCGACGTTGTGCTCGGCGCCTTCGGCAAGGATTCCACGCTCACCGGGCGTACCTATCTTTGGCAGCAGGGCATCGCCGCCGCGCAGCAGAACCTCTTCTTCGGAGTAGGCTACCAGGCTTACTGGGTTCAGGGCTTCTCCGAGCCCGAGCGACTATGGGATGAGTTTTTCATCGCTTCCCGAGCCGGTTTCCATTTCCATAATACCTATATCGAAACTGCGGTGGAAACCGGGCTCATCGGCGTATTCCTGCTCGCCTCGATCCTGTTGACGGCCTTCATCGGCCATATCAGCCGTTTCCTGAGCGACATAAGAAACGATGAATCCTACATCCTTCTAGGCGTTGCCACCCTTCTGCTGATCCGCTCTTTCGTGGAGATCGATATTCTAAATCCGTACCACGTCGGCTCCTTCCTGTTCTATTTCACGGCAGGAAAACTCTCCATGCGAGCGCGAGCGCGCGTAAACGCATCACTGCCCGCCAGCGATGACCGGATACAATTTGCGACGCCTGTGAACTGGGAGCCGCGGACGGGCCAATGAAGACACTCTACGGCATTCAGTATCTTCGTGCCTTTGCTGCGCTCGCCGTGGTGTTCTTTCACGCTGCCGAGCGCAGTGGCGGCCATTTTCGCATCGGGGCCGCCGGCGTGGACGTCTTCTTCGTTATCAGCGGCTTCATCATGTGGACCATGAGCGAACGCCGTCCCGTCACGCCGCTGCGCTTCGTGTTGGATCGGCTGCAGCGCATCGTGCCGTCCTATTGGATCGTCACGGCCATCATGATCGGTGGAGCAATCGTCGGCCTGTTTCCGAACCTGAAGCTGACGGCAAGCCATATCCTTGGTTCGCTGCTGTTCATTCCGCTCCGCTCGCCAAACGATAGCAACGAGATCTGGCCGGTCCTGGTTCAGGGATGGACCTTGAATTTCGAGATGTTCTTCTACGTCATCTTCGCGGCCTGCCTGTTCCTGCCGCAACGCCTGCGTCTCGGCAGCCTGATCGGCGTCTTTGTCGCCTTCGTCATCGCCGGCGCGATCATCCATCCACAATCGCCGTTGCTTGTTACCTATACGAGGCCGATCATTCTCGAATTCGTGGCGGGTGCGGTTCTGGGCCAGCTCTGGCTGAAGGGAAACATCCCGGGATTTGGCCTCGGCCTTGCGCTTATGGTCGCGGCAATTGGCGGTTTTGCTGCCATTGAAATTCTCGGCCTGGAATTCAACGAGATAACATGCGGCCCGCTCGCCATAGCGCTGGTACTGGGCATGGTCTCGGTCGAGCGCAGCGGCAGGCTGCCGCAGATTGTGCCGCTCACCTACCTCGGCAACGGCTCCTACTCCATCTATCTGTGGCATACGCTGGCAATCTCGGTCGTGGTAAAGTTCGGGACATCGACACAGATCCCTTCCGATGTGGTCGCCTTCCTCGGCGCTATTGCAGGCACCGTGCTCGGAATATTTGCCTATGAGCTGGTCGAAAAGCCGCTGCGCAACCTATTGCGAAACTTCAGCTGGCGAAGGACTCGTCCCTCGCCAGCCTGATAGCGGACCGGCCTCTGGATCGGCGGCACCGGATTAAAGCCGCCGGCGACGCAGCTGATCGAAATAGACAATGACGATGATCAGTACGCCGGTGATGATGCGTTGCCAGAAGGAATTCAGGTTCAAGAGATTGGCACCGTTGTTGATCGTCGCCAGGATGAATGCGCCGATCAGCGGGCCGTAGACCGAGCCGACCGCGCCGAACAGGCTCGTTCCGCCGATCACCGACGAGGCGATCGCCTGCAGCTCCCAGCCATCGGCCTGGGTGGCATTGCCGATCGCGATGCGCGAGGCAAGCAGAATACCGACGAAGGCGGCGCAGGTTCCCGAGAGGATGTAGGCGAGATAGATCATCCAGTTGACGTTGACGCCGGAAAGCCGGGCTGCTTCGCGGTTTGAGCCGACGGCGAAGAGATAACGGCCCCACCGGCTCAGATGCAGGAAAATGACGGCTGGAATTGCCACCAGTATCACCATCCAGAACAGGCTTGGAATCCCCAGGAAATCCGAAACGGCGAAATTGGTGAAATCATCATTGACGATATTGATCGTCGAGCCGTTGGTAATCAGCAGGCCGATGCCTCGTAGCGACGTCAGTGTCGCCAGCGTGATGATGAAGGGCGGCAAGCCCATGCGCACGATGCCGAAGCCGTGGAACGCCCCGATCAGAACCCCGAACAGCAGGGTGATGAGAATGGCGGCCCATACTGGAAATCCAGCCTGAAGCAGCCAGGCGATGATGACCGTGCAAAAGCCGACGATCGCGCCGACGGAGAGGTCGATACCCGCCGTGATGATGACGAAGGTCTGGCCGAGCGCAAGAATGGCGGTCATCGACCCCTGACGCATCAGATTGGTGATGTTGAGCGGCGTCCAGAACTTGTCGGTCCAGAAGCCCAGGAGGATCCAGAGCGCCAGCAGCAGCAGGATCAGCGTCAAGCTGAAGAGGATGTTCATCTTGCGCCGCGGCGCAACCGCTGGGCCTTCTGTCGTATTCGCGGCCATTTTCTTGTTCTCCCTCTTTCGACTTGTTTGTTGTTCAGACGCCGATCGCTTCGCCGAGGACTTCCTCATGCGTTGCCGCATGGAAATCATGGCTGGCGACCAGCTGGCCTTGGCGGAAAACGTGCAGGCGATCGGCGAGCTCGTAGACCTCGGGCAGATAGGATGAGATGACGATGATGCCGGCGCCGTCGCGAAGCAGCTTGGCGAATAGCCGATAGATTTCAGCCTTTGTCCCGACATCGACGCCGACCGTCGGCTCATCGAAAATAAAGAGCTTGGCACCATGGCTCAACCATTTGCCGATGACCACCTTCTGCTGGTTGCCGCCGGACATGGCGGAGACCAGAACCCGCCGGCTCGGCGTCTTGATGCTGAGATCACGGATCTGCTTGTCGGCGTTGGTGGATTCGCCTTTCCTGTCGATGATCGGGCCGCGGCTTAACCGCTTGAATACGGGCAGATTGATGTTGAGTCCAATCGGCAGGTTGAGGCAAAGCCCCTGATCGCGCCGGCTTTCAGGCGCCAGCGCTATGCCGAGTTCCATCGCGTCACGTTCGTTGCGGATTTCGACCTTGCGGCCCTGCCAATAAATTTCCCCGGCAGAGAGCGGCTGACGCCCGTAAAGACCGAGAGCGAATTCGCTGCGGCCGGCGCCGATCAGTCCGTAAAGGCCGACGATCTCGCCGGCACGAACGCTCAGCGAAACATTCTCGAAGCCGGGCCCGGAAAGACCGCGCGTCTCGAGGATGGTATCGCCGATCGGAACCTCTTCCTTGTGATAGATCTGTTCGATGGAACGATTGATCATCAGCTTGATCAACTCGTCCTCGTTGGTTTCGGCGATCGTGCGGGTGCCGACATGCGTGCCGTCGCGCAGTACAGAAACCCGGTCGGCGAGTTCGAACACCTCTTCCATGCGATGGCTGATATAGACGATCGTCACACCCTCGCCCTGCAGGCGGCGGATCAGCTTGAACAGCTGCGCCGATTCCTGGCGGGTGAGATAGGCGGTCGGCTCGTCGAAAATCAGGAACTGCGTGCCGCGCATCGCGGCTCTCGCAGTCGCGACCAGCTGCTGCTGACCGATCGTGAGCGATCCCAACAGTTCGCCGGCCGGCAGCCCGAAGCCGAGATCGTCGAGCACGGTCTGCGCCATGGCCACCATCTGCTT
This sequence comes from Rhizobium aureum, assembly GCF_030182495.1. Classification (NCBI taxonomy): domain Bacteria; kingdom Pseudomonadati; phylum Pseudomonadota; class Alphaproteobacteria; order Hyphomicrobiales; family Rhizobiaceae; genus Rhizobium; species Rhizobium aureum. The sequence goes on along the minus strand of NZ_JAQJCI010000002.1, from coordinate 189,450 downwards.
CTTGCGCATCAGGCCGAAACGATTGACCTCGTCGCCAAGGAAAAGATTGGCGGCCACCGTGAGGTGCGGGCAGAGCACCACTTCCTGATGCACGGCATTGATGCCGCGGGCGATCGCCTCATTGGGCGTTGCGAGCGCAACCGGATGGCCGCACCAGAAGATTTCGCCCGCCGTCCTGGTGATGACGCCGGTCAAGAGCTTGATGAGTGTCGATTTGCCGGCACCGTTCTCGCCGACGATCGCGTGAATCTCGCCGGCCAGAAACGTGACGGTCGCAGGTTTCAGCGCCTCGACGAAGCCATAGCGCTTCTGCAGGCCCTTGAGCTCAAGAATGGGCGAGCCCGCCGGAATGCGGTTTGCTTCCGTTTTGACAGTGTCATCGTGCCGATGGCTGATTTCTTCAAGGCTCGTCATGACGTCTCCTCCCTCTCACATCTCCGCACGGCCGCCTCGGGGGACGCGGCCAGGCGAAAGGCCGCGCCCGATGCTTCGGGCGCGGCCTCAAGTCTTACTTGACCTTCGGGTTCAAGAGCGCATCGATTTTCGGATCGCTCATATTCGCCTTGGTGACGAGGTTGGCGCCGGTATCGACGTTGGCCGGAACTTTTTCCTTCTTCGAAGCGGCGAGCGCCGTCTTGATGCCGTCATAACCCATGCGATAGGGATCCTGCACCACGAGACCGGCAAGAACGCCCGATTTCAGGAAACCGACGGTCTTGTCGTCATTGTCGAAGCCGATCACCTTGATCTTGTCGCCGAGCTTGTTTTCGGCGATGGCCTGGCCGACGCCCTGAGCCATGATCAGGTTGGAGGCGAAGACGCCGACGAGCTTCGGGTTGGCCGTGATCAGGTCGGTCATGATGTTGAGGCCGGTTGTTGCCTGACCATCGGCATACTTGTCAGCAACGACCTTGAGGCCCGGATATTTGCTCTTGACCTCCTCCAGGAACCCCTGGCGGCGCTGATCGAGGGAACCGACGCCCGGCAGGCTGGTGATGATGGCGATCTCACCCTCTTCCTTGCCGGTCATGCCCTTGATTGCGGCGGCAAGACCATCGGCGGCGATGCGGCCGCCCTGGACGTTGTCGGTGGTCAGGAACGAGACGAAGGATTTGGAATCGGCGCCGGAGTCGATGCCGACGACCGGCACGGACTTGGCGGCTTCATCCACGGGCTTGCCGAGCGCCTTGAACTCGGTCGGCGAGATGACCACCGCAGCCGGCTTGCCGGCAACGGCGTTTTCTAGAATGCTGATCTGGCCGTTAATGTCGGATTCCGATTGAGCGCCGAGCTCCGGCACCTTCACACCGAGATCCTTGCCTGCCTGGCGAGCGCCGGCAAGAACGATCTGCCAGTAGAAGGATGTGGTATCCTTGACGATGATCGGGATGGTCACGTCGGCCGCGAAGGACTGCATGGGCATCGCCATGGCGATGACGGCAGCACCGGCGAGGCCGGCAAAGCTGCGGCGGGACAAAAGTGACTTGGCAATTTTCATCTGCTTCTCCTCTCAACGCGCTCTCTCTCCTGCACACCTGCCGCTGAACGCTTACGGCTGGTATCGCGACGCCTTGCGGCGTCACGCATCGCGCGGCGGAAAAGCCACCGACGCCAAAACAGGCTTTCCTCCTCTACGAAGCCATCTCTCCGACGGCTCGAAGCTCCAATCTGCTAGACCCGGACCGCCTCGTCTCCCAACGGCGGCGCCACGAGGGTCAACCCTTCGAACTCCGCATAGAAACTGTCGGGGAGCCGGGGCTCCACCAGCTGCATATTGCGGACAAGACTTTCCGGCTTCGCCGTGCCGATCAACACCGAGGCCACGCAGGGACTGCGCAGCGGGAACTGAAGCGCAGGCTGGGCAAGCGGTACACTATGCTTGCGGGCGATCTCTTCCATAGCCCCAACCTTGGCCAGGATATCCGGCGTTGCCGGCAGATAATCGAAATGCGCGCCGGGCACGGGACCAGTCGCCAGAATGCCGGAGTTGAAGACACCGCCGACGACCAGCGATGTTCCTTTCTTCTCGCAAAGCGGCACCAGCTCGGCAACCGCCGAGCGGTCCAGCAGCGTATAGCGACCGGCGAGCAGAATGCAGTCGATATCGGCCGCATGCATGACGTCCAGGCAGACCGGCACCTCATTGACCCCAAGGCCATAGGCCTTGATCGTGCCGGATGATTTCAGCTCCTCCAGAGCCTTTAACCCGGATCCCAGAAGCTGCCCCAGGTAACGTTCGTTGAGTGCCTTGCCGTGGGTATAGCCGCCGATATCGTGGACATAGAGAATATCGATGCGATTGAGACCGAGGCGTGCATAGCTGAATTCAACCGAGCGCATGATGCCGTCATAGGAATAATCGTAGTCGGCATCGAAAGGCAGGGGATCGACATAGCCGTAATTCGGCACCTTGTCGCTCGGCACCGGCCGCATGAGGCGACCGACTTTGGTCGACAGCACGTAACTGTCTTCCGGCTGATCGCGCAGGAAATCGCCGACATGGCGCTCGCCAAGGCCGAAGCCATACCAGGGTGCCACGTCGAAATAGCGGATGCCGCTATCCCAGGCCGCCTGCAAGGTCTTCATCGCCTGATCGCGAGGGCAGGCACGATAGAGGCCGCCCAGCGCCGCAGCGCCGAAGCTGATCTCCGTGACCTCAAGGCCCGTCCTGCCGATTGTTCTTCTCTGCATCACCTCTCCCTTGTGATGACGATCATTTCAATTTCGGTGGCGTTAACGGACGCTCTCGGCGTCCATCGCCATTGATTTTGTTTTTTATCTACAATAAACATTTTGGTGTCAACGAGGAAATCATAGGGACCGTCACGGGAGACGACGGAAACAGCGGTTTCGACATAACTCCTGCAATTGACTGCCATCGGAACATGGTTCAGACAGCGCCGCCAGCAAAGAGCGGCGACGATACGCGAGGGGGAAATGGCAAGGCAAAACACGCTCTTCAAGGAAGCCTACAATCGCTATGCAGCCCGCCTGAAGCTCGATACCGAACTGCCGAGCGAGCCTGAAATCGCAGCCGAGCTCGGCGTCAGCCGCAGCACGGCGCGGGCGATCCTGATGCGTCTCAGCGACGCCGGCATCATTCTCTGGAACAAGCGGCAGAAGGTTGTACTGCGCCAGCCGACCGAGGCCGATTTCTTTCCCAAGGAGGAAACCGATTCACTGCACGATATCATCGAGCGCAGCTTCATGGTGCGCATCATGTCCGATGAAGCCCAGCCCGGCATGCAGATCAACGAGCTGGAACTGGCGCGCGAAATCGGCACTGGCACGTCGGTCGTTCGTGAATTTCTCATCCGATTCAGCCGCTTCGGCCTGATCGAGAAACGGCCGAACAGCCACTGGATTCTCAAGGGCTTCACCAGCGAATTCGCGCTCGAACTTGCTGACGTGCGGGAAATGTTCGAGCTGCATTCCGCAGCCGAGTTCGGCCGCTTGCCTGCCAATCATCACGCCTGGGAGGATCTCAAGGCGATCGAGCAGGAACACCACGAGCTGCTCAAAGATTTCGACGCGCATTACCGCGATTTCTCGCGCCTCGACGAAAAATTTCACCTTCTCATCCATCGCGCCTCGAAGAATCGCTTCATCACCGAGTTCTACGACGTCATCGCCATCATTTTTCACTATCACTATCAGTGGAACAAGGCTTTCGCACGCGAGCGCAATGCCCGCGCCATAGTGGAGCATCTCGACTATATCGAAGCGCTGCAATCGCGCGACCAGCAGAGGATCGACGCTGCCTGCCGTCAGCATCTTGCTTCGGCACGACAGACGCTGCTGCAGTCGATCCCGCAGGTTCCGGGAGAAATTGCCGGCTCCGCCGCGTGACGACGGGAGCCGGCCGTTCGCTTATTTCGCCGTGAAGCTCAGGCTTTGGCTGGCAAAGCGCGGAGACGAGACTTCCAGCCTGATCGCACCGGCTTCTCCGATTGCCTGCAGCCAGAAACCTGTGGTCCCGCCCTGGAATGCCACCGTTTCCGGCCCGATAACCTTCGCCGGACCTTCGACCTTGATCGTGACGGCCTCATTGAGGAAAGGCAGACGCGAGCCGGCCTGATCGAGCGCACGCACGATGACGCGCACCGCATCGCGCTCGCCTGCGCGCAAGGTATCGGCATCGGCTTCGACCTGAAGCGACGCCGGCAGCGGATTGGCGACCATATGCTGCTCGACAACCTTTCTGCCGCCGATATAGCCGGTGAAATGCACGTCTTCCCATTCCATCCCCCATACGCCGAGCTCGTCCGGAGTGAAGGCACGGTGATCGAAGACGACGGGAGGATGCGGCAGGTGCGGGAAAGTCTCCCGGTCCGGGCCGAGACGCTTGGTCAGCGAGCCGTAACGCAGCTCGACCTCATCGCAATTGGTCAGAACGATCAGCGGCAGCGCGCCGCCGATATTGCGCTCGCCGCGCGCCCAGATCGTCACCGGCTTCATGACGATCTCTTCGGCGGGCTCGCACTGGCTGGCATAGACATAAGCGGCGAATTTCGGCTCGCGGAACATGTCCATCACGCCGTGATAGCAGATGCGATCGCCCGAGCCGAAATCGCTATGGGTATTGTAGTCGAACATGCACCAGCCAATGGCGCCTGATATCGAGGGGTCGCCATAGGCGGCGTTCAGCACTTCCAGATGCCGGCGGACATGCTCGGCCTGGCGCTGCTCCTGATCGTAGATCTTCGTCGGATACATATGGCCGCCGAATTCGGTGATCAGATAGGGCACATCCTTGGAAAGGCCGGTATTTTCCTGCTGCGGCCTCAGCGGCGTGCGCGGCCGGTTGGCACCCGGCAGCTCCTCGTTGCCGAGGATGAAATCATTCATGGTGTAGACGTCCTCGAGCATCTCGCTCTCGGTGATGTAACGCACGCCGCCGGTCTGACGTGTCGGATCGAGCTCGCGCGCCAGGCGGTTCGTCTCGGCATAGAAATCGTGAGAATCCTGGGATTCGTTGATGCGTACGCCCCAGATGACGATCGATGGGTGATTCCAGTCGCGTTCGATCATTCGGCGCACGTTGCGGATCGATTCCTGCTGCCATTCCTTATCGCCGATATGCTGCCAACCGGGGATTTCCTCGAAGACCAGCAGGCCGATGCGGTCGCAATGATCGAGGAACCACTTCGATTGCGGATAGTGCGAGGTGCGCACGATGTTGCATTTCAGGGTGCGCTTCATGATTTCAGCGTCGCGCTCCTGGGCAGAGCGGCCCATCGCATAGCCGACATAGGGAAAGGCCTGATGGCGGTTGAGCCCGCGCAGCTTCAGCTTCTTGCCGTTCAGCAGGAAGCCTTCCGCTGTGAAGCCTGCCGTGCGGAAGCCAAAGGTCGCGGCATGACGGTCCGCGCCGTGATCGCTCGCAAGCTCCACTTCGGCCGAATAAAGAACCGGATCGTCGAGTTCCCAAAGCGAAAGGCCGGAAAGGCCGGCAAAGCTGAGCTTCACGCTTTCACCGGATGTGTCAGCCTCACCGGAAGCGATGGTTGCTCCGTCCACGGAGCGTAGAGTAACGGTCACCGTCCCCTTAAAAGCGAGATTTTGCGGGTTGGAGATGTCGCAGCGCACCGTCGCGGATTTGCGGTCGGAAAGGACATCGGCGGTTTCGACCTTGATGTTGGCAACCGAGACCGGATCGGTCAGCTTCAACCAGACATCACGATAGATGCCGGCATAGGTCAGGTAATCGATCCGGCCACCGAAAGGCGGTATCTCCGGGTTCTCGCTGCCATCGATCTTGACCGTGATGAGGTTTTCGCCCTGACGCAGCCGGCCGGTCAGGCGCGCCTCGAACGGCGTATAGCCATCTTTATGAGCAACAACCTCCTCGCCGTTCAGATAAACAACGGCGTCGGCCATGGCCGCATCAAAGATCAGCGATATCTCCCGCCCGGCGAATGTGTCGTCCCACTCCATTATTTTCTGATAGGTGAAGGCGCGCTGATAGGATTTCTCGTCGAAATAGTTGAAAGGCAGTTCGACGGCCGTATGCGGCAGAGTGACCTGCTGTCCGTCCTGCGGGCGGCCGACATCCCTGGGCGAGAATCCTTCGCGAAACGTCCAGGATTCGTTGAAGGCGACAACAGAACGCATATTCAATCCTATCGATTAAGCCCGTCGCGGCGGGGACGAACAGATGTTGCTGGGAAGTCAGGCGCGCGGCGAGGCAGGCGGGACGCCGCGGGGCAATATCTATACAGGCTCGCCGCCGTTGCGCAATGCGACCGGTTGGCGGATTTCCATTTTCAAGACAAGCAAGCGATGGCAAGGATGCCGACCTATCACGGATCTATCGGCTCCGTGCATTCTTCGTCTCCTCGACCGGACTGCGCACCGCGGCATACATGCCCGTCGTGCGAAACTCCGTCGGATTGATGCCGTAGATGCGGCGAAACACCTTGGAGAAATAATTGGCATCGTCGAAGCCCGACATGATCGCGACTTCCTTGACGGGGATGAAGGCGGCCTTCGTCAGCAGCTTCGCCGCGCGCTGCATGCGCTGCTGCAAAACGAATTCCGCCGGCGGCACGCCTTCGCTCTCGGCGAAGACGCGCGAAAAATGCGCGCGGCTGAGACCGCCCACCTTCGCCAGTTCTTCGACTGGCAGCGGCTTGTCGAGATTGGCATTGATATGATCGATGACGATCTGCATGACAGAGCGGTCGGCGGCAAAGGCATGCGAGCCGAAGACGTCGTCATAGAGCGCCATGGCCGCCTCATAGGCGATGGCCGAAGCCGAAGCCGGCGTCGTAGCGCCCTTTACGAGCCGAAGGCTGCAATCGGCAAGATGATCGATCGTCGCCTGCTGTAGCTTCAACACCGGACCGGCTGCGGCGAGAATCAGGCGATGGATGCGCAACGCTTCCTCGCCGTTCATGGAAATCCAGAAATATTCCCAACGCTCCCCCTTCTCCAGCCAATAGCGGTGATTATGCGGCACGAGAACGAGCAGTGTGTCGCCGGCATTGACACGATAATTGCGGCTTTCATAACGCAGGCGCCCGGTGCCGCTGATCGTGTGCTGCAGCACGGTGAACGGTGTCAGACCGCGCCGCCGTCCATCCCAATCATAGGGTTCATCATAGCGCACTTCATATCCCGCACTGGTTGGCATGGCGTGCAATCGGTGGCGTCCACGCGGCAGTGAAACCGTCCGCATGACCTGTCCGTTGTCGATCAATTCCTGCAGCACAAAATTACCCTCAAAAGCATAATAGTTCTCTGTTCGCCTCGGCGATTATAGGCATAATCCCGCCAGAAAACAGCGCATGCTCGCCGGCGAGGAACGGCGATCGGAGGAAAAATCTCGATTTCGGCCCGTTCCGCAACCGATGCGACAATGGACAAAAACGCTGTCGATTTCCCCTGCCGCTGCTTGTTCGATCGACTTGAAGGTGAGGATCATGAGTTTCAAAATCGCTATTATCGGCGCCGGCAGCGTCGGCTTCACGAAAAAGCTGTTCACCGACATTCTCTGCGTGCCGGAATTCCGCGATGTCGAGTTCGCGCTGACGGATCTGAGTGAGCACAATCTGACGATGATCAAGGCGATCCTCGACCGGATCGTTGAATCCAACAGGCTGCCGACGCGCGTCACCGCCACCACGGATCGCCGCAAGGCGCTGGAAGGCGCACGCTATGTCATCAGCTGCGTGCGGGTCGGCGGCTTGGAGGCTTACGCCGAAGATATCCGTATTCCGCTGAAATACGGTATCGATCAGTGCGTCGGCGACACGATCTGCGCCGGCGGCATTCTTTACGGCCAGCGCAACATCCCGGTCATCCTTGATTTCTGCAAGGATATCCGCGAGGTCGCCGAGAGCGGCGCCAAATTCCTGAACTATGCCAACCCGATGGCGATGAACACCTGGGCGGCGATCGAATACGGCAAGGTCGATACGATCGGCCTTTGCCACGGCGTCCAGCATGGCGCCGAACAGATCGCCGAGGTGCTCGGCGCCAAGGACAAGCGCGAGCTCGACTATATCTGCTCGGGCATCAACCACCAGACCTGGTTCGTCGACCTGCGCCTCAACGGCCGCAAGATCGGCAAGGACGAGCTGATCGCCGCCTTCGAGGCGCATCCGGTCTATTCACAGCAGGAAAAGCTGCGTATCGATGTGCTGAAGCGTTTCGGCGTCTATTCGACGGAGAGCAACGGACACCTGTCGGAATACCTGCCCTGGTATCGCAAGCGCCCCGACGAGATCAACAAATGGATCGACATGTCGGACTGGATCCATGGCGAGACCGGCGGCTATCTGCGTCACTCCACCGAAACGCGCAACTGGTTCGAGACGGAATTCCAGCAGATCCTCGACAGCGCCTCGCAGCCGATCGACCCGACACGGCGCTCCAACGAGCATGCCAGCCATATTCTCGAAGCGCTGGAAACCAACCGCGTCTATCGCGGCCATTTCAACGTCAAGAACAACGGCGTCATCACCAACCTGCCCGCCGATGCCATCATCGAGTCACCCGGCTTCGTCGATCGCTTCGGCATCAACATGGTGGCGGGCATAACACTGCCCGAGGCGTGCGCTGCCACCTGCATTTCTTCGATCAACGTTCAGCGCATGTCGGTCCATGCCGCCATCAGCGGCGACATCGATCTCTTGAAACTCGCCGTATTGCACGACCCGCTGGTGGGCGCCGTCGCCACACCGGAGGAGGTTTGGCAGATGGTCGACGAAATGGTCGTCGCGGAAGCGCGCTGGCTGCCGCAATATGCGCATGCCGTGGACGACGCGAAGGAGCGCCTGTCGCGTGGCAAGGTCAAGACACGCGACTGGAAGGGCGCGGCGAGCCGCAACGTTCGCTCGATCGAGGAGTTGCGCGCAGAGAAAGCAGCCTTGAAACAGGCTGGCTGACGAACAGGCAGGCCGGAAGGTGAAGGTTGAGGCGGGATCTTAAGGGGATGTCCCGCTTCAACCAGCCATCTTTCGTTTCAAAGGAGGAAAGCGAGGTCTCGAACGGAACGCTCGCGATTTAGGGAGAGAGAAAAGATGAGACATTTTCGACCGATCGGCCTTCTGGCTGCGTTGACGATTGCCACATCCGCAATCGCGATCAGCGCCCATGCGGCCGAACCGACTGTGCCACCCGTTCCACCGGTCTTCCCGGCGGAAGGAAAGATCAAATATGTCGAGCGCAACTCCATTCTGGAGTTCAAGGCGCTGCCGGAATATCACGAGCCTGCCTGGGTGACGGAGAAGTTCGTCAAGACCGGCAAACTGCCGCCCGTCAAGGATCGTCTGCCGAAAGAGCCGCTCGTGTTCAAAACCGGCAACATGCCCGACGGCATCGGTGTCTATGGCGACACGCTGCGTCATGTCATCGGCGGCCGGCCGGAGGGCTGGAACTACGGCGCCGGCCAGACGCAGGGCTGGGGCGGCATCGACATCGGCCTTTCGGAGTGCCTGACGCGCACGGCTCCCCTGTTTCAGGTCGAGGCGAAGGATACCGAACCACTACCGAACCTCGCCAAGAGCTGGGAATGGTCCCCCGATGGCCATAAGCTCACCATGCACCTCATCGAGGGCGCGAAATGGTCCGATGGCGCGCCCTTCAACGCCGACGACATCATGTTCTACTGGGATGACGAGGTCATCGATCCGAATGTCTCGCCGCTTGGCGGCGGCGCATCGCCGGAAGCGTTCGGCGAGGGAACGACGCTGAAGAAAATCGACGATTACACGATCGAGTGGACCTTCAAGGATGCCTTCCCGAAACAGTATCTCTACACGATGGCCTACCCCAGCTTCTGCCCGGGCCCATCACATATCCTCAAGCCGCAGCACCCGAAATATTCCAAGAATACCTACGACCAGTTCAAGAACGCCTTCCCGCCGGAATATATGAACATGCCGGTCATGGGTGGCTGGGTGCCGGTCGAATATCGTTCCGACGACATCATCGTCATGCGCCGCAATCCCTATTACTGGAAGGTCGACGAAAAGGGCAATCAGCTGCCTTACCTCAACGAGTTGCACTACAAGCTCTCGACCTGGGCAGACCGCGACGTGCAGGCGGTTGCCGGCTCCGGCGATCTGTCGAACCTCGAGCAGCCGGAAAACTTCGTCGCCTCTCTGAAGCGCGCCGCACAGCCGGATGCTCCGGCCCGTCTCGCCTTCGGTCCCCGCCTCATCGGCTATAACCTGCAGATGAATTTCTCCGCCAATGGCTGGGGCAATCCGGACGCGCGTGCACAGGCGGTACGTGACTTGAACCGCAACGAGGATTTCCGCAAGGCCGTCACCATGGCGCTCGATCGCAAAGCGCTCGGGGAGTCGCTGGTCAAGGGACCGTTCACGGCGATCTATCCGGGTGGCCTATCCTCCGGCAGCAGCTTCTATGATCGCAATTCCACCGTCTATTACCCGTTCGATCTCGCTGCTGCGAAGGCCGAGCTGGCAAAGGCCGGACTGAAGGATACTGATGGCGACGGTATCGTCAACTTCCCGGCCGGCGTCAACGGCGGCAAGGATGTGGAGATCACCCTGCTGGTCAGCAGCGACTACACCACCGACAAGAGCCTTGCCGAGGGCGTCGTCAGCCAGATGGAAAAGCTCGGGCTACGCGTCATCATCAATGCGCTGGTCGGTCCTAAGCGCGACGATGCCAACTACAGCGGCCGCTTCGACTGGATGGTGCGTCGCAACACCACGGAGCTTGCCTCGGTCGTGCAGAACACCGAGCAGCTGGCACCGGTCGGCCCGCGCACAAGCTGGAACCACCGCGCCCCGGAAAGCGGACAGCTGGATCTGATGCCCTTCGAAAAGGACATGGTCGATGTCGTCAACAAGTTCATCACGTCGAAGGACAATGACGAACGCGTGGCGTTGATGAAGCAGTTCCAGAAGATCTCGACGGAGCATCTCTACAATATCGGCCTGACCGAATATCCGGGAGCTCTCATCATCAACAAGCGCTTCTCCAACGTTCCTCCGGGCACACCGATCTTCCTGTTCAACTGGGCTGAAGATTCCATCATCCGTGAACGCCTCTGGGTAGCGGCAGACAAACAGGGCAAATACGAGCTGTTCCCCGAGGAACTGCCGGGCGCCCCGGGCGGCGCCGGCCCGATCAAATAAGGTTCCAAACGACCCCATGGCAGCCGGCATGACGCCGGCTGTCGTGGAAATCCGAAGCATTCCAGCGATCAGCATCGCCGGACAAACATGAACCGCTGGCGCATATCGTCCTCACCGGATCGCGATTGTCGACAGCATCAAGAGAAGCGAACCGTCCGATGTTACGATTCCTGCTCGTTCGCATAGCGTCCGCCGTTCCCGTGCTCCTGATCCTGAGCGTGGTGACCTTCGCCATCATCCAAGCCCCGCCGGGCGATTATGCCGATTACATCCGCTCGCAACTGATAAACCAGGGCGGTGCGTCCTTCGAGCAGGCCGATGCCCAGGCGCAGGCCTATCGCAAGGAACATGGCTTGGACAAGCCGATGATCGTCCAGTATTTCAACTGGATCGGCGGCATCGTCACCAGGGGCGATTTCGGCTACAGCATGGTCTACAACAAGCCGGTGGCCGATGTCGTCGGCGAGCGCCTGCCGCGCACCCTGGCCTTGGCGCTGGTGTGCCACATCCTGGCATCGATTCTCGGCATCGGCTTCGGCATATGGGCGGCGACGCGGCAATATAGCTGGATCGACAATCTGCTTGCCGGCATCTCCTTCCTCGGCATGACGGTGCCGCGCTTCCTGATGGCGCTGATCATCGTCTATCTCCTCGTCTTCCAGCTCAACGTCTCGGAGATCGGCAGCTTCTTCTCGCCGCAATATGGCGGCGCGCCCTGGTCCTGGGCCAAATTCGTCGATCTCGTCAAGCATGTCTGGCCGGTCGTCGCGATCGCCACCTTCGGCGGCCTCGCCTACAATATGCGCATCATGCGCGGCAACCTGCTCGATACGCTGAATGCCCAATATGTCGAGACGGCGCGCGCCAAAGGCCTTTCCGGCGGCGCCGTCGTCATGCGCCATGCCGTACCGAATGCGCTGCATCCTCTGATCATGTATCAGGGCGTGGTTCTGCCCTATATGCTGACCGGCGAGATCGAGACCGCGATCATCTTCACGCTGCCGACGGTCGGGCCGGCGATCGTCGGCTCGATGGCGGTCGGCGACGTCTACGTGACCGCAACCTTCATGATGGTGCTTTCGGCAACCCTCATCGTCGGCAACATCATCGCCGACGTGTTGCTTGCCCTGCTCGATCCACGTGTGCGCCAACAGGGAGGGATCCACTGATGCTGGCCTTCAGCAACGCCCCGCCGCCGCCCGAAGAGAAGATCAAGCAGAAGAGCGGCAACGAGAGCTACATCGCGCTGGTCTGGCGTCGCCTGAAGCGCTCCTGGACCGGCATGGGCGGCCTTACCCTCGTCGTCCTGCTCCTGCTGATGGCGATCTTCGCCGAATTCATCGCACCGCTCGACCCGAAGGCGACCGATACCGGCTTCGCGCCGCCGCAGGTCATCAGCTTTCACGACAAGGATGGCAACTTCGTCCTCCAGCCTCGGGTCTACGCGCTTGCCGAGACCAGCGATCTCGATCCGGTCACATTCCAGCCGATCGTCGGACCGGATTACGATCACCCTCGCCTGCTTGGTCTCTTCGTCAAGGGCGACCCCTACCATCTCTTCGGCCTTATCCCCGGTGACCGGCATCTCTTCGGCGCCACCGATGGCGGCCCCGTCCATTTCCTCGGCACGGACAAATTCGGCCGGGATGTGCTGTCCCGCGCCATTTACGGTTCGCGCATCTCCTTGATGATCGCCTTGACGGTGGTTGCCATCGTCACCGTCGTCGGCACTGCTGTCGGCATGATATCCGGCTATTTCGGCGGCACGCTCGATGCCTGGATCCAGCGTTTCGTCGAAGTGGTACTGGCTTTCCCGCAGCTGCCGCTCTACCTGGCACTGACCTCGCTGATCCCAGTGACGGCTCCGACCAACGTCTTCCTCGCCTTCGTCATCATCGTCATGTCGGCGCTCGGCTGGGCGCAGATGTCGCGCGAGGTGCGCGGCAAGACGCTGGCTCTGGCGCGCATCGATTATGTCCGGGCGGCCATGGCGGTCGGCGCGACCGATCGGCGCATCATCCTGCAGCATATTTTCCCGAACGTCATGAGCCACGTGATCGTGACCGTGACGCTCGCGATCCCGAGTGTCGTGCTGCTGGAATCCTTCCTCGGCTTCCTCGGCTTTGCCGTCAAACCGCCGCTGATCTCCTGGGGTCTGATGCTGCAGGATACGTCGACCTATTCGGTCATCGGCTCCTATCCCTGGATCCTCACGCCCGTCGCTTTCGTTCTCGTTACCGTCTTCGCCTTCAATGCCCTTGGCGACGGCCTGCGCGACGCGATCGATCCCTATTGAGAGGAGAATGGATATGGCTCTTGCACTCGTCAATTCCTTCGCTCCCGACACGCGGCTCGATGCCGCGAACAAGACAGCCGCGCCCGTCATCGACGCCCGCAACATTGCCGTCAAGTTCAAGGTCGAGGACGGCATGGTCGATGCTGTCAAGGACATCACCTTCCAGCTTTATCGCGGCGAGACCATCGCCATCGTCGGCGAATCCGGCTCGGGAAAATCGGTGACCGCCCGCACCCTCATGGGCCTGCTGACCAAGCGCGCCGTCGTCTCCGACAAGTCCGCCGTGCATTATGATGGCAAGAACGTGCTGAAATTCTCCGAGCGTGCGCGCCGGCAACTGCGCGGCGACCGCATCTCGATGATCTTCCAGGAGCCGATGAGCTCACTCAATCCGATCTACACCATCGGCAGCCAGATCGTCGAAGCGATACGAGTCCACCGCAAGGTCAGCCGCCGCGACGCCGAGAAGCGGGCACTCGATCTCCTGAAGCAGGTGCAGATCCCCGATCCGGAAGCGCGGCTGAAGCAATATCCGCACCAACTCTCGGGTGGGCAGCGCCAGCGCGTGATGATCGCCATGGCGCTCGCCAACGACCCGGACGTACTGATTGCCGACGAACCGACGACGGCGCTCGACGTCACCGTGCAGGCGCAGATTCTGAACCTCATCCGCAACCTGCAGAAGCAGCTCGGCATGGCCGTGATCCTGATCACCCACGACCTGACGGTCGTGCGCCAGTTCTCCGACTATGTCTATGTGATGCAGCATGGCGAAATGCGCGAGCACAATACGACGGAGGCACTCTTTGCGCGCCCGCAGCATCCCTATACACAGCACCTGCTGACTTCGGAGCCGCGCGGACAGGCAAAGCCGCTGCCGCCGAACTGCGACACGATTCTCGAAGGCAAGGCCGTCAAGGTGGCGTTCATGCTGCGGCACGGCAGCTTCTTCAAGCCCGACATGCGCGAACTCGTCGCCGTCGACAGCCTCAATATCGAGCTGCGCCGCCACGAGACGCTCGGCCTTGTCGGCGAATCCGGCTCGGGCAAGACCACCTTCGGCCAGGCGCTGCTGCGGCTGATCGATGCCGATGGCGGCGAGATTTTCTTCGACAGGCAGCCGATCCATGGCCGGTCTCGCGCCGAGATGCGGCCTTTACGCTCGCGCATGCAGATCGTCTTTCAGGATCCTTTCTCGTCACTCAATCCACGCATGACCATCGGCCAGATCATTTGCGAGGGGCTGGTGGTCAACAATCTCGGCGCCAACAAGGCCGAGCGCCTGGAGCGCGTTAAGGAAGCGCTCGTCAGCGCCGGCATGCCGGCCAACATTCTCTCGCGCTTCCCGCATGAATTTTCCGGCGGCCAGCGCCAGCGCATCGCAATTGCCCGCGCCATCGCGCTCGAGCCGGAATTCATCCTTCTCGACGAGCCGACCTCGGCGCTCGACCTTTCCGTTCAGGCCCAGATCATCGACCTCCTGCGAAAGCTGCAGGATGAGAAAGGTCTGAGCTATCTCTTCATTTCCCACGACCTCAAGGTCGTCCGCGCCCTTTGCCACCGCGTCATTGTCATGCAGCACGGCAAGATCATGGAGGAAGGGCCGGTCGAACAGGTTCTATCGCATCCCAAGACGGCTTACACCGAACGCCTTGTCAGAGCGGCGTTCGAGGTGGCTTCATAGCATTCAGGAGATTTTGACATGACAGGCACTCCCAAGATCACATTCATCGGAGCCGGTTCGACCGTCTTCATGAAGAATATCATCGGCGACGTCTTGCAGCGCCCTGCCCTGGCTGGCGCCAGAATCGCGTTGATGGACATCAATCCGCAGCGGCTGGACGAAAGCGCCATCGTTGCCCGCAAGCTTGCCTCGACACTTGGCGCTCCGGCCACTGTCGAGACCTTCACCGACCAGCGCAAGGCGCTCGACGGCGCGCACTTCGTGGTCGTCGCCTTCCAGATCGGCGGCTACGAGCCCTGCACCGTTACCGATTTCGAGGTGCCGAAGAAGTATGGCCTGCGCCAGACGATCGCCGACACGCTCGGCGTCGGCGGCATCATGCGCGGTCTGCGCACCGTTCCGCATCTCTGGAAGATCTGCGAGGACATGCTCGCCGTCTGCCCGAATGCGATCATGCTGCAATATGTCAACCCCATGGCGATCAACACCTGGGCGATCGGCGAGAAGTACCCTAATATCAAGCAGGTCGGCCTTTGCCATTCCGTGCAGGGCACGGCCATGGAACTGGCCCACGATCTCGATATTCCCTATGACGAGATCCGCTATCGTTCCGCCGGCATCAACCACATGGCCTTCTATCTCGAATTCGAGCATCGTCAGCCGGATGGTTCTTATCGCAATCTCTATCCCGATCTCGTCCGCGCCTATCGCGAAGGACGCGCGCCGAAGCCTGGTTGGAACCCCCGCTGCCCGAACAAGGTGCGCTACGAGATGCTGACCCGTCTCGGCTATTTCGTCACCGAAAGCTCCGAGCACTTCGCCGAATATACGCCCTATTTCATCAAGGAAGGCCGCGAGGACCTGATCGAGAAGTTCGGCATCCCGCTCGACGAATATCCGAAGCGCTGCATCGAGCAGGTGGCGCGCTGGCAGAGCCAGGCGGAGGAATATCGCACGGCGGAAAAGATAGAGGTCAAGCAATCGAAGGAATATGCCTCGTCGATCATCAATTCGGTCTGGACCGGCGAACCTTCGGTCATCTACGGCAATGTCCGCAACAATGGCTGCATCACCTCGCTGCCGTTCAATTGCGCGGCGGAAGTCGCCTGCCTGGTCGACGCCTCCGGCATCCAACCGACCCATGTCGGCGACCTGCCGCCGCAGCTGACGGCCCTGATCCGCACCAACATCAATGTGCAGGAGCTGACGGTCAAAGCCTTGATGACTGAAAATCGCGAGCACATCTATCACGCTGCGATGATGGATCCGCACACGGCAGCCGAGCTCGATCTCGACCAGATCTGGTCGCTGGTCGACGAGCTGCTGACAGCCCACGGCGACTGGCTGCCGGAATGGGCGCGCGGCAATCGCAAGGTTCAGGCCGCCTGAAGCCTCTCTCTCCCGGCTTGCGGCCCAAAGGCCCCGCGGCGCTGCTGCGGGGCCTTACGTCTTTAACCGAATTGAAGAAAGTGAAAATCCAAAACGTGGGCGAATACCGCATCGATAACGGATGGCAAAGCACATTTGCCTGGGTTAGAAAACACACGCAGTTTGGAGGAGACGAACGACATGACGAGCTCAGACACATTCACCACCGGAACATTCGTCGGCCGCATCTGGCGCCCGGATGTGGAAGGCCCTGCCCTCGTCACCGTTCGGGACGGCACACTATACGACATCACCTCGAAGGACGCGCCGACCATGCGCGACCTTCTGGAAAAAGATGATCCGGTGGCTTTCATTCGTGCACAGAAAGGCGAAGCCATCGCCAAACTCGACGATCTGCTTACCGCCAAGGCCAACCACTTGGTCATCCATCTTCTCGCGCCCATCGATCTGCAGGCGATCAAGGCCTGCGGCGTCACTTTCGCCCGCTCGATGCTGGAGCGCGTCATCGAGGAGCGTGCCGCCGGAAATCCGGATCTTGCCGAAGCGATCCGCGGCAAGGTGACCGCGCTGATCGGCGACAGCCTGCGCAACTTGAAAGCCGGTTCACCGGAAGCCGCCAAGGTCAAGGCCGCACTGATCGAGGAGGGTGTGTGGTCGCAATATCTCGAAGTCGGCATCGGACCGGATGCCGAAGTCTTTTCCAAATCGCAGGTCATGTCCTCCGTCGGGCAGGGTGCGGATGTCGGCCTGCATCCGATCTCCAAATGGAACAATCCAGAGCCGGAAATCGTGCTCGCCGTCGACAGCCAGGGCCGAGTCAAGGGCGCCACCCTCGGTAACGACGTCAACCTGCGCGATGTCGAGGGCCGGTCCGCGCTATTGCTCGGCAAGGCGAAGGACAACAACGCCTCTTGTTCGATCGGCCCCTTCATCCGCCTGTTCGACGAAACCTACGGCCTGGACGACGTGCGCTATGCCGATCTCGACCTGAAGGTCGAAGGCGAGGACGGCTATGTGCTGCATGGGCGCTCCTCGATGAAGGAAATCAGCCGCGATCCGCTGGATCTCGTCTCCCAGACCATCGGTCGCCATCACCAATATCCCGACGGCTTCGTGCTGTTCATGGGAACGCTATTTGCTCCCGTCGAGGATCGCGACACGCCCGGCCAAGGCTTCACCCACAAGGTCGGCGACATCGTTACCATCTCCAACGACAAGCTTGGAGCGCTGCGTAACCGCGTGCTGCTGTCGACCGAATGCGCGCCATGGACGTTCGGAACTTCGCATCTGATGCGCAACCTCGCCAGGCGAGGATTGATCTGAGACCTTGAAAAAGGACGGGAGTTGGCTGTCCGCTTGGAAGACGGCATGGACGAGACGGGGCAAGAGAGTGCGGTTTCATGAGAACCGCGATGTCCGTTCTCAATGGGAATCGAACCGACGGCCCGTCATCTTGATTTCTCAGGGCAACAGATTTGTCGAACCAAAGAGCCGGAGAAAGTCGCTCAAAATCAGTCTAAACACCCCAGCATTTTTCCATGCAGCAATCTCGCCATTGTAATAACAACCAATGCTATTTTATTTTAGCAATGCAATCTGCGCTCGACTGTGTCCTCACGCCAGATCTTCTTACCGCATATTGAGTGGCGATACCCAAGACACCTTTAAACACTCACCATCTAAACTCGTTGCTGCGCGATTTCTTGATTACGACGTCGTATTCGTGATACGTTAAATGTTCTTTCGCACCGGTGAGGTCGTCTTGTTGGACGAGGTTTGCGATGAGGGTCGTCAGCGGATTTATGGCATGCCTTTTACTCTGGACGCCGCTCGTCTATGCAGACCCACTGCATGACGCCGCCCAGACCGGCGATCGAGAGCGCGTCGCGCAATTGATCGCGGCCGGCATCGATATCGGCGTCCCGAACGAGTCCGGTGAACCGCCCCTGCTCATTGCTGCGCTCGCCGGGCATAAGGATATAGTCGCGCTATTGCTGGAAAACGGTGCCGATATCGAATGCCGTAACAAAGGCGGCCTTACCGCGCTGCATGCCGCCGCCTACGGCGGACATCTCGACGTGGTCGAGCTGCTGGTGTCGAAAGGTGCGAAAGTTAATGACGACCAGAACTTCTACCACATGTCACCGCTGCATGCTGCTGCCGAGGAAGGGCAAGCCGATGTGGTAGCCTTCTTGGTGGCGCACAAGGCCGACCTGGAAGCGAAAGAGCGTAACGGCTACACGCCGTTGACCCAGGCCGGATGGCGGTCCCACTGGGATACCGTTGGACTGCTACTGAAGGCTGGAGCGGTCTGCCAAAAGGCTGATCTCGTTGGCGACTGGCTCTTTGCCGAATGCACCAAGCGCCAATAGCACCACTTCAACTGCCCGAAAAGGGAGGACCGATACATGTCTCGCAAACAGGCAGGACCCGCCGCACTGATCTTCGCAGGCTTGGCAATCGCCATTGCCGCGCCGGTCTGCGCCGAGGAGCCGGTCAACACCGGCTATTTCGGTGATGTCGCGATCAAGGGATACGATACGGTGGCATATTTCAGTGAAAACAGGGCCGTACAGGGATCCTCGGCCTATTCGCATCGCTGGCTGGGTGCCGAGTGGCATTTCGCCAGCGCCAAGAATCGTGACCTGTTCATCGCCGATCCCGGAAAATACGCACCGCAATACGGCGGCTATTGCGCAGACGGCGTTTCCTTCGGCACGGTGACCACCAATATCGACCCTAATGCCTGGCGCATCATCGATGGCAAGCTGTACCTGAGCTACGATCCTGGTGCCGCCGACGGCTTCGAGAAAAAGCCGACAAAGGTCATCGACTCCAAGAAACATTGGTCGGAAGTTCAGAACACGTTGATTTCCGAAAAAATGCAAAAGGACTGGCAGCACACGCCGGCAGACTGATTTCATGGTGCCGGTGAAAAGAACATCAGTGCCTGAGGGGTCACGTGGACGTATTGGGCGTCGGGCTGTCCGGCATCCCTGTTCCTATAGACCTGCCCGCAGACCATGCGGTCCAGGAAATAGCCACTAAACCTCTCGCACAGCCTATTTCCCTTCACGTCGACCGTGCCGGTAATATTGGTATTGGCGCTCCTGTAGGCGGTGTTGCCTGCCTTATCAAAATACTGGACGAAGGTCGTTCCATTCTTGTGTTTTCCAGCCCAGGTCTTTCCGTCGATTAGATCGCGCAGCGCCTTCTCGTCGAGCCGATCGGCATCGCTCCCGACAAATCCGAAAGGCCATGCCGGAATACCTGCGGCCTTCAGCCCGGCGAGGTGATGCTCCAGTTCCGGTGGACGCCAGTAGTCGTAGAGATACCCGTAATAGGCGAGATTGCTTTCCGGGAAGAGTTCCAGAAGCTTGGCCTTCTCCGCCACGCTTCGCACCCGGTCGCCATCAAAGCCATAAGCCGCTGTCAGATATTCGCGCGCCGGTTCGGCGTTCGGCAACGCGTCGCGCGCCGCTTCTATAAGAGGGATGGCACGATTATTGTCTCGCACCGTGTAGAGAACGATGCCCGCCAGCAGCTGGAAGCTCGGCGATGGCGCCGGATCAAGCCTGAGCGCCCTGTCGATTTCGGCAACCGCCTCGTAATGGCTTCCCGTTTGGGACAGGATCAACGCCAGGTTACCTGCAGCTTCAGCGCTGTTCGGCTGGGCCGCCACGGCCCGGTTTGCCGACTCCCGGGCTTCGACTTCCCTCCCATCGACCAGTTGCAACAGGGCGAGCACGGTATGGGCCCGCGCATTGTTCGGGTCAAGCTTCAGCGCCTGTCCCGCCGCATCATAGGCGATCTTGCGCGCCACCGCCGCCGACCAGAGAAAATTGTAATCGTTGCGCCAAACATCGACTGCGACGCGCGCGATCCCGGAGTGCGCGTCGGCAAAATTCGGATCGAGGTCGATCGCCTTCTGGTAATAGGAAAGCGTCCGGCGATAGGTCTCCACATCGCTGTAGAGCAGCCCTTCGTGCTCTGCGCGCATGTAATAGTCGTAGGCTTCGAGGTTATCGCTCGGGATCTTCTCAATCTGCGTGCGCTCGCCTTCGTTGAGCTCCACCTTCAGCGCCGAGATGATCTTGCCGGTCACATCGTCTTGAATTGCAAAGAGATCGGCATATTGCCGGTCGTAGCGTTCCCCCCACATGGAGAGTCCCGTCAGAGCGTCGATCAATTTCACATTGATCCGCAACTGCAGCCCCGCCCGCTGCAGCGTGCCTTCGAGCAGGTAATGCACGCCGAGTTCCGCCGCCACGTCCTTAGTCTTGCTCGTATCGCCCTTCAACGCAAAGACCGAATGCCTCGCAATGACAAAAAGCCCCGACACTTTGGAAAGTTCGGTAATCAGATCGTCCGTCAGCCCTTCGGCCAGGTGATCTTGCTCCGAATCGCCGCTGACATTGATGAAAGGAAGGACGGCGACCGACGGCTTGTCTGGCAGAGGATAGGCGAAGCGGCGGACGAACGCCGGCGTCTCACCAATGTCCAGCCTGTACCAGAGATAAGCGCCACCGCCGACAATCAGAGACAGTGCGATAGCCAGGACCGCGCCGCGGCGCACACGCTTGGGCAATTGCGGAAACCGGCGGGCCGCGGCCGGATCGAAAGCGACTCTGTAGACCCGGATCGGCTCGGCAATGCTCTTGACTTTCTGCCGCCCGAGCGAAATGAAGCCGACATCGATCTTCGTCTTCACCTGATCATAGGTCGTGCCGGAGATTGCGATACCGCCAGGTTCGGCCAGCGTCTGCATGCGATCGGCAATGTTGACTCCATCGCCGTGAATATCCTCGTCCTCGACGATGATGTCGCCGAGATTAACCCCGATGCGGAACCGCAGCGTCATGGCGCCGTCGGTGGCCGAATTCCGCTTCGCCTTCTCCCGCTGAATGGCGATCGCGCATTGCAAGGCGTCGACGACACTATGAAATTCTACGAGCAGCCCGTCGCCCATCGTCTTGACCAGCCGGCCGTGATGTTCGGCTATTCTGGGTTCGATGACATCATCCAGATCTGCCTTGAAGTTGCGGCGCGTCGCTTCCTCGTCGATCTGGCTCAGGCGGCTGTAGCCTGCGACGTCAGCGATCAGAATTGCTGCAAGACGGCGCTCCATGCCCCTCCCCGCCGACCGCGATGGCCCCTGCGGCGTATCTTACCCCAGGTCGACTGGCGAAGCCATTGCGCGAGGGCCATCCCGCATGGGAGACGTCTGTGGTTTTGCTCTTGAGGGATCCGAAGTTGATACCTGCGCCACCATTTACGACCGCTTCGATATGTTGACCCCGAAGCTCTGACGACGTTGAAGCATTCTCAGACTCGATAGACCTGTACGCCCGGGACGAATCGGAAATTCCGGCAGGAGGTTTTTAACCACGCCCCTTAATCGCACTTACACAATCACGTGATAATTCATGTGATGCAGCGCCTTGCGGACATGATGTCTCCTGCAGTCCCCTCTGACATGGTCTTTCCAATTCACATCTCGGACTTCTCATGTCGCTTCATCTCGCGGCTGGGCATGTGCGCGCTCAGACCTCTTCCGTATTTGCCGTAACTGCCTGCTTTCTTGCTGTTGCTCTCTTGCTGACAAGCCTGGTGGCGCATGTTGTTGCCACGATGACGCGCTCGATGAACGATATCGACGATGCCCGGGCGGGCCGCGCGGCCGAGGCCGGAATTGCAGCGCTGGTGTCGCGTCTAGGCGCCACCATCAGAGATAACGCCGTATGGGACGATGCCTACAACGCCATCGGCACCGCGACGGCCGCTGACTGGGCCTATGCAAACTGGGGAAAGGTCAGCGCGAACTATCCGCTATATGATGGCGCGATCGTGATCGGACCGGATGACGCAACACTTTCCGCCTACATCAAGGGCAAACCGGTCCAGCCCCGGGATCTTTTCGGCCACCCGTTCGACCGCCAAATCGTGGCCGCCGCCGGCCCGGGCCAGGATCCGATCGTGAATTTCATGAAGACGGAGAACGGCATTACTCTCGTCGCGTCACAGGCCATCCAACCGTACACGCCCGCCGCCGTGCTTCCGAAGCTAAGTGTGCTGAGCTTCACCAAGGACCTGACGCCTGAGATCCTGGACACGCTATCGGACGAACACGAACTCGAAGGATTGCACCTCACGCTCGCGCCCGAACAAGGCCTCCTCAACTGGCCAATCAAGGATATGAATGGCGCCCCGATCGCTTATCTCGCCTGGCCCGGCAAAGCGCCGGGAACCGCGGCGCTGTCCAAGGTTTCCCCTTATATCGCGACGGCCGTCGTCATTCTTGTCCTCTTCCTCGGCGGCGTTCTTTTGGCCGGCACGTCCGAAGCGCGGCGTCTGCGTCAGCTCGCGCAGACTGCCCACTTTGAAGCCAGTCATGATAGTCTGAGCGGCTTACTCAACAGACATGGGCTTCTGAACGCGCTGGATAGCATGAACGCATCGGCCGCAGCACCGCTGTCGCTCTACCTGATCGATCTCGATGGCTTCAAAGCGGTCAATGATGCCTGGGGGCATGCCGTCGGGGATGATCTGATCCGCATGATCGCGCAGGCGCTACCGACGTGCCATTCCGAAATTCTCGCCGCTGCAAGGCTTGGCGGCGATGAATTCGCGTTGGTGCAGGTCGGGCATGCCACATGCGGTGAGGTAGAGAAATCCATCCTCGCGGTATTTGGGGAACCCTTCAAGATCGACGGGCGGACGATCGAGGCAGACGCCAGTATCGGCGCGGCAATCTGTGCGGGGAACATGGCGCCTCTTGAACTTCTGCGCAGAGCCGACATGGCCCTTTATCGCGCCAAGGAAAACGGCAAGGGGCATGCGGTCGAATACAATCCCGGCCTCGATCAGGATCGTCAGCGGATCGCCGAAATGGAAGGCATGCTGAGACAGGCCATCAACAGTGGCGCAATCGAACCCGTTTTCCAGCCCCTGGTCTCCGCGGCAACGGGCATGACCACCGGTCTCGAAGCTCTGGCGCGCTGGCGTAGTCCGGCGGGAAGCATCAGCCCCGAAATATTCATCCCGCTTGCGGAAAAATCCGGCCTTATCGATGCTCTCGGCATCCATATGCTGCGAACCTCCATCGCTTGCGCGAAGAACTGGAGCGGTCTGACACTATCGGTCAACGTATCGCCCATCCAACTGTGCAATCCGGATTTCGGTGCGCAGGTGATCGCTGTCCTGCAGGAGTTCGCTTTCGATCCGACCCGTCTCACCTTGGAAATTACGGAGGGTGTTCTCATTAGCAATCCGGATCAGGCGCGGCGGTCGATCAATCAGCTCAAGAGCATCGGCATCAGGTTTGCGCTCGACGATTTCGGGTGTGGTTATGCAAGCATCGGCGCATTGCGGCAATTTGGGTTTGACCGCGTGAAGATAGACCGCTCGCTGGTATCCAGCGTGGAAGACGAGGGAAATGGGGTCGACGTTCTTCGCGCAACAATCTCCCTTGCCACGGCGCTCGGAATTCCGGTGACCGCGGAGGGGATCGAAACCGCCAATCAAGCGGCGATATTACGCGCCGCCGGCTGCGATCAGCTTCAAGGATATATGGTCGGCAAGCCCGTTCCAGCGGATGAAATCTCGCGAAGATTGCTTCGCAAAGATCAGTCACGCGAATATGCGGGCGTCGAATCCAGCCTGTCTGCCGCGCGGGGGTGATGATAGGAATTCCGAAGCGCGTGCCCTCCGTCGACGGCACGCGAGACGACGGCGACCACCGTACCGGTCTTTCGCAAAGAGACGGTCGGCAAGATGATGCCGCGGCTGAGTTCGATCGAGACAATGCCCGGCCACTATGGCGCGTAGGCCTGATGGCGGTTCCGGTCAATGCACGGGCGCCGGTTCCGCTTCGGATGCAGCCCGCTTATGGTGATCGGCGGCAAGCAGCATGTAGACGGCAGGCACCACGAAAAGCGTGAACAATGTCCCGATGGCAAGCCCCGCCGCGATCACGAGGCCCATGTTGAAGCGGGCGGATGCGCCGGCTCCGGTCGCCAGGATCAGCGGCACGACGCCCAAAACCATAGCGCCGGTCGTCATGAGGATCGGACGCAGACGAATGCCGCAGGCACCCTCGATCGCCTCCCGTTTGGTCTTTCCGGAGGCCTGCAACGTATTCGCCACCTCGACGATCAGGATACCGTGCTTGCTGATCAGCCCCATCAGCGTCACCAAGCCGACCTGCGTATAGATGTTCATCGTCGCGCCGCCGATGCCGAGGCTGATGAAGGCGAGCGCGCCCGCAATCGACATGGGCACCGACACAAGAATGATCAGCGGGTCGCGGAAACTGTTGAACTGCGCCGACAGCGCCAAGAACACAATGATCAAGGCTAGGGCGAAGGTGGTAGCCATGCCGCTGGATTCCTGCACATATTGGCGTGACTGGCCTCCGTAATCGACCGAGTACCCCTGTGGCAGCGTGCGCGCCGCGATCGACTTGAGGGTTTCCAGCGCATCGCCGACGGCGACGCCCGGGGCCGGCACGCCCGAGATGGTGGCCGAATTCAGCTGCTGGAAATGCGCAACTGAACGCGGCGTCGCCTGAAGCTTCGCCGTCGCGATCGCCGAAAGCGGAATCTTGTCGCCGTTCACGGTTGCGATTGGATAGTTCATGATCTGATCGATGGTCTGGCGCGAGCGCTGCTCCACCTGCGGTATGACCTGATAGGAGCGGTTGTCGATGCTGAAATAGTTGACGTAGCCGCCACCCAGCATGGCTGCGAGCGCCGAACCGACATTGTTCATCGACAGGCCGAGAGCCGATGCCTTGTTGCGGTCGATCTGGATCGAATATTGCGGATTGTCGACGTAGAGATCCTTGGTCAGGAAGATGAATTCACCGGATTTCTGCGCTTCCTGCAGGAACGTATTGGATACTTCGTTGAGCTGGTTGAAATCGCCGGTGCTGCCGATGGCGAACTGCACGGGCAAGCCACTCGCGCCAGGCAGCGGTGGTATCTGGAAGACCACCGCCTGTCCGCCGGCGATTTTTGCGAGGTCAGCCTGTACCAACGGCTGCAACTGGTCCGCCGTTCTGGTGCGCTGATCCCATGGTTTCAACACCATGCCCTCGAACGAGGTGCCGGGCACCTCGACCTGCAGGGTATGATCGGTTTCGGGGAAGCTGGCGAAGATCTTGTTGACCTGATCGGAGTTGAGCAGCTTTTGGTCAAGCGTCGCGTTCGGGGCATTCGTCATCTGCGCGGCGAGGAATCCCTGGTCTTCGTTGGGAGCCAGCTCGGTCTTGGCGCTGGTGTAGAGGAAATAGATGCTGCCGAGGACGATTGCGGCAAAGACCAACGCCACCGGCACAGTGTTCAGGCTGCCGTGCAGCATGCGCACATAGGGCCGGTGGATTTCAGAGAAGCGACGGTCGATGAAATCGGAGATTCGCTCCTCCCAGCCGCTGCGATCGGTCAAATGCGGCTTCAGGATGCGCGAACACATCATCGGCGTCAGCGTCAGCGCGATGATCATCGAAACGGTGACAGCGCCGACCAGCGTAAAGGCAAATTCCGTAAATAGAGCGCCGGTCAGGCCGCCCTGGAAGCCGATCGGCACATAGACGGCGACCAGCACGACGGTCATTGCAAGGATCGGCCCCACCAGTTCGTGCGCCGCGGCCAGCGCCGCTTGCATCGGCGGCGCCCCTTCCTCGATGTGACGGTTGACGTTCTCCACGACGATGATGGCGTCGTCGACCACGAGGCCGATCGCCAGCACCAGGGCAAGCAGCGTCAGAAGGTTGATCGAGAAGCCAAAGATCAGCATCATCGCGAAGGTGCCGACCAACGACAGCGGTATGGCGACGATCGGAATGGCAACCGATCGCGGTGAACCGAGAAAGGCGAACACCACGAAAATGACGATCACCAGAGCCTCGATCAGGCTCTTGACCACCTCATCGATCGACGTGGTGACGAAGGTGCTGGAATCGTAGACGATATAGCCTTGGAGCCCCTGCGGCAGCTGCGCCTGGATACTCGGAAACACGGCACGTACACCGGCGATCACATCGAGCAGGTTTGCCGTCGGCGTAATCTGGATGCCCATGAACACGCCATCCTGTGCATCGAACCGGATCTGAACATCCGGATTTTGCGACCCCAGCACGACGGTAGCGACATCCTTCAGGCGAACGATCGTGCTGCCGATCTGCCTGACCACCATCTCCCTGAATTCATCAGCCGAATGCAGATCGGTCTGTGCCGTCAGCACCGTCTGAGTCATCTGGCCGCGCGTCGTGCCAACGCCGGAAATATAGTTGTTGTTTGCGAGCGCCGTCGCGACATCCCCGGCCGTTAATCCATAGGCAGCGAGCCTATCGGGCTTCAGCCAGGCTCTCAAGGCGAAGGTTCGCGCGCCAAGGATTTCGGCTGTCTGAACGCCATTGACCGCCTGCAGCTTAGGCTGAACCACGCGCGTCAGATAGTCGGTGATCTGGTTGCTGGCCAGAACATCGCTGCGGAAGCCGATATACATCGCATCGATCGACGTGCCGATGGAAACCGTCATGATGGGCTGTTGCGTGCCGTTCGGCAGCTGGTTGAGAACCGAGGATACCTTGGCATTGATTTCCGTCATCGCCGCGTCGGCACTGTAGTTGAGGCGCAGGTTGACGGTGATTGTCGATGTGCCGCTGGTGCTTGAGGATGTCATGTAATCGATGCCGTTCGCCTGGGCGATGGCGTTTTCGAGCGGCGTCGTGATGAAGCCGGCGATGACGTCGGGTGCCGCACCGGGATAGGTGGTTGACACCGTGACGACGGCATTCTGGGTCTGCGGATATTGACGGACGGTCAGCGTACGGAACGACTGGTAGCCGATCACGACAATCAACGCGCTCACCACGAGGGCAAGGACAGGGCGCCGGATGAAGATATCGGTGATATTCATCGCCACACCTCAGTTGGGGTTTGCCGGATTTGCGTTGGGATCGTTCGACGGCTGTACATCATTGTTGATGATGACAGGCGAGCCGTTATTGAGCTTCAATTGGCCGGAGGTCACCACGACTTCGCCCGCGTTTATACCTTTGATCACCGCGATCTGATCGCCGCGCGCCTGCCCGGTGCTGACGAACTTCTGACTGGCGACGAGCTGCGGCTTTCCATCCGGCATCTTGCCTTTATCGGTCACCACATAAACGACGTTGCCATAGGGATTGACGGTGACGGCAGTCTGCGGCAGAGCGATATACTCTCTCGGTTCACCCACCACCACAGAAACACTGCCGAACATGCCGGGCAAGAGCTTACGGTCGGCATTAGGAAACGTTGCACGGATGGTGATGTTACGGCTCTGAGTGTCGACCAACGGGCTGATTGCCGTGATCTTGCCATCGAAGGTCTGGTTGCCATAAGCGTCGACCGTCGCCGTCACCGCTTGGCCGACCTTCAACTGCGATAGGGCTTGCTGCGGCAGCGAGAAATCGAACTGGATCGGATCGAGCGATTGCAATGTGACGACTGCGGTTCCGGGCGCCAGATATTCGCCGAGGCTGACCAGCCGGATACCGAGGTGTCCATCGAAGGGTGCACGGATCGAATATTGATCGATCAGCGCCTGTTGCGAGGCGACCTGCGCCTGCGCAGCCTTCCATGTGGCCAGATCGCTATCCACTTGGCTCTGCGCAATGGTATTTGCCTTGATCAGCTTGGAATCGCGCTCATAGGCGATCTGCGCATTTGTCGCCGATGCCTGGTATTGCTGCAGCGTTGCGATCTGCTGGTCGGCAAGCAGCTGGACGATGAGATCGCCCTTCTTGACATCCTGGCCGTCCTGAAACCCGATCTTCTGAACGATGCCCTGGACCTGCGCCGAGAGATTGGCACCCTCGACGGCATTGAAGCTGCCTATGGATTGCAGCGTGGTCTGCCACGGGCTCGTTGCCGCCGTGATGGTGGAGACCGTCTGCGGTGGCGCCTTGAGATTAGCCAGATACGCCGCGATCATACGGTTCTTGAATGCCTGGAAGCCGAAAATCCCGCCCAGGATCAGGCCTATGACGATCAGCATGATCACCATGCGTTTTATCATGACTGGTAACTCTATTTTTCGGGAACGGGTCGCTGAGAATTCTGCTGACGTCGGCTCTGGCGAGGCTCACGAGAGGCCTTTCCACGCCAAAGTTGTCGCATCCTTGCTGGCGCCTGCGATCGGCGCCAGCTTTGAAAGCGATCTTGATCGGGGTTGGCTGGATCGCGGGATACGGCACATCTATGTCGATAGCCGCCGAACAACATCTTTCGGCCGCCGTATGCAGCATCGACTTCATCATGATTGAAGCTGGTGGCGTCCAAGTCGGCCGTCCTCAGCAAACAGACCAGTCAAACGTCATTCGCACGCCTCTGCTTCTGATTCAGCACGAGTTTTTACGATCCGAATTACGATAGCCAATTTGCTATGTCCGAACCATATTTAGTAGAGTCCTGAATAAAGGCAATAATGGTACCGAAACTATCAACGTCCGGCGGAAACAAACTCGCCCGATCACTATTCCGTGCAGTCTGGCGAAGCCTCCCAGTCAATGTCGCAGAGAGCCGATCCTACCTTATCAGGCCGAGCCGAATGGCGATCGCAATGGCATTGGTTGTATTTTTTGCTTCGAGCTTGTCGCGAACCGAGCGCAGATGCTTTTCGGCGCCGTGATGGGTGATGCCCATCCGCACCGCGATCTCATGATCCCGCAAGCCATCCGCGGCCAATTGCAGCGCACGTCTTTCCCTTGGCGTGACCCCCTTCAGCAACGGAAGCTGATCCAGGTCCCTAAGCTGGAAGGCACGGTCCACTGCAAAGGTCGCCAGCAATTGCAGGCCGCCGCGCTCCTGCTCCTTGATTTCGAGATGTTCACCGCCGATGGAAAAGCCTATCACGGTTCCATCGAAAGTCTGCAGGGCGATGGTGAAACCCTCGCGCAAACCAAACTCTCCGGCTTCCCCCATGACATCGCGCGCCCTCGTATTCTGCAGTCTCCAACCCTCTATATCCCGCCAGAAGAACGGGGCATGCTGCTCCTTGACCATGTCTATCGTCGGATCGTGGCGCAGATAGTCATTACTGAAATAACGAGAGATCCAATCGGTCGGCCACGCATTGAGAAGAATATGGCCGACTTGCTGCCGCTTCGTGTCGCCGATCGGCGGCATTGTGCCCGCCAGCACATTTGTCGCGCCGAAGCGGCTGATATAGACGAGCACCAACCGCAGGATGTCAGCCTCGGTCTGCGCCGCCTCCATCGCGGTTATCAAGGCAGTCGTTTCTTCAAGCAGATGCGCCGGCATCGTTTCCGCGGAAGGTGACGAGGAATGCGTCTTCATACTGATCTCACAGACTAGTCGAAAGCTGGAAGGACTGTTTATATTCAACATTCCTCATTAATTATGAATGCCTCAAGAGAGAGGAAATTGAAAGGACCGGAACCTACCTCCGATACCTCCCAACATGCAGGAATTCACCGCAGGATACCGGTGGATGCGTCAGGCGCTCCAGCACGGAGCTGGGCAACCGTGCTGGAGCGCTGATTTTATGGAGCAATGAAGCTGCATATCTGCACCTGCAGCCAAAACAGTTCACGGCATTCCATCTAAGCCGCGCGACGGCGCAGGTCCGTCTTCAGGGAACGAAGTTTCGTCAATGTACGCTCATCGAACGATGCGGTGACAGCCACGACATCCTCTCCCGAGATCGACTGCGGCAATCCAAGCGCGCTGACCCGGAAATGAAGCTGCAGCAGCCGGAGGATCCAAAGCGGCTGCATTTCGATGATCACGGTATTGATATCGTTTTCCAAGCCCCATTCGACAAAACCCGAAAGCAGCGCGTTGGAGACCGCGCTCACGGCACGACCATGTTCCCTGTAAGCCGGCTCGACACAATAGCGCGTCCATTCCCAGATATGCCGGCCAATAGGCCTTTCCTGCTCGCAAAGCTGCGGCAGCACCTCGGACAGAAGATGGGGCTTGGTGGAGGGCAGCATTCGCTGATATCCAAGAACCTCGCCTTCATTGATAAACAGCATATGCACGGCGTCGGCCGTATCGAATTGGTCGGTCTCGCGACCATCGGCACGCGTCAGATCATTCCATCCGCGCTCATCGACGAAGACGCGGTGCCGCAGACGAAATGCCTGATCCATCTCGTCCTGATAGTCGTGCATGTTCCGGTCGGTGACAATATGAAGCATCTCTACAGCTCTCCTGTTTGGGCAAGCTGATCATCGAGCCGTTTCACGATCACCACAGGTACGGAAAAGCGTACCTCACGAAATCAGACCCTTTCGCAAAGCAAGGGCAATTGCGTGATTGGTATTACGCGAACCAAGCTTTTCGCGGCAGGAGCGCATGTACTTGTCGATGGCATGATCGGTGATTCCGAGGCGCGAGGCGATCTGCCGCTCCTTCCAGCCTTCGGCGGCCAGCTGAAGCACCTCACGCTCCCGTGCCGTCAATTTAACGACGCTGCTGTTTTGCTGGGTGCGCCGGATCTGCAAGGCGCGATAAACAGCAAAATTCGCGACAAGCGCCAGATTCTTCTTGTTTTCGGGCGCGAGTTCAAGCCGCTCGCCGGCGATCGAAAAGCCGACATGTTCAGGCCCCAGGCTCGGAAGCGTCATGGTGAAACCTTCCGCAAGGCCGAACTCCTTGGCTTCGCCCATGACCCGCATGCCGGACCGAACTCCGACGACTTCGTCCTCATTCCAGAAAAAGCTTTCAAGCCCTTCGCGTACCAGCGTGATCGTCGGATCCTTGAAGACATAGTTTTGAGAAAAATAGCGAGCCGACCAATCATTCGGCCAGGCATTGATCAAGACATGGCCTATCTGCTGGCGTTTGGTCGCGCCGATCTGAGGCATGGTGCCGACCAGAACATTGGTGGCGCCGAACGGCTCCACATATCGAATGACGACCTCGGCCAACTCCTCCTGAGTTGTGCAGGCCTCGAGCTCCGTCAAAAAATACTGTGTTTCCTCAAGGGTGCGAGCCGGAAAAATTGGATTGCCGGGCAATATCCAGTGGTTTGACATAACGACGATCTTCGAAGTTTCACGATGAAGCAAGAAATTTGGCCACGACACAGGCCAGAAACTTCGGGCAGTGCATTGGTGTTATTTGTTCATATATTCAACGATGCGGTCTCATCAACGCGACGATACCAGGACGGCGTCACGCAATGCGCCTGACCCGGCAATGCCGAAGTATTTCACCTTACTATACACGTCGTACAGCCGCTTGACGACCCGCGCCGGAGCAGATGAGACACGCTTTGAAGGCGGAGACCGAGCGTCCGTTCCTTCAGCGTCATCGAGGGTGGTCCGCAGCCTGTTCCGCCTCGCGGACTTGGAACATGACGCGGAAGAGCATTATCGATTTTGGAGCGACATCGGGCTTTCCCCGTTAACCGCGCTAGGCATCCTTCCATTTGGAGAATGTGGCGGCCTGTCCGCGCAGAGTCCCGTCGCGATCCACGAGCTGCCAGACAATGCCGTCTTCGATCCAGAAACGACGTCCAGATTTTGCGATCCGCAGGCCGCGATAGTCGGAAATAAAGCCATTGCGCGTCACTGCGTCCAGCAGTCGTTGGCGCTCCGCACGATCGGGAAGCTCCGCCGAAAGCCGCGAAGGAAGCGTCACGAACTCATCCCACGGATATTCGAAGCACTTCTGCGCAGTCTTGTTGGCGTAGACGAAACGGGGATCGGCGTCCGTATTGTGGGCGACGACCACGAAGGGCGCGTCGCGATAGAGCCAATCCGGCCCGGATCCTCCATCGACGAGAGCAACGCCGACTATGCGACGAAAACTGTCCGTCAGAAGGTCGAAGAACGTATCATCGACCGATAAATCAACTGCCCTGCCTTCAGCTTCGCCTGCCATCAATCCCATCCTGTCACTCGGTGCATCGACGGTGCGATACTTAGCAAAATACCACGAAGATCAAGTGGCGACGGCCGGTCTTTGATGGGCCGGCTTGCGGATTGTCCGCGCAGGTCGCTCAGGGGCAGACGGAGCGCCGACAGAAATCCGTGACGACATCGACCAGTTTCTGCCGGTCGACGGTCGATCCTTCGGCCAGGCAGTCGTCGACGGCGCTGTGCATGGCATTAAAAAGCATGACGGCCGAGAGCCGGGCATCGATGAAGGAGAAG
This sequence comes from Rhizobium aureum, assembly GCF_030182495.1. NCBI lineage: Bacteria > Pseudomonadati > Pseudomonadota > Alphaproteobacteria > Hyphomicrobiales > Rhizobiaceae > Rhizobium > Rhizobium aureum. Next base: position 156,796 of record NZ_JAQJCI010000002.1, on the reverse strand, counting down.
GCTTTGGCTTCCCGTCCTTCGAGCAGGAAGGATGACAGGCGGGTTACCAGCGAATTGGCGCGTTTCATGCTTCGTTTGGGTGGGTGGAATTCATGAAAAACCAGATCGTGCAGCGCGACCTCATCGAGATAGCCGACCACGCATGATCCTATCCAGACATCGAGCCGATGCATCCAGCTGCCGGAGGATGCCGCTGCGGCAGCAGCGTCGATCTTTTCACAAAAGCGCTCGATAAAGCGCGTCTTCAGAGCGGCAAGAACATCTTCCTTCGTTTGGAAATAGAGATAGAAGGTGCCCTTGGCGACATCGGCGGCCTCGACGATTTCCGCAACACTGGTCGCGGCAAAGCCCTTCTCCAGAAACAGCCGCTGCGCAGCATCCATCAGCTCCTCCCGGCGGACTTCCGGAGGCTTGGTGCGCGGGCGCGGGCGTTCTGCGGTGGTCACGGATTTTTCCTCATCTACAGGCTATCAATGGCAAGGCCCGCCGGCGCGAGAATGGAACGGCATAGCCATTCCACAGCAGGCGGAGCCTTGTTGAAGATTTCTAGCGGCATATGAAGCGGAAGACGAGCAAGACTTTGCCGCACGCCGTCAGCCGTCGCCGCCGGAACGACGACGGCAATGCCGAGAAGAAACCGATGGAGGGCTTCGCGGGCAATCCCGATCCGCTGCGCCACCATAGCCAGTATGGCAGCATCGCTCACGAGCGGCTGCTCGTATGCCGAGATCAACAGAAGCGCAAACGGCTTTTCCTGCGCCAGCCAGCGCTCGACTGTGTCGAGGCCCGATCTAACCCCATCGGCGTCCAGCCTTGCTTCCGCGACCAGGATCGCCAGCGGCCAATGCGTCTCGTCGCAATCAGGGAGCAGCGTTTCGAATACCATCATGACGGCCTACACAAATCGGTCAGGCTCCGCAGCACATGCCCCATGTGCACCGGCTTTCCGCGCGCCGCAGAGACCGAGGCGAGCCACATCGTCGCTTCATTGACCTCATCGAAGATCTGCGCGGGGACGTCATACAGCCTTTCGGCGTTCATCCAGCTCATCTCCTTCACGGCAGCGATCGGCACGACGGTCGCCATGCCAATCACGAGCCGCTTGATCCGCCCGCCGTTGGATTGAAACCAGGTCCTTGCTTCCGTTGCACCGCCTTCGGGGTGCTTGGTTGCGCCGAGATCCGTCAGGACGCGCAGGGTCGAAAAGGGTTCGCCACGGTCCAGCCACGACGTCCAGTCGGAGAGGAAAGCAAGCTGTTCTTCGGGCGATATCGAACCACGGGCAGCCGACAGCACAAGCGGCCATTGGCTAAGATCGTGACGGATCATGACGGGTCTCTCCTAAGCGAATGAGAAAGGACAGGCGCCGGTCCGCGCCGGTCCGCGCCGGCGCTTCCAACCCATGAACAAGGACAATCATTCGACCCCCTTTGGATTCCGATAGGAGTAAACGTTATGACTGACCGTCGGTCATTTGTAAAGAGCAATACTGGACGACTGCCCACTTCGTAGGACACTTCCCTGCGCGCCTGGTCATGCAGCCGCGAACGATCACGGCAACCAAGGGCTATTATGCCGTGCAGCTATACGGGAACGTATGTCAACCTGATCACGTCTTCGCCAATGCGATCGCTTGCCACCAGGCGGAGCGGCGGCCGCGGGCCGGCGAAGAATGGCTTGCCGCGACCCAGCACGACGGGATGAAGATATAGCCGATATTCGTCCACAAGACCGAGGTCGGTCAGACTGCGAGCCAGCTCAGGCCCGGAAACCTCAATGTCTCCATCCAGTCGCGCCTTCAGTCCGCGTATCGTCGCCTCGAAATCATCCGCGACAAGAGTGGCGTTCGGTCCGACGGACTTCAGCGAGCGCGACACGACCCATTTCGGCTGGCTTCGCCACGCCGCCGCATAGTCACGTCGCTCCTCATCCCACTCGGAATGATCTTCGTCCCAATAGCGCATGACCTCGTACATGCGGCGACCATAAACGCTGCCGGCGAGACCGCGCACGTCGTCGATGAAATGACGAAAGAGCACCCGGTCGGGCGCAAATTTCATGTGGTCGACATAGCCGTCCAGGGACTGGTTCAAAGCGAACACAAGCTTCGCCATGCCGCAGGATCTCCCCCCCAAGAGTCATCAAAAAGGCACAAGCCGATACTAGGCTGAAATGGAGTTCGTTACAATCTGACCCCCGCTTCGTCGACGAGATCAGGAAGATGCGGAGGGACCAGCCGATTGTCGATGCCGACACTAGCGATCGCTCTTTCGTGCAGGGCGTGACTGTTGGTCTCCTCCAATCGCCACCTTCATAATTGACTGACCGGTCGGTTTATGCAAGAGTTCTTGTCGGTCGCCATGGGAAAGGCGATGGGGAGGAAACATGCCCGATTCCGACACCGTACTGTCGGCACTGGCCGATGGCGTTTTGAGCCTCACGCTCAATCGACCCGACAAACTCAATTCCTTCAACGAGGAAATGCATCTGGCGCTGCGCGCCGGTTTCGAGCGTGCACACAAGGATGCGGAGGTGCGTGCGGTTCTCCTGACGGGAGCCGGCCGCGGCTTCTCCGCCGGCCAGGATCTCAGCGATCGCGACCCGCGCAAGGGCACACCCGATCTCGGCCATACGATCGAGACCTTCTACAATCCGCTGCTGCGCCTCATCCGCAGCCTGGAAAAGCCGGTTGTCTGCGCCGTCAATGGGGTAGCGGCCGGCGCCGGTGCCAATATCGCCTTTGCCTGCGACATCACTCTTGCCGCCCGCTCGGCCCGCTTCATCCAGGCCTTTGCGAAGATCGGCCTGGTGCCGGATTCCGGCGGCACCTGGAACTTGCCTCGGCTTATCGGCGAGGCACGCGCCAAGGCACTGGCGCTGACGGCCGAACCCCTCGATGCCGAAACCGCCGCCGGCTGGGGCCTGATCTGGGGAGTGGTGGACGATGACAAGCTGATGGATGAGGCAACGGCGCTTGCCACCAGGCTCGCTGCCGGTCCGACCAAGGGCCTCGGCCTGACGAAGCGCGCCATTCAGGCGGCAGCGACGAATTCGCTGGACCAGCAGCTCGACCTTGAGCGCGACCTTCAGCGCGAAGCAGGCCGCAGCGCCGACTATGCCGAAGGCGTCAGCGCCTTCCTCGAAAAGCGCAAGCCGGAGTTCAGGGGAAAATGAGCACGGTAGAGAGCCTTTCGCCGCAGGCGCTGGCGGAAGCCTGTGCAAGATCCATGTGGGACGAAGACAACGCCAGCCGTCATCTCGGCATGGAACTGCTTGCTGTAGCCCCCGGCGAAGCGAGCCTTTCGATGACGATCACCGAGGCAATGACGAACGGCCATAGCACCTGCCATGGCGGCTACATCTTCACTTTGGCCGACTCCGCCTTCGCATTCGCCTGCAACACCTACAATCAGCGCACCGTCGCTCAGCATTGTTCCGTGACCTACATCGCGCCGGCATTCAGGGGCGACCGGCTGATGGCGGCGGCGCGGGAGGTGTCGCGGCGCGGACGAGGCGGCATCTACGATATCGCGATTACCAATCAGAAGGGCGAGCAGATTGCGGAATTCCGTGGCCACTCGCGAACGGTCAAGGGCGCACTTTTGCCGGAATAGGTTCCGCGCGCCGGCAGCGCCGGCTTTTTGGAGGAGATATCGATGGAAAACCTTTCGCCGCGTGCAGGTGAGCTTGAAGCAATCGAAACCGCCTCCCGCGACGAGATTTCCGCGCTGCAGCTCGAGCGCACGAAATGGACGCTCACCCATGCCTATGAGAACTCGCCCTTCTATAACAAGCGTTTCGACGAGCTGGGCGTGCATCCCTCCGATCTCAAGACTTTGTCTGATATCACCAAATTTCCTTTCACGACCAAAAAGGATCTTCGCGACACCTATCCTTTCGGCATGTTCGCCGTGCCGCGCGAAAGGCTTGCCCGTATCCACGCGTCCTCCGGTACGACGGGCAAGCCGACGGTCGTCGGCTACACTGCCAGGGACGTCGACACCTGGGCGAGCCTCGTTGCCCGCTCGATCCGCGCCTCCGGTGGACGGGCGGGCGATCTGGTGCATATCGCCTACGGCTATGGCCTGTTCACCGGCGGCCTCGGCGCGCATTACGGCGCGGAGAAACTTGGCTGCACCGTGGTCCCGGTGTCGGGCGGCATGACGGAACGGCAGGTCGCGCTGATACAGGATTTCAAGCCGCGTGTCATCATGGTGACGCCCTCCTACATGCTCTCGATCCTCGACGAATTCCGCCGCCAGGGCCTGGACCCCAGAGAGAGTTCGCTCGCCGTCGGCATCTTCGGGGCCGAGCCGTGGACCAATGCCATGCGCGAGGAAATCGAGCATGCCTTCGACATGCACGCCGTCGACATTTACGGCCTCTCGGAGGTCATGGGTCCGGGTGTTGCCAATGAATGCGTCGAGAGCAAGGATGGGCTGCACATCTGGGAAGATCATTTCTATCCAGAGATCATCGATCCGGTTACCGGCGCGGCATTGCCAGACGGCGAGATCGGCGAGCTGGTCCTCACCACACTGACGAAGGAAGGGCTGCCGATCATCCGCTATCGCACGCGCGACCTGACGCGGCTGCTGCCCGGCACCGCCCGCTCGATGCGGCGCATGGAAAAGGTAACCGGCCGCTCCGACGACATGATGATCCTGCGCGGCGTCAACGTCTTTCCGACCCAGATCGAAGAGCAGATCCTCAAATGCCGCGGGCTTGCACCGCACTTCCAGATCGAACTGACACGCTCCGGCCGCATGGACGACATGACCGTTCATGTCGAATGCACGCTGGAGGCAGCGGACGAAGCCGCGCGAAGCGTTTCGGCAAGAGAGCTTACCCACCACATCAAGAGCGTGGTCGGTGTCTCGACGAAGGTCACCGTGCATACGCCGGGCGGAGTCGCGCGCTCGGAGGGCAAGGCCAAACGCATCGTGGACAACCGTCCGAAAGAATGATGGGAATGCTGGTCGGATAGCGTAACAAGCAATTGATTGTATATAGCGAGGATCGGCCGAGAGGTTTGGTTAAGGTCAACCGGAAATGAGCAGAGCAGGATCACATGGCACGCACGCGCGCAGTTGATTTCGAGGAAAAGCAGCGCGGCATCCTGGCAAGTGCCGCGGCTGTTTTCGCCGAGGTAGGCATGGAGAAGGCCTCCATGTCGATGATCGCTTCGCACGGTAATGTCTCGAAAGCCCTGCTCTACCACTACTATCCCGGCAAGGACGCGCTGATCTTCGACATCGTGCAAACGCATCTGACGGAGCTGGAAGGCGCGATCGACGCAGCGGACCGGATAGACGTGACGCCACAGGAGCGGCTGCGCCTGCTGGTGAAAGCCGTGCTGAAGAACTATGAGGGCGCCGACAACGAGCACAAGGTGCAGCTCAACGGCACGCATGCTCTATCGCAGGAACAGCTGGCGGAATTGCGGACGATCGAAAGACGCATCGTCAAGCGCTTTTCCAGCGTCATCGAGGATCTCAACCCGGACCTCAACAAGAACAGGCCGTTGCTGATGCCGGTCACCATGTCGCTCTTTGGCATGATGAACTGGGTCTATATGTGGTTCCGGCCGAATGGTCCGATCAGCCGCGACGAATATGCCGAGATTGCCGCTACCCTCATCCTGGAAGGGGTCAAGGCCGTTCGTTGATATCGTGCCTCAGTCGCCGAGCTTCATCCGCTCAAGAATAAGCGGATCATATTCCGGCGCGCGGATGCGGCGGCGATCCGGTTCCGGTGCAGTCAGCGGCTCGACGGCCGCAAGCTTCTCTTTTGCCTCCAGCGCCAGGCGCTGGTAGATGGCGGTGCCCTGGCGCTTCCACGCGATCTCTTCCGCAGTCAGCTCGCGGACGATACGCGCCGGTGAGCCGACCGCCAGGCTGTTTGCCTGAATTTCCGCGCCGGCCTTGACGAAGGCCATGGCGGCGACGATGGCGTTTTCGCCGATGACGGCTTCGTCCATGATAACGGCATTCATGCCGACCATGGCGTTGGCGCCGATGCGGCAGCCATGCAGCACCGCACCGTGGCCGATATGTCCCGCCTCGCAGATCACAACTTCCAGATTCGGGAAGCTATGGACGACGCAGGTCTCCTGCACGTTCGAGCCTCGCTCGAGCACGATGCGTCCGAAATCACCCCGCAGCACGGCGCCCGGCCCGACATAACAGGCCGGGCCGATGATGACATCCCCGATGACGGTTGCGGCCGGATGCACGAAGGCCAAGGGATCGATGACCGGGATCACGCCGTCGTAGGAATAGATCTGCGCCATTCAGTCGGCTCCCAAACCTTCCACGTCGCGGCCGGTTTCGGCCACCGCTTCCAGCCGCTGCGCGAATTCGCGGCGCAAGGTGCGGCGAAGCTGGGCAGCCTTGTGTCGCCTGATATCGACTGATGTCACCGGCACCAGCTCGGGTACTCGAACCGGACGACCGGCCTCGTCGACGGCAACCATGGTGAAATAACAGGAGTTGGTGTGGCGGCGCTGGCCGGAACGAATATTCTCCGCTTCCACCCTTATGCCGACTTCCATGGAAGTACGTCCGGTATCGTTGATCGAGGCGCGGAAGGTGACGAGCTCGCCGACATTGATCGGCTCCTTGAACAGCACCTGATCGACCGACAGCGTCACGGCATATTGCTTGGAATAGCGCGATGCACAGGAGAAGGCGACGCGATCGAGCAGGTTCAGAAGGGCGCCGCCATGCACTTTGCCGCTGAAATTCGCCATATCGGGCGTCATCAGTACGGTCATTTCCAGGCGATGCGGGTCTTGCTCGGTCGTCGTCATGCGCTCACTCTCTCGTTTTCGCCACCATCGTCAGAACGTCATATTGCGCGACGACGGCATCCAGCTGGTTGATTACCTTGCAATCCCAGCGCACCTCGCCATGCTCGGCATTGATGCGGGGATTGATTTCCTTGCAGGTCAACTGCACCTGGAGCGTATCACCCGGATTGACCGGTGTCAGGAAGCGGAGATTGTCGACCCCATAATTTGCAAGAACCGGACCTGGAGCCGGATCGACGAAAAGGCCTGCCGCGAAAGAGACGATAAGATAGCCATGCGCCACACGCCCCTCGAAGAACGGATTGGCCTTGGCCGCCTCCTCGTCCATATGAGCATAGAACGTGTCGCCGGTGAAACGGGCGAAGTGCTCGATATCGTCAAGCGTCACCGTGCGCGTGGCGGTGACGAGCTGATCGCCGATCTTCAGCTCGTCAAGTGATTTGCGGAACGGATGCTCGCTGCCCGAACGCACCTCGGCGCCGGGAACCCATCGCCCGATGACGGCCGAAAGCATTGTCGGCGTGCCCTGCACGGCGGTCCGCTGCATGTAATGCTTGACGCCGCGGATGCCGCCGAGCTCCTCGCCACCGCCGGCACGCCCGGGACCGCCGTGAACGAGGCCCGGCAGCGGTGAACCATGACCGGTGGAGCTCTTGGCGCTCAAGCGATTGCCGATCATCACGCGACCGTGGAATGGTGCAAGGCCTAGAACCACTTCCGCGGCGAAATGCGGATCGTTGGTGAAGACGGAGGCGACGAGGCTGCCCTTGCCGCGCCGCGCCAGATCGACGGCCTCTTCCGCCATATCGTAGGGCATGACGGTGCTGACGGGACCGAAGGCCTCGACATCGTGAATGGCACGCGCCGAGCCCGGCTTGTCACAATAAAGCAGAACCGGATTGAGGAAGGCGCCGGCGCTCGCATCGCCGGACATGACGCGCGGATTGTCTGGATCGCCGCCAACAATCTCGGCATCGCTGGCGAGATCCCGAATGCGAGCGCGGACTTCCTCGCGCTGACCGAGGCTCGCGAGCGGTCCCATACGAACCGTCTCATCGGCCGGATTGCCGATGGCTGTCTTGCCGAGACGATCGTTCAAGGCGGCAATGAGGGCTTCACTGTAAGTCCGGGGCGCAATGACGCGGCGGATGGCCGTGCACTTCTGACCGGCCTTGACCGTCATCTCGCGCGCGATTTCCTTGACGAAGAGATCGAACTCCTCGGTGCCTGGGCCGGCATCGAGGCCGAGGACGGCCGCATTGAGGCTGTCTGCCTCCATGGTGAAACGCACGGAATTCGCGATGATCGCCCTGTGCGTCTTCAGGCGCTGGCCGGTCGCGGCGGAACCGGTAAAGGTCACCACATCCTGGCCTTCGACATGATCGAGGAGATCGCCGACCGAGCCGCAAACGAGCTGCAGTGCGCCTTCCGGCAAGAGGCCGGTTTCGATGATGCAGCGAACCATGAGTTCGGTCAGATAGGCCGTCTGGCTTGCCGGCTTCACGATGGCGGGAACGCCGGCAAGCAAGGTCGGCGCGAGTTTTTCCAGCATACCCCAGCAGGGGAAATTGAAGGCATTGATGTGAATCGCGACGCCCTGCAGTGGGCTTAGGATATGCTGGGCTGAAAAGCTCTGGTCTTTGGAGAGCTGCTCCACATCGCCATCGAGCAGTACGCGCGCATTCGGCAGCTCGCGCCGGCCTTTGGAGGCATAGGACAGCAGGGTGCCAATGCCGCCTTCGATATCGACCCAACTATCCGCACGCGTGGCACCCGTCGCCGTCGAAAGCGCGTAGAACTCTTCCTTCCTCTCAAGCAGGGCCTGCCCAAGCGCCTTCAGCATCGCGGCGCGCTCATGGAAGGACATGCGCCTGAGCGCCGGTCCGCCCTTGTCGCGGCCGTAAGCTAGGGTCCACTTGAAATCGATGCCGGAGGAATCGATTGACGCGACGGGAGTACCGGTCGATGCGTCGAGCAGCGGCACGCCTTCCTTCGTGCCGGCGACCCATCTACCCCCGACATAGCTTTCGAGCCGGCGCGGCTGGTTTGCCATGATGTTCATCTCACTATCCTCTCAGTTCAATCCAAGCGCAGAAAGCTGCGCATCGACATCGGCACGCCATTCGGCAAGCAGGGTCTCGTTGGGCTGATGGCGCAGGCCGAAACGCGACAATGTCTCGAAGCGAGCCGAACCGGCGTGACCGAAGCTCGCGGCAACGCGGGGATACCAGTAGGCAGCCGAAGCCCGCGCCTTGGCCCGACCCTCATCATCGGCGACGATGCGGCCAAGACCGGCGGCGCCGAGTTCGGCATGCCGCCTTTCGCGCGGCAGGATGGCACGGAAGGTTTCGGCCAGCGGCTGGTAGGAAACACGCACCAGCTCCTTCAACTGTACGACGCTGGCAGCACCCATCAGAACGTTCATGACGACCGCATCCACCCAGCCTTCAAGCGGGTAGTGGAACACGGAGAGCCGCATGTCACCACCCTGCCTGACAGCGCCGATATCGGCATCGCGAGCGAGCCGCGCCGCCCATGGATGGTGGACCGCATAGCGCTCGCCATCGACGCCGAAAGTCTCCATGATCTTCAGGACCTGGCCGGCATGATCGGTCTTTTCCAGCACAATGCGTGCCGCAGAAATGCGCTCCTGAATGCCTGGGGCATCGTTGATGATATCGGCAAAGCCGGCGGAACCGGCCAGCTCGCTATCGACGAAGCTCGCCATCAGACGCAGGAGTTCGCCGCGATAGCGCGGAGGCACATTGTCCGGCGAGGAGAGCATCCCACCCTCCTGCAGATATTGCTCGATCGGCATCGTCTCGGACATCACATTCCTCCCTTCGATGCGATCCTATTGGTCGTAACTGACGACGATACGGTCGGTGAGCGGGTAGCACTGGCAGGTCAGCACATAGCCCTGGCGCACCTCGTAATCCTCGAGTGCGTGGTTGACCTCCATCTCGACCTCGCCCTGCAGAACCTTGGCGCGACAGGTGGAGCAAACGCCGGCCTTGCAGGCGTAGGGCACGTCCATCGCGTTTTCGAGCGCGGCATCGAGCAGGCATTGGCCATGCTTGGGAAACTTGAAGATGCGCGTCGCACCGTCGAGCGTGACGGTTGCCTCGCAGCTCTTTTCATGATCAGCGGCAGCTGCGCTCTCCACCTTCAGGCGGGCCTTGCCCGGCTGCGCGGAGGCGAAAAGCTCGAACTTGATCTGGTCGTCGCGCATGCCGTGCTCGCGCAGCGCCGCGGCGGTCGCCAGCATCATCGGCTCCGGACCGCAGATGAAGGCTGTCGCAACCGACTTGATGTCGATCCAGCTCTTGAAGAGCGCTTTGCACTTCTCCGCGTCTATCCGGCCGGTGAAAAGGCCGATCTCCTGCGCCTCGCTTTCAAGAATATGCAGCACCGACAGGCGACCGAGATAAAGGTTCTTCAGGTCGTCGAGCTCTTCGCGGAACATGATCGAGCTGATCTGCCGGTTGGCATAGACGAGCGTGAAGACCGAGCGCGGCTCGCGCGCGAGCACCGTCTTGATGATGGAGAGCACCGGCGTGATGCCGCTGCCGCCGGCAAAGCCTAGATAGTGCCTTGCGACATCGGGTTCGATGGCTGTGAAGAAAGCGCCCATCGGCGGCATGGCTTCCAACGTGTCGCCGGCTTTCAGGTTCTCATTGATCCATGTGGAGAAGCAGCCGCCGTCCACGCGCTTGACGCCGACCTTCAGCACGCCCTCGTCCTTACCGGCACAGATCGAATAGGAGCGGCGCAGCTCCTCATCGTCGAACTTGCGGCGGAAGGTCAGATATTGGCCCTGCGTGAAGTCGAAGATGGCCCGATCCTCCTCGGCTGGCGCAAGCGTGACGACGACCGCATCGCGCGTCTCGCGGCGAACATCGGTGACGATCAGCGGATGGAAACGTGGCATGGATGCGGGCCTCGTCCTCTTGGGGTCAAATGCACTTGAAGTAATCGAACGGTTCCAGACAGTCCGTGCAGCGATAGCTCGCCTTGCAGGGCGTCGAACCGAACTGGCTGATCTTTTCCGTGTTCGTCGATCCGCAGCGCGGGCAGGCAATCGTGAGATTGGAGCGCCCGGAAAGCCGATCGATGCGCTTCATCAAGATGCCATCGGCCGCCGTACCGTCGACCGGTGGGGCAATGCCGTAGGCGCGCAGCTTCTCACGTCCCTCGGCGCTGATCCAATCCGTCGTCCAGGCCGGCGACAGCCGGCGCTCAAGGCGTATCCGGTCGATGCCCTTTTCAGCCAATGCCCGCTCGATATCGAGATTGATTACCGTCGTGGCGGGACAGCCCGAATAGGTCGGTGTCACCGTGACGACGAGCGTATCGTCTCGCCAGCCGACGTCGCGGATGATGCCGAGATCGGTCAGCGAGATCACCGGTATCTCGGGGTCCGGCATTTCCGACAGCCAGTGCCAGACCTCGTCGACCGAAGGATGCAGCGCGGTCGCCATATCAGCCTCCTACCAGGTGGCGCCCGGATAGGCGCGCTGCAGGAATTGCATCTCGGCCAGGAGATAGCCGAGATGCTCGGTGTGAACGCCGCGACGGCCGCCCTTGTGCATGTAGCCATCTGCCGGGCGCTCAAGCGTCGCCTTGGCAAGCGCATCGGAAACGATCTCGTCCCAACCGGGTTTGAGGCTTTGCGGTTCCGGGATCACCTCGGCCTGTGCCAGTGCCGCATCGGAAGCATCGCCGGCGAACATTTCACAGGTGAAGGGCCAGAGTTCGTCCAGCGCCGCCTGCATGCGGCGATGGCTTTCCGCCGTGCCGTCGCCGAGGCGGATGATCAGGTCGCGGCTGCGATCGAGGTGATAGGAGACTTCCTTGAAGGCCTTCTCGGCGATTTCAGCAATGCGCCGGTCGGCCGAGCCTTTCAACGCTTTCAGCAGCAGATAGTGCCAGGCGTCGAAGAGAAATTGCCGCATCAGCGTCTTGCCGAAATCGCCATTGGGGCGTTCGACCAAGAGGATGTTGCGAAACTCGCAGCCATCGCGCAGATAGGCGAGATCGTCGGCCGAACGGCCCTTGCCTTCCACCTCGCCCGCCAGAGCGAGCCAGAGCTGCGTCTGGCCAATGAGATCGAGCGCCGTGTTGGCGAGCGCGATATCCTCCTCCAGCGCCGGTCCTCGGCCGCACCATTCGGAAACGCGGTGGCCTAAGATCAGCGTGACATCGCCGATGCGCAGGAGGAATTCGACGAGGGCGGCCTGATCGACCGCCGGCTCAAGGGTAGCGGTCGCCATCACATGTGCCCCACTTCATCGGGGATGTCGAAGAAGGTCGGATGACGATAGACCTTCGAATTGGAGGGATCGAAGAGCGGACCTTTTTCCGAAGGCGCGCTGGCGGTGATCTCGGAAGACCGCACCACCCAGATGCTGACGCCCTCGTTGCGGCGCGTATAGACATCGCGTGCGTTGTTGATCGCCATCTCTGCATCGGGCGCGTGCAAGCTGCCGACATGGCGATGGTTGAGGCCGTGCTGACCTCGGATGAAGACCTCCCAAAGCGGCCATTCGCTGGACATGCTTCTCACTCCCTTGTCATCCTGCACGCCTATTCGGCGGCAACCTTTGCGGCAGCGAGGCGTTCGGCCACCTTTTCGGCATGCGCCGTCAGACCATCGCGGAACCAGGCGCCATCCTCCCAAGCCTGCTTGCGGGCATTCAGCCGCTCCGCATTGCAGGGGCCGTTGCCGGCGATCACGTTGAAGAATTCTTCCCAGTCCGGCTCGCCGAAATCGTAGCCGCCCTTTTCCTCGTTCCACTTCAGATCGGGATCGGGGACGGTTAGGCCGAGGTACTCCGCCTGCGGCACGGTCTGGTCGACGAATTTCTGCCGCAGCTCGTCATTGGAATTCTGCTTGATCTTCCAGGCCATCGACTGGGCCGAATGCACGGAGGCATCGTCCGAAGGGCCGAACATCATCAGCGACGGCCACCACCAGCGGTTCAGCGCATCCTGCACCATGGGCTTCTGCGCCGGCGTGCCCTTCACCATTTTCATCAGGATGTCGAAGCCCTGGCGCTGATGAAAGCTTTCCTCCTTGCAGATCCGGATCATGGCCCGCGAATAGGGACCGTAGGAACAGCGCTGCAGCGGAACCTGGTTCATGATAGCAGCACCATCGACGAGCCAGCCGATCGCGCCGATATCGGCCCAGGTCAGAGTCGGATAGTTGAAGATCGAGGAATATTTGGCCTTGCCGGAGTGCAGCTGCTCATACATCTCGTCGCGGCTGATGCCGAGCGTCTCGGCAGCGCAGTAGAGATAGAGGCCGTGGCCGGCTTCGTCCTGCACCTTGGCAAGCAGGATCGCCTTGCGTTCCAGCGTCGGAGCACGGGTAATCCAGTTGCCCTCCGGAAGCTGGCCGACGATTTCCGAATGCGCGTGCTGGCTGATCTGGCGGATCAGCGTCTTGCGGTAGCCTTCCGGCATCCATTCCTTCGGCTCGATCTTCTGGCCGGCATCGACACGCTCTTGAAAGGCGCGTTCCTGGGGATCCATCTCGTCAAGGGAACGGATGCGGGCGCCATCGGTTTTCACCATCTGTGCATACATTGATCTTCCTCCGTCCTGGCACGTCCGGCGCGCTAAAGAGTGATCGCAGGCCTGCGGACGCCTTGAGGATCTGAGCCAAGCTGACGCTTCATGGCTTCACCAGTATAGGCCTGTTTCACGCTCTCCTCCACGAAACATCGATCCGACAGCGAGCGCATTAGCCGACCGATCGGTCATTGTATTAGCATACCATATGTCACAGCACAAATAAATTTTTGGATATTTCTGTGACATTCAATGCCGTGAAAGCGTGCTGCGAAGAGAACTCACACGCTATGTGACTGAGTGGATTGATCTTTCAGCGGGACTTGAGGTGATCGAGCCGAGCCTGGCTTACCGGCGTTGTTTCTTGAAGCTTGCCCGACTCGTTCACGAAACGGCGACCGACATAGGCGTCAGCCTTTTTTGACAGACGCAAATAAAGTTCGGCAAATAGGCGCCGCGCCTCCTCGCCGGGCCAATCGGCCGGCAGGGCGGACTTGGGAAGATGCGGCTCGCGCAACATGATCAGGCGATATTGATGGACGAGAAGCAATCGCGCGATCAGACAATCGAACGGTGACAGGGCCACACAATCGCCGACTCCTCGCGAAAATGTGCCGAAGCGGGCAGTAAATTCGCTGTAAGCTTCCGCAAAGTGCCGCAGGTTCCAGGCCTCTTCCGCGAGCTCCTTCAAGGCGCCGTTCTCGGTCGCAAGCTCAGCGTTGAAGACAACGACGCGACCCGGCAGCGGTGGCGCGGGATGCGTACCCATCGCAAGACGGGGGCTCAGCCTAGCGAAGCCGTCCCGCTCCAATGCCTGCATGATCTCCTCCGGAGCGGGTCCATTGATAAGGACGAATTGCCATCGGACGGCAGGCTCCGGCCCATAGAAGAGACTGGCGGCCTCAGCGAATTCCGCTTGGGCCGCGTCCGTCAGCCGATAGTAGCTGCGGCGCCCTTCCCGCTCTCCGGCAAGCTGGCCGGCGGTCACCAGTCGCGACACGGCAGTGCGCACCAGCGTTTCGGTAATGCCGACGCTCTTGCATGCCTCGATGAGGTTGCCGATCCACACGACGCCGCCCCGCGGCTCGATGACATCGCCATAGATCGTGACGATGAAACTCGCCGCCTTGATGGGCAGATCGGCGAGAAGCGCCGCGACCGCTTCGCTCAAATCATGGCCGAGTTTGATGTTATCAGCCGACACTCCCAACCCTGCTCCGCATCTGAAATTATCAGGGTTTATTAGCGTGAGACGCTTGCACTGTTCAAGGCGAGTACGGACAGAAGGCTTTATCGTGACACATTCGTCGGCAACGCCGTGGTGTATTTGACGCATTTCAGCGAGAAGTGCGACGATGAGCTCAACACGGCTTCATGGGTCAGGATACCGCGCATCAAAAGCCCTTCATATTCCCGCACATCGGCAACGACGGCACGGATGAGATAATCCCATTCGCCCGACATGGAATAGCATTCGAGCACTTCGCGATAGCTCGCGATGAATTGTTCGAAATCGCGGCGGGTTGCTGGATCGTGGGTCTTCATCTTGACTTGGCAGAAGACATTAAGGCCCTTGCCGATCTTGTCGGGATCGACAAGGCGGACCGTTCTGCCGAGCACGCCAGCGCTCTCCAGCGCCTTGATCCTTCGCCAGCAGGAGGCAGGCGATGCGCCCACTTTTTCGGCCAGTGCCGCCTGGCTGATGTCGCCCTCTTCCTGCAGCACGCGAAGGATCGCCCTGTCGACGTGATCAAGATTGAAATTTTCCATTCAAAAATACGCCAATTCTGAAATAAAACAACCAAATACTAGGGTAATTCCTATGAGATTGAAAGGAATAACGCGGCCACTTTGAATTAGAATCATGCGACCACGTGCAGGAGGAGCAAATGGCCCAACTGGCGATAAGAAAGCATGAGCGCAACGCGCCCGACGACCGCATTGACTGGCGCAGGGTTGCCCGCCTCGTCCACCTTTCAAGAGCCCTCGATGAGCTGGAAGAGAAGCGTCTCGTTCCGGAAAAGAAGGTCCTTTATCAATTTTCCGCACGCGGCCACGATGTGGCGCAGATCCTTCTCGGCACGCAACTGACCGGCCTGCACGATGCCACCTGCGGCTATTACCGATCGCGGCCGTTTCTGCTTTCGCTCGGGGTCGACCCGGCCGATGCGCTCGGTTCGGCCATGGGACGCGCCGGCGGTTATTCCGACGGGCGCGACATTGGTGTCGTCTTCAACTATCCGAACCTCTCTGGCGCATCGGCGCTGCCCATGTGCGGCGGTGTCGGCGCCCAATATACGCCGACGGCCGGCTGGGCGCAGGCGATGAAATACTACGCGACCACTTTGGGGCGCGAAGAATATGCGCGGGATATCGGCGTCGTCCTCGGGGGCGACGGCTCGGTCGCCTCGAACGGTTTCTGGGCCGCACTGAGCGCCGCAACGACGCAAGCATTGCCGATGCTGTTCTACATCGAAGACAATGGCTTCGGCATCTCGGTCCCTTCAACCGTGCAGACCCCAGGCGGAAATATCGCAGCCAATCTGGCAAGTTGGAGAAATCTCGCAATATTCGATGGCGACGGCTGCGACCCCGCCGAGGCTGCACGTCTCGTACAGGAGGCCGTCTTCTTCGTCCGCGAAGAGCGTAAGCCTGCCCTTTTGCGGCTGACGGTCCCTCGGCTTGAGGGCCACAGTTTTCAGGATACGCAGGCCTACAAGAGCGAGGAAACCGTTCGGCGCGAATGGGAACGCGATCCACTGCCGCGCCTGAAGGAATTCCTCATTCCCGCCGTCATGTCGATCGAGGAATGGAACGCCTGCGAGATCGAGGCTCACGATAGGGCCGAAAGAGCGCGCGCAGCCGCCGAGGAGCGGCCGGTCGCCGATCCCTCCTCCGTGACACGCCATGTATTCTTCGATGGCGACATGCAGACGATGGGTGGGCAGCATCCATCCGGATATGTGCCTCCGGCGACAACGGATAAGCCCGAGACCGCCGGCCCGCGCATCAACATGGTCACCGCCATCCGTAGAACGCTCGAACATGAAATGTCGATCAATGAGCGCGTCCTCATGTTCGGCGAGGATATCGGCCCCAAGGGCGGGGTTCACGCCGTCACCCTTGGAATGCAGGAAAAATTCGGCAACGAACGGGTTTTCGATACCTCCCTATCCGAGGAGGGGATCATCGGCCGTGCCGTGGGCATGGCGCTGGCCGGCCTCGTACCCATCCCCGAAATCCAGTTCCGGAAATATGCCGAACCGGCCACCGAACAGCTCAACGACTGCGGCACGATCCGCTGGCGCACCAATAACCGTTTCGCCGCCCCCATCGTGGTGCGCATGCCCGGCGGCTTCTTCAAATGCGGCGATCCCTGGCACAGCCAGACCAACGAAGTTGCCTTTGTCCATCAACCAGGCTGGAAGGTTGCTGTTCCCTCGAACGCCGAAGATGCGGTCGGCCTGCTGCGCACCTCGATGCGCGGCAACGACCCGGTCATCTTCTTCGAACACAGGGCCATGCTCGATCACCCGTGGGCACGCCGCCCCTATCCCGGCGACGATTTCGCGCTGCCCTTCGGCAAGGCGAAGCGGACACGGACCGGCAACGACATCACCATCGTCACCTGGGGCGCCATGGTTCACCGTTGCGAGGAGGCTGCCGAGGGCATCTCGGCCGATATCATCGATCTTCGCACGCTGATGCCCTGGGATCAGGAGGCCGTACTCACATCGGTCGCCAAGACGCATCGCTGCCTCATCGTCCACGAAGATCTCGAAGCCGCGGGCTTCGGTGCCGAGATTGCTGCGGTCATTGCAGACAAGGCCTTCACGGATCTCGATGCGCCGGTCTCCCGGCTCACCATGCCCGATATTCCGAGCCCGCATAATCCCGTCCTGCTGGAATGGGCCGTGCCCTCGACGGAACGGATTACCAAGCGCATCACCGAGATCCTGGAGTTCTAGGGAATGACGAACACTGTCGAGATCACGGCCCCGATCGAACAGGAAGGCACGAAGGCAGTCGTCCGCAATTGGCTGAAGCAAATTGGCGATCATGTCCGCGAAGGCGACGCCCTCGTCGAATTGGAAACCGACAAGGTAACGCAGGAGATATCGGCGCCCTGCGATGGTATCCTGAGCGAAATCTCCATGACGGATGGCGATGACGCCGCACCCGGGGCGATCCTGGGACGAATGAGCGTCGAAGCGATCGGCATTGCAACAGAAGCGACCGCCGCTCCGCCGCCAATGCATCACGCCTCGACGGTGACCGCCTCCAGCTATTATTCACCTGCCGTTCGTAGCGCCGCCAAGGAATACGCGATCGATCCCGCTTCGCTGAAAGGCAGTGGCAAGGGCGGGCGGGTCACGCGCGCCGATATGGATCATGCGCTGGAAGCCAGCAAATCCCATCCAGCCGTTCCGGTATCGCAGCAGGCCACGACCGAGCAGCCTTTCTCGGCAAATCCGATTGACGTCAAATCCCGAACCGTACCCCATTCAGCCATGCGGCTTGCGATCGCAAGGCACATGGCCGAATCCCTTGCGACCGCACCTCAGGTCACTGCGGTCTTCGAGGCGGATTTCACGGCGATCATGCGCCATCGCGAAAGCCACAAGGACCGTATGAGGGCGGAGGGCATCAACCTCTCCTACACCGCCTATTTCGTGGCGGCGTCCGTCGCCGCCATGAAGATCGTACCGGAGGTCAACAGCCAGTGGCACGACGATAGTCTTGAAATATTCGAGGACGTCAACATTGCGGTCGGCATCGCATTGGGCGACAAAGGCCTGGTCGCACCGGTGCTCCGGCAGGCGCAGGATCTTCCGCTGGAGACCATTGCCGCCCGCCTTCAGGATCTGACGAACAGGGCACGATCCAATACGCTTAAAGCCGACGAGCTGAAGGGCGGAACCTTCACGATCTCCAATCACGGCGTCTCCGGCTCGCTGGTGGCCTCCCCCATTATCATCAACCAACCGCAATCGGCGATACTCGGCATAGGCAAGCTGGAAAAGCGTGTCGTCGTTCGGGAGGTCGATGGGGTCGATACGATCCAGATCCGCCCAATGGCCTATGTCTCCCTGACGATCGACCACCGCTCCCTGGACGGCCACCAGACGAATGCATGGCTGACGGAATTCGTGCGGGTTCTGCAGAATTGGCCTCAATAAGTGGAGGGAGGTGCCCATGAAGAAAACGGCGTTTTTCGATAGTCTGGCGGAGCAGAAGCCCGATCCCCTGCTGGAATTGATCGCCAAGTTCGCCGCCGATCCGAGAGCCGGAAAGATCGATCTTGGCGTCGGCGTCTATCGCGATGAAGCGGGCCGCACCCCTGTCATGAGAGCCGTCAAGGCGGCCGAGCATCATCTCTGGGAAACGCAAAAATCCAAATCCTATATCGGCCCGGAGGGAGATCCCGCCTTCCTGCGGGCGATGGCTCTCGAGGTTTTCGGCGAGCGCCACGGCGGCAGGCGGCTCGCCGGAATTCAGACCCCTGGCGGCACAGGCGCTCTGCGCCTGGCTGCGGAACTGCTTGCCCTCGACAAGCGACGGAAGATCTGGATCGGCACACCGACATGGGTCAATCACCAGCCGATCTTTGCCGCGGTCGGCCTTCAGGTCGGAACCTATCGTTTCTTCGATATCGGCAAGCAGGCCGTTCTGATCGACGACATGCTGACGGCCCTACGGAACGCCGCGCCCGGTGACGCGGTGCTGCTGCAAACGAGCTGCCACAATCCCACGGGCGCAGCTCTCTCATCGCAGAATTGGCGAGATATTGCCGACGTCGTCGCTGCCAAGGAATTGCTCCCTCTCTTCGACAACGCCTATCAGGGCCTCGGGCGCGGCCGGGTCGAAGATGCGGCCGGCATGATTGATGTCATCGAAGCGGTCGGCGAAGCCATGGTCGCTGTCTCCTGCTCCAAGTCTTTCTCGCTCTATCGAGAGCGCACCGGCGCTGTCTATCTGTTTGCGGATCAGCAGGCGTCGTTGAACAAGGGCATTGGTAATCTCGCGGGTTACGCGCGCGCAAGCTACTCCATGCCGCCCGCGCACGGAGCAGCCATCGTTGCGGCAATCCTCCAGGAGCCGTTCCGCCGTCAGCTCTGGGTGGATGAACTGAACGACATGCGCCTCCGCATAACGGAAATCCGCCGTGCGGCCGGAGAAGCCTTTGGTCGATTTCTTCCGGAACTCGCCCATATGAGCACCCAGGAGGGCATGTTCTCCCTGCTGCCGATCTCTTCCGAAAACGTCCTGAAGCTCCGGGCCGAACACGGCATCTACATGCCGGACTCCGGAAGGATCAATGTTGCGGGCATGCGGGTCGAGGACGTCGCGTCCGTGGCCGAATGCATCGGCCCCTACCTGGTTTGAAGATGAGCCTGAGCGGTCCTTGCCGGTGATCGACCGCGATGCTCAAGCCTCACTGAACGAGTACGGGCTGCATGCAGCGCGCATCGGTCACCTTTATGTCGGCCTGGCCGACACCGACGCCAAGGACGCCAAGCAGATTGTAGAGGAGCTGGTCGACCGGAGCGGTGACGGCAGACAGCGTATCGGCGACGGCTCCCAGCACCGCGCTCGGCGTGCCAAGGGTCAGAATGAGCACCTGAATGCTGATATTGGCATTTTTCAGAAGTGACTGGACGGCCGAGGTCAGGATAGTGCTGGTTGAAACGGTCTTGACTGTGCCGGCAGAAATTTCCGAGGGCTGAAAGGTCACGCGTGTCGGGCTCATATTGGCGATATCGACCTGCGCGCTTGCGATCACCTTCAGAAGCAGGGAATCGATGATGGCTGCTGGAGTAACGCGTGGCTTGGAGCCGAAATTCACGAAAGCCGAAGTATCGACGTCCCCAAGCGCAATCTCCGCCACGCCGGGTACGGCGTCGATCCCGACGACGGCGTTCGGCATGCTGCCGCCGACACAGCTTATCGAGGCAAGCTTGGCCTCGGCAGGCGCGATCTCAACATAAAGCGGCACCCTGATCTTCAAGCCTGCAATCAGGGACAGGCCGGTGACCGAAACTTCGATTGCCGCGCGCACTTGCGGCGTGCGAACGATAGTGCCCGGCGCGCCCACGGCGGCCGCCGGTGCTTGTTGTGCGATCTCCCCGATCGCCAGCGTCATCTTCGTCGCTGCAAGACCCGGCACGTTAGCCCCAAGATCGAGCGCGATCTGCCTTTGCTGATTGGCGGCCATCGCGGTTGCGGAGATCAGGTCCATAACGCTGATCGTGGAAGTCAGGTTGGGCGCGGTTCCCACGACATCCGTACCGAGAGGACCGAGGTTCACGATATCCTGCAGCTTGACGGTGAGCTTCGTGGTTCCCAGCGTCTTGCCCAGATTGTTGATGATGGTGACGACTGCCGGGGAAAGATTGGACGATTTGCCAAGCGCGCCAAGAATCTTGTCATAGGTGACATCGGTCGCCAGGAGCTGATCGTAGCTTACCCCTGTCAGCTTGAGATCCGTCGCCAACAGATTGAGGAAGCTTAAAAGGTTTACCTTCGCGCTGATGAGCGCCTGATAGTCGACGAGATTGAGAGAGACCTGCGTCCCAAGAAGAGAGCCCAGAAGCTGGTTTAGAATGCCGCCATTGAGGCTCGCCAACCGGGAGCCGATAGAAAAAGCTGCCAAACGCTCGCTGGAAGCGGTACCCGTGGCGCTCAAGGTCGGCGGGTCGGCAAAGGCGGAGGCAAAAGGCATCACCGCCTTCTGCGTCAGCGTGACCCTTACGGAATCGGAGAGGGAAGTCCCCGGCGTGAAGCGGTTTTGAGGCGCCACGGATGTGTCTGCCTTATAGGACCCTAGAACCATATTGCCCAAGGTTTCATATTGACCCGACGTGGCCGCCGCCGTCGTGATCTGCCCGTTTGCGGTCATGTAGCTGCTGCCCGATGCCACTGCGGCCGTCGTGCCGTTGCTTTGAAGATTGGCCAGGAGCGCGCTCTGCGCATTTGCGATATCGGCGGCAGCCGTGATTGCGCCAATGTCGCTCAATTGCTGCAGGCGCCGCTGCTGCAGCGTCATCATGCCGTAATCGATGCCGAGGCCAAGGCAGTAAAGGATCAAGGGGGAGGCAAGCGCAGTGGTCACCGCGACGTTTCCCCGCCTGTCCGTCAAGGAGGCGAGCCGACCGAGAAGCCTCTTCATCAGAGACCTCCCAGCCGAATGGTCGAATAACGGCGGATGGTCGAATCCGGCATGGCGAAAGTATAGAGATTCCAGATCGGAAGATTGGATGCGTCGTAGGCGGCGCTCACGGTGAACTGGTTGGCATTGGCCGGGTCTGTCGCGACGGTGACCGTCAGCTTGTCCTTGTTGATGAAGGCGTCGTTAATCGTCGAGCGGGAGACGAAATCCTGGACCAGCTGGCTTCGCTCCGTGGCCGACAATCCCGCGATCGCGGTTCGCGCGGCATCGGCGGTCAGCTGCTGTAGGGAATGGGCCGCGGCGAGATAGATGCCGAAGGCAACCAATGTGAGAAGCAATAGGAAAAAAAGCGGCGCGATTAAAGCGAATTCGACCGCTGCAGCTCCCTTCTTGTCCCTGCCGAAATGAGAAACACGATACATGCTCCTGTCTCCTTCAATCGGCCGCCATCTATGCGATGACGGTCGAGGAGACATTAGGCTTTGGGTGTTAATTTTATATTTCTAAATAAGATACTTTCTAATATTATTACATCTTAATTATATTAGATACTTGATAAAGCTCTCATTACTTTCTTGATCATCGCTGCGCGATTAGCCATCGTCATATCGCATTTTCGCAAGCTACGATCACGGCATCCGCCGCAACTGCGATCACGGACAGCTGTCATTTCTCCGACCCTGATCGGGTCGCGAGGACGACGCCAGAACTCGTATGTCGTCGATCTACTTTTTCTTCGGCGCCAATTCCCAGCCGCCCTGCAAGTTTCTTACGAAACGGCGGTTTCCTTTGTAATAGGTCACCGCACCGGTTCGATCCACCTTGATCGACGTCGGCAGCGATTGCGTGACCGCTTTCAGCCGCTCGACCATGTCAAACGCTTCCTGTCTTTTTCCAGCGCGGATCAGCGCCATCAGCTTGGACTCTTGTTTCATCCTCTATATTCCCGTTCATGGAGGATCAGGGGGTGGCGGAGTGTGTGGTCCGTCGGTTGTTTTTTCATATCGATCAACCCGCTCGGCGTTGCATGAGCAGCGAACGCAGTGCCACGACCACCACGCAAACGCTGGAGATTAGAAAGATTGCGCCGGACATGGCGTAAATCGTCGGCGAAGCGCCGGCATTCATCTTGCCGAACAGCACCACCGGCAACGTGTTTTGGCGACCGGCCAGATAGAAGGCGCGCGTAAACTCGTTGAGCGACAGCAGGAGCGAAAAGATGAAGGCGCTGACGAGACCCGGGCGGATCAACGGCAGCGTAATATCCAGGAACTGCCGGAGCCGGCTTGCACCAAGATCGTCTGCCGCCATCAGGTAGGTGCGCTTGACGGCGGCAAAGCTTGTCAGGATGACGATGAAGGCAAAAGGCATCGCCCACAGCAGATGGCCGGCAATGACGGTCAAGGCCGAAGCCTTCACGCCGGCACGGCTGATAACGGTCGATAGCGCCAGTCCCTGGATGACGCCCGGCACGAACATCGGCAGAAGCACCGCCAGGAACCACAGTCCGCGGCCGCGGTGCAGCTCGCGATATGCGAGCGCCGCACCGAGCGACAGCAAGGTCGCGATAACAGCCGTCGCCAGCGCTATCATGATCGACTGGCCGAGCGCGGCGACAAGCGCGCTTTCCGCCCCGAGCGCGACATACCATTTCAGCGTAACATCGGAAAAATGCGGCAGGCCGGGCTGAAGCGCCGGATTGAAGGAGACGCCGAGCAAATAGAGCGGCGGCGCATAGATCACGGCGAGACCGATGATGGTCAGCGTCCAGATGACGATGCGCGGTGTCGTACCCTCCCTGACGATCATTAGCCGCGCTCCTCGAACAGCGAGGAGAGGCCGAATATGGCGTCTCCGATCAGCACCAGTCCGAAGACGATCACGAGCATCAGCGTCGAAATCGCAAAGGCGAGCGGAAAATTGGCGACACGCATGACGTCATTGATCATCACCGATACGATCGATGCGCCGGCGCCGCCGAGCATCTGCACCTCCGTCGACGAGCCCGCGACCATGACGAAGACGAACAGGAACCCGGCAAAAACACCGGAATAGGTCAGCGGCAACAGTACGGTGCGTGCCATCGTCCAGAAGCCGGCGCCGAGATCGCGCGATGCCGCCAGCGCGATAGGATCGACGCGGCGCATGGAGAGCAGGATGGGGAAGGTTGCGAACGGCAGATAGGAGGCGACCAGCCCGACGATGACGGCAAAGTCGCTGAACAGCAGCCAGTCGAGCGGCGCGTCGATAATCCCGGCGTGCTGAAGTAGCGTGTTGATGACGCCGGTACGACCAAGCAGCAGCCGCCAGGAAAAGGAGCGGATGAGATAGGACGTGAAAAACGGGATGGTAAGGAGGGCTGCGAGCAGAACCGACAGCCTGCGCCCGGCCAGGAAATACATCGCATAGGCGGTGGGATAGGCGATGACGAGGCAGATAGCCGATGTCAGAAATGCTTTGCCGAGGGTCGACAGAAACACGCTCCAGCGCCCGGCCTCCAGGACCGCGCCGTAGGCGGCGAGGCTGAACTCCGGCTTGATCCAGTAAGTCGCGGAATCCCAGGCACAGAAGCTCCAGACCACGACCAGGACCAGCGGTGCAAGGCCGAGCACGAGGATCGCCGCAAGCGGAGCGGCCAGCAATAGAACCGGTGTCTTCATGGTCTAACCCTCCTTCTCTCGGTGTTGATCCCATCGGCTCGGGGCCGGCCTGTCCTCGAACAGAAGGGCCAGCCCCGCTCCATCGCCTTACATCAGGCGTTGCGCAGCCTCTGCCACCACTCTTCGTAGAGTTGGAAGTTGTCCGGCCGGCAATTCTGCCAGTAGACTTTCCCGGAGAACTTGGCCTTCACATGGTCGGCGAGCTTGGCGACGTCGTCGGCCTTGTATTCGTCGGGATGGGCCTTGGCATAGGCGAGGTTGTTGTCGGTCGGCACGAGATAGCCGCGCGCCTTGCCCAGTTCGCAGCCATAGAGGCCGGCAAGCAATGCATCGACGAATTTATGGGCCGCCCCGGCCTTGCCACGCTCCGTGGCACCCTTGAGCAACACCGTATTGTTGCCCCAGCCTTCATAGCCTTCGGCGGGTGCGGCATATTCCACCTGAAGCCCGCGCTTGCGGCCTTCATAGACAATCGGTTCCCAGCCGGTCATGGCGTCGACCTCTTCGTTCGCCACCAGCTGCACGCCCTGCTCCCAGCCATTCCAGAAGGTCCGGAATTGCCCGTCCTTCTTGTGCTTGATCAGGAATTCCATCACGAGGCCGAGCTCGGATTCCGTCAGATTGCCCGGATCCTTGATTGACTTGTTTTCTGCTTCCTTGAGATAGATCGCCGTGAAGATGGCGCTGTTGATCCAGGCGTCCTCCATCGCGACCCGGCCTTTGAGCTTGGGATCGAAGATGACGCCATAGCTGTCGACCTTCCCGAGCTTGTCGGGGCGGTAGATGATGGAGTCGGCGTTGACGACGGTCGGGATACCATATTGCTTGCCTTCATAGGTCAAGGTCGGTATGTCTTTGGCCCATTGCCAGATGCCTGCGAAATTCGGGATCTTGGACACGTCCCAGGGCGTAATCAGCCCTTGCTTGGCGAGCTCCCTTTCAGCGCCGCCCTGAAAGCCGCCGACATCGAAAAGATCATTGGCATTGCCGGCGGCAAGGCGCGCGACGACCGGGCCGACATCATTGCCGTTATCGGTGAATTCGGGCGAAACGCCGCTCTGGCGCGCAAATTCCTGCCATTTGTCGCCGATGTCGAGCGTCGCCGTGGCCCAGAATGCAACCGTCGCGTCATCGGCCATGGCCCGCGTCGCGGTCAACCCACCAAAGGAAAGCGCGGCCGCACCCGCACCCATCAGTTTGAGCATGTCACGGCGCTGCATGTTGCTCCTCAAGGCGGAGGAGGCAAGATCTCTATCTTTGTTCATCGTGTCATTCCCTTCCCTTATTTTTCGCTTGTTTCAGCCATTCGGGTCCTACTCATCGCCTGAAGCCAGGGCCGGTATTCCGGAACGATCAATCAAGAGCGCAGCACCCGGCTTCAGATGCACACGCACGCTTTCGCCCGGCAAGGGCGGTGTCTCATCCGCGCTGGTCGTTAGCACCACGCGCTGGCTGTCGGCGAAAGCGAGCGTAACGTCATGGCTGAGTCCGCGATAGATACTTTCGACAACCTTAAGTTCAATTGTTTCGGCCGCTATCGCGGCAGCCGGGACAAGCTCAATTCGGTCTGGACGGATTGCAACCAGAGCATCAGACGGCGGCGGCGCTCCGGAAAAACTTGCGCTCAGCCGTTGGCCGGCAATCGTGGCAACGGCCTTTTCGCCGGAAACCGTAATATTTTCGGGCTTCAGAAGCGTATCGATACCGACAAAGCGCGCAACGAAAGCATTGGCCGGCGCCTCGAAAAAGCGGGACGGCACATCGGTCTGCTCGATGCGTCCCTTGTGCATGACCGCCATGCGATCGGAAAGGCTGAGCGCCTCGTCCTGATTGTGGGTAACGAGAATGAACGTCGCGCCGGTACGCTTGTGCAGCCGCCCGAATTCGTCGCGCATCTGCTGGCGCAACCGCTCGTCAAGTCCGGTCAGCGGTTCGTCGAGGAGGAGGATGCCCGGCTCCATGACGAGCGCGCGGGCGAGCGCCACGCGCTGGCGCTGGCCGCCCGAAAGCAGATTGACGTCGCGATCGGCAAAGCCGGAAAGTTCGACGAGATCCAAGGCATTCTCGACCTTGGCCTTCAGCCCGGCACCGGCAAGTCCACGCAACTTCAGCCCATAACCGACATTCTGCGCGACATTCATATGCGGGAAGAGCCCGAGCGACTGAAACACGGTATTGACCGGGCGGCGATTGGCCGGAACGCCGGCCATATCTTTCCCATCGAAAAGAACGCGGCCCGACGTCGGCCTGTCGAAACCGCCGATCAGCTTCAAAAGCGAGCTCTTGCCGCAACCGGACGAGCCGAGCAGCGTAAAGAACTCCCCTGCCCTGATATCGAGCGTCACGTCGTCGACGGCCCGCATCGGCCCGAAACTCCTGACGATATGGTCGAGACCGATCGCAATCGCCATATCAGACGCTTCTCCCATCGCATTCGCGGATGAGCAGCAGCCCCTCCCTGCTCACTTCAAGCTCCTGTCCGGCAGCCACCAGCGAGGTGGCAGTCGCCTCCTCGATGAGAAGCGGGCCGGCGATCTTCTCGGAAGCGGGCAGTTTCGTGCGTTCGTAGACGGGGCAGGATACCCAACCAACCGTGCCGCCGAAGTAGACCTTGCGATGACCCTTGAAGGCCGCATCCAGCGAACGGCCGGCGCGATCGAGTTTCGGGATGGCGATGACCGGACCGTGAAGCACCGCCTCCAGATGGATCATGGTGATTTCGACCGGGGAGCCGGGCAGTCGGAACGTATAGGCGCGCTCATGCGCTGCATGGAAACGTTCCGCAAAGCTTTCGGCGTCGTCGTCCATTTCGAACAGGGCGAAGACGCCGTGTTCCTGGCCGCGATAGCGGGCCTCGACGCGGCAGACGTAGCGGATCTCGGCCGCATCTCCCTTGGAGAAATATCTGACCGCATCCCGTTTCAACTCGTCGAACCGGCGCTTGAGATTGCCGACGGCCTCCGATGCGAGGGGCGCAAACCAGGTGCTGCGGAAATCTGCGCGCGGCTCGGCTGCCAGCATACCCCAGGCGGAAAAGATGCCGGGATGCGGCGGCACGACCGTCACCTTCACACCGAGATCACGCCCGAGACCTGCGGCAAGCGCAGGACCGGCGCCGCCGGAAATGACAAAAGCGGCGTCGCGCGGATCGTGCCCGCGCTGAACCGTCACGAGCTTCAGCGCGTTGATCATCGACGCATGGGCGATCTCGACGATGGCAAGCGCCGCATCCTCGACCGACAGGCCCATCGGCTTGGCAATCGTCGCAATCGCGGCGGCGGCCTTGGACTTGTCGAGCTGCATCTGCCCGCCGGCAAAGCTCGCCGGATCGAAGATGCCGAGCGTCAGCAAGGCGTCGGAAAGGGTCGGTTTGTCTCCGCCTCTTCCATAGCAGGCCGGGCCAGGTATCGAGCCGGCGCTTTCCGGCCCCACGCAGAGCGCGCCGCGCTCGTCGATGCGAGCGATTGATCCGCCGCCGGCGCCGATCTCGACGATATCGACCACCGGCACCTGCACCGGGTAGCCGGGCGCGATGCGGGTATGCTCGAGCTTGTATTCACTGTCGAGCGTCGGCCGGCTGTCGTGAATCAAGGAACATTTTGCAGTCGTGCCGCCGACATCGAGCGACAGCACTTCCGATTCAGCCATTACAGCACCGATGCGTGCGGCACCCGCAACACCACCCGCGGGCCCGGATTCGACAAGCGTCAGCGGGCTCATCTGGGCCTGATCGAAAGTGGAGATGCCGCCATTGGACTGCATCGCATAGTAGGGGCAGGTGAGGTCGCGCTCCATCAGCGCGCTTTCGAGCCGGGCGAAATAGCGCTTGATGATCGGCTGCACATAGGCGTTGAGCACCGCCGTATTGGAGCGCTCATATTCCCGCCATTGACGGGAGACCTCGTGGCTGGCGCAGACAGTCACATCCGGCAACGCCTCGGCAATCGCCTTGGCGCAGGCGATTTCGTGCTCGGGATTGACGTAGCTATGGAGGAAGATCACGGCCACCGCCTCGACCTTGCGGGCGCGGCACTCGCGGATGATCGCCTCGACATCGCCAAGCTCGATGGGTGTCAGCACCTGGCCCTTGGCATCCATGCGCTCGCGCACCTCGAAGCGCAGGCTGCGGGGTACGAAGGGCTCCGGGCTTTTGAACCGGAGATTATAGAGATCGGGGCGATTGCCGCGGCCGATTTCCAATACGTCGCGAAAACCGGCGGTGGTCACCAGCGCCGTCCTGACACCCTTGCGTTCGGTGATCGCGTTGATGACGGTCGTTCCGCCATGGGCGAAGAAGATCACGTCGCGCGTCGAAAGCCCGTCCTTCTTCTCGGCAAGTGCGATCGCCGCAAGGACGCCTTCGGATTGATCGTGAACAGTCGTCAGGCTCTTGGCAGTGAAGATCTCACCCGTGCGCTCATCATAACCGACGAGGTCGGTAAAAGTACCGCCTACATCCGTCGCCAGTCTGATCATCCCGCCACCCTTTCTTCATATCCATATTGGCTGCGGGCCGCCTCGCGGGTGATGTAGCCGTCTTCGATGTCGCGACGGATATATTCCGGCTCGCGTGCGTGAGGCTCGCCCCAGCCGCCGCCGCCGCCGGTGATGATGCGCACGAGATCGCCGCGGTTCAGCCCGATATGCGGCTCGCGGCCGAAATTGCTGACCTTGCCGCCATCCTCCACCTGCAGGAGATTGATGCTGCCGGGCTTGCCTCCCTCGATGCCCCAGGGCGGCGTGTCCGTTCGCCCGAAGCTGCAATAGGCTGATACATCGTCTCCAAGAATCTCGTAATCTCGGATGACGCCGAAACCGCCGCGGCGGCGACCGGCGCCCGATCCTCCCTCGACGTTCAGCGCATAGCGGCGCACGAGCAGGGGAAAGCGCGCTTCGATCACCTCGACGGAATAATTGTAGGTGTCGCCATCGGTGAGCGCGATCAGCGCATTGGCGCCGTCGCCGTCCTTGCTCGCGCCCCAGCCGCCATGCTGCGGCTCGATATGGATGAACGGCTGCCCCGTCCCATCCCTGCCAGCGATATAGACGACGCAAAGGCTCGTATAGGAACCGGCGGAGAAGCGCTCGGGCATGAGTTTGGCGAGCGCCTTCCAGACGAGTTCGGAGGCATGCACCGAGCCTTCGTAATACCAGCCCGTAGGCGAAGGCTTTTCCGCCGTGAAAACCGAACCTTTCGGCGCGATGACGGTGAGCGGCCGGAACCAGCCCTCGTTGGACGGCGCCTCCGGCGCCACCAGCGCCTTGAAGATGGTGCGAACGGCCGATTGCAGCGCACCTGCCGCACAATTGATCGGCCCCGCGACCGCGGGCGGGCAGCCGGTGAAATCCGCCGTCAGCCGATCACCGGCGATCGTGACCGCCACCTGCACCCTGATAGGATCGGTGGTGACGCCGTCGCCATCGATAACGTCAGTCGCTTCGTAGACCCCGTCGGGCAGCGCGGCGATGGCGGCGCGCGCCTGCCTCTCGCTCACGGTCAGTAGGTGATCGAATGCGGTCTTCACGACGTCGGTTCCGTATTTGCCGGCCAATTCGGCCATGCGACGGGCGGCAACGCGAACGGTCGCCACCTGTGCGGTGAGATCGCCGATCGCAACGTCAGGCAAACGGACATTCTCGCGGATGATCCGCAGAACTTCTCCCGAAAAGCGATCGCTGCGCACGACTTTCACACCCGGCAACCGCAATCCTTCCTGAAAGACGGAGACGGCATTCGGCGCAAGCGAGCCGGGAACCGAGCCGCCGACGTCAAGATAATGAGCAACGTTGATGGCATAGGCCAGAATCCGCCCTTCGAAGAAGATCGGCTTGACGATGGCGAAATCGCAGGCATGCGTACCGCCGGAATAGGGATCGTTCGTCAGGAGAATGTCGCCATCTTCCAGATCTTCACCATAGAGAGCGATCAATGACTTGACCTGCGTGCCGAAAGTGCCGGTGAAGAGCGTGATGCCGTTCATCTGCGCCACGAGCTCCCCTTCGGGCGTCAGGAGACCGCAGGCAAAATCAAGCACCTCATAGATGACCGGGCTCATCGAGGTTCTGGCCATGACCACACCCATCTCGTCGACGGTGGCTGCCAGCTTGCCCTCGATAATCTCCTGCGTCACCGGATCGACGACGACCACGAATCTACCTCGCATTATAATATTCGCACGAGTGCAGATTAGGTGTTTTTTCGCCCATCGAAAGCCTTCCCGATGGGTGGGCACACATGCTGAAACCTACCCGTTCGGGTAGGTCACCTATTGAGCATGCCCTTTTGACGCGCTGCCGTGACGGCTGCCGTCCGCGTCGAGACGTTGAGCTTGGCGAAGATGTTGCGCAGATGGAATTTGATCGTGTTGTCGGAAAGCGCCAGCATCCGGCCGATTTCCTTGTTGGAAAGCCCGGAGCTCAGCAACTCCAGCACCATATGTTCCCGGCCGGTAAAGGCGGATCCGACGTCGGCAATGGCCGGCTCCTGCATCGTCTCGGCAGCCACGAGCAGAGACTGGAGACGCTTGCGGGTCACGTTTGCCACTGTCGGATGAGTGGCAAGTGAGCGAAGCTCACCAAGGCCCGCTGCATGATCAAGATGCAGCAAGGCGCGATAGTCGTCGAGCGGCATCGTCAGCACAAGATCGGAAAGGCGGGCGGCGGCGACATCGGCACGGTCCTCAGCGAGCAGAATCCCTATGTCGATGAGAGCAAGCTCGATCGCGCGCGGAATATGCAGGCGCTGGGATTGACGCGTTCTGAACTGATCGAAGACCTCGCGCGCCTTGGAAACTTCGCCGAGCGCCAGATAAGCGCGCGTCCAGAAAATTGCCGGGGTCGCGCCGCGCAGATGAATGGAAAGCAGATTGGCGCGATCCGCAACGATAGCCTGTATGCCGAAACCGTTGGCCTCGGCGTGCCGGATCGCCTGGTCAAGATCACCCGATGCCATGAGAAGCATGGCACGCTCGCCATCGATCAGGCGGCTGAGCCGATCGAAGCCGCGCCGCCGCGCCGCCGCACGGATGCGATCCATGGCGGCGTGAGCCGCCAGGAAATCCTCATGCATGCGCAAGACCCGTTGTTCGGCCATGAAACCCGCTGCGAGAAGATCAAACCATGTATCGTGGCGCTCGAGATGCGGCAGCGCCCATTCCAGCATGCCGGCCGCGGCCTCTGCCTCGCCCCGCATCGATAGCACTTCCGCCTTCAGAACCTGGCCGACCGCGTCGAGATCGCTGCCGGGACCGATATTGGCTTGTGCTTCGCAGATCAATTCGTCGTAAGAGGCAAGCGCGCTCGCGCAATCGCCCGACAGAAAGAAGGCCTGGCCGATATGCGTGTAGAGATGCATCGCACCGAAATCGGCACCGCCGTCGCGAAAGGCGCGAATGGCGAGATGACCGTAATGCAGCGCCCGATCAAGTTCGCCTCGGATCAGGAAATTGTAGGACAGCATATTGAGCGCCAGCGCGCGATGGATGAGTTCCATGCCATCCGGCTGCTGCAAATCATCTTCCAATGCCGAGAGATCGGCCGTGCTCGCCCAGTGATCCGTATAAAGCGCAAGGAGAATGCGCACGACGCGCAGGTCTTTCGCAAGGATCGGATCACCGGAGGCGGCACGCTCGGCCGTGGCGAGATAGTGATTGGCTGCGGCAAGCTGTGCCGCTTTGGCATGAAAAATCGAAAGTCCTAGCGTCGCGAGGGGAAAGCGGACCAGATCGATCTCCGAGGCATGTCCGCTCAAGGCCTGGAAAAGCGTTGCGCCGCCCCGCGTGGTGGCATAGACACGCCTCCATCCGCCGGCGGTTTCGACGATACGCGCTGCAAGATTGGCGTTATCCGCCAAAAGCGCGTGATGGACGGCGCGGTCTATATCGCCATGAGCCTCGAACCAGTGTGCTGCACGGTTCAGCGCACGGTTGGCATCGATACCCCTGCGGCCGGCGGTTCTCTTGAGAAACTCGTTGAAGACCGGGTGGAACCGCATCCAGTTGCCCGGCCCGGCAAGCAGCGTCACCGGAAGGGCGTACTCATTCAGCCGCTCGATCAGGCCCGCGTCCTCGCCGGTTTCCAGCACTGCCTCGAGAAGCGGCCGATTGAAGGCCGGCAAGGCCGCAGTCTCGATCAGAAACAAGCGGATATCCTCGGGCAGATGCTCAAACACCTGCTCCGAGAGATAAGAGCCCATATCCGCGCCGCCTCCGTCGAAGGAGGCGAGAATGGTATCGCTTTCCTCGGATTCCGCAACCAGAAGGCTCACCATCTGCAACGCGACCGCCCAGCCCTCCGTGCGGCGATTGAAGGAGCCGACCTGCTCTTCGGTCAGATGCGCGCCCTTGCCCTCAAATAATTCCCGCGCCTCGGCATCGGAAAAACCGAGTTCGGCCACGCCGAACTGCTTGAATTCGCCACGCAGCCGCAATGCCGACAGAGGAAAGCGCGGCGGACTGCGGCTGACCAGCACCAGCTTGACATGCTCGAGCGAAAGATCGGCAAGGATCTTTGC
This sequence comes from Rhizobium aureum, assembly GCF_030182495.1. Classification (NCBI taxonomy): domain Bacteria; kingdom Pseudomonadati; phylum Pseudomonadota; class Alphaproteobacteria; order Hyphomicrobiales; family Rhizobiaceae; genus Rhizobium; species Rhizobium aureum. The sequence goes on along the minus strand of NZ_JAQJCI010000002.1, from coordinate 124,067 downwards.
CATCAGGGCCTCGGTCGCATCCGTCTGAGCAAAGTGATAGTCGTCGAGGAAGATGACGAGCGGCTCTTCGATCTTGCGCAGGCGCGTCCCGAGCACGGAAAGAAGCGCTGTAGCCGGCAGATTGCCGGCATCCGCACCGTCCTCGTTCGAGAGCGTCTGCAGGGCATCGATCAGAGCGAGCAGGAAAGCTTCCTGGCTCGTATGCTCGGCATCGAGCGACACCCAGCACAGCTTGACCCGATCTTCCTTCAACAACTCGTACCATTGGACGGCGAGCGACGTCTTGCCGTAACCGGCCGGCGCGACGATGGTCGTCAAACGACGCAGCCCGGCGCGCCGGAGCTGCCGCAACAGGTCGCTGCGTCTAATAGTTTGCTGCCCGCTGGACGGGGGAGCAAATCGATTCTGTCCACTCATGGGGCCGGATGATGCTGTCTTGGCAAGCAGTTTGCAACCCGCGCGAAAACGTTTGCAAAGCCGGTTAATCTCGATCGTTCAGAAGACTACGCCTACATGCAATAGTTGATTTTTCTCGCCACTGCAACGAAAAGCGTGAGACCCTCGAAGCGGGATCGATCGAGACGAAAGCCGGCCAGCATCCCCTGTCGACATGCCGGAGAGCACAAAATTTTGCCGGTTGCGACTATAAACGGTCCGTTAGGGATTTGTTGACCATAATTGGAGGTATAGCGATGCCGCAGGCGCGGCGCCTCTGAGTTCTGTATCTGTTAGCAAGGCGAAAGTCGTATCCGTGCATCACGCGATCTTTTCCATTCCGGCGACAACTTTCGCCATCGCCTCTTCCTTCGTCGCTTGCCGGCTGGCGCTGATCGCGATGCTGATGCTTGGCGCCTTTGCCGGCTCGGCTGCGGCCGAAGACCGGGCACTCAAACTCTTCTTCACCCATACCGGAGAAAGGGCGACCATCGTCTTCAAGCGCGGTGGTAAATATGATCCGAGGGGCCTTGCTCAGATCAACCGCTTCTTGCGCGACTGGCGAAAGAACGAACCGACCCGGATCGCTCCGGAATTGCTTGATCTGGTCTGGGAAGTCTATCAACGCAGCGGCGCCAGGGAATCCATACACGTCGTCTCGGCCTACCGCTCTCCCTCCACCAACAGCATGTTGCGCAACCGCTCGCGTAGCTCCGGCGTCGCAAAGCACAGCCAGCACACGCTCGGCAAGGCGATGGATTTCTATATTCCCGGCGTCAAGCTTGCGAGCTTGCGCGCCATCGCCATGCAGATGCAGATCGGCGGCGTCGGCTTCTATCCCAACTCCGGCTCGCCCTTCGTGCATCTGGATGTCGGCAGGGTACGAGCCTGGCCGAGAATGTCACGCCAGGAACTGGCACGGCTTTTCCCGAACGGGCAGACGCTGCATGTGCCGGCGGACGGCAGACCGCTGCCGGGCTATGAGGTGGCGGTCGCGCAATCCAGGAAGCGGCCATCCCAGGTGAGCAGCAGGATCGCGACCGCGGTGGAGGACGATGATGATGCCGGATTGTCGGCTGCATCTCGCAGCGGCATGCCCGACAGCAGCCTTATGACCAGCATGCTGCCGACGCCTAGGAATCGAGCCGTGAACGGGCTGGAGGCTCAGCTCGGCAAGCGCGTGGCCGAGGAAAGCAAGGAGCAGCCCTTCGCCGATCTGGCCGCCTATGCCATTCCGCTGCCGGCATGGCGGCCAACCAGCAGTATCGTCGTCATCCCGACGGCCGCGCCTGAAAGACCAGCCGCTCCTGTTGTGCTGGCAAGCCTGGTAGTGGGACGCAACGAGGCTGGAAAACTCGTCATGTCGGACAACACGAAGAATACGGACGACAACGCCATGGCAAAGATGCAGCCAATAGCGCAGCTGCCAAGCTCCGCCGCGCAGCACGTATCCGGCGGCGTCGGAGCCATGTCGACGGGGGCCATCGTCGCCTGGGCGTTGCAGCCGCCGGGCACGGCAGTCGACATGACGCTCCCGAGCCTCGTCAGTGCGCCAATACCGATGCATGAGGATATGGCCGACATTCAGGACGGAGCCGCCTATGAGGGTGACGACTTCGATGTCGAGCGGTTCGGCTTCGAAGGCTGAGGCCGCCTTCGCCCCGCTCCATTGGCAAATCAGTTCGATGCATCCGATGGTCGGTCCGCGTGCTCCGACAAGGAAAGATGCGCGAGGCCGCCAAGCGTAAAGCGAACCAGCCGGTCCGCCAGCTCCTCGTCCGTAGTCGCATCCCGCCCAAGCGCAGGAATGATCTCGGAGACGCGTTTTTCGGCCACCAGAAGCATGAAGCAGGGCGCCATCGTCGAAAGCGCTGCCTGAGCGACGAGCGGATGGTCCGGTGGCACGCCAAGGATCTGGGCGATGACACCAAACAGCAAAGCTTTCTTCGGCTCGATCTCCTCGCGGCGGAGCTTGTCGATATGAGGCGTGGGCGCGATCAGTTCGCGCACGATCACCTTGGCCGGCCATGAACTCTCATTTCCTGTCCTGACGACCGTGACCAGCAAACCGATGAACCGGCGCAGCTTCTCCTTCGGGTCGATGTCCGCATTGATCATGCGGGCAAGCACATCGTAACTCATCAGGCGATGATGGGCCTCGGCAAGAACATCTTCGTACAAAGCCTCGATGCCGCCGAAATGATAATTCACCGCGGCCGCATTCGTCCCGGCGCGCAAGGCGATTTCCTTTGCGGTCGCGCGGTCGAAGCCGAATTCGGCGAAAACGGCGCCGCCGGCTTCGAGCAGGCTCGTGCGCGTGGCCGCCCCGTCCTGCCGATCTCGTGACCGCGCCGTTCGTCTTATGCCTCTGGCCATTGTCTTTGCCTTCCATTAATTCAAATATTAATTTGAAATTTGAATTTGACAAGTGTTATAATCTGCTGCGGATCAATCTCGGTCACAATTCGTTTCACCAGAGCCGACCGCTCGTTCGGAGTTCAACAAAGCATGCAGCGTGTCATCGTCATCCTGGTCCTGTTGATTGCAGTCGCGGGCGGTGCCTGGTGGTATCTCCATCGGGATAACGGCGCGAACGATCTCGTTCTCTATGGAAATATCGACTTCAGACAACTCACTCTCGCCTTCAATGGCAGCGAACGTGTGGCTGAAGTCCTTGTCGAAGAGGGAGCGCAAGTCAAGAAAGACCAGATCGTCGCCAGACTGGATACCAGCCGGCTCCGGCCGCAGGTCGCCCAGGCGGAAGCGCAGGCTGCCAGCCAACGCGCCAATCTCACCCGCCTCAAAAACGGCAGCCGCCCCGAAGAGATCGCCCAGTCCCGTGCCAATGTCGAATCCGCCAAGGCAGAGGCCGTCAATGCCCGCGCCCAGTTCGAGCGTCAGAACGCGCTCGCTCCCAAGGCAGCCGTCAGCCAGCAGGCCCTGGATGAAGCCCGTTCGGCCGCCGCCGTCGCCGACGCCAAGGTCATCGCAAACCAGAAGGCGTTGGATCTGCTCGTTGCCGGCTCGCGCGTGGAGGATATCGAGGAGGCCGAAGCGCAGCTGAATGCGGCTGAGGCCAATGTCGCGCTCCTCCATCAACAGCTTGCCGACGCCGAATTGAGAGTGCCCGTCGACGCTATCGTACAGTCCAGGCTGATCGAACCCGGCGAGATGGCGTCTCCCACGCGGGCTGCCTTTTCGCTTGCGACCATCAGCCCGAAATGGGTGCGTGCCTATATCTCGGAAACCCAGCTTGGGATGCTCCGTCCCGGCATGAAAGCCTCCGTCACCGTGGACTCGCTGCCAGGGCGGACGATCGGGGGATGGATCGGCTTCATTTCCTCCGTTGCCGAGTTCACGCCGAAATCGGTGCAGACGGAGGAATTGCGCACGAGCCTCGTCTACGAGGTCAGGGTCTTCGTCGACGATCCCGACAATATGCTGCGGCTCGGCATGCCGGCAACCGTCCGGCCGCTTCCGGGCGAACAGTCGGCTCCGCCAACCGCGCAGCGGCAATAGAACGAGGATGCCATGAGCGCCGGCGATCTCTCGGTGACAGCAAGCAAGCTTTGCAAGTCGTTTCATCGGGACACCGGAGAAACGGTCGACGCGCTTGCCGATGTCTCGCTCGATGTCCGCAAAGGCGCGCTGACGGCGCTCGTCGGCCCCGATGGCGCCGGCAAGACGACGTTGCTGCGCCTGGCATGTGGCCTCATCGCACCCGATAGCGGCAGTCTGCGAGTGATCGGCTTCGATATCGCCACGGAGCCGCAGCATGTTCAGGACCGGATCGGCTATATGCCGCAGAAATTCGGCCTCTATGAGGATCTGAGCGTTCAGGAGAACCTTGATCTCTACGCCGATCTGCATGGCGTGACGCAATCGAAGCGCGACGAAACCTATCCGCGCCTCTTCGAGATGACGCAGCTCGGGCGCTTCAAGGAACGGCCGGCGGGAAAATTGTCTGGCGGTATGAAGCAGAAGCTCGGCCTTGCCTGCACCCTCGTGCGAGCACCCGAACTGCTGCTGCTCGACGAGCCCACCGTCGGCGTCGATCCGCTGTCGCGGCGCGAGCTCTGGGAAATCGTCTTCAAGCTCGTCAAGGAGGACGGGCTCTCGGTGATCGTGGCGACCTCCTATCTCGACGAGGCCGAACGCTGCGAACACGCCGTGCTCATGCATGCAGGCAAGATCCTCGATCAGGGACCGCCTGCCGACATAACGAAGAAGGCTGACGGCTGCTGCTTCATGGTTCCCACACCGGAGAACATGCCGGCAAGATCGCTGCAGGCCCGTCTTTTCGCCCTGCCTGATATTATCGATGCCGTCCCGGAAGCCGGCCGGGTCAGGATCGTGCGCAGGCCGGAGCAGAAGGACGAGCCGCTACGGCTGGATGAAACCAAGCTCGATACCGAAAGCGTCGAGCCCCGGTTCGAAGACGCCTTCATGATGCTATTTTCCGCCGTCGTCGGCAACGCCGAGCGCCAGATGCGCACCGGCCAGCCATCCGACCATAGCGACGGCGATGAAACCGTCGTCGAGGTTCACGACCTCGTCCGGAAGTTCGGAGATTTCACGGCCGTCGACCATGTCAGCTTCAGCGTGCGCAAGGGAGAGGTCTACGGTCTTCTTGGCCCGAACGGAGCAGGAAAAAGCACGACATTCCGCATGCTTTGCGGCCTGCTCCCCGCAAGTGGCGGCACGTTGATGGTCGCCGGCTCCGATCTGCGCAGAGCGGGTGCCAAGGCCCGAGAGCGGCTGGGCTATGTCGCGCAGAAGTTTTCGCTCTACGGCCAGTTGAGTGTCGACGAGAATCTGGAGTTTTTCGCAAGCGCCTATGGGCTGCGCGGCAAACACAGGAGAGACAGGATCGCCGCTTTGAAGAACCAGTTCGAACTCGACCAGTTCTCCAGGCTGCCCAGCGGCCAGCTGCCCGGAGGCTTCAAGCAGCGGCTGGCGCTTGCCGCGGCCCTGCTGCACGAGCCGGATATTCTCTTCCTCGACGAAGCGACCAGCGGTGCCGATCCGCTGGCCCGGCGGCAATTCTGGGGCCGGATCACTGCCCTGTCCGAGCAGGGCGTGACCGTCATCGTGACGACGCATTTCATGGAAGAAGCCGAATATTGCGACCGGATCATCATCCTGGATGCCGGCAAGAACCTGGCTGAGGGAACGCCGGTCGAAATCCGCGCCCATGCCGGGGCACGCGGCGAGACGGCGGCAACGATGGAGGAGGCCTTTATCGCGATCGTCGAGCAGGAGCGTCACAAACAGGCGGAGAAGGCGGCATGAGCGAACCCGCAGACAGGCCTGGCCACGGATTGCGCGCAGCCCTGCGCCGCGTCCGTGCGCTCATCCGCAAGGAGACATGGCAGCTCCTGCGCGACCCGAGCAGCATCGCGATCGGCATTATCATGCCGGTGGCGCTGCTGATCCTGTTCGGATACGGCATCAATCTGGACGTCAAGAACGTTCCCGTTGCGATCGTCATGGAAGAGAACTCGGCCGAGGCGCGCGGGCTGGCCTCGGCCTTCGAGCTTTCCAGCTATTTTTCGCCGAAACCGGTCAAGACGATGGCCGAAGCCGAAAAGATGCTTCTGTCATCGGAGGTAAGGGTAATCCTGCGCATTCCATTGGATTTAGCGCGTAAAATGGCCTTGGGCAACGGCGAAGTACAGGTGGTCGTCAACGGCAGCGATGCCAACACCGCCCGCATTTCGCTGAGCTACGCCGAAGCTGCCGTCGGCGTCTGGAACGCCAAGGAAGTGTCCCGCAAAGGGGCGGCTACCGGCAGCGGTGTGACGATCGAGTCCCGGCTTTGGTTCAACGAAGCCAATGACAGCAGCTATTTCCTCGTCCCAGGCCTCGTCGTCCTCGTCATGACGCTGATCGGCGCGCTCCTGACCGCGCTCGTCATGGCGCGGGAATGGGAACGCGGCACTTTCGAGGCGCTGTTCGTCACACCCGTCCGTTCGAGCGAAATCCTGCTCGGCAAGACAGTCCCTTACTTTCTTCTGGGGCTTGCCGGGCTTGCGCTCTGTGTCGTCGGCAGCCGCCTGCTCTTCGGCGTGCCCCTTCGAGGGTCGCTGTTGATCCTGACCGTCGTCTCCATGCTCTATCTTCTGGTGGCGCTCGGTCTCGGTCTTGCCATATCCTCCGTCACGAAGAACCAGTTCATCGCCAGCCAGGTGACCGTTCTCGCCACCTTCCTGCCGGCAATGATGCTCTCGGGCTTCATGTTCGATCCGCGAAGCATGCCTTGGGCCGTGCAGATCATCACCTATATCTTCCCGGGCCGCTACTTCGTCACCCTGCTGCAGACCTTGTTTCTGGCCGGCAATATCTGGAGCGTCATCCTGCCCAATGCCGCCGTGCTGGCCGGCATGGCCACGGCGCTCCTGGCGCTTGCCGTGCGCATGACCCGCAAAAGGATCGGCTAGCCATGTTCATTGCATCGCTTCTGCGCATCGCTACCCTGATCCGCAAGGAACTCCTCGTCATCCTGAAGGACCCGAGAAGCCGGGCAAGCATCATCGTCCCGCCCATCCTCCAATGTCTGATCTTCGGCTATGCCGCCACCTACGACCTCAACACGGTTCCCTATGCGCTCGTCGACCAGGACAGGACGACGGCATCGAGAAATCTCATCGCAAAGATCGAGGGATCCGGCATCTTCGAAAGGGTGGCGACGTTGGCGCAGGCGGGCCAGGCCGTCAGGCTGCTCGATGCCAAGCAGGCCGTGCTGATCATCGTTGTCGAGCGTGATTTCGAGAGGCAATTGGAAGGCGGCGCCCCCGGCGCGGTACAGGTCATCGCCGACGGCCGGAATTCCAATACGAGCGGCATTGCGCAGGGCTATGCCAACACGATCGTCGGCGACTTCACCTCCGATTGGCTTGCACAGAAGGGCGGTTCCGGCAAAGCCGTTCAGGTAACGACGCGCGCCTGGTACAATCCGCAGCTGGAAACGCGCTGGAGCATGGTCCCATCGCTCATCGGCACGATCACCATGCTGATGACGATGATGCTGACCGCCATGTCCGTCGCGCGCGAGCGCGAGGAAGGAACCTTCGACCAGTTGCTCGTGGCGCCCTTCACGCCGACCGAGATCATGATCGGCAAGGCCGTCCCCTCGATGATCGTCGGCATCACCCAGGCATCGACGATCCTGCTGGTGGCCTTGTTCTGGTTCCGCATCCCGTTTGCCGGCTCATTCCTGACGCTTTACCTTGGGCTCAGCCTCTTCCTCGCGGCGGCCATCGGCTTCGGACTGTTTCTGTCCTCGGTTGCCGGCAATATGCAGCAGGCAATGATCCTCGGCTTCGTCTTCCTGATGCCTTTCATGCTGCTGTCCGGCCTGATGTCGCCGACCGACAACATGCCGAAGGTTCTGCAATATGCGACGATGATCAATCCGCTGAAATATGCGATCAGCATCACGCGCGGCGTCTATCTAGAAGGTGCCGGGCTCGACGCGCTTTTTCCCGACATGCTGGCGCTGGTCGTGATCGCCGCGGTGACCATGCCGATTGCCGCCTGGATGTTTCGTCACCGGTTGAACTAGCGCAACTCCAGGAAGGCACACCGTGTGGTGCGTCGACCTCGGCGTGGACGATATCCGCCGTTATTCGACCCGCAACCCCGCCTTCTTCAGGAGTGGCGTGACCCGGTCGCAGAAGAAGGGCAGCTCATAGGTGTAGTTGACGAAGGACATGGCAATCCCGGAATAGCCCCGTTCGGCAATGGCTATCATGTCTTCGACAATTCTTTCCGGCGTACCGACCAGCGGATAGCCACCCGCGCCGCCTGCAAACCGCTTGCGATAGCGATCGTAGGCTTGCGTGTCATGCGACTGCGAGAATTCCTTCTTGCCGGCCATATGGGCGTCGACCGCCTCATGGTCGGCAAGCGTCACGGCATAGCGTTCGTAATAGTCCTCTGCCTCCTGCTGGCTTTCGCGGCAGACGACATGGCAGACGGTATAGGCGCCGATATCGCGGCCGAGCTTCTCGGCCCGCCCCTTGATATCCTCGACATGCTTGCCGGCTTCGGAAAGCTCGGTGAAGGTGGTGAAGAGGTAATCGCACTTCTTCGCCGCGAAATCCCGACCAGGCGCGCCGAAAGCCGCGTTCATGGTGACCGGCCGCGGCGATTGCAGGCTGGTCGGTCGGCTCACCACATCCTTCAGTCTGTAATAGGTGCCATCGTAGTCGAACGGTGCATCCGACGTATAGGCCCGTTCCATGATATCAAGCCATTCATCCGCCTGGTCATACCCTTTCTCGACCAGCGGCACCCCGAACATGCCGAACTCCTTCGGGTTCCAGCCGCAAACGATATTCAGGCCCGCGCGGCCGCCGCTGATATGATCGACGGTCGCGAGCGCCTTCGCCGCATAGAGCGGATGCACGAGTGGCACGTGAACGGTCATAAAAAGGCCGATCCGTTCCGTGACGGAGGCAAGGCCCGCCGCCCAGGTAAAGGTTTCGAAGGACCATTCGCGTACTCGATTCTTGCCGCCGAAGCCCTTCCAGCGCGCGATCGGAAGGAAGAAATCCAGCCCGCCACGATCAGCGATCTGTGCGGCGTTCAGATTGTCCTCCCAGCGAGCCTGCCAGCGCTCCGGCACGTCGGTAATGGCAAGCCCCCCGTCCGCATTGGCGGAAAAGACGCCGAGTTTCAATTTGCTGGGACCTTTCAGCGGATGCGGCTTGATCATGCTGTTCCTCCTTCTGCGGGCGGAACGCATTGCCTCCATCTGTTCCAACCGTCGTTGCCGGACGGAGAGATGAGCCTTGTTCCCCTTGGGCCAGCACTGTCGATCCATCGGTCGGAAAAAACAAGTTTAAACCTAAACTATTTTTACGCGCGGATTGAAACGGCTCGATGCGAGCGAGAGATCAATGCTTCCGCTTAAACGAGGTCAACCCGCCATATACTGGATGTTGCAGCGGCCATGGACCGAGGATTTCTGGACATGCGCCCGGACACCGAAAACCCTTTCGATCAATTCCTGCGTCAGCACCTGTTCCGGCGGGCCGGCGGCGACAACCTCGCCATTTTGGAGCACGGCCAGGCTGTCGCAGAACATGGCCGCGAGATTGAGATCGTGCAGCGCGACGATCGAGGTGACGTCGAGCTTGGAGATAAGGCCGAGAATATCGAGCTGATGCTGGATATCGAGATGGTTCGTCGGTTCATCGAGCAGCAGTTCGCTCGGCGTCTGGGCGAGCGCTCTCGCGATATGGACGCGCTGCCGCTCGCCGCCGGAGAGTGTCTGCCACAGCTGACCGGCGCGGCCCTGCATGCCGACGCGCGCAAGCGCATCCACAACCGCCGCATCGTCATGTGCGCTCCAGGACGAGAGAGGCCCGCGATGCGGCGTGCGGCCGAGACGCACGACGTCCATAACCGTCACCTGGGTATCGGTCGTCGCCTGCTGTTCGACGAGCGCGATGCGGCGGGCGATATCGCCGCGTGAAATCGAGGCGATATCGCTGCCGCCGAGCCGGATGACGCCGCTCTTGACCTTCCTCAAGCGGCAGATCAGCCGCAGCAGGCTGGACTTGCCCGAGCCGTTCGGGCCCAGAAGGCCGAGGACCCTGCCCTTTTCCACCGCCAGACTGACGCCGTTGACGATCAACGTATTGCCGGCGGCAAAAGTGACTGTGTCGACCGCGATGCTCATGCCGTCCTCCGGGCGCGATAGAGAATGATGGCGAAGGCGGGCGCCCCGAACAGGGCGGTGACCACGCCGATCGGCAGGATCTGCTGGGGAATGATGATCCTCGAGACGATATCGGCACCGACCATGAAGATGGCGCCGGCAAGTGCTGCTGCCGGCAGCAGCCGATCATGGCTTGGCCCCACCATGAAGCGGGCGGCATGCGGGATGACGAGGCCGACGAAACCGATGGAGCCGACGATGCTGACGACGGCTGCCGTCATGAAGGCAGTCACGCCGAGCAGCACGATCTGCGCGCGCCGCACCGCAATCCCCAGCGAAGCGGCCGCATCCGTGCCGAAGATGAACGCGTCGAGCACGCGGACATGCGCCATGCAGATGGCAAAACCGAGAATGGCGACCGGTCCGGAAAGATAGACATCCGGCCAGCGCACGCCGCTCAGCGAACCGAGCAGCCAGAACATGACGCCCCTCGCCTGCTCGGCATTGGCCGACGTGGTGACGATATAGGAGGTCAGCGCGTTTAAAAGCTGCGAACCGGCGACGCCGCACAGGATAATGCGCTCGCTCGTGCCGCCAACACCCGTAGCAAGCAGGCCGACGAACAGGAAAGCGACGATCGCACCCAGAAAGGCGCCGCCGGAAAGGCCGAGAATGCCATAGCCGAGCCCGAGGATCATGATGCAGACCGCCCCGGTCGAGGCGCCCGCTGAAATGCCGAGCACATAAGGTTCGGCAAGCGGATTGCGCAACAGGGCCTGCAGGATCACGCCGCTCAATGCCAGCGAGGCGCCGGCGCTGGCGGCGACGAGCGCCCGGCTCAGGCGATAATCCCAGACGATGCCCTGATGGATCCGGCTGAGCTCGAAACCTGTTCCGAACAGCCGGTTCGATACGGCCTTTGCAGTGGTCGACAGCGGGATGGAAATCTCGCCGATCGACACCGCAAGGCTGATCATGAAGGCCAGAAGTATGAAGGCAGCCAGGGCAAGCACCAGCAGCGTCCACCATGGCCGTCGTTCCGCGGTAAGACGCATCGTCACCGCGCCAGACCGAAGGATCTAATGCCTTTGGCCAGGATTTCGATGCCGTCGATGGTCCGGATCGTCGGGTTCATCGACTGAGCATCCATCAGAACGAAATGCTTGTTCCTGACAGCGTCGAGCTGGCTGGTGACCGGATCCTTCTCGAGGAATTCGAGCTTGACCTTCGGGTCGTCAGCCGCATAGCGGCGGCGGTCCATGGTAGCGATGACGATCACGGCCGGATTGGCCTGCGCGATGGTCTCCCATCCGACCAGCGGCCATTCTTCCTCGGTCGTGACGACATTCCTGGCACCGATCGTCTTCAGGATATAGGCCGGAGCGCTGTTCTTGCCCGCGATAAAGGCATCGCCGCCAACCTCCTTGCTGGAGAACCAGAACACGATCGGAAGGTCCTTGGACTTTGCGGCTGAAATCGAGGCGACCGCATCCGCTTCGCGCTTCTTCAGGTCGGCGATCAGGGCATCGCCGCGATCCTCGACATCGAAAATCTCAGCAAGTTCACCGATCTCCTGGTAGATCAGGTCCATCGTGAACAGTTCCTTGCGCACGCCATCGCCGCCATCGGCATTGACCTTGGCGACGCAATCGGTCGGCGCGATATAGGTGTTGATGCCGAGCTCGGAAAACTGCTCGCGCTTGCCGACGGAGCCCTGCGGGCCGACATGCCATTCGAATTCGGCTGCCACCAGATCCGGCTCCTTGCCGACAACGGATTCGAAACTCGGATCATTGTCGGCAAGCCGCGGAATCCTGGCGTTGGCTTCGGCGTATTGCGGCAGGACGGGTCCGACCCAGACCGCCGTTCCGGCGATCTTGTCGGCAAGGCCGAGCGAGAAGAGAATCTCGGTCATGCCCTGCCCGATCGAAACGATCTTGGCCGGAGCCTTCTGGAAGGTGACCTTCTGGCCGCAATTGCTGATGGTGAGAGGATATTGGGTCGCGGCCAAACCAGAAGCAGCAAAACCAGTCAGGCCGAATGCAAAAGTAATCGTCGTCAAAAAATGGCGCATGAGAGATCTCGATAGGAAGGAAACTGGACGGCGTCAGCGCGATCGCGCTCAAGAAGAGCGCCGACGGCTGCGGGGATCCCAATCAAGACCGATGGATGTCTGAAAGTGTCGAAGGCTCAGGTCAATCATTTTCTCTGTCCCTTCCGGGCATCCCCGCCCGGCTGATTGGATCGCGATCGACGGCAGGTCTCCTGGCTTGCGGATATCTGACGATCATCTACCTTCCCGCAAGCATGCTTGCAGTGGCATGGCTCAAGGCCCTGGAAGGAAACCAGCGGGCTGGTCGCTCCCGGATGATCGGCAATCCGCTTACAGTTGCGGGGGCAGCCACGGCCTAGGTCCCTCTTGGGTCGCCCTCACCGTGTTCCCTATTAATCCCCGCGGAGTCTTCCTTGGGGAACCGTCGCGTCCAGTTATGCCGGATGGCACCTTCCCGTCAAGGACGCTTAGATGCGATAAAGCGAGCGCGCAGCTGTCAGATCCGACATCCGTGCGGCAGGATTAGGCGGCGTCAGCCAATTCCACGCGATTTCGCCCGCCCGCCTTGGCGCGATAGAGCGCCTTGTCGGCAGCCTCGAGCACATGCTTGAAGTCGGCGGTCGGTTCGTGGGAGCAGGCAATGCCGATGCTGACCGTGACGCGGATGCTCTCCTGCTCGAACATCAGGATTGTCGCTTCGATATCCTTGCGGATTTTCTCCGCGATAGCGGTAGCGGCCCTGATATCGGTGTTCGGAAGCAGAACGACGATTTCCTCTCCGCCATAGCGGGCGGCAATGTCGGTCCTTCGGACGGTCTGCCGGATCACGTCCGCGACCCGCGCCAGAACCGTGTCGCCGAAGGAATGGCCCCAGCTATCGTTGATCTTCTTGAAGTAATCGATATCAAGCATGATGATCGAAAACGGGATGCGCCTGATGCCGGCTTCCTTGCTGCAGCGGTCCCCTTCCCGCTGCAGGACACGGCGATTGGGAAGTCTCGTCAGCGGATCGAGGCTTGCTTCGCTCTCAAGCGCGCGTTGGATGCCGATGCGATATTGCTCCCGCCCCAGCAGATCCGAGAGGAGAAAGACACCGATTATATTGACGATCGTGACCGGAAGCGTTGCCGAGAGCAGAAGTTCGCGCGCGACCGGCCACGGCAGAAAGACGAGAACCACGAGCGACGTACAGGTCGCCAGGCCGAACAATGCCGATCGCTTCCATCCCGTGCCGATCCAGTGCCGCGGCAGGAGGCTGAGCACATAGCCCGCGATCGCGACGATGAGGATCCCGGCAATGCCGCCGACCGCGCCCAAGCCGCCGATCATGAAGCGGAACAGACCCATCATCATCGCTGCAACAATGGTCCCCAACAGGCCGCCATAGACGGGCGTAAGGACGAGGAGGATGGAGCGGCCATCCTGAATGACGCCGGGCATCCATTGGATCGGATCAGCCATCGACAGGATGCCGACCACGCCGAACAGCAATCCGACCGCAACCGATTTCAAAACGCCGCGATCGATGATCCGGATAACCCAGGAATAGGCATAGACGATGATGGCCACCTGCCCCAGGACGCGTGCCAGGGACGGCAAATGGATTTCAATTCCCATAGCTATCCCCCATCCTTGCGAGGAGCCTCATCAATGGCATGCGCCGGCCATACTCGAAGTCGGCGCGCGATACCATGCGATCTCTATAAAATGGTTTACCGAACCTCTGCGACAGGACGTCGCGTGGGGCGGGACAGGGGATGGGGTCAGGATCGTAAATGATGATCATTGTCGTAACAGAACTTCGAAATTGATGCGTATCGATGCCACGGTGTCCGGCATCGCAATCCGAACAGTGGCGCATTTGCGGATTTTGGTGGATCATTTTTGAAGAACGTATGGATGACACGCGCTATCTGGCACGCAAAGTGAAGCGGTCAAGTGCGACCAGCAATTTTCCGCTTTAAGCTGCAGCCGATCGATGCAAGACCTGCACTGTAACGATGGTGAGCGCGATGCCGATCATGATCATGCCAACGGTCTTTTCGGGAAGGGCCAGGCCGGAGCGACCTGTCGCATCGGCCCATGATAGTTTGCGCGAACGCTTCGATCGCAGATCGCATATCCCCAATTCACCAGCTTTTCCGATACCTCGTCGCCGAGATTGCTGAGCCGGGTCGGTGCGCCAGAAAGGACCGCGACCTCCTTCGGTGAACATGGCAGCGCCGCTTCGGGCGCAAGTTTCGACGGGTCCGTATCGATTCCCCAATAGGCGCCGAAACGGCCGTATCCCTGTGCGGCGACCAGCGATGCCTCGTCGCTCAGCGGCGCGGCCGCCTTGAAGCGGCCGATGAGATCACGACGACGCAATGCCCTCACCTGGTTGTCGGTGACATCCAGAATCCGGCGAAGCTGGCTGACCCAATTGCGGCAAAGGCCGGAATTTCGGGCAAAGGGCGCACCGCCATCGCTGACAAAAAGAGTTGCGAAGCGCTTTACCAGCGGTTCGACCCCGTGATTGTCGTAGACGCCTCCGTCGGTGAGAATGACGGTCCTGCGAAAATCGCGGATCGCCGGGATCGGCTTGGACGGCGCCGTCGGCCAATCCTGAAAACTGCCGTCCGCGAACTTGAGCACCAGCGGTGACAGAATGGGCGGAAAGGCCGAAGAGGCGGCCACAGCCTGCGCCAACGGAAAATCCGGCCGGTCGAGCCGCCCGACGATGTAGTCGCCGGCATAGGCCTTGCCAAAGCGCCAGAGTACGCCGGTCTGCAAATTCGTCGCACAGAATATGAACTGCGGCTGGTCGGGCAGATCCTGAAGGCTGCGGCCCTGGAACAGATGCTTGTCGTAGGATTTCGCCACTTGCCGCGCGGCGGACGTTCCGGGCAGGAGCCCGATCACTGCATCCATGATGTCGATCCTTGCCCGGGCAAAAGCAAGCATCGGACTGACGAAGACATCGTTCATATTGGCAAAATCAGCCTTGACGAGATCGGGCCAAACGCTGGCGAGCCAGCCGGTGGTGATCGAACCGCCGGAAACGCTGGAGATGCGCTTTGCCCGCTGCAGAAGCCCAAGCTCTGCCAGGCGGAGGAAGGCACCGACGTGAAAGAGCATGGCCCGAAATCCGCCGCCGGACGCGGCAATGCCGATACCCGCCTCGAAACCGTTGCCGTCCCAACGGAAATCGGAGGCCGCTATGACCTCGCTTTCCGTGGATAGAGGTATCGCATCGATCTCACTCATGACCATGCCTCATTGTCGGCACCGGAAATCTCCAAGCCGGTCCTTTGCCGCCTGCGAACCCGTCGCACAGAACCGCTGATCTTCGATCATGACGAGATTGTCGCCATTGCCCGCTTCGCCGCTGGGCGACAGGTTGCGATCTCCCAAGTCGTTCGGCATGACGCGCGACCAATATCTTGACTGGCGCCATTCGCTCCTCCCCTGGCTGCCGTCTTGATCCATCGCTACCTGAAATTGGATCCACGATATTCTTTCCACAATCAAGCGCAATGGCCATTTTCAGCATTAGAGAAACTATAAAGCGTCAAGGTGGCTTGGTTGCCGGCGTGCCAGGAACCGGGGCCGCCTTCTGGAGAGCGGCGGGCTCGGGCCTATTGCTGGCCGCAGGCCCCGGCAGCGGTGATCCGGATGCCGGAGATTGCGACGGCCCCTGCCTGCCGACAGTCCCGCTATTGGCCGGCGGAACTTTCGCGGTTGCCGCGGTGTAGAACTGGTAACCGGCAAAGATGATGAGGATAGCGACCAGTGTGCCATAGACGTTACGAACCGTCTTCCGGACGCGATCATAGTCGGACACGCTGTTGCGGATCGGCGTTTCGCTGAACTCCTCGATCTCGGCCGCGCTCAGTACTTGATTCAATCGCAAGGCCCATATGGCGCGGGCACGGTCCTGGCCGGAAAAATAACCGGCATTGATGAAGGTCTGAACGCGAAAAGACAGGATCAGAAACGCCGCCGCGCCGATGGCGAACAGCCCTGCGATCCATGTATTGGGCGTCTTTGCGGCATCGGAGAGGATCTTGATCACGAAGGGCGTGGTGGCGACAGCCAGATCCTTCCACAAGGCGCCCGTCATATCCTGGGCTCGCTGGGTCGCCTTTTGCGCCTCGTCCACGACCGTCTTGCGCAAATCGGCAAGAGCCTTCAGCGTCTCCTTGCTGCCGGCCTTGACATAGGCGGCATAGGCGGCCTTCGCGGATTCAAGGCTGCCGTCTCCGAATTCCGCGAGGTTTCCCTGGCGATAGCTGCGCGCCCATTCCGCCGCCAGCAGGACGTGACGGGTCTCCGTGTCGCGCTCGCCGCCGGCAAATGCCCAAAACACACCTTCGTTGAGGCGGTCGAATATGGCGAGCAGTTCGAGAAGCGAGAGGCCGACCTTGCGGCTCGGCGGGCCGGAGAACTGATAGATCACATTCGGCGCGGCGCCATAGACCTGATCGGAAAGTGCCGCCATCAACCTGGGAGCCGCCAGTGAGCGCCAAGCCTCGAATGTCTGCGACGATTGCGCCGGATGATGCTGCAGCAGCCATGGCCGTATGTCTGCCGGCACAAGCCCCGCATTGCTGGCGTCATGGCTTATGCTTCGAGGATTGGGAAGTTCCGGCATCCGCTCGAACGGGGCGGGAGGTTGCTGCGTCCAAGGCTGGAATCTGGCGCCATAGGATGTGAATGCCTGATCCGCGGTCAGTTCGGCAACGCAGACAACCAGGCTGCTATCCAGGGCTCTTGACAGGCCTATCAGAGATTTTCCGTAGAAGAGCCGAAGAACGGCCTTCTGCGAGACCTTGTTGAGCGTAATGGCAAAAACCGTGCTCGGTGCCGGCACGTCACCGTCGTCAAGGGCGATGTCGGTGCCGTCACGCCGGATCGTGACGGATTCGAGAAAGGCTGGAATACTGGCGCGCAGGGCCAGCCATTCCGTTCTAAGAGCTGCGTCATCAAGCTTCGCTCTGACGATGATCAGTTCCGCATGTTCTTCGACTGGCTTCGTCGGCTGCGTTCGTGCGATAAGATCGAGGATCTCAGTTGGGGTCATCGGTCTCAATCGCCAGCTTGTCGTGGATGATGATCATGCCGTCTTCGGTCTTTTCGATCAGAGCGCGGAATTCGTTTGGCACGCGGATCTCGATGCCATTTTCGGTCTTGAAATAGAGTGTCTTCGGTCCCTTCACCTGATCGGGAACGAGCGCCATCGGCACTCCGGAGATCCGCTCTGTGGCGAGGCCGCGATTGAACTTGCTCAGCAGAGGGCTATCGTCCGCGAGCTTGTGCCCGATGACTGTCTCGAGAAAGGCGCGATGGTCGTCGCTGTCGATTTCGCCGCCTCCGGAGGCGGCATCGTAGGTCCGCTTGGTGAGTTCGCGCACCACTTCGCCGTCCACCAGGTCAGGATTGTCACCGATCACCTTGCGCGTGACATCGACCAATTTCTTCGTCAATTCGGCATTGCTCAATGTCTGTCGCGCACCCAGAAACGCCTCGAAATATTGTGCGACCTTCTGCTGGTTACGCCTGTCCAGCACGGTCAGCTCACCGCCCTTTTCGGACAGTTTGATAAGGGCTGCCTTTTGCAGCGCCGCCTTGTTCTGGACGAAGGTTCTCTGAAGCGCTTCGAGGCTGACCTTCTTCCGGCCGCCGCCGTCATCCTTCAGGTCGTAGGCGATGACTGTTTCGTCATCATATTTCAGAAGCGCGAACGATCGCGTTGCCTTCGCCTTCAGAGCAAACAACAGGATCGCCCCCTCGGCGGCGGTTCCGCCATGATGGGCTTGGAAATCCTCGGCCAGCTTTTCGCTTTCCTCCTGGAAAACGCTCGCATTCGAGGCGATGCGGCTGAGACGCTCACGCGTCGAAGACGCATCGGAAAAAGCATAGGGCAAGCCGCCATTCACCGACCGGATGCGATCGACGAAGAAGCTTTCGAATTCCCCGGGATCGACTTCCTCCAGCTTGATCAGACCGCTTTTGGGTCCGACAAGGTGGAAGATCATCCTTTCGATCTTGAGTTCGCTCAATTCGCTATCATCGAAAAATGCCAAGTGCCCCTCCCAAAGTGCCAGTGAACACTCAGAACAAGATAGCGTTGAAATGACACAAGGCGATATTCAAGCCTGGATGATGCCGCTGCAGCCTACAAACCGTTGTTACGCTCGCAGTGCTGCAGCCGGGCTGGAGCGCATGGCGCTGAAGGCGGGCACGATGGAGATGAGCGCCGCAACGGCTGCAAAACCGCCGACAAGCCACAGATCGTCGGGAGCAAAGCCGACCGGCAGATGGACGGCGGTCGAAGCGGCAAGTCTGGCGGAGATCACCAATGCTGCGATGTAGCCGAGCGTTATGCCAAGCAGGATACCGGCGGCAAAGAGGGCGAAGAGCTCGCCCCAGACGAGCGCGACGATCGAGCGGACAGGGGTGCCGAGCGCCCGCAAGGCGCCGATCTGCCGGCGCCGCGAACCGACATGCATGATGGTGACCATCACGATCGCGGCAATCACGATCGCCTGCGTGCCAAGCGTGATCGCCAAGAGCAGACTGCGGGCATCGCCGAGCGTTGCATAGAGCTTCGTCAGCACCTCCGCCGGGAAGACACCGAGCGTCGTTCCGGTACGGTATTCCTGCCGCAGCCGGTAGGCATCGGCAATCGTCTTCGGCTTGACGAGAACGGCCGGAACGCCGGGTGTCTGCGCGTCGAAATGTTCATCCAGCGGCGCATCGGCATCGACATGGCCATGCTCGTGTTCATGGCTTTCAGCATGCTCGCGCGGCTCCCCGCCATGCGCATCCGCTTCCTCACCATCATGATCGTGATGGTCTTCCTCGCCATGCATGCCGTGCAATTGCCAGACGGCGCGGATCGGCACGAGGATCGCGCGGTCCCAGGCCGTGCCCGTCGGCGCCATGCGGCCGGTGACTTTATAGGCAATCGCGGTATGGGTTTCGCCGCCGGTCTCGGCCGTGCCATGCATCGGCTTGATCTCGGCACCTGTGGACAAGGCGACATCGGAACCAACCACCGCCTCGCCGAGGCGCGAGAACATCGCGCCCTGTGCAAGCGATGGCGAAAGGGAGGATATAAGGCCGGTCGTCGTGCCGACGATCGGATGTCCATAGGCGGAGTCGCCGAAGCCGACGGGGGCCGCCAGTTCGACACGTGGATCACTGGCTAGGCGGGAAAGGACGGCGCCCTCCATCAGCGGCAGCGGCGCCGGCTGCAGGAAGACGGCCGAAAGTGCCAGCTGCGTCTCACTGCCGGCAGCACCGACAAGCAGATCAAATTTCTCCGCGGCGCGCGCGCTGCCGAGCCGGACGGCCCGCTCCTGCAGCGTCACCGTTACGCTCAAGGCGACCGACAAAGCAATCAGCACCACGACGGCCAACGCCCCACTCCAGAAACGCCTGAGGTCGGCAAGAATGAAAGCGATCATTGCGCGGCGACCTCCTGGCTGTCTTCCTCGATACGGCCGCTTGCCAGGTTGATGCGGCGGCCGAGACGCGCGGCAAGCGCCGCATCATGCGTTACCACGATAAGTGTCGTCCCCTCTTCGGCTGAAAGCTGCATCAGAAGCTCCGCAACCTCCTTGCCCGCCTGCCGGTCGAGGCTGGCGGTCGGCTCGTCGGCGACGACGACACCGGGGCGCGAGAGCAGCGCACGGGCAACGGCAACACGCTGCATCTCGCCGCGCGACAAGGTTTCGATCTTCTGCTGCGGGCGGGCGATGCCTGTCGCAGACAGGAGTTTCAGCGCACGCTCCCGCTCCCCAGGCGTGAGACGCCGCGCCAGCTTGACCGGAAGCACGACGTTGTCGAAGGCGGACAGGCCGGGAAACAGATGGAAGTCCTGCATGACAAGGCCGATATTGCGCGCGCGAAACGCATCGCGCCGGCCGGAGGAAAGATGGGTAATCTCGGTGCCGCTCCAGGAAATGCTGCCGCGCGTGACTTTCTCCAGACCGGTAATGGCGTTGACAAAGGTGCTTTTGCCGGAGCCGGAGGCACCGGTGATCGCGAGCCTGCCGCCTGCCGGCAGATGGAAGCGCTCAATGGCGAGTACCGGCGCAGCCAGGCCCGGAAACTGCATTTCGAGACTGGAGACATCAAGGGCAAGCATGGGATCAGATCGTCCTGAACGAGGCGTCCCGGAGACGCAATTGGCTGATGAAACCTGTTTCCGGATCCGTCCATGAGCCGAATTCCAGCACGCCGCGCGCCATGATCGGCGCATTGTACTGCACGAATGTCTGCTTGGACGAGAGATAGACCACCACGATATTGTCAGGCCAATCGGCATCGGAAGAGCAGAACGGGCAAAGCGACATCGGAATTTCGGTAAGGACGAAAAAGGCTGCCTCCGCCTTCAGGGGCGGCGCCATGAAGCCGTTGATGGCGACATCCTTGCCGCTCAGCTGCTTCACCCTGTCGGAAAATTCGAGACCGAGTGGACCGAAGCTCTTGTAAAGCTGATCAAAGCCGAGCTTTTCCGCAGCGTTCGCGCGCATGGCAACGCCCATCATCGGCAGTGTGGCGGCGGCGGCGAGCAACGCCCGGCGGTTGATGACAATGGTCTGGTTCCGAGGCATGAGAACCCTCATGAAAAATGAAGGGACAGGCGACCAGAAGCCGCCTGTCCCAGCTCACGGATATGAACAGGTTTTACATCTTTTCGGAGCCAAGAGCGAAAGCATCGACCAGCACATGGTAGACGTCGCTTTGTTCCATATAGCCATGGAAACCTTCGGCACCCGGACCAGCCGCCTGCAGCACGACGTCGTCGACGGCGTGAACGCCGCTATCTTCGTCCTTCGGGAGATTGCCCTGTACGAAGACGGCACCGGGCACGTCCTTATAGGCTTCGTTGGCAACATATTCCTTCTTCTCGTTTTGAACAGCCGGAACGAAAGGACCGTCGAGCTTCGGACGGAAGGTCTCGTAGTGGTCCGGGCCGTTGTTGGCTGCCATGAACAGGCGACGCGTAACGTCGACGCGGTCCGGATAGCCGTCGCCATCCTTATCTTCATAGTTCGGGAAGCCGGCGGCCGCATAGGTACCGACCTTCTCGCGCATTTCCGTGCCCGGCTTGTCATCGTCGACCGTACCGATGATCGAAACGCCATGGGTGTGATCGCCGGTGACGACAACAAGCGTATCCGGATTCCTGGCCTGGAATTCGCGGGCAACGGCGACGGCCTTGTCGAACTCGATCGTTTCGATCAGAGCGCGATCCCAGTCCAGCGGATGGCTCATCTTGTCGATGGAGGCACCCTCGACCATCAGGAAGAAGCCTTCCGGATTTTTGGAAAGCTTGTCGAGCGCGACCTTGGTCATGTCGACCAGGCCGGGCTGGTTCGGGAACTTGTCGACCGTGCCCTTCTTGAGGAATTCGCGGTCGAGCGTGACGTCGAGGTTACCGGTGTGGAACAGGCCGAGCAGCTTGTCCTGGTTGAAGCCGGCAGCCGTCGCCAGTTCGTTCTTGTCGGTGGCAACGGCGTAGCCGGCATCCTTGAAGAGCGCGACATAGTCCTTGTCGTCCTTGCGTTTGGAGCCCGGCACGCTTTTCGCCAGGAAATAGGCCGAGCCGCCGCCGAGCAGGACATCCGGCTTGACGTCATACATCATGCCGACGATGTCGGCCTTGTCGCCGCGCTTACGGGTATGGGAGACGAGCGCCGCCGGCGTCGCGTCTTCGACTTCGGCCGTAGTGACGATGCCGAGCGACTTCTTGCCGGTGCGGCGCAGGGCTTCACCCATGGTTTCGACCTTGGGGTCGTCCAGGCTTGCCGGCGTACGGTCGGCATAGACGCCGAGCGCGTTCACGGCCGACTTGTGGCCGGTCATATAGGCCGACATCGTATTGGCGCTGTCGGTCGCAATCGCCGAGGTCGAGGACGTGCCGATGAAAGCAACTGGCGGAACGTCATCCATGGCAAGACGGCCATTGGCCTTGCCTTCGGTCATGCCCTTGGACATGATGCGGGCACCGGTGCGATGTGCAACGGAAAGGCCGTCACCGAGCAGGAAGATGATGTTCTTGGCCTTCGGCGTGGCGGAGGTGCCGTAGACATCCCAATTGACGGACTTCTTCTCGTCGCCGGCCGATACTTCGACCTTGTACTGGCCGGTCTTTGCAAGCTTGACGCCACGCAGGATCAGGGCCGATCCGAGAACTTTGTCCTCGGCACCCTTTTCTTCCGCGACAAAATCGGCGGCCTTGCCGAAGACGGTCTCATAGCTTTCGCCGTTGACCGTCACCTTGACGTCTTCCGGCTTGACGACCTTGCTGAATTCCACCTTGAAATCGAATGGCGAGCCGGCGAGTACCGTCGCCCGGTCCAACGGATAGACCGTCGCCGCGTGAGCCGCACCGGACAATACGGTCGCGGCCATCATGGAGAGAACAAGTTTACGCATTTATACCCCCTGCGTCGTGGTTGCTTCCCTCTTCCCACTTATAAAAACCAGATGACAATCATGTAAAAAGGAGTCGACTTTCTGCAACTGGAAATTCCGAAGCGCAAATCGCTAAGGAAGGCTGATTGTATGCGCCGCATCTAAAAGACCCGCCGAATAGCCTGAATGCCAAGACTATCACCGCGAAGCGCACATGATCCACTACGGCCTTGCACGATCGGGATGCGCCGCCTGAAAGGCCGGCAAATTCGTGCACCTGGCATCGATTTCGACGATGCGCTTGAGATCGGTCAGGTCCACGCCCCAGCGGCGGGCGTTGTAGACCTGCGGCACAAGGCAGATATCCGCCATGGTCGGCGTGTCGCCAAAACTGAAGCTACCTTCAAATTTGCTCAACATCATCTCGAGCTTGCGAAGGCCACCGGCAATGAAATGCCTCATCCATTCCTCGCGGGCATCGGCTCTATCCGTGATGGCCATGACATGGGCGGCAACATGCGTGTTGCAGATCGGATGGATATCCATGGCGATCGCATAGGCAAGCGCCCGCACGTGCTGGCGGCTCGCGCTGTCAGACGGCATCAAGCCGCTCTCAGGCCGAAGTTCGGCCAGATATTCGATGATCGCAAGCGACTGCGTCAGAATTTCTCCGTCGATCGTGAGCGTCGGCACGAATCCTTGCGGATTGAGTGCCAGGTAATCGACGCTATTCTGTTCGCCTTCCAGCAGATCGATGGGCACACGCTTGTAACCGATGCCGAGCATGTTGAGCGCAATGCGAACGCGATAGCTGGCGGACGAGCGCCAGTAATCGTAAAGCACGACGTCGCTCATCACGGTTCTGCCCCCAGGTATTTTTCGACGGTCTGCTCGATCGCCCCGAAGATCGAGTGCCCGGTACGATCCTGCATCTCGATGCGAACCTGATCGCCGAACCGCAGGAACTGCGTCTTCGGCGCTCCGGTTTCGATCGTCTCGATCATGCGAAGCTCGGCAATGCAGGAGTAGCCATTGCCGCCATTCTCGATCGGCTTGCCCGGCCCGCCATCGAGTTTGTTGGACACCGTTCCCGAACCGATGATCGTGCCGGCGACAAGGCTGCGGGTCTTGGCCGCGTGAGCGATCAGCTCGCCGAAGTCGAAGGTCATGTCGATGCCGGCATTTGCCTTGCCGAAAGGCTTGCCGTTCACGGCGACCAGCAGCGGCAGATGCAGCTTGCCGCCGTCCCATGCCTCCCCAAGCTCATCCGGCGTGACGGCGACCGGCGAAAATGCCGATGCCGGTTTGGACTGGAAGAACCCGAAACCCTTTGCCAGCTCCTGCGGGATCAGGCCGCGCAGCGACACGTCGTTGACGAGCATCACCAGCCGGATGGCTTGCAGCGCCGTCTCCGGACTGGCGCCCATGCGAACGTCGTCGACGACGACGGCAACCTCGCCCTCCATATCGACGCCATAGGCTTCATCGGCCGCAAGGATCGGATCGCGCGGCGCCAGAAAGCCGTCTGAGCCGCCTTGATACATCAGCGGATCGACCCAGAAGCTTGCCGGCATTTCGGCGCCCCGCGCCTTTCGCACCAGTTCCACATGGTTGACGTAGGCCGAGCCGTCGGCCCATTGATAGGCGCGCGGCAACGGCGAGGCGGCATCATGTTCGTGAAACCGCATGGTCGGTTGCGCACCCGTCTCGATACCCTCCGCGATCAGGGCGAGCCTGGGTGCTACATGCTCCCAATCATCGAGAGCCGCCTGCAGGCTGCGGGCAATGTGACCGACTTCGGAACAACGGGTGAGATCACGCGAGACGACGACAAGTCTGCCGTCCCTGGTGGAGTCCTTCAAAGTCGCAAGCTTCATATCGTGGCTCCGATGTCAGAAAATATGCGGCCGGTCATCACTTGATGCCGGGTGTTCCGTCGAACCGGCGCTCTAGGCCATCCCAGCACTCCAGGTAATCATCCTGCAGCGTCTCGAGCTCGGCGGCGTATTTCGTCAGTTGCTGCGGGAAACGGGTTTCGAACATGAAGGCCATGGTGTGATCCAGTTTCACGGGTTTCAGCTCGGAATTCGACGCCTTTTCGAAGCCGGAGGCATCCGGCCCATGCGGCAGCATCATATTGTGCAGGCTGATACCTCCGGGCACGAAGCCCTTTTCCTTCGCATCATACTGGCCGTGGATGAGACCCATGAATTCACTCATGATATTGCGATGATACCAGGGTGGGCGGAACGTATGTTCGGCAACCAGCCAGCGCGGCGGGAAGATGACGAAATCGACGTTTGCGGTACCGGCACTTTCGGTCGGTGCGGTCAGCACCGTGAAGATCGACGGATCGGGATGATCGAACAGGATGGCGCCGACGGGGGAGAACGTCCGCAGATCGTATTTGTAGGGGATGTAGTTGCCATGCCAGGCAACCACATCGAGGGGCGAATGACCGATCTCCGTGACATAGAACTTGCCGCACCATTTGACATGCACGCGGCAAGGGGTTTCCTTGTCTTCGAAGGCGGCAGCGGGCGTCTTGAAATCTCGCGGATTGGCGAGGCAGTTGGCACCGATCGGCCCGCGCTCCGGCAGCGTGAATTTCGCGCCGTAATTCTCGCAGATATAGCCGCGCCAGACCTGTTCGTCGCCCTTGCGCGTCACCTTGAACATCATCCCGCGCGGGATGACGCATATTTCCAGGGGCTCGATATCCATGATGCCCATCTCGGTAAATACCCTGATGGCGCCGACCTGGGGAACGACCAGCAGCTCGCCATCGGCATCGAAGAAGTAATCGTCGACCATATCCTCGTTGAAGACATAGGCGTGGGCGGCCATGCCGGTCTGGGTCAGGACATCGCCACCGGTGGTGATCGTGCGGATTCCTTCGAGAAAATTCAGCCGCTCGGTCGGCGCCGGAAGCGGATCCCAGCGAAGCTGGCCAAGCGGAAGCGAATGATCATCCAGACAGGGCGCTGATTTCCAGAACGGATAGGAGGCGTTGGAAAAGCGGCGAGTGTGGCGCACGCTCGGACGGATGCGATAGAGCCACGACCGTTCGTTCGTTCCGCGCGGCGCCGTGAAGGGCGAGCCCGAAAGCTGCTCGGCATAAAGACCGTAATTGCACTTCTGCGGGCTGTTCTGTCCCTGCGGCAGAGCACCGGGAAGTGCCTCCGTTTCGAAGTCATTGCCGAAGCCCGGCATATATTGCAGCGCTTCCGCTGCCGTCGCCTGATGGTCGGAAGCCTGGGATATCGTCTGGTCCATCGCTCCACTCCTCCCGAGAGCTGAAGGCGGCCTCACGCTTTGTCGGAGGCCGCCCGAAAGAATTACTCGGCGGCCGTGCCGATGACGCCGCGTTTGATCTGATCGGCTTCGATCGACTCGAACAGCGCGCGGAAGTTGCCTTCGCCGAAACCTTCGTCACCCTTGCGCTGGATGAACTCGAAGAAGATCGGCCCGATGACGGTCTTGGAGAAGATCTGCAGCAGGATCTTCGTCACGCCGCCATTCACCACGCCTTCGCCGTCGATGAGGATACCATGTTTCTTCATGCGCTCGATCGGTTCTTCGTGACCGTTCACGCGCGCATAGGACATATCGTAATAGGTTTCCGGCGGGCCGGGCATGAAACGCAGGCCGTTGTCGGCAAGCGTGTCGGTCGCCCGATAGATATCATCCGTTCCGACCGCGATGTGCTGGATGCCCTCGCCCTTGTATTTCTTCAGGAACTCCTCGATCTGGCTGGTATCGTCCTTCGATTCATTCAGCGGAATGCGGATCTTGCCGCAGGGCGAGGTGATGGCCCGGCTCACCAGACCGGTGATGCGCCCGTCGATATCGAAGAAGTGGATCTGCTTGAAATTGAACAGATCGCGGTAGAAGTCCCACCATTTGTCCATGTTGCCGCGGAAGACGTTGTGGGTCAGATGGTCGAGGTAATAAAAGCCGACGCCTTCGGGATTCGGATCGCGCTCGCCGAGCCAATCGAATTCGGCATCGTAGGCCGATCCCTTCTTGCCGTAGGTCTCGACGAAATAGAGCAGCGAGCCGCCGATGCCGACGATTGCGGGAACATCGAGCGCCTTGTCATTCCCCTCATAGGGAACAGCACCCTTGGAGACGGCATGGTCGAAAGCGTGCCTGGCGTCGACAACGCGCCACGCCATGGACGGCGCCGCCGGGCCATGATCGGCGATGAAGCGGGCGGCGTGGCTGCCGGGCTCAGCATTCAGGATGTAGTTGATGTCACCCTGGCGCCAGACGGTGATATCCTTTGTCTTGTGCCTGGCGACCGCGACATAGCCCATGCGCGTGAAGAGCTCGCGCAGTTTCTCCGGCTCGGGGTGAGCGAATTCGACGAATTCGAAGCCGTCAGTGCCGGCCGGATTGTCGGCGCTGATTTCGGACGGCGGCGCATCATGCGGAAAAGGACCCATTTTCTCCTCCTCAGAGACAGTACTTTGACTATGCAAAGTATGGCCCAAAGCGCGCGCAAAGTGCTTGCATTCTCAGTGCGGAATGAAAATATTATACACGATCCGTGAGTATTTTGAAAGCTTTGCGCAATGGATGAGCCCCTCGACAAATTGGACCTCCGCCTTCTCGACGAACTGCAGAAAGACGGTAGATTGACGAACAACGAGCTCGGCGAACGCATCGCACTTTCGCCCTCGCAGTGCTCGCGACGGCGCACGAGATTGGAGGCGGAAGGCTATATTCGCAGCTATCACGCCAACCTCGATCGCCAGAAGCTGGGCCTGGACATGCTGGTGGTGATTTCGGTGACGCTTGCCACGCATAACCGGGACAATGCCCGCCGGTTTTCGCAGCTGATCAACGGGCTGCCGGAAGTGCTGGAAGCCTACGCGCTGACAGGGGAAATGGACTATCACCTGAAGGTCGCGACCCGCGGGCTTGCCGGCCTTTCCCGGTTCGTCAACGACGTGCTCTTGCCGCACGAGTCGGTGCAGCATGTGAAGACCTCCATCGTTCTCGATACGCTCAAGACCTTTGAGGGATTTCCGGTGCCGCTCTCGCAGAACTGGCACGGCGACGGCACGCGATGACGATGAAACCTGTCGTCCTGCCCAAAACGCCAACGGCGCCGTTCGGGCGCTCGTGCATAAAGGCGTCTGTGCATAAAGCTGTGACTAGCGTGGGCTATCAAGAACTGAGGACGAGTGAAGGAATTGCTTTCAGGGTATGCTCTCTTCCAATCATACGAAAGAATACATCCTTAGCGAGGATAAGCTTGCATGGTATATGTGGACGTAAAGGCGCAACATCTCGAAGGTTTTTCCGAAACTCTGCTGAGATGCAACCATCTATATCGTCCAAGCAACGACTCCATTGCCTTGCTCAATGCTGTCAAAAGCAGGCAACAGATCGAGATATTTGACTATAGCCGCTCCGCCGATGCATTCACCCGCGCTTTCGGAATACGAAACTCTCTGAAATGCCTGCGGGCACTCGCCAATCTCGGACCGGCGATACGCGGATATGAAAGGGTATGCGATCTCGGCTGCGGCTCCGGTGCCTTCAGCCTTGCCTTTGCCTATCTCGCCGATAATCCCAACCTCGAGCTTCACGGCTTGGATGCCTCGGAAACCCAGCTTCTGCTTGGCGAGGAGCTCATGTCGGCGGCGGCGCTGCCGGGGCGCTATCGGTTCGAGCGACGAAACCTGCCGGCGCAGATCGGCTATCTTCCCGATCTGACGATCTCCTCCTATTGGTTCTGTGAGAACGAGCATGTGATCACCAATCCGGCACTATTTGACCTCATGGTGGGGCGGGAGATGCTGATCGTTGATTATGAAAAGATTATCGATCGCATTGCGAGCTCCCTTCCAAGAGGATTTCACGTGCTGGCGCGACACAGCGCCCTTGTCGAAATCCCCGCCGCGCTGACCGATTTCGTCGCGCAGGAATGGGCAAGCGTCTACAGCATTCACATCAGCCGTAACGCGGATTAGACGAGCCGGGTCTATTCCGAGCCTCGGCGCGATCGGATCGCAAGCATACCGCAATGCGCCGATACCGGCGGATTGCCTGGCTTGAGACCGACGCCGCATGCTTCCGCAATCATATTGTCAGGTCTTGCGCATTGTCAGGCCTTGCCAATCGCAATGCTCCTGCCATCTATGCCTCGGCGAAGCTGTAACGCGCGCGCTCCGATTGTTGGAATTTGTTAGTCTCATTGTTGGTTTCAAGGATTTTCCTCTCATGTCTTTCCGATCCTCGTCATTGCTTCGCATCCTTGCCCTTGGCGGCTCAGCCGCCATCGCGTTCGGCATACAGACCGCGGCGGCGCAGGAGATGTCCAGCCCGGCTCGATGGCCGGATACGCCGACCTCGCGCCTGGAAGCATTGGCAATCCTTGAGACCTTGAATGCCGATCTCCTCAGCAATGCCAGCGCTACGCTGACGCTCGATCGCTGGTGCGCCGCTCACAAGCTCGCACCGGAGGGTTCCAAGATCGTCGCTCAGCGGGTGCTCGGACAGGACAAGCCAGCCGATGCTCCCATCCGGGAACTGCTTGCCGTCGGTCCCGATGAACCCATCGCCTACCGGCGCGTGCGCCTGGCCTGCGGTGACCGCATCCTGTCCGAGGCAGACAACTGGTATGTGCCGTCGAGACTGACGGCCGAGATGAACAAGGCGCTCAACACGAGCGATATCGCCTTCGGCCGTGCCGTTCAGGCGCTCCATTTCACCCGTACGAACCTGTCCGCGAAATTGCTTTGGTCTCCGCTGCCGGAGGGATGGGAGACGGGTGCCGAGCTGCCGGCCTCCGGAACAGCGCCTCTTGTCCCGCCGCCATTCCTGCTCGAACATCACGCCGTGCTGAAGCTGCCGAACGGGACGCCGTTCAGCGCCCTTGTCGAAAGCTATACCAGCCGCGTATTCGATTTTCCGGCTCCGCATCTGCCTTCGCAATAGGCTTCCTCCGGTCCATTGCCGGAAAAGGACGCCATGCATAGCGCGCCACCGATAGCGCGGAGAGGTTGTTTCAACCGCGCGGCACAGGCAAAAAGCCAGTTTCACACAAGTCATTCTGGTTATCGTACCGGCATCAGCAACGTGCGAGGAACCAATGAGCATCTTTGGTAGCATGAAAACGTCCGTTTCAGGCATGAATGCGCAGGCGAATAAGCTTAGCACCGTGTCGGACAACATCGCGAACGTCAACACGACGGCCTACAAGTCGGCAACGGCCAGCTTTTCGTCGTTGATCCTGCCTTCGGGCGGCGGCAACTACAATTCCGGTAGCGTCGAGACGAATGTCAGCTATTCGGTTTCGCAGCAGGGCGACGCCATTTCGACCTCTTCGGGCACCGACCTGTCGATCCGGGGCGCCGGCTTCTTTGTCGTGCAGGGCGCCGATGGCTCGACGGTTCTGACGCGCGCAGGCGACTTTAAGCCGGATGCCAATGGCAATCTCGTCAATTCCGCCGGCTACACCCTGATGGGTTATTCCTACGCTTCGGGAGCCCCCGCCGTCGTCGTCAACGGTTTCGACGGTCTGGTGCCGATCAACGTCAATCAGAACGGTCTTGC
This sequence comes from Rhizobium aureum, assembly GCF_030182495.1. Lineage (NCBI taxonomy): Bacteria > Pseudomonadati > Pseudomonadota > Alphaproteobacteria > Hyphomicrobiales > Rhizobiaceae > Rhizobium > Rhizobium aureum. The sequence continues at coordinate 93,933 of NZ_JAQJCI010000002.1, read as the reverse complement.
GAACTCCCCCTCAACCTCGGGCAGCTTTACCGGTAACCTCAATTCGGGTGCTACGGTTGTTACGGCCAGCGCGACCGTGGCCTTGCCGAGCACCGGCTACACGGGGACTGGTGGTACCGGCAGTACGCCGCCCGTTACCACCAATACCCAGAAGAGCTCGGTCGTTGCCTATGACAAGCTCGGCAACACCGTCATGTATGATATCTATTATACCAAGACGGCGGATGCCAAGCCTGCCGATCCCACCACCACCCCGCCAACTCCGGCGACGTCAGGGACATGGGAAGTCGCCGTCTACCGCAATGCCGACGCGGCGACGGGTACCGGTTCATCCTTCCCCTACTCATCTGGCCCCGTTGCGACCAGCACGCTGACGTTCGATACAAGCGGAAATATGACATCCGGCGGCACCTTCACCATCACCGATCCAAAGACCGCCGGGTCGATCGCGATGGATCTGAGCAAGATGACCCAGAAAGCCGCGGCCTTCGCCTCCACCGGCTCGACCAACGGACAGGCGGCAGCCGCGGTCACGGGCGTCACCATCGATAAGAACGGCGTCGTCTACGCGAATTACGCAAAAGGCGATCCGAAGGCGATCTATCAGATCCCACTGGCAACCGTTGCAAGCCCCGACAAGCTGACCCTCATGAGCGGCAACGTCTATCAGGCCAATGCCGAATCCGGCGTTACCGTCACGAGCTTCGCCAACAGCAACGGCCTCGGCTACATCCAGTCGAACTCGCTGGAAGCCTCGAACGTCGACCTGGCGGGCCAGCTCACCGACATGATCCAGGCGCAAAAGAGCTATACCGCCAACTCCAAGGTCTTCCAGACGGGCTCCGACCTGCTGGATGTCCTGGTCAATCTCCAGCGCTGATCTTTTCGCTTATCCAGTTATGAGGGCCCTTCGGGGCCCTTTTGTTTTGGGTTCCACGCAGCAAGCCGACGGCTCCTTTTCGGATGCCGGCCCGAGCAGTCCTATTTCGCTCGGCGACCGATTTGCTCGAAGAAAGCGATCAGTTGCTGGGTGAGGAATTCCGGATTCTCGTCGGGCAGCCAATGGCCGGTGTCTGGCGCGACGCCGCCATGCACGTCGGTGCCGAGCTCCTTCGCCATGGAAAGTTCCGTCAAACCGTTGCTCTTGTCGCCAGCAAGCGCCAGGATCGGCATCGGCAGTTTCCGTTTCTCGAATTCGGCGAAACGGCGTTCGTCTTCGGGAAAGGCGCGGTAGAGCTCGAAGCCGGCACGGAGCCCTCCGGGAGCGGCATAGGCCTTGGCGTAAACAGCAATGTCCTCGTCGGCGACCTGCCTGTAGGCACGCTTCAGATAAAAATCCCGGATGAATGCGTATTCATGGCCGGCAACCACCATTTCTGCGATGTCGCGCTGCTGGAAGAGCCCGAAATGCCAAAGCTCCGGGTCGGGCTTGTGCTTCGCTTCATTCCAGGCGGCGGTGGCCGGAATAGGCACGTCGAGCATCGTGATGCTGGCAACCTCGTCCGGCCACTGCGCCGCGTATGCATAGGCGACCATAACGCCGATATCGCGCCCGACCAGATGGACTTTCGTTGCGCCGAGCCCGTCGATCAGAGCGCGAATATCGGCGGCCATAGTCGCCTTATCATAACCGGCGAGCGGTTTTTCGGATTCACCCGCACCACGATAGTCCACAGCGACAACGCGGTAGCCGGCCTTTGCCAGCGACGGCATGATGTTCCGCCATGTATACCAGGTCTGCGGCCAGCCATGCAGCAGTACCACGAGCGGACCATTTGCTGCGCCGCCCATGACATAGTGAAGCCGAACGCCGTTCGCATCGGCATAGTGATGCGAGAACTGCGTTTCGAAGCCCTGCGGCAAACCCACGTGCCGCGTCGTTTCGACAGAGATCGCGGGCTGCTGCTCTTGTGCGAAGGCGGGGACGAAGAGTGCCGCAAGGATAATGGCAGTAGCTGCCAAGGAGGAACGCATCGCATAAGCTCCTGTCGTTTGGCGCCGTCGGGCGCCGCGATCAATATCGTCATGCAAGCCGTCAAACGAATGTGTTGCCGCTTGGCGATCGAGACTCGCCTGAGTTAAATCCCACCGCAGATGGCTCGACGGGGGAGCCTCGCACCGCATGCCAGACCACCTGTCATTACCGCTCTCCTCCTGTCCGCAGGAGAGTTACTCGATGTTTTTATCGCCGACGAGGGCGCCACTACCCACGCTAGAAACCCGGCTCAGATCCCCCAGTTTCGACCTGCTTTAGATGGGAGATGATCGCAGCGGCCACCTTGGCAGGTGCCTCTCGGGTAGGAAAATGCCCCACTCCATTTAGGACGACACGATGGTAGCCGCCGCCGAAGTAGCGGTCCTTGCCTTCGGAGCTTTCCATCAGCACCGTTCCGTCGGCTTCACCCTGGATCATCAGCGTCGGGACGCTCAGTCTCTCCACCTCGGCGATCCGCTTGCGCAGATCGTCGTAGCGCGGATCGCGCGGTTCATCGCGCCAGCGGCTGCGGTAGCTATTCAGGGTGATGGCGAGCCAATCGGGATTGTCGAAGCTTCCTGCCGTCGCTTCGAACTCGGCCTCGTCGAACCATCCCGGCGGGCTCCAGGTCTCCCATTGAAGGCGGGCGAAGCCCTTGGGATCGCGGGCGACCGCCTCGGCGCCTCGATCGACGGCCATGAACCACTGATACCACCAGGCTCGGGATTGCCGGAAAGGCGGTATCGGAAAGGCGCCCTTGGGCGAATAGGGTAGCGACAGCGCGACGAGCGCTTGCAGGCGGTCCGGGACGAGCGCGGCCAATGCGTAGCCGATGCGGGCGCCCCAGTCGTGACCGGCTACAGCGAAGCGATCTGCCCCGAGACGGTCCATCAGATCGAGAGCGTCCTGAGCCATGGCCTCGGCGCTGCCGTCACGAATTGTCTCTGCGATGCGGAAGCAGGTCGGGCCGAAACCCCTGAGCCAGGGTGCAACAGTCCTAAATCCGGCGGCGTTCAGATGCTTCGCTACCCCCGCCCAGCTCAGTGGATCGTCGGGCCAGCCGTGCAGCAGCAAGATCACCGGCCCGCCTTGAGGCCCGCTTTCCCCGAAACCAATTTCGAGGAGATCGGTGGCCACCATACGAATGGGAGGATCTGTCGGCATCGGTCAATCCCGTGCTTGCTTCGAGATGGCGGCACGGCGCCAGATCTCGTAGCCGATGCAGAGATGCTGTGTTTGAATCTTTGGCATGCGTCAGAACTTCACCGCATGCCGAATTGTTCCCGGGCACCAGCCGAGCGTGGCGCGGCCACCGATCACATCACTCGCGCAATTGGGGTGACGTCAGGGCTGGCAGGCTACCAGGTGGTGCCCTGCTTCTGCAATTCGGCGATATCAGGAACCAAACAGGCCAAACAATGTTAAGGCGGGATACGCTCCCAAAAAGATTGGCACCGCCGACCCCGAAAACTCGCTACATCCCGGCCGTGCCCGAGATCCGAAGGAAGGCCACAATGCGCGATCACGACCATGCGGGACATGTCGGGATGAACAGGCATCCCTATGCCATGTTCGCCGTCAATATGCTTCTCAGCCTGATCGTCATGTATTTCGTCATGTTCTCGATGATCGACGGCTGGAACGATTTCCGGAACAATTTCAACATGCTCTACATGGCGCTGACAATGGTGGCTCCAATGGGCATCATCATGCTCGCGACTATGGGAAGCATGTACAAGAACAAGAGGCTGAACATCGGAATTCACGTCCTACTCGTGATCCTGTTCGTAGCCGCCTTCGCCGGCACTCGCACCCAGGCCCTTATAGGCGATCGCCAGTTCATCGCCTCCATGGTACCGCATCATTCCGGTGCGATCCTCATGTGCAGGGAGGCATCTCTCGAAGATTCGGAACTTGTCAGGCTCTGTTCCGAAATCTCGCAAGGCCAGCGCCGGGAAATCGAGCAGATGAATGCCATTGAAGCTCGCCTTGGCGATCACGAATAGCTGGCTTCACCATATGGGCCGGTCACCCCATGATGGAAACCAAGATGAGCCGGTCGCTCCAAGTTGTTGCCTTACCGGGACGCTCGCTGAGGAGCGAGGCCGGAAGATTAGCAATGCCGACAGAAGCCTCGGCTTTTAACATAGTCGCACATGCCCATCCTTCAAAGCGGTTCAGCTTCTGCACAGCACGCAAAAACAGCCCCGGTCATCTGGTCGAAGGCAATGTGGCCGGCGTGTGCCCAAGGTTTCAGGCCGCGCGAACGCGATCGCGGCCGCTGAGCTTGGCCGAATAGAGAGCCTGGTCGGCGCGACGGTACAGATCCGGCGCGCTCTCTGTTTCAAAGCAGGCAGCAATGCCGGCCGAACAGGTGTAGCCGAAATCAGGAGAGTCGATAAGCGGCCGGGAAAACCGGATCGTCGTCAACATCCGCTCTATGCACTCGATTGCATCCTGCAACTCCGTCCCCGGCATGACGAGCGCGAACTCCTCGCCTCCGACCCGCCCGAAACAATCGGTGCGTCGCACATGCTGGTGAAGCCGATGAGCAAAATCCCGCAAAACAAGATCTCCGGCGTGATGACCGAGCCTATCGTTGATCGATTTGAAATTGTCGATATCGAACAAGGCAAGGCATCCGATGCTACCATTCCGCGCACCAATCAGCATGTCGTCTATGCGCGCCATGACGAAACGGCGGTTGGCGATGCCTGTCAGCTCGTCGGTTTGTGAAGCCTTGATCGCTTGGTCGCGATCTTGGCGGACACTCCGGCTTTCGGCGCGCAATGTCGTGATGTCGCTTGCAACGCACAGCATCCAGCCATTCTTCTGCACGGTCTCGGTCATCCAAAGCCAGCGGCCGTCGGCCAAATCGGTCTCGAAAGCTCGATAGCCGATCTTGCCGCGCCGCGACTGCGTCGACCGTAGCCACCCATCGAAATCGGCCGTACGAATGACCGTGCCGCGCCCGAGTTCGAAGTTGCGCCGCATCAGATCCGGCCAAAGCGGCGCCTCACCGGGATCGATGAAATAGGCCGAGCGGAAGGCATGGTTCGCGTAGCGCAGCCGGTCCTCAGCATCATAGGCTGCGATGAGTGTCGAGCTGGTAGCACAAAGGTGCAGAAGCTGTTCGCCCATTTCGTCCATATCGAATCCCGCTGATTGCGCTCTACAATACCTATTGCGGAATTCCCTCGAGGAAAGGGGTACAGCGATATCGGTTTCGGGTGATGGCGAACTTATCCAGCCACTCCTGCGAGAGCTTGAGGTGTCGAACCGGGGTGGAGCGAACTGAGAGCCTCAGGGGCTACGGCATGCAAGCCGGTCGCCAACGATAACAGATCGGCGCGATTTTGGGATTTCTAGTTGAGATTGCAGCTGGATGGTGATCCTATGCCGCCCCGCATATCTGACTTCTTTCTCGCCTTCCTGATTCCATCACGCGAGCGGCGCATGTCTATTTCAGATACGATCTACCGTCCCTTCGAAAGGCTGATCCAGCCGCTCGACATCCCCTATCGGCCCCTGCCGTCGAAAGGGCCTATTGCCGTTCTCTGGCATTTCATCTCGATGTTCCGCGGCGTGCTGATCGCGCTCGTCCTCTGCACCATGGCGATTGAAGTCATGAGCTTGACCATCGTTTGGGGCTTGTCCGTCATTGTTGATGGCGTCACGCAGCAGGGTGCTGCCGCTTTCCTGCAGAACGACCGGATGCTGCTGACCTTCCTCGGTCTAATGCTTTTTCCTTGCATCCCGATCGGCTCTTTCCTCGTCAATACGCTGACCTCGCATACGCTTGGCATCGGCATGCCGGCCGCCATTCAATGGCAGGGCCATAGGGCGGTGGAGCGGCAGGACCTCGCCTTCTTCCACGATCTCTATGCCGGCCAGGTCGCCTCGCGCCTGCAGCAGGTAGCGTCAGCCGTGCAGCAACAGGTCATTTCGGCCTTCCAATCCATCCCGCGCTTTATCATGCAGATGGCCGGCTCCGTCATCCTTCTGGGCGCGCTCTCCTGGCAGCTCGCCCTTCCGTCCATCGTTTGGATCACGCTCAACGTGCTTCTCGCCGTCAGGCTGGCGCCCGTCTTCACCGAGCGCTCACGCCGCTCGGCCAAGCGTCGCAGCCTGATATCCGGCGCCATCACCGATCTCTATGCCAATATGCAAATGGTCAAGCAATTTGCCGCGGAAGACAGCGAGGCCGGTGCGATCAGAGGCATAATCGGCAAGGCGATCGAAGCTCAGCAGAGCGAACAACGCATCTACCGTACCGCTGAGGTCATCGTCGTCGTTCTCAACATGATGCACTGGCTGGCAATCCTGTCGATCGGCTTTACCGGGCTCGTGGATGGCTTCGTCACAATCGGCGAATTCACCGCCGCCGTTTATGTTCTCAACCGCTTCTCCGGACACACATTCACGTTCCTGCAGATGGGCCAGCAGATCTTCCAGGCGATCGGTACCATCAAGGACGCGATGCCGGTCATGACGACGCCTCCGACCATCATCGACCAGCCCGACGCGGCGGAGCTGGTGGTCGATCGGGGCGAGATCCGCTTTGAAAACGTCCGTTTCGCCTACAAGTCCGGCAAACCTGTTATCAACGATCTGTCGCTGACGGTTCGGCCGGGCGAGAAGGTCGGACTGGTCGGTCTATCGGGTGCCGGCAAGACGACGCTCGCCAACCTGCTCCTGCGCTTCTACGATATCAAGGACGGCGCGATCCGGATCGACGGGCAGGATATCCGGGCGGTGACGCAGGCAAGCCTTCGCCGCGCGATCGGAGTCATAGCCCAGGATGTCGCGCTGCTGCATCGTTCCGTCGGTGACAATATCCGCTACGGCCGGCCGGAGGCGGCGCAGGAAGAGGTCGAAAGGGTGACGAAGTTGGCGAGCGCCGATGGCTTCATCGCCGATCTTGCCGATAGCGAAGGCCGCAAGGGCTTCGATGCTTTCGTCGGCGACCGCGGCATCAAGCTATCAGGCGGTCAACGCCAGCGCGTCGCAATCGCGCGCGTCCTGTTGAAGGATGCACCGATCCTGGTGCTGGACGAAGCGACCTCGGCTCTCGATAGCGAATCCGAGGCCGCCATACAGGAAAAGCTCGCCCTGGTAATGGAGGGAAAAACCGTCATCGCCATTGCGCATCGCCTTTCGACCATCGCTAGGATGGACCGGATCGTCGTGCTCGATGGCGGGAGGATTGTGGAAGAAGGCAAACCGGAGGAATTGGTGCAGCAGGATGGCCTGTTTGCGCGGCTATGGAAACAACAGATCGGCGGCTTCATCGCCGACGAAGTCAATTAGCCGGACAGGGACAGGATCATCCTGTCACACGCACCGAATGGCGAACCTCGCTTTTCGAAGCGAGGTCCGCATCGTCTCTTATCAAGCTATCTGGCAAAGCGTTCCGGCCGGAAGGAAGCCAGAAGGGGGTGCCGTCTGCCGGTGGCGATCTCGTCGGCAAGCAGCTCGCCCGCGATCAGGCCGAGCGTGGCGCCGCTATGGCTGAAGGCGACGAAATAGCCCGGTATCGCCTGCAATTCGCCGAAAACGGGCTCGCCATCGCCCGGGATTGGTTTGGGGCCGATGCCGTAGTCGCCGATCTCGAGGGTCGGGTTGCCTTCCAGCACCTTTGAAGCCTCCATCAACAAGCCTTCAAGAGTCGAGGGACTGATCTCATAACTGCCGTCGCCCTTCACGACGACCTCCTCTTCCGACCATGCCGAATCCAGGGCGAAGGCGCCGTCCGGAGTTGGACGAATGGCGACGCGCGGCGTGTTCAGCACCGCCTTCAGCGGGTGCTTGATCGGCTTCGTCCTGACGAGAAGTGCGATCGGCGTATCATCGCCGATATGCTGGCCGGCCTCGGCAACGATCGTCGGCACGTCGCCACCGGTGGCCAGCAGCACGGCATCGGCCGACCAATGGGCGCCGTTCGCTGTCCTGACGCCACGGGCACGGCCTTCGTGTACATCGACCGTCGCCCGGCCGGCATCAGTGACGATTTTGCCGCCCAATGCGCGGAATTCTTCGGCAAGAATCCCGATCAGGGACGGCAGATCGACCCAGCCCTCGCCCGGATTGAAGATCGCTCCCTGTCTGGTCACCGAGCGGGCATCAACGCCGGGCGTAATCCTGGCAACCTGATCCGGCATCAGCAGTTGCGCATGATAGCCAAGGTCACGCTCGTAATCGAAAACCGCGGCAATATCATTGCCGGCATCATCCGCATCCCAGGTCAGGCCGCCATCGAAGCGCAGCCAGGCCGCATCCGGATATTTGGCTGCTAACGTGCGATAGCGGTCGATGCCGGCCAGGCGTAGTCGATGATAGGCGTCGGAACGACGCCGGGCCGAATTGAGCCAGGCGAGCGAGCGGCCGGATGCGCCATTCGCCAACGGGCCATCATTGATAAGTGTTGTTTGAATGCCGAGCCGCGCAAGATGAACGGCCGTGGAGACCCCGAAGATACCGCCGCCGACGACAATAACTTTCGAAGGACGAGTGGGAGCATGCATGTTGGAAAACCTTGTCAGTGGTGGGTGTTGCGATCAAGAAGCCGGCGGAAGCCGCCGCCGACCCTGTTGTCAAAGAACCTCGGCGAGGAAACGCTTCAGCCGTTCGCTTTGCGGAATGTCGAAGATCTGCTCCGGCGGGCCCGCTTCGACGATACGGCCTTCATCCATGAACACGACCTGATCGGCGACCTTGCGGGCAAATCCCATCTCGTGCGTGACGACCGCCATGGTCATCCCCTGGCGCCCGAGATTGGCCATCAGGTCGAGCACCCCCTTCACCAATTCCGGATCGAGCGCGCTCGTGACCTCGTCGAAGAGAACGACCTCCGGATCCATGGCGAGCGCGCGGGCAATGGCAACGCGCTGCTGCTGGCCGCCGGACAGGCCAGCGGGCCGATGATCCTTACGCCCGGCAAGGCCGACTTCCGCAAGGCGGGTCTCGGCAATTCGGCGCGCCTCGCCCTTCGGCATCCTCTTGATCTTCGTCAGCGACAGCATGACGTTTTCGAGCGCGGTATGATCCGGAAAGAGATTGAAGTGCTGGAACACCATGCCGACGCGGCGCCGCAGGTTTTCCGGCTTCATCGCCAGAATGCTTTCGCCATCGAGCGCGATATCGCCGCGCTTCGGCTCAACGAGCCGGTTGAGGCACCGGAGCAGTGTCGACTTGCCGGAGCCGGAAGGCCCGATGATGCAGGTCACCGTGCCTCTCGCAATATCGAGATCGATGCCCTTCAGCACTTCGAGATCGCCATAGGACATGCTGAGATCGCGGATTTGAACGGCGCCACCCTTGAAACGCGGAGCAGCGGCGTCGGAAGGCGCCGTGGTACCCGATGCCGCTTCCAGTTCGCCGACCTCGACGAGGCCGCTGGTGACGCCGGAACTGTGGCCCTGACGCCCGAGACGCAGACGCGCGTCGATATAGTTGACGAGGTGCGTCAGCGGAACGGTGATGACCAGATAGAAGACGCCAGCGAGCAGCAGAGGCGAGAGATTGCCCGTGACGACGGCCTGATCCTGGCCGACGCGAAAAATTTCGCGCTCGGAGGCCAGCAGCCCCAAAAAGTAGACGAGGCTCGAATCCTTGACGTTGCCGATGAACTGGTTGACGAGGGCCGGCAGGACACGCCGCACGCCCTGCGGAATGACGATCAGCCGCATGCCCTGTCCGTAGCTCATGCTGAGCGCGCGGCAGGCTTCCATCTGCCCCCGCTCGACGCTTTGAATGCCGGATCGAAAGATCTCGCCGATATAGGCGCCGGCGATCAGGCTCAGCGCGATGATGCCAAGCGGAAACGGCGACGGACCGAAGATCTCGCGGCCGATGCGGGCGAAGCCTTGGCCGATGATGAGGATCGTCACGATCGCCGGCAGGCCGCGAAAGATATCGGTATAGATGCGCGCCGGCAGGCGCAGCCAACGTGACTGCGAAATGCCCATAACGGCCAGCACCATGCCGATGATGACGCCGAGCACGGTGGAGGCTGCCGCCAGAATCAGTGTGTTCTTCAGTCCGACCGTGATCATACTCGGCAGGACTTCTGCCATCGCATCCCAATCGAGGAAGCTGCGACGGAGATTTTCAAGCCAATCCATTCAATTCCCCATGAAATTCGTCAGGCGGTTCAATGCCGCCGTCCGGCAAGCCGGACGGCGGCACAGCCTTACTTTTTAGGAAGATATTGGTCGGGCATCGGCGAGCCGGGGAACCACTTCTCATAGAACGTCTTCCAGGTGCCGTCCTGCATCGCTTCGTGCAGCGCCTTGTTGAGCGCCAGGCGGAAGGCGTCATTGCCCTTGTGGACGACGAAGCCTGCAGGTGCGTCGAAAGACGGAATGTTTACCGCAATCTTCAATGTGGGATAACGCTCGCCATATTGCTTGGCCGCCTCATAATCGAGGAAATGTGCGTCGATGGTACCGTTGTTCAATGCCGCCACGGCCGAATTGTTGTCCGGGAATTTGACGAGATCCGTGCCAGTGAAGTTCTTCGTGGCATAAACTTCCTGCAGCGTACCCTGTACGACGCCGAGGCGCTTGCCCTTGAGACCGCTCGCATCCTTGATCGAGGCATCGGAGGACAGAACCGAGAGATAGCCGGCGAGGTAACCATCCGAGAAATCGACCGTCTTCTTGCGTGCCTCGGTGGTGCCGATCGCCGCGACGGCGACGTCGAAACGCTGGTTGGCGACCGACGGCAGCAAGGCTGAGAACTCCTGGCCGGTAAACGTCACCTTGTCCTTGGGAAAGCCCATGCGGGAGACGACGTTCAAAAAGAGTTCGATATCGAAACCGGTGAATTGCCCATCGGCCGTCGTGAAGGTGTAGGGCTTGGAATCTCCCATCGTGCCGACGCTGATAACGCCGGGATCGATCAGATGATAGGGGTTGTCGGCAGCGACCGCCGGGCCGACGCTTGCTGCAACGAAATAGGCCAGCACGCCGGCGCGCAAGGGCGCGGCAATGGCTGAGAATATACCGGATATGTTCATGTTCGTTCTCCGCTCTGAAGGATGCTCTTATCGGCACTCATGCATGCGCGTCCTCATCCCCGCCCGGGGTTGGCGAGAGATTATCTGGACAAGAGACCGGTCTCATATATAAAGAGACCGGTCTCAGTGATATTTGTTAACTTGAGATTGACCGCCCGTCAACAACTCTTGTAGTCGTCATTGAATGGAAGAGCCCCTTACCTCGAAACGCTCCGTGACCGTCGCCGACGTTGCCAGGGCAGCGAATGTCTCGAAGGCCACCGCCGCGCGCGTGCTCGGCGGCTATGGCATCGTCAGCGACAAGGTTCGCGAGCAGGTGCTTGCCGCTGCCGCCGCACTCGAATACCGGCCGAACGAACTTGCCCGCAGCATGACGACAGGCAAATCCGGCATCATCGGCGTTTTGGTGGGCGATATCGAGAATGCCTTCTTCAGCCTGGCTGTCAGGGGTATTAGCGACGTCGCGCGCATGGCCGGCTTCAATGTGATCATTGCCAATTCCGGCGAGGAGCTCGATGCGGAAAAGTCGGCGGTGGATCTGCTCATCGGCAAGCGCGTCGATGGGTTAATCGTGACCCCGGCGCGCTGCGACCGGATGGAGCATCTTCGGGACATACATCGCGTCGGCGTGCCGCTCGTTCTCTTTGACCGAAGCATTCCGGAACTCGGCGTGGATGCCGTCACGGGCGATGATTTCGACGCCGCCATGATGGCCACCCGCCATCTTCTCGATATGGGACATCGTCGGATCGCCTATATCTCCGCCATGGATGCGGAGAATGAATTCCTTGGCGATATCAGCAGCATTTCCAATTCGGCGGTGCGCGAACGGGTGGAAGGCGTGCTGAAGGAACAAGCCGACGCCGGCATAAAGAAGGCTCGGTATTACGTGCGGCTCGGCGCCACCGACCAGCCAAGGACGGATGGTGTCGTCGAGCGCCTGCTGCGGGACGCGGCACCGCCAACCGCCCTCATCACTTCGGACAGCCTCGTCGGTCTTCGCGTTTTCAAGTCTCTGCAGACCTTCGGGCTGTCCATACCACGCGACATCTCGATGATTTCCTTTCTGGATGCCGACTGGACGACCGTCACGACACCGCCGATTACCGTTATCGACCAGCCTGTCTACGAGATGGGCAAGAAGGCGGCCGAACGGCTGATTTCGCGGTTGAACGGCAAGGGCATGCCCGCGGAGCGCACCGCCATAAAAACTAGCCTTATCCGGCGCGGATCGGTCGCCTCGCTGCCTCTCAGCGATCAGTAACGCGCCATATCGTGAGCGGGTGGGAACGTCCTAGACCAACTTCGCCTTCATCGATAGGGCCGAGATGATCGGGCACGCGCAGGACAAACCATGACAATGAACACGACCCAACTTCGAACCGCGTTCTGCCCGTCGTGATTAAGGCCCGGCAAGCTGCGGCGGCGGGCGCGATGAAACAAATTGATTTCAGACATGTTTGACTCCGATAAGAAAGGAGATCGACATGACAGCGCCGCGTAAACCAAATCCGTCATCCCGCGAAGAAGACTATCGCGACTATGAAGACCGGGACCTGCGTGAGGGGTGGCCATATTCCGATGCCGATGGCGATCCTCTAAAACCCAGGCCCGACGACACGGGCTATGGCGACACCCCGGCCAATTTCGACGAAGATCCGAGCGCCGGGTTTACAAAGGATACCGCCGATGCGTCTGGACGCGAGGACCGGATCGATACAACCGCCCCTTTGCCGCCAAACAGAATTGACGACGACCAGTTGGAAGCGCAGATCACGGATCGACTGGAAGAGATCGGCAAGGTCGACGTCGACAGCATCGAAGTGCGTGCCACCGATGGTGTTGTCACACTGGAAGGCCGCGTCGAGACGATTTCGCTGCTGCGCCACCTGGAAACTATCGTTTTGTCCATACCTGGCGTCGTGAGCGTACGAAACAATCTCGAGACGATCGCCATCGATTCTCATATTCCCGATGAGGAGTAAATCGAGTCGGCTCAATCTTGGCGAGACTTGAACTGCGTACAACCGCGTGAAAGCACGGCCCCATGTCTCCTCGATACTTTGATCATTGCATCGCTCCCGAGAACAAGGCAGCATATTCTTTCCCGACACAGCAGCAGAACAATAGATTTTTGCATTTCTCCGAAGTGCTACTATTGCCGGGAAATACGGGGCAAAGGGACCGACGCCGCAATGGTGACGCGTGCGCAGCAAATTGGCGTCGTTATCGGCCTGACCATCGTCACGGCGCTGACGATCCTTCGGGCAAGCGATCCTCAGTTACTAAGGCTTGCCCGCGATTTGACCTTTGACCAGTATCAGCGCCTGGTGCCCAGGACCTTCGAGAACCAGCCCGTCCGCGTCGTCGACATAGACGAGGCGTCCTTGCGCGAGTTCGGTCAATGGCCTTGGCCGCGAAACCGGATTGCCGCTCTTGTGGACAGGCTTTCCGATATGGGCGCGTCCGCCATCGCCTTCGATGTCCTTTTCGCTGAGCCCGATCGCCTGTCGCCGCGCAATGTCGTTCGCGATGTCACCGGGATCGACCCTTCGCTGCTCGGCAAGCTGCCGGACAATGATGAGATTTTTTCCCAGTCGCTATCGGGAAGACCGGTGGTTCTGGGCTTCGGCCTCTCCAACGAAGGGAACTATCTGCCGCCGATCAAGGCGGGATTTGCCTATACCGGCGAAAGCCCCTTCAGTGCGCCGCCGGCGATCAAGGCCGCGACGCCGCTGCAGCCGCAATTGCAGGCCAATGCCGCAGGCCTCGGCCATATCAGCCTCAATCCGGGCGCATCATCGGCGGTGGTGCGCGCGGTTCCGCTGTTCCTCAGCGACGGCAAACAGCTTTACCCCAGCCTTGCGCTCGAAGCGCTCCGCGTCGCACAAGGGGCCTCCACCTACGTGCTCGACGCAGCGCCGAACACGCCCAACACGCTAGCTCGTGTGAAAATCGGGGATTTCGTCGTGCCGGTAACGGCAGCGGGAGAGCTCTGGCTCTATGTCAGCCCCGACACTACGGAGCGGTATATTTCGGCAGCAAAGGTACTTTCGCCCGGAAACGTCTCTACCGATATCAAAACTGCCATCGAAGGCAGCATCGTTTTCGTCGGAACCTCTGCCTCAGGTCTCCAGGATGTCCGCACGACGGCCCTTGGCGAGAACGTGCCCGGCGTCTCCATCCATGCTCAGATCGTTGAGCAGGTTCTTTCGGGCCGCTTCTTGTCCCGGCCGGATTGGGCGGACGGTCTGGAAATCCTGTCCATCGCCATCTTGGGCAGCCTTCTGGTAATCCTCACCACTTTCGTCAATCCGGCCGTCGCGCTTGCCTGCGGCCTGCTGATTACCTTCCTTGCTCTTGTGGCCTCCTGGCTTGCCTTCTTGTATGGGGGCTTCCTCTTCGACCCGCTGGCACCGATCGTCGCCGGATCGATCACGCATTTCGCCGCGACGGCATTCCGCTTTCTCGTGACCGATCGGGAACGTCGCGACGTGCGGCGGGCTTTCGGCCACTATCTCTCGCCGTCCCTGCTCCATCGCATCGAGCATACGCGCAATGCCCTGCGCCTCGGAGGAGATGAACGCGAGCTGACGGTCATGTTCGTCGATGTGCGAAACTTCACCCAGATCAGCGAGGAGATGACCCCGAGCGCCGTCGTTGCGTTTCTGAACACGCTGCTCGATGCACTGAGCTACCATGTCATCGCCAATGACGGCACGCTCGACAAGTTCATCGGCGACTCGATCATGGCCTTCTGGAACGCTCCCGTCGATGTCTCCGATCATGCCGGCAAGGCGATCCGCGCGGCTCTCGGCATGCGGGAAACGCTCGCCCGCCTCAACAAGATCGATGCATTCGGTTTCGGAGACGAGCGGCGGGTCGGGATAGGGATCGGCATACATACGGGGCTCGCATGCGTCGGCAATATGGGGGCCGAGACACGGTTCAATTACTCCGCGGTCGGGGACGCCGTGAACATTGCCGCACGTATCGAATCCGCCTGCAAGGACATCAATTTCGACATTCTGGTATCCGAACCGACCGCAAGCCTGCTGCCCGATTGCGCTCTGCTCGAGGCCGGCGCGCTGACGCTGAAGGGTAAGAGTATGAGAACCAAACTCTTTGCTGTGGTCGGCGATGCGCGCCTGAAAAGATCCACCGAATTTGCCGAACTTCAGTCCACGCACAGGCAGCTTGTCGCCGCTCTCCGAACACGGTCGACGAGCAGCCGCAAACTCATCAGCACGACGAAACTCAAGGCGCGGGCCGTAGCAGCAGGACTATTGCAGGGTTTTTACGGCCAGATTTCGCGCCGAGCCGGACATTTCGCCGATGAAACCGCAGACAAGGCGGCCGACATCTAGCTGACTGATAGCCATCCTCCGCCACGTACAGCACTATCGATGGTGATGCCCGTTACCGTGACCGCCATGATGGCCGTCATCTCCTTGGCTGTCCTGATCGTCTCCGTCGTGATCACCCCATCCGTGGTCACCTCTGCCATGATGGTTGTGATGTTCATGGTGATCGTGATGCTCGCCTTCGTCGTCATCGTGCTCATGCGGTTTGCCTGATTTATCGGGCGGGCTTGGCGGATTTGAGATATCCGGCGTGCTGGGAGTTTCGTGCGGTGCTGCGGGCGCCTCGGCGTGCGGCGATTCCTGGGGGCTGGGTGGGCTAGGCGTATCGTGCGGTGCCGGTGCAGGATTATTCGCCGGAGCGCTGCGTGGAGATATGCCATTAGGCCGATCTCTCATCGCCGTCGACAGACCGCAGCCGCCGCCGGCAAAGCCCATTCGTCCCGAAAGTTGCTGATCGCCGGACAGGAACGGCAAAGCTTTCTGGTTGCCCAGGGTTTTGAGGATATCGCGGTTGACCCGGCGCGGATCGCTGATCTGACCGTTGCGTTTTGCAACGACGCAGTCGCATTGCTGCTTCAACTGCCTGCATCCGCCGGCACCGCAGAATTGCGCGGCGCCGCTCAACAGAACGACCGCCGTGGTGCCATTGGCCCCGACATAGAAATCGAATACCGTGCCGCGCACGCCGATCGTCCCGGCCGGAGTTACGATCTGGTAGGCCGCGTGGTTCGAATTTCCACTCATCCAGCGAAAAGTGCCCTTGGCCGCATTGACGGTCAGCTTTTTGACGGAGCCTGAGTCGTCGTAGACGAATTTATCGATGACAACAGAGGAGCCGGCTCCCACAGCCAGCTTCGTGCCATCTTGAAAGGTGAACTGTCCAAGACCCGAAAGGGAGGTGCGAATTCGCTCATCCCGATGCACGGGATCGTCGACCGCAAGCGGACCGCCTTCGCCCGTAACTTCGGTTTTAATCAGCACCGCCTGACCGACCTTCTCGGCGCCTCTCGAAGACAATGGCGCGAGCAGCATGACGCTCAACGCGATGGTTGCGGCGTGACGTAGATACGACATCGCACCCTCCAGGCATATCTATGTTTTACCATAGAATACCTTCAAATGTCGCATCATCCTTTTTGAGTATAAACGGCGCAGGCCGATTTATTATCGGGTTGAATCCCACCGAAACAGACAGGTTCTACCACCGTCATCATCGGTGAAGCTTCCATGCCGGTTGTATCTTCCATCTTGTTTGACGGAAAACCTACTTTCTGGCCAATGCGCGATATTTCGGCGAAGTTACCAGGGTCGAAAACGGAGGGTGGAACAATTTCGGAGACGTTACGTTTGAGGCAAATGAAAACGCAGCACGCCATTGTTCGTACTGGTAAAATTCTTCAATTCGACTCCGCTCAAGTCCACATCTTGGAAAGTGGCGATGTCGCGGGGCGTCCCGTCGTCGTTTTGCACGGATGCGGCAGTCTCGCCCAGGAAGTTCTTCTTCCCTTTGAGAACAGCGCATATCGGCTGATTGCGGTCGACCGCCCTGGTTATGGCCATAGCACTCCCTTGCCGGAGGGCGAGCGCGGAGGGTTCGGGCAATCGGTCTGGCTCGAGCGTCTCCTCGAGTTCCTCGACATTAGAAACGTCATCATAGTGGCGCATTCGATAGGATGCGCGCCTGCTCTCCATCTTGCCGCGCGAAGGCGAGACCTAGTGAGTGGCCTGCTGCTGATCTCTCCCTGCTGCCGGCCGGTTCCGTTCAAGCCGCTGATCACGCTCAGAGCCGCCTCAGCTCCGATGATCGGCGCTTTATTTTACCAGCAGGTGATCAGCCGCTGGCCCGGATATTTTGTCGAACGGGGACTTCAAGCCTCGTCCTATCCGAACCCCGTCCCTGCCACGCTTGCAAATTTGCCTGCACATCATCTGCTCAACCCGATTTCGATCCGGTCCATGGCGGACGAGCTTCGGGCATTCAATAGCGATATGCAGCGTCTGACGATGCTCCCCGCGGACTTGCCGATATCGGTCCTGTTCGGGCTCGCCGATAGGATTATCGATCCCGCCTGGCACCTGGAATGGATCCGGAGAAAACATCCCGCCCCTATCATCAAGCTGCTGAACGATGTCGGCCACATGCCGCATCACATTGCGCCCGACATCGCGCGGACGATGCTGAGCGGCTTGGTCACTGTTGCAGACACGGGTTCCGGCATCAGGCCGCCCGACATCGCTTCAATCGACAGGAAGCCTGCTCATGCCGGCTTTCGTCGGCAGCTCACGGCCAGCTGAACCTTGTTGCATCCGACCCGCTTGATCTGGCGCCGACTGACCGCTAGGTTGCCGTCGCAATCAAACTGTACAGACACGGGGGAATGGCATGCCGACTGGTAAAGTTAAGTTTTTCAACACCGACAAGGGCTTCGGCTTCATCGCGCCGGAATCGGGAGGAGCTGACGTATTCGTGCATGTCTCCGCCCTGCAATATGGCGATGTGCTCAAAGAGGGCCAATCCGTTTCCTATGATCTCGGCCAGGATCGTAAGACCGGCAAGTCGAAGGCGGAAAACGTCAGACCGCTCTGACAAAGTGATACACAGCACTATTCAACACATCAGGATAGTGCTGTGACGTTCCAAGCCGCTTATTGTGCGCGCTTGCCGGATGCCGCCTTTATGCGGCTTCCTCACCGATTTCCATGTAGCGCGCCAATGCCAAAGCCGCATTCAGCATGTGCTCGCGCATGATCAAGGCCGCTTCCGCCGCATCGCCGCGCATCATCGCGCGCAGGATCGCCTCGTGCTCATGAAATGAAGCTGACAATCGCTGCGGTTGACGCAGCTGCGTTCTGCGGAATGGCAGGAGCCTTGCACGAAGCCGCATCAGTTCATCGAACAGAAACTCGTTATGCGCACTGCGATACAAAGCTTCGTGGAAGGACAAATTGAGCTTGTCATATTGCTCGAAGTCGTCCGCCTTCGCTGCGAGTTCGGAGCGCTCGTGAATGTCCGCCAGAACCGCGCGTTCCATACCCGTTATCCGATGCGTTGCCAGACGGACGCACATGCATTCCATCTCGGCGGTTACTTCGAACATCTCCATCAGCCGCGGCAAGGTCAATGGCAGAACCGTTGCGCCGCGTCGCGGGCGAATCTCAACCAGGCCGATCGCCTCCAGCTGGCGCAGAGCCTCCCTCACCGGCGTGCGGGAAGCGCCAAAGCGGCTGCTCAGCGTTGCTTCGTCCAAACTCGTGCCAGGCCTTATGGCACCGGAGGAAATCTCATCCATCAGCACGAGTTTAATGCGCTGACCGATCGATCCAGCTTCGTCAAATTCCGTCATTTCAAACCTTGCTTCCGATTTGGCGGGAAACCATTCAGTTTTACACCATCCAATTCGACAGATAGCAATCACCATGCAATATCAAGCCGCGTGCTGCATGTTCATCGCACCCTCAGCCCCCTGCAATCGCCCTGACGGCGAGATAAAGGATCGAAGGTGCAACAAGGCAGCCCAGCCCCGTATGAAACGTCGCCGTCAATGCGCCATAGGGAACGAGCCGACGATCGGTCGCCGCCAGGCCGCCCGACACGCCGCTGACGGTTCCCATCAGGCCGCCGAACACCATGGCGCTGCGGGGATTGTCGAGACCGATCGCCTTGGCGACAATCGGTGTTCCGACCATGACAAGGACAGCCTTGAAAACACCGGTGGCGATGGACAGCGCGATCACGGCCGAGCTTGCGCCCAAAGCGGCTCCCGTCACTGGTCCCACGATGTAGGTAACGGCACCGGCGCCGATCGTCGTTATGGATACGGCATCCGTATAGCCGAAGGCGACGGCGAGTAACGAGCCGACAATGAACGGAAGAACCGTGCCGAGGCCAAGGGCAAGCGCACCGACAGCGCCGGCCTTGCGTGCCTGGCTGACATCAACCTCGAAGGCCGTGGCGACGATGGCGAAATCGCGCAGCATGGCTCCGCCCATCAGGCCGATGCCGCTGAGGATGGGAATATCCACCACTCCTTTCTCGCCTCCGGTCCACAGACCAGCCGCAAAGGCGGCGGCAAGCCCCAGGACGATTGCGATGGCCGAGCCGTGGACGCGGCCGAACAGGACATGTTTCGAGATGGCATTCGACAGCCACATCACCAATCCAACGATCGCAAACGCGGTGAGCAGGCTGTTGGCGGTCAGGCTGTGTTTCAGGATCTCCATGGAAGCCTCCCTCAGGCCGCGTTGCCGGAGGTGGCAAGCTCGCCCCTGGCCTTCGCTTCGATTTCATCCATCGTTTCGCCTCTCTCGCCGATACGGCTCATCAGCGCGACGGTCGCGAAGCAAACGAAAACCGTCACGATCCCGGCAATCAACACCAGCGGACCGCTGCGTGCAGCCACCAGCACGTTCTGCTGAGCCGCCATGGCAACGACGATCGGAATATAGAGAGCGCCCCAGAACTCGACGCCGAGTTTGAGCGGAAGCGTCAGCAAGCCCCGTCTGCTCAGCCACAGCCGCGTGGCAATGAGCAGGATCATGGCAATGCCGACACCGCCGACATTCGCCTTCACGCCAAGCGCCACCCCCAGGAGATCCCCGAGGACGCTCCCCAAGAGGGTGCAAAGGGCAAGCATAGCGACACCGGAGATCATCATGAGCGATCCTCCCCGCACGCGCTTCGATAGAAATACAAGGCCACCATTTTTCCTCCTCCAATGCATACAGATAAACCGCATGACGATTTTAAAATACACGTTGTTGCGGTTTTTCGCAATTGTGTGTACATTATATTTCTAGAAACACGCTCTTGCGCATACAAAGGGCAATCAAATGCTTGATTGGAATACAAAGGGCCGCGACAGGCTGGCACGTCTGGAAGCCGGCCAGCGCCTCGCTGCCGGCAAGCTTGTCGACCCGCAGCGCCTCGTCGCTTTCCTGGAAGCGATCCTGAAGCCCGGGGATCGTGTTTGCCTTGAGGGCGACAACCAGAAGCAGGCCGACCTGCTGGCCAAGGCGCTGTCTGAAGTCGATGTTGCCAAAATACACGACCTGCATATGGTGCAGTCGGGTGTGGTCCTGCCGGAGCATCTCGATATTTTCGAAAGCGGCATCGCCCGGCGGCTCGATTTTTCCTATTCCGGCCCGCAATCGGCCCGCATCGCTCGCATGATGTTCGGGGGCCAGATCGAAGTGGGTGCCGTTCACACCTATCTGGAGCTCTTCGCCCGCTATTTTATCGATCTGACGCCACAGGTGGCGCTTATCGCCGCGGTCAGCGCGGACAGAGAGGGAAACCTCTACACCGGGCCGAATACGGAAGACACGCCAACGGTCGTGGAGGCGACGAGCTTCGGTAAGGGGCTGGTCGTCGCGCAGGTGGGCGAGATCGTCGATCGCGTGCCGCGCGTCGACATTCCTGCCGACCAGGTTCATTTCGTCGTGGATGCCAAGCGACCCTTTTATGTGGAGCCGCTGTTCACGCGCGATCCGGCGGCGATTACCGAAACGCAAATCCTGACGGCAATGCTGGCGATCAAGGGGCTCTATATGCCCTATGGCGTGCGCCGCCTGAACCATGGCATCGGCTTCAATACCGCGGCCATAGAGCTGCTGCTGCCGACTTACGGTGAACGGCTGGGATTGAAGGGCAAGGTCTGCACGCATTGGGCGCTGAACCCTCATCCCACCCTGATCCCCGCCATCGAGGCCGGATGGGTGGAGCAGATCCATTCCTTCGGCTCCGAAGTGGGCATGGAAGACTATATGCGGGCTCGCCCCGACATTTTTTTCACCGGACCTGACGGCTCGTTGCGTTCCAACCGCGCCTTCTGCCAGACCGCCGGACTGTATGCCTGCGACATGTTCATCGGCTCGACCTTGCAGATCGACCTTGCCGGCAACAGTTCGACCGTGACCGGCAACAGGGTCGCCGGTTTCGGCGGCGCCCCCAATATGGGATCGGACGCGCGGGGTCGGCGCCATCCGAGCGACGCCTGGCTGCGCGCCGGCCGGGAAGCCGACCCCTCTGCCGCCACCCCCGCCCTGCGCCGAGGACGCAAGCTGGTCGTCCAGATCGGCGAAACCTTCGGCGATGGCATGGTGCCGATGTTCGTCGAGCGTCTGGGCGCCCTGGATCTGGCCGACAAGCTACGGCTCGATCTGGCTCCCGTGATGGTTTACGGTGACGACGTGACCCATATCGTGACGGAAGAGGGGATCGCCAATCTGCTGTTGTGCCGGGACAGGGACGAGCGGGAACAGGCGATCCGCGGCGTGGCCGGTTACACCGAAGTCGGTCGCGCCCGAGACCGCAAGATGGTGGAGCACCTACGTCAGCGCAAGGTCATCCAGCGTCCCGAAGACCTTGGAATTGATCCCCTGGATGCCGATCGCAGTCTGCTGGCTGCGCATTCCATCAAGGATCTGATGCTCGCCTCTGGCGGCCTCTACAGGCCGCCTTCCCGGTTTCGCAATTGGTAGGCCACCGCCATGGAAAATCTGCTTTACAAATTGAAATCGGCACAGACCGGCGGGACCCGCGCCCTCGCCCTGGTGGGCGTCGTCGCGTCGGGCAACCTCGAAATATTGCTTGAACGGCGGGAGGCGCCGGACCGTTGCGTTATCGAGATCGCAACGCCGGCCCATGGTTTCGCCGAGCTGTGGGCAGCGGTTACCGAAGATTTCGCGGCACGCTCTGCCGCCGGCGGTCTGCGCATCACGATTAATGACGGCGGCGCCCGGCCGGATATGGTGGCGCTGCGCCTGGCCCAGGGTGTGCGGCTGATGGAGAAGCCAGAATGACCGATCCTCGCACGCCGCGCCGAAGCTGGTATGAAGAGTCCACCCGCGGTCGGCTGCTGCATCTGCTCGACGCCGACAGCTTCACCGAATTCCTGGGCCCGGAACGGCGGGAGACGAGCCCTCACCTTGCACTTTTCGATTTACCCCGGCAGTTCGACGATGGCATCATCGTCGGAGCCGGCCGCATTGACGGCCGTCCCGTGCTGGTGGCCGCCCAGGAAGGGCGCTTCATGGGCGGTGCCATCGGCGAGGTGCACGGCGCCAAGCTGACGGGCCTGCTGCATGCCGCGGCTAAGATGCGGCGGGATATCGTCATTCTCTTCGACACAGGCGGCGTGCGCCTCCAGGAAGCCAATGCCGGTGAGCTGGCGATTTCCGAGATCATGCGCGCCGTGCTGGAGGCGCGATCCGAGGGTGCGCGCGTCATCGGTCTTCTTGGCGGCCGGGCGGGCTGCTACGGTGGCGGCAGCCTGATTGCCGGCTGCTGTTCGGCACTCGTCATTTCCGAGCAGGGTCGCCTATCCGTCTCCGGTCCGGAGGTCATCGAAACGAACAAAGGCGTGGAAGAGTTCGACTCCCGCGATCGGGCGCTCGTCTGGCGAACCATGGGCGGCAAGCATCGCTACCTGATTGGCGGAGCCGATATCTTCGTCGAGGACGATATCGCCGCCTTCCGCACCGGCGCGATTGCCGCGCTGCAACGGCCGGCCACTTTAGACCCGACGGTGCTGCAAGCAGAACAGACGCGGCTCGAACATAGATTGCGCCATTTTGGCGATGCCCGTGATGCCACCGAGATATGGGCGCGGCTGCATATTGAGGACCCCGGGCAAATACCGGAGCGGGACATCGGGACTTTCCTCACCACCGCCAATATCCATCGGGAGAGCGCCGATGCAGCTCGCTGATATCCTGTCCTCACTCTTTCCGGCCGGCCATGAAGTGGCGCAGGCGGGCGGGCTCGTTACCGGCTGGGGCCGGTTGGACCAGCAGAACCGGATCGATCTGATCGGCATTGCCGACAAGACCTATCCCGGCGTCGACGAGGCGATAGCGCTGGCCGGGCATATCCTTTCCGTCGCGCGACGGCCGGACAGCTCGCCCCTGTTGTTCCTGGTCGATTCCGGCAGCCAGCGGATGAGCCGGCGTGACGAACTGCTGGGGCTTAGCGAGGCACTGGCGCATTTGGCAAAGGCGCTGTGGCAGGCGGAGCATGCGGGACACCGCACGGTCGGCCTCCTCTACGGGGGCAGCGCTGCCGGCGCCTTCATTGCCACCGCGCTGGCCTGCGGATCGCTGGCAGCCTTGCCCACCGCCTGGCCCGAAGTCATGGACCTGCCATCCATGGCTCGAGTAACCAAGCTGCCGCTTGCCATCCTGAAGGAAAAGGCCGAGACAACGCCCGTCTTCGCGCCCGGCCTCGATAATCTTCTTGCCACCGGCGCCGTAGCGGAAGTCTGGGATCCGGCGGCCTCGTTGAACGCCCAGCTTGCCGCACTTCTTGCCCGGCCTGTTTCGCGTGATCTGCGCGCGCAATTGGGCGCCGATCGCGGCGGCCGGCCGAAGGCTGCGATGATCGCGGCCGAGGTAGAGCGGCTGGCTTTGCTCCATGACTGATGTCGCCGCCCTCCGCCGCCACGATCTTGTCTATGTGCGCTCCGAAGCGTGGCCGGGCTTGCTGCGTGGGCAAGTCCAGGGCGAAATGGAGCCCGATGTGCTGGCATGGGCGGCGTTGGGACGACCGGCAATCTTCCGTCGTCGGACATGCAGCGACGCGGCGGATATCATATCCTTGGGGCTTCCCCTTCCTCCAAATATGGGACGCAAACGGCTTGCTCTCGCCTGCCCGCCCGCTGCCGTGATACGGACGACACCTCCTCCTCTATTAAGGGATGCGCTGGCCGCGGCGCCGGCGCGATGGTGTCAGGCCATTGGCACCCTTCTGGAGTCAGCCCCCTCTTGTCGCTGTTTCGGAAGTCTGGCTTGGCAATACCTGACCGGCCTTTCCTATCTGGCCGATACTTCCGATCTCGATCTTCTGGTCGAGTGTGGCTCGGACGCAGATGCAAGGCGAGTGACGGCTTTACTGACCGATGTTGCCGAACGCGCGCCGATGCGTATCGACGCCGAATTGATCACGCCGTGCGGTACAGCCGTGCAATGGCGGGAATGGCTGTCGGGAAATCCGGAGCTCCTGGTTAAATCCCATACCGGATCGGCCCTTATTGCGCGGGAGGCGCTGTTCGCATGACGTTTCCGTTGCTGGCCAAACCACACCCCGTCGCCGTCAAGCATTGCGATCCCGCGCTGATCGGGCGGCATGCCGCCCGAGCGCTCATCCTGGAGGTGGAAACCTGGCCCAAGCCAGGATTGGTCAGCCACATCGACAACGGCGCTCACGCCGACATGGACGCAGATCTTCTGCGCCTGAGCGCTCGGACACTGGAGCCGTTCTTCATCGCGCTTGCCAAGACGGGCGCGATGAACGCCGGCATGGATCGCCTGCGGCAAATCGGCATGGAAGCGGAAAAGGCAATGCGGGATGCGACCGGCGGAGTGAATACCCATCGCGGCGCCATCTTCGGCCTTGGCCTTCTTGCGGCGGCGGCCGGCCTGGCGGCGACCTGCGATTGGCGGGCGCCGCTCGGCACCCTTGTCGCACAGCGTTGGGGACGCGACATCCTCGACAAGGCGCCGGAGCATGACAGTCACGGCAGCGTGGTGGCGCGGCGCTACCAGGTCGGAGGCGCGCGGGCCGAGGCTGCCGCCGGCATGCCATCCGTCTACGATATCGCCCGTCCGGCGCTTGCCGAAGGACGGCGCCTGGCCATGGGCAATGAGGAAGCCGCAAGGGTCCATGCCTGCATGGCGCTCATCGCCGTGGTCGACGACAGCAATCTGCTTTATCGTGCCGGCCCGGAAGGGTTGAATTTCGCGCGTGAGAAGGCCCGCGCCTTTCTGGCGGATGGTGGGGTCGGACGGGCGAACTGGCGGTGGGATGCCAAAGCCATTCACGAGGCATTCGTCGCGCGCAACCTCAGCCCCGGCGGCTGTGCCGATCTGCTTGCGATGGCGCTGTTTACAGAGGTGATGGAATTGTGACCCTCGCGCTGCTCTGCTCGGGCCAAGGTCATCAGAATCGGGAGATGTTCGGGCTCTTCGCGACGGAACCCGCGGCACAACCCGTTTTCGAGGCCGCGACCGCCGTGCTTGGCACCAACCCGACGGACTTCTGCCGGACTGCACCCGAAGCCGCCTTGCATGCAAACCGCGAGGGCCAGATCCTGTGCGTGGCGCGTGCGCTTGCGATTGCCCGCGCCCTTTTCCCGGTGGGCGCACCAAGCGAAACGATGGTGGCCGGTTACAGCGTCGGTGAAATGGCGGCATGGGGGGTGGCCGGCGTCTGGTCGCTCATGGATAGTTTGAAACTGGTCGATCAGCGGGCACGGGCAATGGATGCCGCAGGCGGACCGGATGATGGGCTCGGCTATGTGCGCGGCTTGCCGCAGGCGGCCGTGGAACAGCTCGCCAGCCGGTTCGGCTGCGCAATTGCCATTGTGAACCCGGATCTTCTGTTCATCGTCGGCGGCGATCGACCTTCAATCGATGCGCTCTGCGCGGCTGCGCTGGAGGAAGGTGCAGCGCGTGCCGCCCCGATGACGGTGCGCGTCGCCTCCCATACGCCGCGGCTCGCCGGTGCGGTCGCACCGTTTGACAGTGCGCTCGCCTCGGTGGCCATGAGCCGCCCGACCCTGCGTCTCATGACCGCCAGTGGTGCCACTCTCGTTGCCGACCCGCTTCGCGCTCGGATGGGTCTGGCACGGCAAGTGGCCGAGAGGATCGATTGGGCTGATGTGCTTGAAGCCTTGGGTGAACGTGGCGTGACCGCGATCCTCGAACTTGGGCCTGGCCGTGCTCTGGCGGAAATGGCTGCCACCGCCCTGCCAGCAGTCAAGGTGCGCGCAGTCGATGATTTCCACAGCCTCTCAGGCGTCAAGGCCTGGCTGGCGGCCCTCTGAAATCAAAGCCTTATCGCAGCCGGCGGTATGACTTTCATCGATCTCGGATGACTGTGCACGGCGCTCGGCTGCCAATCTCAGGCTTCAAGGGGATCTTTCGCGTCTTCAACGAGTGAGCGCGTTCGCCAGCCAATTCGCCGCATGCTCCGCCGCAGGTTTGCGGCGTGCTCTGGCTGGGAGCAGAACATGATACCGGTCCTCGGTGGGCATCTCGGCTACGTCCAGGGCGACGAGCGTGCCGTCATCCAGAAAGGTCTGGACAAGAAGGCGCCAACCCAGTGCGATCCCCTGTCCGGCGCGCGCGGCCGCGATCGCCTCGGTATAATGGTTGAAGCGAAGATGCGGCTTGATCCGCAAAGCACGACCCGTCTCCTGCGCCCATTGCGGCCATGACAGCCATGATCTGTCATGCACGTCCGTCTCGATGAATTCGTCGATTTCGCTGAGCTCACCGGGCGGACGCCGCCGGAGGTAGTCGGGCGAACATACGGGGACGACAAAGTCCTCCTGAGAGGCAACCACCTTCGCGTCGGCGAATGGCGGTCTTCCATAACGAATGGCTATATCGATGCCGCCTGCATCGAGATCGATCCTGGCATCCTGCGAAACGACCCTGATCTGGACGCCCGAATTCTCGCGCCGGAACTCCGCCAGCCGGGGAAGAAGCCAGAACGAGGAGAAGGCGACCGTCGCGCCGATGGTCACGACGTCCTGCTGGGAGGATCTGACCGCGTCGACGGTGTCCGCGATGTTCGCAAAGCTCTGAGCGAGCGTCGTTCCGAGGGTGAGGCATTCCGCGGTCGGTTCGATGGCGCGGTGTTTGCGCACGAACA
This sequence comes from Rhizobium aureum, assembly GCF_030182495.1. Classification (NCBI taxonomy): domain Bacteria; kingdom Pseudomonadati; phylum Pseudomonadota; class Alphaproteobacteria; order Hyphomicrobiales; family Rhizobiaceae; genus Rhizobium; species Rhizobium aureum. The sequence continues at coordinate 66,922 of NZ_JAQJCI010000002.1, read as the reverse complement.
TCGGCAATCCCAGTTCCTCTTCCAATGCCGCGATCTGGCGGCTGACTGCTGCCTGAGTGACGCCCAACTCAATCGCGGCCGCGGTGAAGCTTCGGTGCCGCAGAACGGCTTCAAGCGTCATCAATGCCGTCAGAGATGGGATACGACGCCGAAAGTTCATTCAAGCATCCCCAGCATTACATAAGGTTATGGATTGCTGAAAATTATTGCCGTTGAAGCCTATGGGATGCAAGAGCAAACTGCCGGCCATCGAACCATGAGGAGTTATCATGCTAAACAGGCTTCCATCCGATATCTCCGCCCTTCTTGAAGCTCGCGCCGATGGTCATTCCCTGCCGGCCGGCCTTTATACGCGCGAGGACGTCTTCGAGGCCGACATCGATGTCTTCTTCCATAAGCACTGGATCTGCATCGGCCTTGACTGCGACGTTCCGGAGCCGGGCGATGCGACCGTCGTCGATATCGGCAAGACCAGCCTGATCCTCCTTCGCGACGATGACGGCGAGCTCCGCGTGCTTCACAACGTCTGTCGCCATCGCGGGTCGCGCCTGCTCGATGCCGGAAAGACCATCGTCTCGAAACTTGTCTGTCCCTACCATACCTGGACCTACGAGCTGACCGGCGAACTCGCCTACGCGCCCCATATGGGCCAGGACTTCGACAAGCAGTGTCACAGCCTGAAACCGGTCAATTTCAAATCGATCGCCGGCCTCGTCTACGTCTGCCTTTCCGACAATCCTCCGGAGGACATTGCGAACCTCGAGCAGACCATGATCGAGCGCCTCGCGCCATATGACATCCGCAACGCCAAGGTCGCGCATCAGACCGATGTCATCGAGGACGGCAACTGGAAGCTCACGATGGAGAACAATCGCGAGTGCTATCACTGTTCCGCCAACCATCCGGAACTCTGCGTCTCTTTCGTCGATCTCGACTTCGGCTTCGACCCGGAGACGTTGAGCCCGGAGGATCGCGAACAGGCGGAGGAGCACTTCCGCCTCTACGACGAGCGGACGAGGGCCTGGGAAGCCGATGGCTTTCCGTCGGCCGCCGTCGAGCAGCTCGTCGACTGCGCGACAAACTTCCGGACCCAGCGCCTGATCATCGCCGGTGCCGGCGAATCTCAGACGCATGATGCCACGGCGGCATCGTCGAAGCTCCTCGGTCAAATGACCCGTAAGGACCTCGGCGATACGCATCTTTGGGGTCACAATAGCTGGAACCACTTCATGGGCGACCATGCCGTCGTCGCGATCGTCATTCCACTCTCCGCCGGCAAGACACTGGTCAGAACCAAGTGGCTCGTGCACAAGGACGCCGTCGAAGGCAGGGACTATGATTTCGACAAGCTGACCGATGTCTGGATCGCAACGACCGACCAGGACGCGGATCTCGTCGCCCGCTCGCACGCCGGCGCACTCGACCCGGCCTATCAACCAGGCCCCTATTCCCGGTTCTCGGAAACCAATCTCGACAAATTCGCGACCTGGTACATCGATCGGATGCGCGCTCATGGGTATTGAGTTCCAACAAATTTCGCGCAGCGAGGCCGCCATCTGGAATCCCGAGCGGGACGAGACGCTCGTCTGCCTCGACGTTCATCAGGAGACGCATGATGTGAAAAGCTTCACGTTCGCATCTCCGGAAGGCAAGCGCTTCAACTTCGAGGCCGGACAGTACTTCTTGTTCGATTTCCCGACAGGTTCGGAAGGCGAGGCTCGCTGTTACAGCATCTCGTCGTCACCCTATCGCGGTAATGCGTTCACCGTGACGGTCAAACGTGTGCCCGGCGGCAAGGTCTCGAACTGGCTCCACGATCACATGGCTCCGGGCATGACGGTCAAAGGCCAAGGGCCACTCGGTCACTTCATTCGTCCAAAAGGCGAGAAAACGAAGCTCCTGCTGCTATCCGGCGGCTCGGGCATCACCCCTGTCATGTCGATCACCCGCGATCTGGCGGATCGATACGAACCTTCGGACATCGTTTTCCTTCACGCAGCGCGCACGCCTTGCGACCTCATCTTCCGCCAGGATCTGTCCGGCCTCGCGACACGGATGAAAGGTCTGCGGCTCCACTTCCTGCCGGAAACGGTGACCGGCGAGCCAGCCTGGTCCGGACTGACCGGTCGGATATCGCCCGAATACCTGAAGCTTGCGGTTCCTGACATCGCCGAGCGGGTCGTCATGTGTTGCGGTCCGGCGCCATTCATGGCGGCGGCCCGCTCGATCACGGCAGCGCTTGGCGTTCCGGCGTCGAACTACATCGAGGAGAGCTTCGATGCCGCTGTCATCGACGAACCCGGCCTCGACGTCGAGGCACAGCCTGCGGGCAAGATCTATCAGGTAGAATTCTCGAAGCAGAAGCGGATGCTCGAAGTCTCCGCCGATCAGACCGTGCTGGCAGCCGCGAAGAAAGGCAGCATCAGGCTCCCATCATCCTGCTCCAATGGCATGTGCGGAACCTGTAAATCCAAGCTCGTCTCGGGCTCGGTTGAGATGAACCACAATGGCGGCATCAGGCAGCGGGAAATCGACGCCGGGATGTTCCTGCCCTGCTGTTCGAAACCTCTGAGCAATCTGGTCATCGATCGCTGACCAGGAGATGTGTCGGCGATGCCGCGATCGGTGCAGAGGCTTTCAAGGCGCGAAGCGGCAGGAGCCCCAATACCGTATTAATCGCCTGGCCGCCCGGGAAGATCCCCTATGGTGTCGATCCAAGGCAGCCGAGAGGAGCACCAGCCCTGCGATCTGGGCCGGAGCTTGTATCGCTGGTTTATCGTCCCCAGGCGAATGCCGACCTCGTCAGCATCTTCAAGCTCTCCAGTTGTGTAGATCGGTGACCCACAATTCGGGCAGAAGTACTGCAGCCGGCGACGGCCATTATCGCCGAATTTCACGTAGAGTTTCGGCTCTCCACCCGTGATCTCAAATGCCTCGCGTCGCGCAGACACGGTAACCCTATAGGCCGTTCCCGTCAGCCGCTGGCAGTCTGTGCAGTGGCAGATTGACACCTGCTCGGGGTCGATTTCCGCCTTGTACGAAACAAACCCGCAATGACATCTTCCATCTATGTGCATCGGCTCCCCGCTGTCTCGCTGCATACACCCCTTAAACTAGAGCGGCGTCAGGACGGTTTCCATCGAATGGCGTCGCCTTCGCATTTTCATGGGCAGGACACCGCTTTTCTCCGCCGCAAGGTCGCGATGTAGGGACTCGTCCTTATATGAAGATCGGCCGACCGATTTGGCCGGCCGAGACGTTAAAGGTCCTTCGCGATCCTGAGGCCGTCGTAGATCGCGGCGTGGGTATTGCGCGCGGCGACCGCATCGCCGATCCGGAAGAGTTGGAACTGGCCGTCCTTGTTGCGGACGACGGACTGCGGCTCTCCCGCAAGAAGCTGATCGTACGAGATCTCACCCAGGTTCCGGGAGTGCGGCTTGAGTTCGAAGTACAGTTCATCGAGCGGGATCGTGCCATGATTGACCACGATCTGGTCAACGACCCTTTCCTTGGCGACGCCACCATAGTCGCTCCCGACCGTCGCGATGATCTGGTTGCCGCTCTTTTCCGCCGATTCCAGCCGGAACGTCACCGTGAACGTGACGTCCAGCGTCTGCAGCGAGCGCATGTAGGGAACAAGGTTCATCGCCATCACCTCCGGAGCAAAGGATCGGTCCGGCGTCATGATCTCTACCTTTGCACCTGCTTTCGCGAGGAATTCGGCTGCCTGCAGACCGGCATGGTCGCCGGCGTCGTCGAAGACGAGAACGTGACTGCCCGGCTTCACGTCGCCCGAGATGATGTCCCAGGACGATACCACGAGTTCGTTGCCCTTCGTGAGAACGTCGGTATGCGGCAGACCACCGGTCGCGATGATGACGACATCAGGTTTTTCGGCGGTGATGGTCTCGGCTTCCGCCCAGGTGTTGAAGTGGAAGGTGACGCCAAGCTTCTCGCATTGGCTCATCCGCCAGTCGATGATGCTGATCATCTCGCGGCGCCGCTCGCTCTGCGCCGTCAGACGGATCTGACCGCCGGCGTTATTCGCGGCCTCGAAGACGACGACATCGTGACCGCGCTCGGCGGACACGCGCGCCGCCTCGAGCCCCGCCGGTCCCGCCCCTACGATAACGACCTTCTTGCGGAGTTCGGCCTTCTCCACGATGTGCGGCATCGTCTGCTCGCGCCCGGTCGCCGCGTTGTGAATACAGAAGGCAAGGCCGCCCTGGTAGATGCGGTCAAGACAGTAGTTGGCGCCGACGCAGGGACGAATATCCTCTTCGCGCTTCTCGATGATCTTGCGAACGATATGCGGGTCCGTCATGTGGGCGCGCGTCATGCCCACCATGTCGACCTTGCCTGCCGCGATGGCATGGCGGGCGGTCGCCACGTCCGGGATCTTGGCCGCGTGGAATGTCGGAAAGTTCGTCGCGGCGCGGATATCGCCGGCGAAATCGAGATGCGGAGAGTTTGCCATGCCCTGGATGGGAATGACATCGGTGAGACCCGGATCGGTGTCGATATGGCCGCGAATGACGTTGAGATAGTCAATCAGGCCGCTGTCGCGCAGCCGCTTCGAAATCTCGATGCCTTCCTCTTTCCCGGTACCGCCGGGAAGGCGTTCGTCCGCAGTGTATCGGACGCCGAGAATAAAATCGTCCCCTACCCGCTTTCGCATCGCCTTGAAGACGTCAAGACAGAAGCGCATGCGGTTCTCGAGCGAGCCGCCATACGGCCCATCGAGTTCGTTGGTCAGCGGCGAAACGAACTGGTCTATGAGATGTCCGTAGGCCTCCAATTCGATGCCGTCCATGCCACCGGCCTTCATGCGTTCGGCAGCGTCGGCGAAATCCTTGATGATGCGCTCGATATCCCAGTCTTCGATCTTCTTCGGAAAGGCCCTGTGCGAGGCTTCGCGATGGTGGGACGGCGATACGATGGGCAGCCAATCGCCCTTGTCCCAGCGCGTGCGGCGGCCGAGATGTGTAAGCTGGATCATGATCGCCGAGCCGTGTTCGTGAACCGCGTCGGTCATCTCGCGGATCCACGGAACAATCTCGTCCTTATAGGCGAGCAGGTTGTTGAAAACCGGAGGACTGTCTCGCGAGACGGCGGCCGAGCCGGCCGTCATCGTCAGCGCGACACCTCCCTTGGCCCGTTCAACCGTGTAGGCGCGATACCGCTCCTTCGGCATGCCGTCTTCGGGGTAGGCCGGTTCGTGAGAGGTCACGATGATGCGGTTGCGCAGCGTCAGATGCTTTAATTTATAAGGCTGAAGAAGAGGATCGTTCGACATGCGTCGTGCTCCGGGCTGGAAACATCGCATGACGCTAAATGAAAATGTACACCTATGTCAACGAAGAAAACATAAGCGTCTTTTTCTGAGACACTAATGTACATTTTCATTGTCGAGACCACAGTAATTTGATAGGAGAAGAGCCATGGACCAGAGTGTAAGCGACAGCGGATGGCGGGGGTCTCAGGAGGGTTGGTTGGAGGCGGCCTATTCGTCCCTGATCGATTCCGGAGTGGATTCCGTAAAGATCCAGCCGCTGGCGAAGAAGCTCAAGCTCTCGCGCACGAGCTTCTATTGGTTTTTCAAGGATCGCGAAGAGCTTCTGAGCGCCCTGGTCGGCAGATGGCGGGACAAGAATACCGGGAATTTGGTCAAGCAGTCAGAGGCTTATGCGGAGTCGGTTGCGGAGGCGATGCTCAATGTCTTCGACTGCTGGCTCGATAAGGACTTGTTCGATTCTCAGTTCGAGTTCGCCGTGCGCAGCTGGGCCTTGCAGTCCCCGGATATTCTCGAGGAGGTTCGCCGCGCCGACCACTTGCGCATGGAGGCGCTCTCGCGAATGTTCACCCGCTTCGGCTATGACGCCGTTTCCGCCGATGTCCGCGCGCGGACGACCTACCTTGTGCAGATCGGCTATATCTCGATGCAGTCCAAGGAAGACATTGCCGTGCGCATGAAGCGAATTCCGGAATATATCGCGATCTATACCGGACAGACTCCGCAGCAGCGGGAGCTTGACCGCTTCTTTTCGCGTCACAGCTACAAACCAAGCTAGAGCAGGTCCTGCGATCGATGAATCGATTGTGAAGTGACGCGGCGCGGCGAAGCTGATTCAACATCCACAGCAAAGAGGTGGATGATGGCACAAGCGCTGAGCGATGATCTTCGATTACGGGTTTTGAAAGCGTCTGCGGCGGGCATGTCAGCACGACAAGCCGCAGCCCGGTTCGGAGTTGGAATTTCGACGGCGATCCGGTGGATCGCACGAGCAAAAGAGGGCGAGCCGACCTCCCGGCCACAAGGTTGGAGACGACCGTCGGCGCTCGATGCACACGAGGCGTTCGTTGTCGAACTGATCGAGGACCGTAGGGACATCACGCTCAATGAAATGGTCGAGCGTTTGTCCGTTGATCAACAGGTGAGGATCAGCCGGAGTGCGCTTGGTGCCTGGCTGCGAGGCCGCGGATGGACGTTTAAAAAAACCGCACATGCACTGGAGCAAGACCGGTCGGATGTCCTGAAGCGTCGGCGCGTTTGGTTTGATGGTCAGCTCGATCTCGATCCTGAACGACTGATATTTATAGATGAAACCGGCCTCTCGACGAAGATGGCCCGTCTACGCGGGCGTGCACTTCGAGGCGAGCGTTGCCGAGCCGGTGTTCCGCACGGCCATTGGAAAACAACGACCTTTACCGGAGCATTGCGCCTCACGGGAATGACCGCACCGTTTGTCTACGATGGCGCCATGAACGGTAACGTCTTCCTGGCCTACGTCGAGCAGGTGCTGGTTCCGACCCTTCAGGTCGGTGATGTCGTCGTCATGGACAACTTGCCGGCACACAAGACATCCGGCGTGCGCGACGCCATTGAGCGTGCCGGTGCCAAACTCATGTTTCTCCCTCCCTATAGCCCTGACTTTAACCCCATCGAGAACGCATTCTCCAAACTGAAAGCCATGTTGCGAGGTCGGGCAGAGCGAAAGATCGACGCCCTGTGGGACGCAGTTGGCGCCCTGCTACCCCGCTTCACTCCTGCAGAATGCGCGAATTACTTCAAGGCTGCTGGATATGACCCGGATTGAACAGGATCTGCTCTAGGGAAAGATCGGGATCATCGACGGCGCCGTCCGGCTCGGCGGAACGATCGCCGGTTCCTTGATCAAGGCGTCGCGGTTTGCGAAAGCCATCTGATTTCTCAATTGGTCGCGAGTAATTTTTCGTGACTCCGAGGGTTCTCGAAGCAATCGAGCTCTTGAAGCGGAAGCGGCTTGGAGAACAGATAGCCTTGGAGATCCGTACAGCCCAATGCCGCCAAAAAATCACGCTGATATTCTGTTTCGACCCCTTCCGCCGTTGTCGAAATACCGAGACTGTTGCTCAGCGAGATGATGGCGCCGACAATGGCTGCCCCATTGGCTTTTGTGCCGAGGAGCGAGACGAACGAGCGATCAATCTTGATCCGATCGATGTCAAAACGCGTCAAATGGCTGAGACAGGAATAGCCGGTTCCGAAATCATCGAGGGAAATTTGAACACCCTGGCTGCGTAGGGATTTCAGCACCGCATAGATGTCCGCATAATCCTCGATGAGCGAGGTTTCGGTAAGCTCGAGCTCAAGTCGCGACGGCAGTAATCCAGTCTCTTGAAGAACGGCGCTTACTTCCTCGACGAAATTGGGCCTCCTTAGCTGAGATGGAGACACGTTGACGGCGACAAACGTGTTCTCGGGCCAGTTGCAGGCGGCCGTGCAGGCTTCGCGCAAGACCCAGAATCCAAGTGCGTCGATAAGCCCGCCTTCTTCGGCTGCGGGGATGAAGCTTGCAGGCGTCAAAAGCCCACGCTGGCTATGATTCCAGCGCACGAGCGCCTCGGCGCCCGACACGGCATATCCTTTGCCCGCCTGATAAACCGGTTGGTAATAAACTTCCAGCGACCCGAAGTCGGCTCGGTCAGCCGGCAGCTCGCGCGCCTCACCAACGCCGGACAAGACGCGAACTTTGGCCAAAACCTCACGCAATTCGTTTTTAAGAATGTCGCGGGCGTTTCTGCCGCCGTCCATGGAGGGCGAATAAACCAGCCACCGCCCCCTGCCGCTTATCTTTGCCTCGTACAGCGCGGCATCGGCATAACGCATGATGTCATCCGCATTGCGCCCGGCGTCGGGCACGATCGCCACGCCGATCGAGCAGCCAACCCGGGCAACCGCCTCACCCTTCAAGAGGGGAAACGGCTTGCTAAGTTCCGCAACGATCGCTTCGCAAATTCCCGGCAGCGTTTGATCGTGGTCTTTGACATCGCGCAGAAGCAGGGCAAATTCATCTCCTCCGAGCCGGGCTAAAGTATCTCGTGAGCGAAGGAGCGAACGGATCCGCTCCGCCGCCATCCTGATGAGTTCGTCGCCCGCGGCGTGACCGAATGTGTCGTTCACGGTTTTGAACCGGTCCAGGTCAAGAAGCGCGATTGCCGATCGCTCTGAAGAGTTTTCCAATTCGGCCAGGCACTCGTCGAACCTGATCGCAAACATCGCACGATTGGGCAGATCGGTAAGCACATCGTGGAGGGCAAGCTGTCTTGCGTGGAACTCGCTTTTCTTCAATTCACCGAGACTGCTTCGCAGGCGGAGAAGCAAGACCGTGAAGAGAAGCGCCATCATCAACGCTGCTATCGAAAGGGCCGGCATCAATCTGCCGATCACCCTTGATCCCGGAAGGTCGGGCCGCCATACGATAAAGCCAATCGGTTCGCCGTTTGTCGTATCGTCGATCTGAAACGCAACTTCGTCACCGTCTGCATCGGCGGTGCGTGCGAAGCGCGCGCCATTCAGCCCTTGTTCACGGCTCAATTCGTCCAGCGCAGCTCCATCAAGGAACCGCACGACGATCAGGAATTGCCACAACGACTGCCCTTGTCTCTCGTGTGGTTCCTTGATGGCTGCAATGCCGACGATCGTTGGCCGACCTTCCAGGCGGAGCAAACTGGCCAATCCGCGGTGAACCGGCACCGAACTCCCGGCGGGATTGTCCGATGACCCAGGCAAATGTCCGGTGAATGTCATGTCTTGGTGTGCGGCGGCGCCAGCCTCGCGAAGAAGTGGCAAAAGAAGAGGCTTCATCCACCGATAGCGCTTTTCCGTTTTGCCATCCGCCATCATGACCAGTTCGCCATGTTCATCCACGACGAAAGCCTGGTCGTAGCCGAAGACGGATGTTGCCGTCTGGCTGACCGCACTCCCGGCCGCCGTCGTCAAGACAGTATTGAAGGCAGACGAGACCGTGGAAGTGCCGGAGGCCGAATAAGCGCGGTTTGCGGCAATATAACCGTTGCCGACTTGTCCGATGACCCGTGCTACCTGATCGACCTGCTCTCGCAGGCGCGCATTGACGAGCAGCCGCTGTCGATCGAGAGCGGCAGCGTCGCTTTCAGTTCCCGCCCACAGCGCCGAAAGCACGACAAGCCCAATCGCTCCCAGGCCACTGGCGGCGATCAGAAACAGAATCCTCCCAGAAGTCATCCAGGACTGTTGAAACGACTTCGGGTTGGAGGAACGGACAATGTGCAAGCGCAGATCCCCAAACACCACTGGACTAGGGCGTCATCATCAAATCAAAACCACGGCCAGAATAGATCTAACAAAGAAGCGTTCACGTAGAATTAAAAACAACTGCGTATTATCTGCGCGATCAACCACTTATTGAGGGTTCTCTACTATGTCGCGCCCATCGGTTAAGACTATATTGCGCAGAAGGTTAGTAGCAGGCGGCATAGGTCTCCTTTTGACCGCAACCTTGCCTTTTCAAGTGGGTGCGCAAGAGCGCATGCCGATGCGAATAGCCGTCGAAGGCGCGTTTCCACCTTTTAATTATCTCGATGCAAATAATAAGCTCCAAGGCTTTGACATCGATATTGCCAATGCCGTCTGCGAGATTGGCAAATTCGAATGCCAATTTATCATCGAGAAGTGGGATGACATGATCCCCGATCTCGTTGCCGGGAAATACGACGCGATTATCTCGTCCATGTCGATGAGCGCCGAACGGCGCCAGAAGGTTGCCTTCACGGAAAGATACTACAGCAGCCCGTCGGTGTTCATCGTGCGAAAAGATTCGCCGATCAAAGACGTAAGCCCCGCCGCGCTTGGCGGCAAAAACCTTGGTGTAACATCGTCAACAGCCCAGGAATCCTTTGCCAACAATCTTTATCCGCAAATGCGCAAGACGGTTTTTCGGTCGTCACCCGAATTGTACAAGGGACTGGCGGATGGAAGCGTCGACGTTATTCTGGAAGATAAACTTGCCATTTACGACTGGATTGCGAACACAAAGGCGGGAAGCTGCTGCGAGTTCAGGGGACCTGATCTGGTCGACGTGACATATTTCGGCGACGGTTCCGGGATCGCAGTACGGTTGGATGATAGCGAGCGGCTTGCACGCCTGAATGCGGCGCTGAAGTCCATCAAGGCGGACGGAACCTATGACATGATCAACGCCAAATATTTTCCCTTCAGCATTCAATAGCAGCGCAAGCGAATTGCGGAATTGCGGAATTGCGATCGGGTCGGCTAACGGTCGAAGGCGACGTGCCGGACGCGCGATTTTCGCCGCTTAGCCTTAACACGGTAATTAATAAATTTCCGCACGTCATTTTTTATTGTGACATGAAGGCGAAAAGAAATTACCTGGAATTTGCGCCTACGGTTGCGCTTCTTTCCTTGGAGACGCATAACGATCACCGGAGCAATTCCAGGAAAAGTGCTGCGCGATTTTCCGTCCGGAATTGCGAGACGACAAAAGATGGAGCGGTTCAGAGATTCCGTGAAAAGCTGAACCGCTCTGCTGGATCGAGATGATTGGAAAAACGGTCGGCTTTTGATGGAAAAATTGACGCATAGGACGATGGAGGATTTCGCAAAGTCCTGCGGCGTCTCTCGCCCGACCCTTTCCAAGTATTTTGATGACCCGACCAGCGTGAAACCGACGACACGGGCGCTGATCGAGGCGGCGCTTCGCTCGTCGGATTACCAGCCGAATCTGTATGCACGGAATCTCAATCGCAAGCGGACCCGCAATGTCGGCATTCTGGTGCCCGCCCTCACCGACCCCTTTTATGCCGAGATGGTCAATCGACTGGAATTGCGGCTGCGCAATGAAGGCTATTGGCCGATCGTGTTCTCGTCGCACGGATTGCCGGAGCTGGAAGCAGAAGCGGTCAACACAATGTTGTCGCTGAAGGTGGCAGGGGCGCTTGTCGCACCGCTGGGGCGGAAATCCGATCCGCGCACCTTTGAAAAACTCGCGCAGAACCTGCCCATCGTTTACTTCGACACTTACATCGAAGGGAACACGCCGTTCATCGGCAACGACAACTACCAGAGCGTGGCGACGATCGTGGAATATCTCTGCCGATCCGGTGAGGCGCCGGCCTATTTCGACATTCCGCATGTCAATCATAACTCACCGGAGAGGCTGGCAGGTTATATCGCCACGATGGAGGCCGCAGGCTACGAGCCGCTGGTGATAGAGACCAACGCCGCCTACACGTGGGAATTCGAACGCATCGGATACGAGCAGATGGACAGCCTGCTCCAGGCAAGGGCTCTGCCACGCAAGACCATCCTGTGTGCGAACGATCGTCTCGCCTTCGGGGTCATGTCGGCAGCCTTCGCGCATCGATTGAAGGTTGGGCGGAAAAAGGGAGACGATCTGCGTGTCGCCGCCCATGACGATCATCCCTTGAGCCGCTATACCTGCCCGCCATTGACGACCATGGCACAGGATTTCGCCGCGATGACCGCAAACAGTGTCGATGCGTTGCTGACGCTGCTGGGTGACATGGATGTCCCGGTGCGGACAATCACGCACAAGGTCACGCTGGCCGGCACATTGGTCATGCGGCAATCGGCCTGAAGCCTACTGTCACCGTTTAATCTAGTTCGCGCGTCCCTCGAAGGAACGCCAAGTCGTCACGGCCTCTTCTATGGCCTGCCGAGCCTCGACCGCATATTTTCCCATCGAGACGAAGCCGTGGATCTGTCCCTGCCAGTGCCGATGCACAATTCGCGTCCCATCTTGCCGCAGCCGCTCGGCATAGGCGATGCCTTCGTCGGCCAGGATGTCGTGTCCGGCGGTGATGACGAAGGCCGGAGCCACCCCCGCGAGGATCTCGGCCTTTAATGGCGACACCCGCCAGTCGGCAATATCGGCCGCCGTGCGGACATAGTGATCGCGAAACCATCTCATCGTCGAGGTGGTCAAGCCGAAACCTTCGGCATAGCGGCGATAACTGTCGGCCGTCTGCGCGGCGTCGGTGTTGGGATAGATGAGCAGCTGCGCCGCAAGTGGCGGAGCGTCGCCGATGCGCGACATCAATGCGAGCACCGCGGCAAGATTGCCGCCGGCGCTGTCGCCGGCCACGGCAATTCGTTCGGGATCGATGCCGAGATCAGCGGCGGATTGTGCCGCGAACGCCAATGTCGCAACGCAATCAGTCAATCCCGCGGGAAACTTGTGTTCCGGCGCCAGCCGGTAGTCCGGGCAGATCACGGTACATTCGGCAAGATTGGCGAACCATCGGCAAATTTCGTCATGAGATTCGAGATTGCCGATCACCCAGCCGCCGCCATGCAAGTAGACAAGACCACGACCATCCTTTGAAGGCGCGCCGATGCCACGATAGATGCGCAGCGTGATCGGGCCATTCGGACCGACGATCTGGCGATCCTGCACCGAGGCCACCTCCTCCCTTGTGCCTTGGAGCGTCGGGCAATTGGCATCATAGTCGATGCGGGCCTGTTGAACCGTACCGGTTTCAAAAGGCCGGCCGCTTGACGGATCGGTTATGGCGAGAATGCGTCGGGCGCTCTCATCCAGCTGTTCCATTGGATTGCTCCCCTCTGCGGCAATCAGGCGAGAAGGCTGCGTGCTTCATCCTCGCCAAGACGCCGTGGCGGGACCAGCTTTGTGTCGATGCTGACAGACTGCCTGCTTTCGCCGGATAAGAGAATAGCCTCCATGATTTCAAGGACGTGAAGCGCCAGCTCCCCCGAGGCTCGCGGCTGCCTGCCCTCCTCGAGCGCCCGCGCCAGGTCGGCGACACCGAGCATGCGGTAGTTGGCGCGGTCCGGTGCATCGAATGGCCAGTTCCTCGCGCCGTAAAGCTCGCCGTCGCTTTCGAAATCACGCCAATCGTCGCCACGCTCGGACAGCGACACGGTTCCGCCGAACGTGTCCGGGTCGGGCAAGCGCAACGAGCCTTCGGTACCGTGCAGCTCGATCGGATGATTGGAGTGGCGAAAGACGTCCCAGGAGGCGCCGAAATTCACGGTCGCGCCGGATTGGAATTCCAGAAGCGACAGGATGTTTGTGGGAGTGCCGACCTTGAAGCGCGTATTCTTGAATGGGCCGTCGGCGGTGATCAGGCGCTCTTCCTGGCCCTTCGTCGCCATTGCCATGACCCGCACGACCGGACCGAGCAGGTTCACCATCATCGTCAGATAATAGGGACCCATGTCGAAGACCGGGCCGCCGCCCGGCTGATAGTAGAATTGCGGATTGGGGTGCCAGTGCTCCATGCCGCGCCCCATCATGAAGGCAGTGCCGCTGACCGGGCGGCCGATCGCGCCTTCATCCATCAGGTGCCGCGCCCGACGACCGGCCGCGCCCAGAAACGTATCGGGCGCAGACCCCAGCTGCAATCCGCGCCGCCTGGCCTCCGCCACGAGAATCCGTCCATCGGCCGCCGATGTTGCCAGCGGCTTTTCCGTGAAGACGTGCTTGCCGGCCGATAAGGCCGACATGGTGACGTCGAAATGGACGGCTGGAACGGTGAGGTTCAGTACGAGATCGACTTCGGGATCGGCCAGCAATTGGTCGACGCTGAGCGCGCGAATGCCATATTCGCGCGCACGCAACACGGCCGCATCCGCGGATATATCGGCGCAGGCGCGCAATTCCACACCGGCAAACAGCGCTGCATTGCGCAGATAGGTCATCGAGATGTTACCGCAGCCGATGACGCCTATGCCGAGCTTAGCTTTTGAATTACCAGCCATATTACCCAATCCTCCCTGATCTGCCACATCTGTTCGCCGCGCCTCGGCGCATCCGAACGATGACTCCCGGAATGATTTAAAGCATCTTATTTCTTGACGCGCGACAAATTTTTATAAAACATATGCGAATACTGGCGCGGAGGTTTGGAGATCGCCAGTCTTCCTGGGAGGGAAACATGACAGATATCAAGAAGACGCCGGCTCACTCCACGAGTGCCGGACAATCGATAATGCTTGATCGTCGTCAGCTGCTGCTGGGTGCCGCTAGCGCCGCGATCGGCACGGCAACGCTTGGAGTTGCCTCAGGTCTCGGCATCCGCCCGGCCCGCGCTGCGGATCGAACGGAAATCAGCTTTGCCAGCGCCAGCTTCTTCGGCAAGGAAGGGCTTGGCGATCTCGTCAAGGCTTTCAACGAGTCGCAAAGCCGCATCACCGTCAAGTTCATCGAACTGCCGCCGCCGAGTTCGTCGACGGAAGTCTATCAGGGCCTCGTCCAGCAGCTCGCCCGCCGCAACGGAACACCCGATGTTTTCAGCCAGGACGTGATCTGGATCGCGGGTTTTGCCTCCGCCGGCTGGGCTCTGCCGCTTGATGAATATTTCCCGAAAGACAAGCGCGCCGATTATTTCCCCGGCACGGTGGCTGCCTGCACCTATGGCGGCAAGCTGACCGCGCTGCCATGGTTCGTCGATTCCGGCATGTTCTACTATCGCAAGGATCTGGTGGAAAAACACGGCGGCAAGGTGCCGGAAACCTGGGCCGACATGGCGACGATGGCGGCAGAGGCGCAGAAGGCCGGCGACGCCAAATTCGGTTATCTCTGGCAGGGCAAGCAGGCCGAGGTTCTGGTCTGTGACGCGGTGGAGATCATTGCATCTAATGGCGGTTCCATCCTGTCCGCCGATGGAAAGTCTTCCGTCATCGGCGACGATGCCGCCGTTGCCGCGATCCAGTTCCTGTACGACACCATCAACAAGACGAAGATCAGCCCTCAGAACGTGCTCTCCTGGGACGAAGAGCCCTCCCGCCAGCCGTTTACATCTGGCGAGGCGATGTTCATGCGCAACTGGTCCTATGTCTATCCGATCGCGCAGGATCCGAAGGCCTCGCATGTCGTGGACAAGGTCGCGGTTGCGCCATTGCCGCATTTTGCCGGCGGCAAGAGCTCGGCCTGCCTTGGCGGCTACCAGCTGGGCGTCAACGCCAACTCCAAGAAGCGGGAAGCGGCGATCGAATTCCTGACCTGGATGTCTTCACCCGAAACCCAGACCCGGCTTGCCCTTAATTTCGGCCTTGCGCCCTCACGGCCAGCGATCTTCCAGGATGCGAAGCTCAAGGCAGAGCAGCCGTTCATGGCAAGCCTTCAGAGCGTCTTCACCGGCGCCACGCCGCGGCCGATCACGCCGCAATATGCCAAGGTGACGCTGGCATTGCAGTCCAGCATCTCGAAGGCACTCGTCAGCGGCAACGTCAAGGTGGAGCTGCAGGCCGCCGCGGCCCAGATCAACAAGATCGTCGGCTGACATGGCGGTAACGATGACGGCCGCCGTTTCGGAGCAAACCCCAGGCAAGTCGAGGGCGCTGTCAAGCGCCCTCTGGCCCTGGCTGTTGCTGCTGCCGGCATTTCTCTCATTGGCATCAGTGTCCTTCTATCCGATCGTCAACGGCGTCTATCTGTCCTTCACCAACCGTTCGCTGATCACACAGGACAATGATTTCGTCGGCATCGCCAATTATGTGCAGCTGCTGGCCGATCCGCCGTTCTGGAATGCCTGGTGGCACACGATCTGGTTTACCTTGATCTCGACCTTGCTCGAGACCTTCATCGGCCTGGCGATGGCTTTGATCCTTTGCGAGACCTTCACCGGCCGGGGTATGGTCCGCGCCGCCATGCTCGTGCCCTGGGCCATGCCGACCGTCGTGACATCGAAAATGTTCGGCTGGCTCTTCGATGGTCAGCACGGCATCATCAATTTCATCCTTCTGCATGCAGGTTTGATCGATCAGAACGTCAACTGGTACGGCTCTCCCGATACCGCCCTGACGACGATTATCCTCGCCGATGTTTGGAAGACCACGCCGTTCATGGCGCTTCTGTTGCTGACCGGGCTGCAGACCGTTCCAAAATCGCTCATAGAGGCGGCACGCATTGATGGGGCGGGAGCCTGGACAATCTTCTGGCATATTCGCCTGCCGCTCCTGATGCCGACGCTGCTGATTGCCGGCCTCTTCCGTGCGCTCGATGCATTCCGCGTCTTCGACCTCGTCTATGTGCTGACGGGCGGCGGTCCAGCCGATTCCACCGAGACGCTTTCGACACTGTCCTACAAAGTACTCTTTTCGACGCTTCAGTTCGGCTACGGCTCGGCAGTCTCGACCGCCATGTTCATCACGGAGGGGCTGATCGCGATCGGCTTCTGCCTCTTCCTCGTGCACCAGATCAGGAGGACGACATGAACGCAGAGCGCTCCGTCTTCCAAAACATCCTGATCTATCTCGGCGCCCTGTTCATCCTCATCTGGTCCGCCGGCCCGTTCATCTGGCAGTTTTCGACATCGCTCCAGCTCGACAAGGCGCTGACCGAGGGAACGCCCTCGCTCATACCGAACCCGTTCACGCTGGAGCATTACTACAACGCCTTCGTCGAAAAAGGCCTGCATCATTATGTGCTGAATTCGCTCGTCGTTTCGCTGGCGACCACCGCTCTTTGCCTGATCGTTGGCTCGCTGGCTGCCTTTTCGCTGTCGCGCCTCGATGTAAAGGGACGCTTCGGCATCCTGACGGTCATCCTTTCGGTATCGATGTTTCCGCAGATCGCACTCGTCGGGCCTCTCTATCTCATCGCCTCCGATCTCGGGCTGCTCGATACCTATACCGCGCTGATCATCACCTATCTCGCCCTCGGACTGCCGCTCGTAACGTGGGTGTTGTTCGGCTATTTCGAAACGCTGCCGCGCGAGATCGACGAGGCGGCCCGCATAGACGGCGTCGGGCCGGTCGGCCTGCTCTGGCATATCATCCTGCCGATGTCATTGCCGAGCCTTGTCACGACGGGCCTGCTTGCCTTCATCACCGCCTGGAACGAATTCCTGTTCGCGCTGGCCTTCACTTCGGACAGCGGCAGCCAGACTATCCCGGTCGGCATCGCCAACTTCACCAACCAATATTATGTGCCCTGGGGAGACATCGCCGCCGCATCGGCTGTCGTCACCGTGCCACTCATCATTTTGGTGCTCTTCTTCCAACGACACATCATCGAAGGCCTGACCCAAGGCGGAATCAAGGAATAGCGGGAATGCGCAAGGACATAAAAGTCGGCTGCCAGACATTCACATGGGAAATGCTCGGCAATGCCTGGACAGGAACGGCAGACGATCTGCTCTCGGCGATTTCCGCAGGCGGTTATTCCGGCATCGAAATCACCGATACGATGATCGGCCGCTATGGCGCGAACCCGCATGCCTTCGCGAATGCATTGAGGGATTGCGGCCTGACGCTCGTCTCCTTCGCCTTCGGTTCCAAGAGCGGCTTTACCGTCGCCGACGCGATGAAAGATGATCTTGCGACGGCCAAGTGCTGGATCGATTATGCCGCGCATTTCCCCGACGCACTCGTTTCCATCGGCTCGGCAACCGTCGTTTCCGATGGCCCGCGAGACGACAAGTTCGCCATTGCCGGCGAGTTCTACAATCGCGCCGGCGAACTGGGCGAGGCCGCCGGGGTCGAGGTCGCCGTGCATCCGAGCTCCCATCACAATACGCTGTTGTTTAACCGGGCCGATTACGACCGCATCTTCGCTCTGCTCGACCCGAGCCTGGTCGGCTGGGTGCCGGATACCGGTCATATCCTGCGGGGGCATGCCGACATGCTTGACACGATGCACACCTATCAGGACCGTATCCGCTACCTGCATCTGAAGGATGTTGATGCGCAGGGCCGATGGGCGATGCTCGGCAAGGGCGTCCTCGATACGCCAGCCGTGATCGACCTCGTCTCAGCGGCCCCACGCTTCAACGGCTGGCTGGTGCTGGAGGAGGAATCCGAAACGGCCGGTACCGATCCTGCCGCTGCGGTCAAAGCCAATCGCCAAACCATGCGCGGCTACGGGGCATAAGGAAGAGAACCATGATCGAAAAGGAAAGTCGCCGTCTTCGCGTGGGAGTACTCGGCTGCGGCCCGATCGCGCAATTTGCGCATCTGGAATCCTGCGTTAAGGCTCGGAATGCCGATCTTTATGCGATCTGCGACGCAGCCCCCGATCTTCTGGCCCGCATGGGCGCGACCTACGAGCCGCAGAAGATGTATGACGATTATGATGCCATGCTGGCCGATCCCGAGCTGGAGGCCGTAATCGTCGCGACGTCCGACGCCTATCACGTGCCGATGTCGATCAAGGCGCTGGAAGCCGGAAAGCATGTGCTCTGCGAAAAACCGATCGGCGTGTCGGTCGAGGAAGGGCAGCAGCTTGCCGAGGCTGTGCGCCGGTCCGGCAAAATCCTGCAGGTCGGGCACATGAAACGCTTCGATCCGGCGCTTGAGGCAGCGCGCGATTTTGTGCGCGACGATATAGGCCAGATCTTTGCGATGAAGGCGTGGTATTGCGATTCCACCCACCGCTATACCAATACCGATGCGGTCCAGCCGCTGCCCGTCACCAGCAAGCTTGCGCGCAAGCCATCGGGCAATCCCAAGGCCGATCTCCGGCAATATTTCATGCTCGCGCATGGCTCGCATCTGGTCGATACCGCCCGCTTCTTCTGCGGCGAGATCGTCTCGGTTCGTGCCCGGCTTCTGGAACGCGCCGGTGCCTATTGCTGGTTCGTGGAGACCGAGTTTGCCAACGGTGCTCTCGGTCATCTGGACCTGACGGTTGCCGTGCGCATGGATTGGCATGAAGGTTTCCAGCTTTATGGCGAAAACGGCTCGATTCTCGCAAAGACTTTCAATCCCTGGTACTTCCGCTCCAGCGAAGTGGAAATCTTCCACGAGAAGGATGCGACGAGCCGGAAGCCGCTCGGCGCCGACGGCCATTTCTTCCGCCGGCAGTTGGAGGGGCTCGCCGATAGCGCGCTGAAGGGCGCGCCGATGCGCGGCGCCAATGTCGAGGATGGCCTGGCCTCCATCCGCGCGATGGTGGCGATCGCCCGATCGGTGGAGCGAGGCGAGCGCGTCGAGCTTGCATCGGTCACGGGAGCGGTCTGATGCAGATCGGCATCTTCGCCAAGACCTTTCCCGGAACCGAACCGCTCGGCGTTCTCTCGGCTGTGCGTGACAGCGGTTATGCTTGCGCGCAGTTCAATCTCGCCTGCTGCGGCCTCCCATCCATGCCCGATGCCGTTTCCGAAGAAACGATCGCGGCGATCCGGGCGGCCGTCGAGGCGACGGGCATCTCGCTTGCCGCACTGTCCGGCACCTACAATATGGCTCACCCCGATATCGCCATTCGCCGGATCGGTCTCGCCCAATTCGCCGTCGTCATCGAAACGGCAGCGGCACTCTCGATTCCGCTGGTAACGCTTTGCACCGGAACTCGCGACCCGAACGACCAATGGGCCTATCATCGTGACAATGGCGATCCCTCCGCCTGGACCGACCTGGCGGCTGAAATATCGAAGGCTCTGGAGTTGGCGGAACGGCATGGCGTCGACCTCGGCATCGAGCCGGAGCAGGCCAATATCGTCACGTCGGCACGCGACGCCCGGCGACTGATCGACGAGATGGGATCGCGGCGGCTGCGCATCGTGCTCGATCCGGCCAATCTCTTCGAACAGGCAACACCGGCCGAGGCGCGGGTGATCGTCGAAGAGGCAGTCGAAATCTCAGCCGGTCACATCGCTCTGGCGCATGCCAAGGATCGTTACAGCGATGGTCGCTTTGCAACCGCCGGACAGGGCGTTGTGGATTTTGCCGATTTCATGGCGCGGCTGCGCTCGGTGAATTTCGACGGACCGCTCGTAACCCATGGCCTTTCGGCTTCGGAGGCACTCGGCGTTGCCGGCTTTCTCAAGGCACTGATATGATGAGACAGAAATCGTTCAAGCGCGATGATACAGAACTTGCCGTCTACGAGACTGGGCAAGGACTCCCCGTCGTCTTCCAGCACGGTCTCGGCGGCGACGCGGCGCAGGTGGCGCAGAATATCTCAGCGGCGGCTATTCACCGGCTGACACTGGAATGCCGCGGGCACGGCGCATCCTCACTCGGCAATACACAACCCTATTCGATCCCAATGTTTGCAGAGGATGTTCTGGCCGCGGCCACCGAATACGGGTTCGACCGCTTCATCATCGGCGGCATTTCGATGGGAGCGGCCATTGCGCTGCACCTTGCCCATCATCACGCCCAACGGATCGCCGGACTCGTTCTCGTGCGCCCCGCCTGGACCTTCGAGGCATCACCGGGCAATCTCGCGCCGATCCGCGCCGTTGCCGCTCTGATCCATTCCCATCCGATCGAGGAGGCCAAAAGGCGCTTTATCGCCTCTGAAACCGGACGATGGATCGCCTCGGAGGCACCGGACAATTTCTCTTCCCTGCTTGGTTATTTCGACAGACCGGACGCCGTCGCTTTTGCGTCGGTACTGGCTGACATAGCGGCCGACGGGCCGGATGTGCCGCAGGCAGTCGCCGCTGCTCTTGCTATACCCACCCTGGTTATCGGCAACCGTCGGGATGCGATCCATCCGCTCTCCTGCGCGCAGACGCTCGCCAATGTCATTCCAGGCGCAAGCTTTGTCGAAGTCACCGCCAAGGCTGTCGACAAAAACAGGCATTTTGCCGAGGTCCAAGACGCCATCGCACATTTTTTCGCATCCAAAACACTCCGGAGCTTCGTTCCATCATGACGTCCAGACCCCTTTCCGGCCCGGCGGCCATCGCAGCGCTTCCCCGCAACAGGCTTCTCGGCGAATTCTCGCTCTGGTCGGCCGATCTTGCCAATATGGAAACCGACCTCAGGCGCATAGAGCCTTATGTGGACCTGCATCATATCGATGTCGCCGATGCGCGCTTTACGCCGGGCTTTCTGTTCTTTCCGGATTTTGTCGCGCGCATCGCCAAGTCGACCGCCAAACCGATCCACGTGCATCTCATGGTCGAGGCTGAAATCGTCGAAGAGCAGACGCGCCAGTTCATCGAGGCGGGCGCCGATTTGATTAGCGTCCACGCTGAAAACGGCAATGCCGGCTTGCGTGCCATTGCACTTGCCAAGGAGCTGGGTGCCGAAGCCGGTGTGGTGCTGCGACTGGAAACACCCATTTCGGCGATCGAGCCCTTCATCGATCACGTCGCCTTCGTGACGCTGCTCGGAACGTCGATCGGCGTCAAGGGACAAAGCCTTTCCGAAAAGGCATGCGACCGGCTGCTCGAGGCACGATTCCTCCTAAGGAAAGCAGGCCGCGAGGAGCGGGTAATCCTAGCCGCCGATGGCGGCATTCGCGAACAAACCGTCCCGCTTCTGCGCCAGGCCGGAGCGCAGACCGTCGTTCTTGGATCGCTGGCATTCGGCGACAAGAACCTCGGCGACCGGATCGCCTGGCTGCACGGATTGGAGAGCCGGGTTTCGTGAAAAAGGTCGCTCTTGCATTCGATCTCGGTGGAACGGAGCTTCGCGCCGCACTTGTCGATGATGCGGGATGCCCTCTGTCGTTCTCGTCCCTGTCGACGGATGCGGTCGGCGGCCCCGCCGCAGTCATCCGCCAGATCGAGCAGCTGGCTGAAACGGTGTTGGCACAAACGCCCGATCTTTCGCCGATCGGGATCGGGATCGGCGCGCCCGGTCCGCTCGATCCGGACGCCGGCGTCGTCATTGCCGCCCCGACCCTGGTCGGATGGCATGAGGTCCCGCTGGCGGAGATTCTCCAAAACCATTTCAAGCTGCCCGTAAGGCTCGAAAACGATGCGAATGCGGCAGCGCTTGGCGAGTGGCGATATGGCGCCGGCCGAGGGGCGGGATCGATGGTCTTCGTCACAGTGTCGACCGGTATCGGCGGTGGCGTGATTGCCGATGGCCGGATCCTGCATGGCAGACGGGGCCTGGCTGCCGAGATCGGCCACATGACGATCACAAACGAGGGCGAACGTTGCTTTTGCGGGGCAGTCGGCTGCTTTGAGGCCGTCGCCTCCGGCACGGCACTCGGCAGACGGGCAACGGCCCGCACCAGGCCGTCCGACGGATCGGTGCTGCGCAAGGTCGCCGCCGATGCCGACGTGACCGGACGACATGTCGTCGAAGCCGCGCGAAAGGGCGACGCCGATGCATTGGCGCTGCTGATCGACGAGGCACGGTGGCTGGGGATCGGCTTCACAAACCTGCTTCATCTCTATTCACCCGACTTGCTTGTCATGGGTGGAGGAATTTCGCATGGCTTTGATCTTCTGCACGATCAAATGGCGGCGACGGTTCGCGAGCGCGCCATGCCCGCCTATCGCAACGTGCCGATCGTTGCCGCTCAGCTCGGACGGCATGCCGGTCTGATCGGCGCGGCCAGCCTTATCTTCGACAGCTGCGAAAAATCAGACCCCTCGCCGGGATCAGCCATTCGGGTCCACCCATAAGCCGGCGGAACAACTTGCGCGGATAATGATTTTCAAGACATGATTCATATACGCTGTCTTGCGATCTCTATCGCTTTGATATTTTCAAGTCCGGCTGTCGCCGCTCCCATAGCCGCTCAGGATGTCAATGGCGCTGCCATCACGTCCATACAGACCGAAGCGCCGGGCAAGAAGCCGAGCAAGCCTGACGCAGCGATCATCAAACTTCAGGTGCTGCTGGATCGAGCCGGCTCCTCTCCTGGTGCTGTCGATGGCTATGCCGGAGAGAATCTCAGTAAAGCAATTGCAGGATTTGAAGCTTTGCAACGGCTTCCCATCGATGGAAAACTCGATCCAGAGGTACTCCGACGGATTGAGGATCAGCTTCCCGTCATTCAGCCATATGTCATAACGTCGGATGACGGGAAGGATCTGGTGAAGAGCATTCCCAAGGACTATGGCGAGCAAGCCAAGATGGATCGCCTCGGCTATACGAGCATCGGCGAAAAATTAGCCGAACGTTTCCATATGAGCATCGCTCTCCTGAAAGCGCTCAATCCGACCGCGTCTTTTACCTCGGGTGAAACAATCATGGTTGCGATGCCTGGCGAGGCAAAGACCGGCGTGGTGAAGCGGATCGAGGTTCACAGAAAGTTGGGCCAGGTATTCGCCTTTGCGGAAGACGGGTCGCTGTTGACGATCTACCCGGCCACGATCGGCAGCGAGGAATCGCCCTCCCCCTCAGGCTCACACAAGGTCAAGGGCGTCGCTCGATTGCCGACATATACCTACAATCCGAAGATCAATTTTCAACAGGGTCGCAATAAGAGGATCCTGAAGCTGCCAAGCGGGCCGAACAATCCGGTCGGCACGGTCTGGATCGATTTGACCGAACCCACTTATGGCATCCACGGGACACCGGATCCAGAGCTCATCGGCAAAGTCGGCTCTCATGGATGTGTCCGCCTGACAAATTGGGATGTGGAGGAGCTGGCAAGGATGGTAAAACCGGGCGTGATCGTTGAATTTGTCGATTGATCATCGGCCAGAATCCGCATCGGGCAATTGCCGGTGGATCTCGCTATTCGCGAGGTAGAAAATCAGATTGTTCATCCTCCGGGATTGACCCTAGGACGGCCGGCAAAAGCCCATGTCAGCAAATGCAACTCATCCGATACAACACGGCCATATTTGCGCCGCGATCCGTGAAGAATGCTGACGCGAAGCGGATGAGGAAATTAAGGGCGGGCAAATAATCTTTCCGCGACCGCCGAGGTTCCCGCCTCCGTTAGGTCGTCATTCAGCAAAGCAGCGCACAATTATGATGTCTGGATCTGAGCGCATGGCAGCCGGACTTGTGTGGCGGGCGGACTGCCAAGATCGTGGTTGTCTGCTACGGCGCATGTGGATCCAGAAAATTTTGACAGGAGATTTATTTTCGTGCGGTTGAGATATGCCATTCGAAGCGTCGCCCAGATGCTCAGCCTTTGCTCTCTTACCATCATCATCCCTTCAACATCGCAATCTCTTGCCGCGGAGCGCCAATCGGATATTCCGGCATGGCTGAATGCCTATGTCGGCGAAGGCGACGGTCAGATTGCCCGACCGATTCTGCAAAGGGCGCGCGCGCTTTACATGCAGAAGATGAGCGAAGGCAAGGTCAGGAATCCCTGTTATTTCGCTATGGATGCAACCCGGCCGAACAATCCGGCTGACGGCAAATCGGCAGGGCGTTTCTATATCGTCTGCGAGGCGACGCAGACATTCCGGGTGGTTTCATCGGGCCACGGCAGCGGCCGCGATCTCAAGGGCGTCGTCGACTTCGGCAATGGCCGGATGTGCGCGAGGAACTTCGGCAACGCGATGGATTCGAACCTGACGGCCGGCGGGTCTTATGTGACGGAAGAAACGAAAACCACCTTCAAGGGTTATTATCGGATTTCGCAGACGAAGGATGCTGCTTTCCTTCGCACATTCGTGCAGTTCGACGGTGTTGGCGAAACCGCCAATGCACGCGCCAGGGCGATTGGCGGCCATGCGGCTGCAAAGGTTGCCGGTATCTGCATGAAGAAGGATCCGCAGAGCCCCTATGCCAATCGCGACGGATACGTTCCGCTCGGGAAGCTGGTGGAATATGCGGGAGGCCGCAGCGATGGCTGCACGAGCTGGTCGACATCGGATGCCAATCAGATCATCTCCATGGTGAAGGACAATCCAACGACCCTCTACATCTATCCTGAATCCTCGGACATCAACGCAGTCGCCAAGGCCGTTGCAGCCGGGCGCTCTCCAGCACAGTCCGGATTGTATTGGAACGAGTCCTGCCTGAAGGAAATCGGCACTCCGAAATTTTGGCCGAAGGAAACCTTGGAGCCGATCATCGCGCAATACAAGAACGACCATCCGGCACCGCCGCCGCGGCCGATACCGATTTGCGACCAGCAATGACGTCGGTCTAGTCACAATGACTGAAAATTAAGGCAGGAGGATCAGTGGCAACAGGTATGGGCCGCTGTCTCCTGTTTCTGAGGCGAGTTAGTATGCGGACGAACAGCCTGTCTTCGTCACGCAATTTACACAGATGCGACGGTATGAAAGTTCGATATAGCTTCCGATAGCGAATTTACTTCAATGAAATCAATCTGCTAGCGAGCGATGAAATTCAGTCGAAAACGATCGAATTTGCAAACCAGGACTATCCCTACTGCCAGCACATCTCTGTACTTTTATGCCTTTTTTGCCAGCAAATGTCTACCCTTCCGGCTGTTCATAACTCCAAGCGCCCTCCCCTAAAAGATCCGATGCAGGGTAGTTATCATTCGCTGCGGAGGCAGCGAAATATCTTGAGCTGTACGCAATGCCAGAGTTATTTCGTCGTGGTGCCAACTGAAACCGACCATCAGATCCTCAATGCTGTTAACGGGACATGCTAAGCGATCTTGCGCACGGCTGGGGCCATATTCGCCCGAAGAAGGCTCATGAGCATAGGACCGATGGCAAACGCTCCTTTCTCCGCTCGCCGTGTCAAATCGCGAAGATAGGCACCGGCGGAATTGATACGGGAGCCACGTTGGAGGATGCAGGCGATGACGGTCGCAGCGTTTTCCACTCCCATGGCAGCGCAGGCCCCTCCATAGGTTCCCGGACTGACATCGAGCATCGATTTGACGACGAGTGAAGCAGAGAGCAGATCGCGCCAGCTCTTGATCTGTCCGGTCGGGCCGTAAGCGGTGATCTCTGGGCATGCTCGCAAAATGAGATCGAGCGGGAAGGACTTCAACTCTGTTCCGGTGCCAATCTCCGGGTGACTACCGTCGGGCGTACAAGGCATCGGCGGCAGAGTTTCGGAAGCTGGGGGGATGTTCACGAGAACTGGAGTTGTCCGCGGAGCGAAGCTTCGTGGAGAGGCATTTTTTGTGGACGTGGCTTCAGATTCAATTTGGGATTCGGAGTCTGAATTCTGTATGTGCCGCTCATTTTGATAGGGATTGGCGCTTAGTTTCGCAGTTTCTGCATGTGTTTCCAATCGGTTGACGATTTCGTCACGCAGACGGCCGAGTTTCCCCAACAGCGTCTCCAACTGTGCCACGTTCGGCGAACGCGGAAGGTCATCAATGAGCGCGCGAAAGCCTGAATGGACGGCTTCCCAAGGGCCTTCAATATCCTCGGCAATGGCGGTTTCGATGAGCTTGGCGATATCGCGCCGGTGGAGGCTGATGTGCTCGCGTAGACCCTGCATGTGCAATCGCTCGGCAACGACCTCGGCGGCGAGATGCTCGATCTCGTCGGCGCGGGACAGAAGAGGCGCCAAGGAGAAACCATAAGCCTCATTGAGATCCCCTGCCCTGTTCCGGCGAGCGTAGCGCTTGCCGTTGGGGCTATCCCGGCGGACAAGAAGCCCGGCAGCGATCAGGACAGCGAGGTGACGGCGGATTGTCTGTTCCGCCATGCCATGCGCGCGCAACGACAATTGTGCGTTTGAAGGAAATACGATCAGGTTGGCGTCATCCGAGAGTTCGCTCTTCGGATAGAAACTCAAGAGCGCATTCAACACGGCCAGCGCTCGATCCGTCACGCCCAGCAAGGGCTTGGCTTCACAGAGCGCACGATAAATCTTCCACTTGTCGACGGACCTGACGGATTTCCCATGATCGGCTCTTCTTTGAGCTATCAACATGGCAAGCGTCATCGGCCGCCGCCCAAAAGGCGTCGTCACATGTTCGGCTTCCATTTTCTTTCACCTACGTTGTGGCAAAAGAAGTCTGCTCACCAAAACGATGCCAAAGACTCTTGACTGTGATTCGGGGAAATGCGATTCTCGATTTGCTTAAGATCAGAGAAGGGCTTCCACGACGGCGTCGTTTGGGGGCCTTTTTCTTTTGCGGGTTACGTATCCTTTCCTTCTTGGAACTCGTTGAAGAGAGATTGCAACCTCTCCTGTACGAACTGATCGAAGCCGGGGGCGGCCTTGCTGTCGAAAACAAAGGTCGCGCGCGCCGGCGTTCGCTTAAACGTCACCGGAACACCGGCTATCGATGATGGCGTAACAGCTGCCTTGGCGGATGCTGGTTTACCGATTGCAAGAACCAGCGCCCGCTGAAAGCGCGCATCACTGGACAGCTGACGCTGGTTGTCCGCGGACAACTCAGCCACGATTGGTTCCGAGGGGACGCTCTCGAGACGTTCTCCGAGCTCTAGCCAGCGCCTGCGGCCAATTTCGGGGGCGGGGCCGATCGCGCTGATGAGAGCGAGAGGCACTTGTCTGGTAACGATGAGCATCTTCGAAAGCGCTGCCTTGTCCACGCCGAGTGCGGCCATGATGACATCGCGACCGAAACCGCGCTGCTCAAGGCGCAACGCGAACAATGCGCGCTCGATATAGGATAGGTTCGTGCGGGCACTGTTTTCCTGGCCTTGACTGACCACCAGCTGATCGTCGGTGAGCTGACGCACGACTGCACGCACCTTGATGCTGAGCTCTTTTGCCGCCGCCAGTCGACGATGGCCGTAGGCGACCTGAAAACGCCCGCGGGATTCCGGATGCGGGCGTACGAGGATTGGCACCTGCTGGCCGTGTTCGCGTATCTGCTCGACCAGCTGACCAAGCTCGACGGGATCGATTTCCAGACGATCGGTAACGAATGATCCATCGACAAGCTCGGGATCGATATCGACGACCGTCTGACCTTCCGCCAGTTGCCGTTCGAGATCGCTGGCTCGTTCCATCTTCTCCGTGATATTTCCGAGCGTCCTGGTGATGCCGCCCACCGGAGCGGAGCCTCTTGCCTGCGGCAGGAAGCCAGCGATCGGACGATGGTCCTTTGGCGCCGGTGCCTCCGTGCGGCTCGTATTCGGCGCCGAGATTTCGAGAAGGTTTTTGCGCGCCATCTATTTATTTCCTTCCCCAGGTTAGGCGAATATGCGTCTCGATCTCGCTGTTGACGAGATTGAGCGAATCCAGAGCGCGGTCATAGGTACCCCTGGTGAACTGGGCACGCTCGACCTCGTAGAGGGTCTGTTTGGTGACGCCGGCATCGGCAACGGCCGTCGACTTGACCATTGCGTTATGGAGCATGCGGTTGCCGAAGATTGCCTTCATGAAACCGGTCATCTGGCTTTGTGGTCCGTCGTTTGGCTCGAAGCGCGTCACGAGGTAACGCATCCAGTCATAACTGGTGCGCCCCCCTGCTCTCTCGACGACGGACATGAGCTCGCTCGTCATCGTCAGAAACTGCGACATGGACATAACGTCGAGCATCTGCGGATGCACGGTGATGAGGATCGATGTCGCGGCACAGAGTGCCGACATCGTCAGAAAGCCGAGTTGCGGCGGGCAATCGATGACCACCACATCGTAGAAACTTTCGATCTCGGTCAGGACTTCGCCTATGCGGGCAAAGAACATCGTCTCGGCCTTGCCGGCAGCCATTGCACGCGGCGTCTCGTGCTCGAATTCCATGAGTTCGAGATTTCCGGGGATCAGATGCAGATTTGGCGTGTAGGTCGAACGAACGATATCGGCTATTGGGCGAGGGCCCTCATAACGAATGGCCCCATAAAGCGTTTCGTTTTCGCCGACGTCGATCTCGGGCTGGTGCCCGAACAGAGCTGATAGGGATGCCTGCGGATCGAGGTCGACCGCAAGTACGCGGTAGCCTCTCAACGCCAGATATTGCGCGAAATGGGCTGCAGTGGTCGTCTTGCCGGAACCGCCCTTGAAATTCATCACCGAGATGATCTGCAGTTTTTCGGTTCCGCGGCGCCAAGGCACGTATTTAGGCGTTCCGTTTCGTTCGTCGAGAACCTTACGGATCCGATCCATGTCTTCGGCCGTATAGAGCCGCCGTCCATTGGCAAGCGGATCCGGCCCATGGCCTTCGGCTGCGATCTGGCGGAGGTAACCTTCCCCGATGCCGATAAATGCGGCGGCCTCAGCCGGCGAAAACATCCGCATAGTTTTCTGTGACTGAGGCGGAAAGAGCTTTGCCTGATGCTGCTGGAGCTGATAAGACAGCTCTTGCGCATCTGTTGCCAGAAGCGTTGGTAGATGCTCTTGATCGTCTTGGAGCACGAGACTCGGCTGCATGGTTATTTTCCCAATTAACTGCGCAATTGTGACGGATTGCCGCTGAACTACGCAGTTATAATATGCTCCGATTCGTGGCCGTTTTACAAATGCTTAAACAAAAGGCAGTTTTTGGCTGCTTTTTGCGCATGCATAGGCTGCCGTTCGCTCCGAGCGGCGGGTTTCGCTCCCTTGATATCCTTGCTGTGTGTGCTTGTGTCGGTATGCGCGGCTGGCGCGCAGCCTTCGATGAGAGGTAGTCCGCGGACTACTTGCGCCATTCCTTCCATGGCGCCACGACGGCAACAGGATTGAGGTGAGGGGATTAGGAGATCGGTAGTCCGCGGACTACACCGGTCGGCCGGGTAATGGATAAGTTCCGGCGCTCATCGGCATCCAGGCCGACGCCATTCGAGGCGGGCAGCGCCATGAAGCGGTATGATGAGTTCACTCGATGGGCTGCCGGGATGCGGTGGCCCGCCTGGCGTATCAACGCGCAACGCGGTCCGTACGCCTGTTGCCGAGAAGAGATGCCCGAATGAGCTCTGCTTTGCTCAACACCGGCGGCGGGCTTGGTTCGTCGTGATGAGGGGCCGTCTTGGTCTGCGTCTGGCGGAGTGCGATCAGACGCTGCTGTGCCGCAAGCCTGTCTTCGGCCGAGAGCTGCTCGACCGGATTGCCGGCGAGATCGTGACGCATTGAATTCGGCTGCGCGCAGGCCTGGTAATATCGCTTGGAATGAAGAAATGCGCTGGTCGCGCGACGGAGCGACATGACCGGCACGTCGGGCTTCAGCAGCGGGCGGATCTCATTCCAGAGGCCGAGCGCGAAAGGACGGATGAGGTCGCCGGCCTTGATAGGCAGGATGTCGATAGGGCGAAGCAGGAGCGCATTGATCGCAGCCGCCTTTTTGACATCGAGCTCGGTCGCAGTGACCGGCTGGCGATCGGTCGTCCAGGGTTCTTCCATGAAATCGTTCCTCTGAGTGCAATTCCATTACGAATTGATTGTGAAGTGATTTTGACGAGACGGCAAAGAAATCCGCCTGCGTCTTCTCGCCTCATGCCAAACTGTCGACCATATACGGGGTGGCGTCTCTCACAGCAAGTTTTGGTTAACGGGATTTTCATGACTGGGAAGATAGCTTGCATCGTGCCGCGAGAAGTACCGGGTACGCGGCGCACCTTTCTCTTGAATCGGCAAGCCAAGGGACGCGCACTTCGCTCGTTAGATGTGCAACGATCCTTATGTTTCGTTCCTCTTTATATGGCGCCTTGTCTGGCGGCGGGCACTATTCGGGCGATCTGCACGGAGCAGCAATGCGCCGATCCGTAGGGCAGGGCTTGACGGCGTCTCCTGCTACACCGTGTCCGGGAGGCGAAAACAAGCCAGTACGAAGTCATGCGCGACGGACATGCAGGATCGGCCGCTTCTGTGCGAGGCGCAGTCGCTATATACATCGAAAAATCTGGAGATAACGACACAGATACCTTGAGATACCTTGCCGGCGAGCCAGCGTCACGATACGCATAGGAGTGCTGTCGCGCAAAAGTCCATGTGCGATATCCGTGAGAGCTGCAGCTGGTCATGCTGCAATGGCGGAAGCAAAGCCCGCAATAGCTTCAATTAAATGAAGCATTAACCATAATCTCAAACTGTTGATCTTGCCCAGCCTTGAGCAGGGTTCTGGCTACCGATCGCCCATAAGGTCACCGGAAATCACCAAACAATCGGGCTTCAGCTCAGTGAGCCAGGCAACGCTCTTCTCAAGCGCGCAAGATTATCATTGTCGATCTGTGCATGAATATCAGTTGCATGTGCGACAATCCCATGCGCAGCCCCTTCGGCGTGTTCTTATCGATTAAGATATCGTCCCGCTCGGTGTTCGTAGCAAGTCGCGCGGTTTCGCCAGGAAAGACCTTGAGAACTCAGATCATCTCATCGACGAGGTCTGGAGAAGAGAAGGCGATTCAAAAAGCGATCGACCTTGAAACCAGCCGACTCCAGAACCTTCCGCGAGCCAGCATTCTCCGGATGCGCAAATGCACGGACCGCAGGAAGCTTCAGTTGGTTGTCGGCCAAATTTAATGCGGCAGAGATCAGTTCCGAGGCATATCCTTGTCTCCAGACATCGGGATGGAAGAAGTATCCGATCTCGCAACCCCACCCAGGATCAGAGGGATCGTTGTACAAACCACCCCAGCCGATGATTTTTCCATCATCCTTCCTGATAACGGTCCAAGGCGCATATCCATCATGCCGCCGCCGCCTTTCATGAACAGCAATCCTTCTACGACAAGCAGTTTGTGTTTCGTCTACGTGCGTATGTTTCATCGCCTCCCTGTCTCCGAGAAATTGGAATAGGGCAGGGGTGTCCGACAGCCTGGAAGGTCGAAGCAGTAGGCGGATAGTTTCTATCTGCAATCCAATCTCCAAATGCGGCGCTAAGCATGCGAAGGAGATTGAAGGTAAAAGCTCTCCCCGGACGGCGCAACGATTACCAGGCTTAAGTAAGCTAAGGTCGTCGCTATCTCATTTACCTCGCTTGCCATTCCGCGGATCCGTAGCGCAAAGAGGCGACAGAGCCTACCTGCGAAGTGCGCCATCTTTGGTTCTTCCCACGGTTGGAATGGGCAGGTCCGGTCCATAATCATCGACGCGACGATGATGATAGGAACGAAGCAGCCTTTCCGGGCCGCGCCGTTGATTTACCTGGCATGCCCCTTTATTTCTCACGCAGAAAGAAGGGGTCAGCTAGCCATGGATAATGAAACAAGCCTTCGAAACGAGCGTAAGCGCGGCTCCGGCGTGAAGGTGGTCTACGATATCCTGCGGGACGAGATTCTGGATCTCGAACTACCCCCTGGCAGCCCCATCGACGAGGTGCAGCTTTCCGAACGTTTCGGCATGTCGCGCACGCCGATCCGCGAAGCGTTGGTGCGGCTTGCGGGCGAGGGGCTGATCGATACGCTGCCCAACCGCTCGACCATGGTGTCGCAGATCGATTTCCTCAACATGCACAACTATTTCGATGCGCTGGTGCTCATGTACCGGGTCACCACGCAACTTGCGGCGAAGTATCATCGCCCGGAGGATCTTGAGGCCGTGCGCGCGCTTCAGGCGGATTTCGCTGCCGCCGTCGAGGCCCAGGATGCGCTCGCCATGATCTCCACCAACGCCGCGCTGCATCTGGCTATTGCCGAAGCTGGCCGCAATCCCTATTTCACGAGCCTTTTCTCGCGTCTGCTGAATGAGGGACGGCGCATCCTTCGCCTCTACTATCAATCCTATAATGACCGCTTGCCGCGCCGTTTCGTCGAGGAGCATGATGAAATCATCGACGCCGTCGCGGGGCGCGATATCGAGCTTGCCGAGCGTCTGGCGCGTGAACATGCGGAACAGATCGTCGCGCAGATCCAGAAATTGCTGGTGCGCGGAGATCGCCTCGACGTGCGGCTCTAGTTGCATATTTCTTGTCGACAAAATAAATACAAAGATATATCAATGCTGCAAAGACGGTAAGGCGCGGCGGCGGATGCGGCTGGGCTGGTTGCCGATCCACCCTAAAGCCAAAAGGATAGACAGATGAAATCCAGCGTTTTCTCCGGCGTGATCCCGGCGCTCATGACCCCGTGCAAGCCCGACCGCAGCCCCGATTTCGATGCGCTCGTGCGCAAGGCCAAGCAGCTCATCGCCGAAGGCATGTCGGCGGTCGTCTATTGCGGCTCGATGGGCGATTGGCCGCTTCTGACCGATGCGCAGCGCATGGAGGGCGTCGAGCGGCTGGCCAAGGCGGGCGTGCCGGTCATCGTCGGCACCGGCGCCGTCAATACGGCATCGGCCGTTGCCCATGCCGCTCATGCGCAGAAGGTCGGCGCCAAGGGGCTGATGGTGATCCCGCGCGTGCTGTCGCGCGGCTCGGTGATCGCTGCCCAGAAGGCGCATTTCAAGGCGATCCTGTCGGCCGCTCCCGATCTTCCGGCCGTGATTTATAACAGCCCTTATTATGGCTTTGCCACGCGTGCCGATCTGTTCTTTGCGCTGCGTGCCGAGCATCCAAATCTCGTCGGCTTCAAGGAGTTCGGCGGCCCTGCCGATATGCGCTATGCCGCCGAGAACATCACGAGCCGCGACGATGACGTGTCGCTGATGATCGGCGTCGACACGGCCGTCTTCCATGGCTTCGTCAACTGCGGCGCGACGGGTGCCATCACCGGCATCGGCAACGTCCTGCCGAGGGAAGTCGTTCATCTCTGCAACCTCGCCCAGGCCGCAGCCAAGGGCGACGTCGATGCACGCCAGCGCGCGCTTGAACTCGAGCAGGCGCTCGCCGTCCTGTCATCCTTCGATGAAGGTCCGGACCTGGTTCTCTTCTTCAAGCACATGATGGTGCTGAAGGGAGACAAGGAATATGAGCTGCACTTCAACGAAAGCGACGTCTTGAACGACAGCCAGCGCGGCTATGTCGAGGCGCAGTTCAAGCTGTTCAATACTTGGTACGCCGAGTGGAGCAAGCTTCCGGGCGCCGTGGAAAAGTACAAGGCCTAAGTGGTCGCAAGCTCAAGCCCAAACGTGAGAGGCCCGAATGGGCCTCTTTTGTTATCTTATGTTAGCTTTCAGTTACGTTTTGACGTTGCTCAGGCCACGGCGTCGAGGCCGAGTTCTTCAAGGCGATCGAGTTGGCGGATTTCCTCTGCTGTCAGCGGGATACCATCCTTTTCCGCACGAGCGCGAGCGGTGAAGCGACGTTGTGAGGGCAGGCGCGCGCCTTGGCCGACAATCGCTTCGAACAGCACTTCGGCACGGGCGAGCGGATTTCCAGGTCGACCAGCCGCAAAAGCCTCCGGCGAGAAGGCAACGATGAGTTCGCCGTGCCGCGGCGCAAAGGCCGTGGAGCCGAGATAATCGAGCGCCTCACGGCTGGTGAAGTCGCCGATCATGATGCCGGCCAGAAGCTCGATCATCGTGCCGATGGCCGAGCCTTTGTGGCCTCCGAACGGCAGCATCGCGCCGGCAAGTGCTGCCTCCGGATCCGTGGTCGGTTGGCCGTCGGAATCGATCGCCCAGCCCTCTGGAAGAGGCTTGCCGGCGCGGCGATGCAGCTCGATCTCGCCGCGGGCGGCAACCGACGTCGCGAAGTCGAAGACGTAAGGCGGATTGTCGATGCGCGGCCAGCCGAAGGCGAAGGGGTTGGTTCCGAGGAGCGGCGCTGTACCTCCGGCGGGCGCGACGGTGGAATAGCTCGGGCACATGGCGAAGGCGGCAAGGCCTCGATCCGTCAGGGCTTCCACCTCCGGCCAGAGCGCTGCGAAATGCGTGCAGTCGTTGATGGCGAGTGCGGCAATGCCGAAGCGGCGAGCCCGTTCGGCAAGCACAGGCATGCCGAGCTCGAAGGCAGCATTGGAAAAGCCGCTCTTGGCATCGACGCGAACGATGGCGGAGCCATCATTTTGTTCGAGAACCGGCACCGCATCGGGCCGTGCCTTGCCGGCCTTGACCGCACGCAACACACCTTCGATGCGGTAGATGCCGTGCGACTTGCAAGCGTCACGTTCGCCGGCGACGATCACCCGCGCGATTGCACCGGCTTGCTGCGCATTGACGCCGGCTTTTAAAAGGATCGCTTCGACACGGCCTCGCAGCGCATCCGGTGTCAGGGTGGTCACGTCACTCAATTTCGGTTCTCCCATATTATGTTCGCTTGCATCATAGACTTGAAAATTATAAATACAAAAAGAATACAAGAAATCGACATGCGATCCTTTCGTGCTTTTCGGCTTCAGTTGAGGAAGACCAGTGAATTACCGTCATCCGCAAATATCATGCTGCTGCAGCCGAAGAAATGACGGTAAAACAGGCCCATACCGACGTTGCCGAGACGTTCTCGATCCTTCCGACAAGAACGCTTGCCATGCCGCCGGAACATATGTTGTTTGATGACGTAATATCTGCGCTTGATCCCGCACCGGGAGGAGAGATGACCATGATCTGCCTGACGCTTGGACCAACACCTGCTCGCGGTGTCTCCGATCGCGTTGCCTATTTCCACCGGAGCGCCATGACCGAGATCGGCAAGTCCAAACAGATTTTCGGCGCGCCGCAGTATCAGCAGAAATCTCTTTCGAGTGCGTGTTGATGGCAAGACCGGACGTTATCGTCATTGGGGCCGGTGTTGTTGGCCTTTCCACCGCGATCGCGGCGCAGGCGCGGGGCTTGAGCGTCATGGTCGTCGACCGCGAGGGACCGGCCGCCGGCGCTTCGGCGGGCAACGCCGGTGCCTTTGCCTTCACGGATATCCTGCCGCTGGCGTCCCCCGGCATCTTGAAAAAGGCGCCGAAATGGCTCCTCGATCCGCTCGGGCCGCTGTCGGTGCCGCCCGCCTATGCGCTCAAGATCGCGCCCTGGATGTTTCGGTTCTGGCGTGCCTGCCAGCCCTCGCGCGTTGCCCACGCCACGGCGGCCCAGACAAGCCTGATGGATCTTTCCAAGGCCGAGCTTGAGCCGTTTCTCGCCGCGACGGAGACGCTCTCCATGTTGCGCAAGGAGGGCAATCTCCAAGTCTATGAAAGCGAGGCGGAATTCCGCGCTTCGCTGCCAGGCTGGGAGGTTCGCCGCAATCACGGCATCGAATTCCAGCATCTGAAAGCCGACGAGATGGCAGCGATCCAGCCGGGGCTGGCATCGCGTTTCATCCTCGGCACTTTCACGCCCGGCTGGTATTCCATCGCCGATCCTAAGCTCTACACGCTGGCGCTGGCCGCGCATTTTCGCAGCCACGGCGGCGTCATCGAGACATCGGAGATTTCGTCGCTTCGGGCGCTCCCGGTTGGGGTCGAGGTGGTGGCTGCGGATGGAAAGCTGCGCCAGGCTGGCAAGGTTGTTCTGGCTGCCGGCGCCTTCTCGCATCGGATCGCCAAGACGCTCGGCGAGCACATTCCGCTCGAAACCGAACGCGGCTACAACACGACGCTTCCGGCCGATGCCTTCGACCTGCGCACGCAGATCACCTTCGGCGGCCATGGCTTCGTCGTCAGCAAACTTTCGACCGGCATTCGTGTCGGTGGTGCGGTGGAGCTGGGCGGATTGGCCTTGCCGCCGAATTTTCGCCGTTCCGAAGCCATGCTGCAGAAGGCGCGTAGTTTCTTGACCAGCCTCAAGCCGGAAGGTGGCGTGCAATGGATGGGCTTCCGCCCATCGCTGCCCGACAGTCTACCTGCGATCGGCAGCGCCAAGGCGACGCCGGACGTGATCTATGCCTTCGGCCATGGCCATCTCGGTTTGACCCAATCCGCCGGCACGGCGCGTATTGTCGCCGACCTTTTGACACGGCAGGCGCCGGCGATCGATCTGACGCCCTTCTCGCCGCAACGCTTCTAATGCAAACAGGCATGACGATGTGGATTTCCACATCGGTGCTTACAATCCTCTCGCATATGGACCCACGATGAAATGAACGACACGGCATCGGCTCGCAGCATCATGGGTGGCACGGCGGAGGGCCGCGTCGTCGCCACGCAGGAGGCCCTCAGCTTCTGGGGTGGGGTCGATCCGGCCACCGGCAAGGTCATCGATATCCATCATCCTCTGCATGGCGAATGTCTCACTGGCGCAATCCTGATGATGCCTTCGAGCCGCGGCTCCTGCAGTGGTTCCGGTGTGCTGCTCGATCTCGCGCTGACAGGCCGCGCGCCGGCTGCCCTGATCTTCTGCGAAGCCGAGGATGTGCTGACGCTCGGCGCACTTGTCGCCGCCGAAATGTTCGGCCGGCAGCTGCCCGTCGTGCGGCTCCATCCGGATGTCTTTGCCCGTCTGGCGCATGCAAAGACGGTCAGGATCGAAACCGCTGCCATCGTCGCGGATGGCGAGACCATGCCTCTTTTGCCACCTGCTATCGCCGGGCTTTCCTTGACGGAGGCCGACAGGTTCATGCTTGCGGGCGGCGAAGGCGTTGCGGTTGCTCAGGCCACGCGCATATTGACCGCCATGGCGGCTCAGCAGGGCGCCACTTCGCTTATCGACGTGACGCAGGGTCATATCGATGGATGCATCTATGCAAGCCCAGCCAACCTGACCTTTGCGGAAAAGATGGCTGAGTTCGGCGGACGTGTGCGCATACCTACCACCATGAACGCCATTTCCGTCGATCGCGCCAATTGGAGATCGCAGGGCGTGCCGGAGGATTTTGGCGATCCCGCCGCGCGGCTGGCGGATGCCTATGTGCGCATGGGCTGCCGCCCGACTTTCACCTG
The DNA here is from genome assembly GCF_030182495.1 of Rhizobium aureum. Classification (NCBI taxonomy): domain Bacteria; kingdom Pseudomonadati; phylum Pseudomonadota; class Alphaproteobacteria; order Hyphomicrobiales; family Rhizobiaceae; genus Rhizobium; species Rhizobium aureum. The sequence continues at coordinate 29,512 of NZ_JAQJCI010000002.1, read as the reverse complement.
CTCTCCCTATCTGCTCGACAGCGCACCGGGCGCCGGCGAGGCCATTGGCTGGGCGGAGTCCAATGCCGTGATCTTCGCCAACAGCGTGCTTGGTGCGCGCACCGCCAAGCATCCCGATTTCCTCGATCTCTGTATTGCATTGACAGGTCGCGCGCCGCTTTCGGGCGTATATCTGGATGAAAATCGCAAGGCGACGCGTATCCTCGATGTCGAACTTCCCGAAGGTCGCGACGATGCTTTCTGGCCGCTCATCGGCTATCTCGCCGGAAAGGCGTCTCCCGATCGCATTCCGTTGCTGCGTGGTCTTGCCGCCGGACATCCGGCGCGCGACGACCTGAAGGCGCTCTGTGCTGCCTTTGGCACAACATCTGCTGCTCCCATGCTGCATGTCGAAGGCGTGACGCCGGAGGCTGTCGATGCTCTCGATCCGAATGCCGATCGCCTTACCATCACACGCGCCGACATGGCTGCCGCCTGGAGGATGTTAAACGAGGGGCCGGAAGCCGTCGAGCTCGTCGCCATCGGCAGCCCGCACGCCTCGCTTGCCGAATGCCATGCGCTCGCCCACGCCTTTGCCGGCCGGCGCCGCCTGCCTGAGGTGATGGTCATCGTCACGGCGGGGCGCGATGTCATCGCGACTGCCGAGGCTGACGGGACGCTGGCGCGGCTGCGTGACAGCGGCGTGCAGGTTTTGCCCGACCTTTGCTGGTGCTCGATCTCCGAGCCGGTCTTTCCGCCCGGCACGCGTGCGGTCATGACCAATTCGGGCAAGTATGCGCTTTACGGGCCGGGGCTCAGCGGACGCGCCGTGCGCTTTGGCAGCCTTGCCGATTGCGTCGAGGCAGCTGTCGCCGGGCGCGTGGCGGCGGGGCTGCCGGACTGGCTTTGAGAGGAACGACGGCGCACGGATTTCACGCATCGGTGAGACGTCTACGTCCGCAAGCCTAGAGCAGCAATTCCAGGAAAAGTGCGGAGCGGTTTTCCGTCCGGAAATGCGTCAATACAAACGGCTCTAGACGACCGTTTCGCCGCCATCGACGACGAGGATCTGACCTGTCATGTAGGAGGAGCGGTCGGAAACGAGGAACAGGATCGGTTCGGCGATTTCCGACACATCGGCCCATCGTCCAAGCGGCACTTTCTCGGCGATGTAATCTTCGATGGCGCTGCGTCCGCCCATCTGCGTGATGAACGGCGCGTTGAACGGCGTGTCGACCCAGCCGGGGCAGAGCGCGTTGACGCGGATGCCGAAGCGGGCATAGTCGCCGGCCATCTGGCGGGTCATGGCGATGACCGCGTGTTTGGAGGTGGTATAGGCGATCATCTCGCGATCATAGAGCACGCCCGATGACGACGAGGTGTTGAGGATGACGCCCTTGCCAGCCTTCTTCATGATCGGCATGACGAAACGCGAAGCCATGAAATGCGCCCGAACATTCAGGTTCCAGGACCTATCGAAACCGGAAACCGGGACCTCTTCCAGATTACCGGCGACCTGAGCGCCGGCGTGATTGTGCAGAATATCAATGCGTCCGTGCCGGGCGGCGATCTTTGCGACACCGGCCTCAAGCGCCTGATCGTCTATGACGTCGACAACAAGGCTTTCGGCGCTGCCACCCGCCTCGGCAATCTGGCTCACAGTTTCCTCGGCATTTGCCAAGTCGATATCGGCGACGACCACATGCGCGCCTTCGCGCGCCATGATCAGCGCGCCGGCGCGGCCGATGCCGGAGCCGGCTCCGGTGACGATTGCGACCCGATTCTTGAGTATCATGATGTTTCCCTGGTCAGTTTGTCGTTGTCTTTTCGCGCATCAGGAAACGCGCGATGAGAATGAGGAAGAGCGATGCGATCAGCACCATGGTCGCGATCGCGTTGATCTCCGGCGTGACGCCGCGGCGGATCGAGGCGAAGACATAGATCGGCAGCGTCGTATTCGATCCCGCGACGAAGAAGGCGATGATGAAATCGTCGAAGGAGAAGGTGAAGGCGAGCAGGAAGCCGGCGAGGATCGATGGCATGATCTGCGGCAACACGATCTGCCGGAACGTGGTCAGCGGCGTGGCGTAGAGGTCGCTGGAGGCTTCGACGATGTCACGGCCAAGGCTTGCAATGCGCGCCTTCACGATCATCGTCACCAGCGCCATGGTGAAGAGGCCGTGCGCGGCGATGATCGAGCCATACCCGAGTGCGAATTTCGGTGGCTGATCGCTAGGCCAGACGGCTGCGATCAACGGGTTGATGATGCCGAAGACCTCGACGAGCGCCACCAGCGTCGCAATGCCGATGACGACACCAGGCACGACGATCGCGGCGGCAAAGAGCCCGTCGAAGACGGCGCGGGCGCGAGGACCGAGCCGTTCCAAGCCGATTGCCGCCATGGTGCCGAAGATTGCGGCGAGCGCGGCACTGGTAAAGGCGATGATGAGGCTGTTGCGCAGCGCTTCCATCAGAAAAGTGTTGGATAGCGCCCGTCCGTACCACTGCGTCGAAAAGCCGGTGAATTCGCTGGCATTGCGGCCGGCGTTGAAGGAGAACAGGACGACGAGCGCGATCGGCGTATAGAGGAACAGATAGACGAAGGTAACGAGCGCGCGCATCAGACGAGATCCACCTGACGGGTGCCGGCGACGCGCCAGGCAATGCGCATGGCAACCAGGAGCACGATGACGACGACAGCAACGAGGGTCACGGCGATCGCCGATCCGAATGGCCAGTTGCGCGATTGCAGGAAGAGGTCGACGAGCGCATTGCCGATGAAGAACACCTTGCCGCCGCCAAGCAACTGCGGGATCAGATATTCGCCAAGCAACAGGATCGTCACCAGGGCAACGCCGGTCATGACGCCGGGCAAGGAGAGCGGCAGCGTGATGCCAAAGAAGGTCGAGACGGGCCTGGCGCCGAGATCGGCAGAAGCCTCAAGGAGGCGGCGGTCGAGCTTTTCGAGGCTGACATAGATCGGCATGATCATCAGCGGCAGATAGCCATAGACGATACCAAGCAGCACGGCACCGGGCGTGTTGATAAGTCTGGTGTTCTCTATGCCGAAGAATTCCAGCAGATGCGGAATGCCGCGTGCGCCGAGCAGGTACATCCAGGCGTATGTGCGCACGAGCAGGCTCGTCCAGAAGGGCACGACGACGAGGGAGACGAGCAGCAGGCGGCGTTGGGGGCTCGCTTTGACGGCCAGATAATAGGCGACCGGATAAGCAACGAGCAGACAGACAGCCGCACCGATCGGCGCAAGGATCAACGTATTGATGAAAGCGGCCGACCGCGAGCCGAGATTGGCGAATTGCGCGAAGGTGAAAGCTGCCTGATAGCCGCCTTCGGGCGCACGCTCACCAAAGGCAAAGACGATGATGGCAATGAAGGGCAGCACCAGGAAGACGAACAGCCAGATGCTTGCCGGCCCGACAAGGGCAGCGGTGACGAGGCGCCGTTTGGTGGCAGGGTTAAGGGGCATCGAGAGGTTCTTTGTCCGCCGGTGCTGAGAAGGAAGCCGATCCCTTACCGCCGTCATGGTGCAAGGGATCGGGTCGAAGAAAAACGATCACGCCGACTTGAAGCGCGCCATCAGTTCGGCACGGCTCGGATCGGTGAGCGTGACGGCGGCACCGAATTCGAGCGGCGTCAGCGAGGCTTCATCCGGATAGACGATCTTGTTCGAGGTGATTTCCTTCGGCAGGAGCTCGATCACACGGCTGTCGGTGGTCGGTGCGCCATTGGCGATGTGCTCCTTCACCGCATTCTTCGGGTCCATCAGATAGTTGAGCAGGGCATAGCCGGCGGCCTTGTTCGGCGCATCCTTCGGGATCGCGTAATAGTCGGTCCAGATCTCGCCGCCGTCCTTGCCGAGCACATAGTCAAGCTCGGGCATGTCGCGATTGAGCTGCGCGCCGTCATTGGTCCAGCACATGGTCAGCCAGGCGTCGGTCGAACGCATCGACGGCTGATAGTCGGAGTTGATGGCAAAGAGATGCGGCTTGACCTTGATCAATAGTTCCTCGGCCTTGGCGAGCTCTTCCGGCTTGATCGAGTTGAAATCGTAGCCGAGGGAAACGAGCGCACTGCCGATGGTGGTCAGCTGATAATCGTGCACCATGGCGCGGCCGTCGGCCTCCGTCTGCGCAATCTCGAAGAAGTCCTTCCAGCTCGAAAGCTTGGTCTTGATCTTTTTGGTGTTGACGGAAAAGCCGGTCGTGCCCCAGTTCTTCGGCACGGCATAGGTCTTGCCGTCGATCTGCCCTTCCTTGGTGAAGCGCGGGCTTTCCGTTGCCTGGCTGAAATTCGGAATCTTGGAGAGATCGAGTTCCTCGATGAGGCCGAGCTTGTGATGGGTCGAAATCGTGTAGTTGGTCGGTACGAAGAGCGACCAGCCGGAGGCGCCGGCCTGGAGCTTTGCGAGCATTTCCTCATTCGAGCCGAAGACGTTGACTTCGACGGCGACGCCGGTTGCTGCCTTGAAGTTCTCGAAGGTCGCGGGGTCGTGATAGTTCGGCCAGGTCGCGATCGACATCTGCGTGCCGAGTTCGCCGGCGGCATAGGCGGGCGTCGACAGCGCGCCCGGGAAGCGCGACAGAACCGCCGTTGCAAGGCCGAGGCCTGTGATATTCAGAAAGTGACGACGGCTGATCGAGCCACGCTTCAGGCGCATGAATTCGTCCATGAAGCCTTCGGCTGAAATCGGAAGATTGTCCTTATAATCCTTGCTCATGATGCTGTTCCCTTGTTTTGGCTTATGCATTCGATGCTGGAAAGACATGGAGGGCTGTGGGGTCGAAGCCGAGGAAGACCTCTTCGCCCGGACCCACGAGATCGCTTTCGTTCATGCTGCGGCGATCCGAGGTGATCAGGAAATCGCCGAGACCGGGGACGGTGACCGCATATTCGGCTGACGAGCCCAGGAAGATGCGATGCGTCACCGTGCCCTTGAAGGACATACCGGCTGCCGCCATGCCGCGGCTGAGATGGATCGCTTCCGGACGCAGGGCGGCAATTGCCGCTCCCGGTGCGAGCCGCTTGCCGGTTGACAGTGCCGAACCGTCCGCCAGGCGAAGCGTTTTGCCGTCGGCTTCCATCGTCGCCTCGATGCGGTTGGTCTTGCCGACGAAATCGGCGACGAAGAGATCGGCAGGGCGATCATAGACTTCCTGCGGCGTGCCGAGCTGGCGAATGCGCCCTGCGCTCATGACGCAGACGATATCGGCCATCGACAGTGCTTCTTCCTGGTCGTGGGTGACGAGAACGAAGGTAATGCCGAGCTCGCGCTGCAGCGTCTGAAGCTCGATCTGCATGGCCGAGCGCAGTTTCTTGTCAAGGGCCGCCAGCGGCTCGTCGAGCAGGAGCACGGAGGGACGGTTGACGATGGCGCGCGCCAGGGCCACGCGCTGCTGCTGCCCCCCGGACATTTCATGGATGCGGCGCTTGGCGAAACCGCCGAGGCGAACCATCTCGAGCGCTTCGGCAACGCGCCGGTCGATTTCGGTACCGCCGATCTTCGGGCGCATCTGCTTCAGCCCGTAGGCGACGTTCTGCGCGACGTTGAAATGCGGAAACAGCGCATAGTGCTGGAACACCATGTTGACCGGGCGTCGGTAGGCCGGAACACCGTTCATCTCCCGCCCGTCGATCAGCACTGTGCCTTCGCTCGGCTGTTCGAAGCCGCCGATCATGCGCAAGCACGTCGTCTTGCCGCAGCCGGAAGGCCCCAGAAGCGCCAGGAATGCGCCCTTGGGCACATTGAGATTGATGTCCATCACGGCGGTCACGGCGCCATAGTTCTTCGTGACCGAACGGAATTCGATATCGTTCGTTGAAGCGGATGCCACGTCTGTTCCCTGCGGTTGGTCGGCAGTCTTGATCTGCCTTATTGCCACCGTCGTTAAGGAAAGAGTAAGCCTGAGCTTCTCGCGAGGTATATACCCCGAAAGAGGTATTTTCGTGCAGAATGCTTCGTGGGAGGTGTATATAGGGGCTGCGCTGAATGCGCAGGGCGGCAGAGGGGATCCGTCACATGAGCACCGACCTTGAAGGGCTGTTTGCCGCCTTCAACGCCACGATCGGCCGATCGACGATGACGGATGCCGAGTTCGGAGAGACGTTCCGCCAGATGATGGCGTCGCTGGTACGGTTCGATTACGTGGTCGTTTTCGCCTATCGCGGCAAGGAACGGCCGATCGATCTCTACAGCACTTTCGATCCCCAAGAGCATGTCGTTTTCGTCACGCTCTACCAGGCTGGCCCCTATCTGCTGGATCCCTTCTATCACACGGCGCGCAGCCGCCGCGAAGGCGTGCTCAGGATGCGGGAGCTGGCGCCGGATCGCTTCTTTTCCAGCGAGTACTACCGAACCTATTATGTGCAGACCGGACTTGCCGAGGAGATCGGCTTCTTCGTCAATGCCGACGAGGACGTCACCATCGTCCTTTCATTGATGCGGCGCGAGAGGACCGGGGTTTTTCCGCCTGCTGAATTTGCGACGCTGAAGAAGGTCGAACCGCTCGTCGCAAACATGGTGCGACACTATTGGGCCGGCCTCGCCTCGCGCTTCGATGCGCAACTGGTGGCCGGCAGCAGGAGCCGGCGCAGGAAGGGCGAGAACGAGATTGTCCCGCCAGCGGAAGCTGTCTGGCGGGATCTCAATCTGACGAGCCGGGAGACTGCCATCGTCGAACTCGTCTTACAGGGGCATTCGTCGGAATCGATCGGTCTGAAGCTCAATATCTCGACGGGGACGGTGAAGGTTCACCGCCGCAACGTCTATCGCAAGCTCGGCATCTCATCCCAGACCCAGCTGCTTTCGCTCTATCTCAAGAACCTCGCCTAGTCGGCATCTAGGCTGATATGCGGGCGCCTGGTTCTTCTCTCGCGAGAAGCTTCAGCCAGGGACCGCAATGAAAGAGGCTCATGAGCAGATACATCGGCACCATGCCGCCGAGCATCGAACTATCATGCGCCGAACAGATCATGTCGCCGGTCGCGCCATAGGCAGACAGCACCGTCATGAGGGCGAAACTTGGCGCAGCGGCCATTGCCAGCCAGCGACCGGCAATGGCTGGCAGGGCAGGGGCGGCGGCATGTCTGCCGACCCTTTCATTGTTTTCGGATGAGCCAGACATCAGTTTGCTCCGTATCGATCGTGGTGTCTCCACCACACACCGGTCTCGTTGCGGCCGAGCGGGGCGCGATCGAGCCACTGATACATGCCCCAGAGACCGTCAAGGCCGCGGGCATAGGACGAATAGGTGTGGTAGATGTCGCCATCCTGGATCGAGAAAGCGCTGACGCCGGGCCGGTCGCGTGTGTAGGTTGGGACATTCGTCCCTGTCATTGACGCCATCAATTGCACCGGGCCTTCGCTGCCGCGCAGCTCCCATTGCTGCATCGTCTTGCCCGCCTGAGCGTCGGGCATCGGCGGTTCGCGACGGTAATTATATTCGATGCCACCGTCGCGCTGTTCTTCCGGCGTGAACCAGACGTTGAAATCGTGGTTGAAATCGCTATTGGCCGATGAGGCCCAGTCGAAGGTCCAGCCCATGCGCCGCTTGAATTCCAACAGTTTGGCAAGCGGCGCCCTGGATACTGCGGAAAAAGCGACATCGTGGTTCTCAAGATGCACTGCGATGCCGTTGAAGCCATCGGCGATCGACGAACAGGATGGGCAGCCGGCCGTGTAGTCCGGTCCGAACATGAAATGATAGACCAGAAGCTGCGAGCGGCCCTTGAAGAGGCCTGAGAGCGGAACGACGCCCTTCTCGGTCTCGAGCCGGTAGTCCTTCTCCAGCTTCACCCAGGGCAATTCCTGGCGGCGGGCGGCGATCTCGTCGCTGCGTCGCGTCAGTTCCTTTTCCTGCTCCAGTAGCGAAAGCCGTGCCGAAAGCCATTCCTGGCGCGTTCCAGTTCTATGCATCGTCATGGTTCATCTCCTCTTGTCGGTCAGCTCGTCCGTGTCGGCGCTACATCTTGCCTGCCGATATGCGATAACTTACCCCTGGAGACCGAAGGGGTGGGAGTTACAAGTGTGACGGGATTTCGATGGACTCGCTGATCGTCGCTGCAGCTCAGGCGCTTGCATCAGGCGATGTGCTGGGCGCTTTGAAGCGTGTGTCGCTGCGCGAGGATGCGCCGGCGCTGGCGCTGCGCGGCATTGCCATGGCGCAGCTCGGAGATCTTGTCCGCGCCAAGACACTTCTGAAGAGCGCCGCGCGCGCCTTTGGTCCCCGCGAGGCTGTCGCCCGTGCCCGGTGCACCGTGGCCGAAGCCGAGATTGCCCTTGTGTCGCGTGACCTTGGCTGGCCGGAAAAAACGCTGGAGACGGCAAGGGCGGCCCTCGAAAGACATGGCGACCACGTCAATGCCGCCCATGCCCGCAACCTGCAGATACGCCGTCTGTTGCTTGTCGGCCATCTGGACGAGGCCGAACGCCTATTGGCGAAGCTCGATCCATCGCCGCTGCCACCAGCCGCAAGGGCGAGCCATGAACTGGCGGTCGCCGGCATCGCCATCCGCCGCCTGCGGATCGCGCCGGCCCGCGCCGCCCTTGCGCGCGCCGCGGAAGCGGCCGGCAAGGCAGGGATCCCCGCACTTATGATCGAAGTGCGCGATGCGACACGTGCTCTGGATGCCCCGGCTGCGCGGCTGGTAGCCCAGGGCGAGGAGAAATTGCTGTCGCTCGACGAGGTCGAGGCCCTGTTGGCGTCTGGAATATTGGTGGTCGATGCCTGCCGCAATATCGTGCGCAGCGGCGGCGAGATCGTGCCGCTTGCGAGCCGGCCGGTGCTCTTTGCCCTGGCGCGCGCGCTTGCCGAGGCCGCTCCCGCCGATGTACCGCGTTCTACCCTGCTTTCCCGCGCCTTCCATGCTCGCCATGCCGACGAATCCCACAGGGCGCGGCTGAGGGTCGAGATCGGGAGGCTTCGCGCCGCCCTGGAGCCATTGGCCGATATCAGCGCGACGCCGCGCGGTTTTGCGCTGACGCCGCGTGGAGAACGCGGTGTCGTGGTACTGGCGCCACCGGTGGAAGTCGAGAATGGCTCGCTGCTCGCTCTGCTTTCGGATGGAGAATCCTGGTCGAGTTCAGCATTGTCGATTGCACTGGCGACAAGCCCGCGCACGGTGCAGCGTGCTCTCGACGCGCTTGCAGCGGCTGGAATGGTGCAAAGTGTCGGCAATGGGAGAGCCTGCCGCTGGATGATGCCGCCGGTTGTCGGCTTCCCGACAACATTGTTACTCCCTGGGCCGCTGCCGAGCGACTAAGGTCTCTCATATCGACACTCGACCAATTCCGACCGGAGGATGGAAGCATGAAAAAGTCCCGAGCAGAAATCATTCGCGAATACGGTCCCTTCGAGAACGCGCCGAGGGTGAATGGAGTTACCTTCGATGGCCAGCACGTCTGGTTCGCCTCCGGCGAAAAGCTGCATGCTCTGAACCCGGAGAGCGGCGAACAGGTGCGCACGATCGACGTTGCGTCCCATGCAGGCACCGCTTTCGACGGGCGTTACCTCTATCAGATCGCCGAGGACAAGATTCACAAGGTCGATCCCGCGACAGGAAATATCATTTCCACCATTCCCGCGCCCGGCAACGGCGGCGATTCAGGCCTCGCCTGGAGTGACGGCAGCCTGTGGGTCGGGCAGCATCGCGGCCGCAGGATCTACGAAATCGACCCCGAAACCGGTGCCATCAAGCGCACCATCGAATCCAACCGTATCGTCACCGGCGTCACATGGGTCGACGGAGAATTGTGGCATGGCACCTGGGAGGGCGACGAAAGCGATGTGCGCCGCGTCGATCCGGCGACGGGCGAAGTGCTGGAGCGGCTCGAAATGCCCGAAGGGACCGGCGTCTCCGGCCTCGAATCCGATGGCAAGGACCGGTTCTATGCCGGCGGCGGCAGCAGCGGCAAACTGCGGGCGATCCGCCGTCCGCGCTGAACGGCATTGATAGAGATATCCCGCATCGGAGGTCGATCGGTCTTCGATGCGTTCCGGCAGGCGGCTTTATTTTTCAGATTCGGAAAGTATTGGCTTACGGATGCCACTTGAAAGGCTCCATTCGGATCACCACTGGATACCACACCTTTAGAACGTCCCCGGGGACAACGGCGCCTTAGGATCGATCCCCGCGATGGGTCGATTCCGCCAAACGCACCTCGGGTGCCGGCCGCAGTGCCATGCGCTCTTGGCATGGAAGCCATGCCTTGCTGTTTGACGCCGTCGTCGCCATATCTGACTTACCAATCGCATTTCTATCATGTCCAGTTGCAAGCTGCGCCGGCCCGGTCGATGCCGGAGATATTCGCGTGCGCGGAGGAGGCGTCATGAATGGCATCACGAAAAGTCTCGATGAAATGAACCTGCAGGAGCGCGCCGACCTTATGACGGCCGTTGCGGATGTACTGCAGGCTGCCGCCGAAGAGGCGGAGGAGGATGGCGATGCGCTCGCCGCCACCAATTCCTTCTTTCTCGCATGCAATCTTCGCAGCTGTTCGTCGGATCTCGGCCCGAAGGACCTGAAGGCTGCCGAGCTTCTGCTGGAGCAGGGCATCACGTTCATTCATCTGCTGAATGGACGAAGAAAGAATGGCATTTCGGTTCACTGAAGCGCATCGCGATCTTTCAGGTTCGCCTCTTGCGCTTCAGGTCTTGATCTAGGCTCAGGACCTATTAATTTTGCTTGAGATGTGATTCACGGTTTCCGATAGGAGGCCGCGATGAGTGATTTGTTTTTGTTGAGCGAGCGCCAAATGGCGCTGATCGAACCGTACTTCCCTTTGGCGCATGGCATTCCGCGGGTGGACGACCGCCGGGTGATCAGTGGCATCGTCTACGTCATCAAGCATGGCATGCAGTGGAAGGATGCGCCGAAGGACTACGGTCCGCACAAGACGCTCTACAATCGCTTCATTCGCTGGAGCCGCCTTGGTGTCTTTGACCGCATCTTCGCGGCCCTGGCGGTCGATGGCGCGAAGTCCGAGCGGATCATGATCGATGCCACGCATCTCAAGGCACATCGCACGGCCGCAAGCCTGCTAAAAAAGGGGATGTTCCCCGTCGTATCGGGCGAACCAAAGGTGGACTGAACTCCAAGCTGCACACGGTCTGCGATGACGAAGGCCGCCCAATCGTCATGCTGCTCAGTGAAGGCCAGATGAGCGATCACAAAGGCGCACGGCTCGTTCTCGACGCTTTGCCGCCCGCCAAAGTCCTCATTGCCGATCGCGGCTACGACAGCACGCCATTCCGTGAGGCATTGCAGGCAAAAGGTATCGAACCCTGCATTCCATCGAGCCGCAGCCGGAAAGTGCCATACCCCTATGACAAGACGCTTTATCGCAAGCGCCACAAGGTCGAGAACCTCTTCGCAAAACTCAAGGACTGGCGCCGCATCGCAACTCGCTACGATCGATGCGCCCACACCTTCTTCTCGGCAATATGTATCGCCGCAACCGTCATCTTCTGGCTCTGAGCAATGAGTCCTGAGCCTAGCACTACTTTGGCAGATTAACCGGTCATTTACGATGATGGGCCATCTTGGGCACTTTCACAGGGGTGCGCGAGATGTCGGAATTGGATGTTGCGCTGGCGGATTGGCTGAAGCCGTTCGTCGAGAAGCTTGGTCACAAGAAGCGGCGGCAGATGTGCCCGGTCTATATTTCGGGCCTCATCGGACCTGGTGATCGCAAGAGTATCGAGCCGATGGCGGAACGTCTGGCACCTGATCGCTACGACCGCCTACATCATTTCATCTCGGATGGGATTTGGGATGCCGGTCCTCTTGAGGCGGAACTGGCGGTGCAGGCCGACAAGATTGTCGGGGCATCAGATGCTTTTCTGGTGATCGACGACACAGGTCTACCGAAGAAAGGCGACCATTCTGTTGGGGTGGCGCCGCAGTACGCGTCGATGCTCGGCAAGCGCGCCAATTGCCAGACGCTGGTGTCGTTGACGCTGGCCCGCGACGAGGTTCCCGTCCCAGTGGGCTTACGATTGTTCTTGCCCGACAGTTGGACGAGTGATCAGGATCGGATGGCGAAGGCTGGTGTTCCCGAGGAGATGCGCCGATCCCGCACCAAACCGGAGATCGCGCTCGACGAGATCGATCGGCTGATGGCCGCAGGCGTGCGGTTTGGCACCGTGCTTGCGGATGCCGGCTATGGTCTGTCGGCTGCGTTTCGCCAGGGGCTCAGTGCACGCAATCTCACCTGGGCTGTCGGTATTCCCAAGCATCAGAAGGTTTATCCTCATGATGTCGCATTGGTCTTTCCTGTCGCCGGCCATGGACGGCCACGCAAGCATTCGATCCCCGATACGCTGTCGACCGCAGCCGAAACGATCTTGGAAGGAACGACCTGGAAGAAGGTCAGTTGGCGTCACGGCACGAAAGGTCGACTGACAGCACGCTTCGCTGCCCTACGCATTCGGATTGCTGATGGTTCCCCGCAACGCATCCTCGACAAGGGACAGCAGCACATGCCGGGCGAAGTGGCGTGGCTCGTTGGTGAATGGCGTTCAAACGACGAGCGCAAATATTATCTCTCCAACCTGCCGGCCGAGGCGACCTTGAAAGCGCTCGCGGCGGCCATCAAGGCGCGATGGGTCTGCGAGCAGGCCCATCAGCAGATGAAGGAAGAGCTCGGCCTCGATCACTTTGAAGGCCGATCATGGCAGGGCCTCCACCGACACGCGTTGATGACGATGATTGCCTATGCCTTTCTTCAACATCAACGCCTCAACAAGGCAAAGCGGGAAAAAAAGGAAGAGGCACGGCCCGCCTAAGCCGACACTGCCGGCCATCCGACGCGCTGTCATAGCCGCGCTCTCAAACCACCATCCACCACAACGATGTCCTCACTGCCGTATCAGGTTCCTAATGACCCCAAATTCAATTCTGCCAAAGTAGTGCTAAAGCAGCGCAACATTCGTCCGTGACGGAGCGATCCTGTGGGAAGGCCCGTAGGATTTCGACCCAGGCTGCGGTTGCGTCAAGGGGCCGGCGGTCGCGCACCCATATGCAGAAATGTCATCTCCTCGTGCCGAACCCTGTTATCGTCGTCCAGAACAGCCCGCCATATCCGGTTGCCAAGTCGCAGGGACAGGCGCCTGGTGCCTTGATGATCCGCCGTGCCCACCTCGACGCAAGAGGAGATCGCACCGCGCTGCATGTAGCGGCGGAACTCGCTGAGCGATAGCCCGAAACGTTCGGCGATCTCGAAGGAATCGACGATGAAGTCTCCATTTTGTGCGCGCTCGACGAACATATTCCTGCCCATTCTTCGGATCCGCAATCATCTTCAATAATGGAGAATGATTTATAATTGTCATTCTTTAAATGGAAATTTAGCACGCATCGAAGGCGTCCACCTCCGATAGACGCGTCCGAAGGTTACGCGAAAACGCTTCAAAAGCTGCTCGCCCAAAACTTTCTCGTCTACTTCATGCGACCACTTGCGCTGGAGTGCCCCTGGTCGGCAGAAGCCGGGCCATGGCACTCAAAAGATCCGTCTGCGATATCAGGCCAAGGACGCGCCAGTCGGCATCGACGACGATGACCGCATGCGTGCGACCATCCGTCAGAACGGGCAACAGCGACAAGGCGGGATCCGCGGCATCTGCCACGGCCGGTTTCGATGCGGAACCTATGATAGTATCCGAACTTTCCGAAAGTTCGCGAAGGCCGACCGTGCCGATCAGGCGGCCTTCCCGGTCCTTCACCGGCAAGGTGCGGATGTTGTGCTTCAGGAGAAGATGCCGTGCATGATCCGGCTCGGCATCCTCGCTGATGGCGATGACATCGCGCGACATGATATCGGCGCAGCTTATGTCGCCATGCGATCGTACCGCCGCCTGCAATTCGACCTGCCGCAGGAGGCGGCCGAGGTCTGCCCGATCGATGTCGAAGGTCTCGTCGAGCTCGTCCAGGGCTGCATCGACGTCCTCCTCGCGAAAGCCCACCCGCAAGGGCGGCGGCAGATCGCGTGTCTGATGGATGTTTTCGGCCGGCTTTGCGACCACATGCGGATAATTCCGCCCGGAGAGTTTGTGAAACACCAGCCCGAGGCCGACGAGTATGCAGGAATTCAGGGCGACCGGCACGAAAGGAAACAGGAAGCCCCAGCCGGCAACCACCGGCCCGCCGAGAACGGCGGTCAAGGCAGCCGCGCCGCCCGGCGGATGCAGGCATCGCGTAAACGACATCGCCCCGATCGCAAGCGAGACACCGACCCCGATCGCGATGATCGGATCACGGATGAAATAGGCTGCAATGATACCCATCATGGCGGAAATGGTGTTGCCGCCGATGATCGACCAGGGCTGGGCAAGCGGGCTTGCCGGAACCGCAAAAAGCAGCACCGCGGACGCCCCCATCGGGGCGACGATAAGCGGAAGATGCGGCCCCTGCCCGAAAAGATAACCGCTGATGACGCCGGTAAGACCGATACCGATCAAAGCGCCGAGGCAGGCAATCAATCGCTCGCGTAAGGTTGCTCCGGCAAGGATCGGCGAAAACAAGCGGAACCGGTTGGATCCGGCCTTTTGAGACTCTTGATGCTGCATGATGAAACCAGTTTTCCGGAAGCGTATTTCGTGGCTGGGCGACAGAATTTGATTAGTTCGGCACCAGTCGAGAGCCCTTGCCCCTGGTGGCGCTAAGGACCTCATGAAACGCATTGAAGGCGCTCGGGCGATCATTTTTGCGGAAAATAAGCATCGTGTCGACCGCGGCCAGTTGATGTGTCGCTGATGTCATCGGCCAGTGCATGAGATCAAGGACCGATTTCGGTATGACACCGGCAGCATTGCCGGTCGCCACACTTGCCAGGATGGCATGATAGGAGCCGAGTTCCGTCGTCGGCAAGGTGCTCGATTTGCGCGCCCAGCTCTCGGCAATCCGCCGATAGGTGCATCCGGGTTCCAGGGCCGCAATCGATCCGACCCGCAGGTCGGCGGCCGACCGGATTGAGGAATGCCCGGACGGCAACAGCAGCAACAGATCCTCGACAAAGACCGGTGCGGCCTCGAGTTGTCTGAGCTCGGCCCCAAAACCCGCATCGTCATCCAGCATGGGTTTTGGCGGCAAGGCGATCAGCGCGCAGTCCAGAACGTCATTCAGAACATCCCGGGCAAGGTCACGCGAGGCGCCAAGGGTCAGTTGGAGCGATACATTCGGCCACATGCGATTGAATTGGCTGAGCGCCGCGGGCAGCCGGCTTGCAGCCGTGCTTTCCATCGTTCCGACCCGCAATGTGCCCGATGGAAGCACGGGCCTGACCGCTTGGCGCGCTTCAAGCGCCAGTGCGGCAAGTCGATTGGCATAGATCTGGAACGTCTCGCCTTCTTTCGTCAGCGTCATCTTCTTGCCGTCGCGGCTGAAGAGCAGGACGCCCAGATCCTCCTCCAGCTGCTGGATGCGTGTCGTCACGTTCGATGGCACGCGACCGACAGCCTTCGCAGCCTTTGTCACGCTGCGATCACTGGCGACGGCCAGGAATATCTCGATCGATGAGAGGTCCAATGAAAAGATCTCGATTCAGGAATTAAGCTGCCCTATCATTCCCTATATAAAAATCATTCTCATAGCTCAAGCATGTTTCGATATCGAGTGGGACGGAGCGTTAAGGAGCGGATGGTAAAATCAGATCGACATCAACCGGACGAAGAATCTCGTGAATACGCATCTCCCGCCTGTATGCTGCACGACGTCGACCCGGCTTATAGCGGCATCCCATCAAGCGAGAACCGAATCCTGGATATCTCTGCGTGGCGAAAAGCGGAGCGGCAAAGGCTGATCGACGATCGGAAAGCCCTGCCGGTGGCAGAGCGCGAGGAATATACGCGTTCGATTGCAGCCCATCTCGATCAGGTCATTCCCGACATCGCCGATAAACATATCAGCCTGTTTTGGCCGTTTCTCGGAGAGCCGGACCTCCGGGGATGGATGGCGGCCGCAACAGCTCGTGGCGCCGTGTGTCTGCTGCCTGTTGTCGTCGCCAAGGCGAAACCCTTGATATTCCGCTCGTGGAGAATGGGGGAGCGACTTGAACGCGGAGTATGGAACATTCCGGTTCCGGCCGGCGGCAGGCAAGCCGTTCCGGATATCGTCATTGCACCTCTGGTCGGTTTCGATCCACATTGCTTCCGTCTTGGCTATGGAGGCGGATTTTTTGACAGAACCCTTGCCGCCCTCGATCGCAAGCCGCTGACCATCGGGGTCGGCTTCGAATCGCAGAGGATCGAAACCATCCATCCGCTTCATCACGATATTCCGATGGATGTCATCATCACGCAAAACGGAGCGCGCTGTCGGTGATCCCTGATCATATGGGATTTTGAGCCCGTCAGTCCTGCCGGAGTGCTGAACGGAACGGCAGATCGCCGCCCAAACGGGCAACCATTCATGCCGGCATGACGTTTGGGCCGGACGGATCGCCGCCTGCAGTCGTTGGCACATGAATTGCGTCTCTTTCATCGCCCACTGCAAGAGACGATATTCATGCTGCCCATTCTTCTACCGCTGCTTTTGAGCATTTCCCTCGGTTTGAGCTGGAACAGGTTCCTGCTCACATTTACGAGCGGCGGCGAAGGTCTGCAAAACCAGATGCCGGTCACGATGGTCGCAGCCGCGGTGAGCCTCTCCGCCCTTGCACTGTCTATCGCCGACAAAGGGCTTCTGCTGGGAGGCGCTATCATCCTGCTCGGCCTGACGCTTGCGGCCATCAGCAAGAGCCTCTCCCATCCGGTCGCCATTGTGGCGCTGTCCGCCATCAGCCTTGCAGCCTACCTACAGTTTACGGTGCACGCGCCCTAACCGCGGCCGCCGGCGTGAGACGTTGACGGAATGCGTCTCGAGGCAGCATCACTCATCAAATCAGCATGAGTGTATGTCGCGCGCATTCCCGCCGCCAGCGGTTGTGCCGATGCCGCGAGTCAGCTGGTAGAAAGCTCGCCTGCTTCCCGCCAGGTACGAAGCAGGGCAAACAGTTCCTCGCGATCCTTCTGATCGAGGCTTGGCAACCCCGGAACACGAACGGGGCCGACATTCAGGCCGGAGAAAGTGACCGCTTCCTTGACGACCGTGACATTGGCGCCGCTGCGAAACTTCGTGCGCATACGCTCGAAAGGCTCGAGCGTGCTGACGATCGCACGGGCAGCAGCAAAGTCCCCCTTTGCCAAGGCATCGAGAACGGCAAGCGAAAGCTTTGGTGCGACATTGACGAGGCCGGAGGTGAAGCCGCGTGCACCGGCGGCTGCAAATGACGGAGCCCAGCTTTCGGCCAGGCCACAGACGAACAGCGCGCCATTCGGATCGGAGGCGGCGATCGCCCGCGAAAGCAGCATCAGATCCGTCGTCGCGAACTTGATGCCGGCAATATTGCCGTGGCCGGCCAAGCGAACCATGTCGTCGACGCTGAAACCTTCGGCACGGACATAGGCGACGAGCGGCAGGGGCGATGCTTCCGCAAGATCGCGGAAATAGTCGATCTGAGAAGCGGGTGCGGCAAACGGATCCACCGGCTGATGCGACATGACGGCGGAAGCGCCGATCGAGGCGGCATCCCTGGCCATCTGGATCGCCTCGCGCAGGGAACGGCCGATTGCCGCCGTCACCGGTGCCTTGCCATCGACGCCCTTTATCGCAGCTTCGTGGACGCGGCGGATTTCTTCAGGCGTCAGCGCATAGAACTCACCGGTATTGCCTGCCGCGACGATGTTGTAGATGCCGGCCGCTGCCACGCGCTGGTAGACCTGAGCGGTCATGCGCGGTTCCACTTCGCCATTTGCATCATAGGCCGTGACCGGAACGCCAGATACGCCAGTCAGCGCCCGCCGCATGGTTTCGATGCTCATATTCCTACCCTTCGTCATCCATCGAGGCGCAAGCGGGAAGCTTCAAAAAGTAGATCGCCTCGCCTTATCTCATTCAATATTCTAGACGCCTTTGAACATGCGGGCGCGTGCATTCAAGATGTGTCGTTTCATGGCGTCATGCGCTTCGGCATCCTGCCGCGCAAAGATCGCCTGAACGATCACCGCATGCTCATCCTGCACACTGCGGATCTGCTCCGGAGTCCGCTTGAGACTGAGGCTGCGTGTCACCGAATGACCGATGGCGAAGTGCGGCCTGAACAATTCGCGGGCGGTGACATGGAACTGGTTGCCGGTGGCGATCGCAATCGCATCGTGCAATTCCTGATCCTCTTCCGCGCCGAGCCGGCCCTCGCGAAGACACTGTTCGATCTTTTGAAGCGCTGCGGTGATCCGTTCCTTGTCATCAGCCTGCCAGTTGCGTGCCGCTAGCTCGGCGGCTTCCGCCTCGAGCCCCGCTCGAAATTCGAAAAAGCGCTGGACGTCGGCGAGCGATCCTACGGGCACCATTTTCAGGACTGAGGAATCCGGCCTTTGGCGCACATAGGAACCGGACCCTTTGCGCGACACGATCAAGCCATCGGCACGCAGCCGCTCCAGCGCATCACGCACGACAGGCCGCGACGCACCGAACATCTCCGCGAGCCTGGCTTCCGCCGGCAATCTTTCGTTCACCGCAAACTGTCCGTCGGCGATCATCGCGACAATCCTCTCATAGATGATGTCGCCGAAGCGCGTCGCGCCTGCACCGGAATCGTTGGCGACGGAGAGTTTCATCATCATCCTTTGTGAAGGCCGACTAGCGATAAGGCATAGCGCATTTCCCGTGCGTCAGAGCTACTAAATCTGTAAAAATCTGTCAACTCCTGTAATTATCTGGGAGCGTAATATGGTCTTGCCGCTGCGCCAGAGGGATGCGATGGCGACGGGTGGCAGCCCGTCGTATCGGCATTTCCATGATGATGGTGCCAGCAGCCGCGCGAGAAATCAGGACGGCCGTCAGGCCGCCCTCTCATTTGAAGGATGCTCTTGCTTGAATAATCGCAATCACTTCATGCCGGCCGCATTTGGAGCACCAAGACCGTCCCGCCGCGGCGTGCGTGGCACCATGCGCCCGATGATGAAAACAAGCAGCGCGGCAGCCAGCAGGCAAGCGGCAAGGAAGAACATCGGCGCTATCGTGCTTCCGGTGGAATCCTTGATCCACGGGACGACGTTCTGGGCGATGAAGCCGCCAAGATTGCCAACGGAATTGATCGCGGCAAGGCCGGCTGCGGCGCCAGCGCCCTGAAGGAAGCGCGACGGCAGGCTCCAGAAGACCGGCTGGCCGGCGAAGATGCCGGCGGCCGCAATGCAGAGGAAAGCAAATTGCAGCGTATGATCGGGAATGACGGCGGATAAGACCAGGCTTATGGCACCGATCAAGGCAGGGATGACGATGTAGGGCGTTTTCGATTCGGCCTTGTCCGCCGCTGCCGGCACGGCGTAAAGGGCGATCGCGACCAGAAGCCAGGGAATGATGTTGAGAAAACCGTTCGTTGTGTTGCTCACACCGAAATTCTTGACAATGGTCGGCAGCCAATAGCTGAGCCCATAGGCGGCCAGCGGAAAGCCGATATAGCAAAGCGCCATCAACAGCACGCGCGGATTGACAAGCGCCTTGAAGCCGTCGGCGGCATTTTGCTCCATGGCCGAATTTTCGACCGCGAGCCGATCTTCAAGCCAGGTCTTTTCCGCGTCGTCGAGAAAGGTCGCCTTGGCAGGCAGATCCGGCAGATAGAACAGGGTGACGAAACCGGCAATGATCGCGGGAATGCCAGTCACCAGGAAGACCCATTGCCAGCCGGCAATACCATAAAGTCCATTGAGATCCAGCAGCACGCCGCCGAGCGGCGCGCCGATCGCATTGGCAAAGGCGCTGAAGATCATGAAGAGCCCGACCATGGTGCCGCGATAGGCCGAAGGATACCAAAGGGTCAGCAGATAGAGTACGCCGGGGAAGAAGCCCGCCTCGCAGGCGCCGAGCAGGAAGCGGAGAATATAGAACATGGTGGCATTCTGCGTATAGGCGAGCGCGACCGTCACCGCGCCCCAGGATATCAGAATGCGCGCGAACCATCTGCTCGCTCCGAACCTGTCGAGAAGCAGGTTGCTCGGTACTTCGAAGATGAAATAACCGATAAAGAACAGCGAGGCGCCGAGACCATAAGCATATTCGCTCATGCCGAGATCGCCGACCATCTGCAGCTTTGCATAACTGACATTCTGGCGATCGATATAGGCAATCAGATAAAGGATCCCGAGGAAGGGCATGAGCCTCCAGGTGATCTTGGATATAAGTTGCTTTTCATCAATCACGCCGCGTCCTCCCTGGGAGATGGTTCTGATCGATGTAGATAGCGCAACTCTTCGTTTATCAATGCATTGATGGATAAGCCTGGCCATCGCCTATGGAGCTTGTGGCCGGAGAGCAACAAGTCAGCCGGCGTCTTCAAGGCAAGACAGCCGGCTCTGAACTCTCGTCTCAAGCCACGCGTTCGAACTGGGTGCGGATATGCTCGATATAGTGCTGGCCCGGTGAAGGTGCCTTCACCATGGCAATTGCGGCCTTCTGCGGAACGCCGGTAAACTGACGCTCCTCGCCGTTCTTAAAGCGGATGTAAAGCCGCCCATCATCGGGGCGGAAGAAAACGGATTTAATGATTTTTGACGAAACTGGAAGCTCTTGCATGGATCACCCTACCCTTTGGTTCCGTTATCGCACGAAATCCAAAACATTGAGTGAAGTGAGCTAGTTAATGAAGAATACAGTTGTATCAGCAGATTTTATCGATTGCCACGCCGGATCGGCTCTTTTGGTCAGGAATCCTCAGCGTAGAGCCAATTTGTATGGCGCCAAGCAACAACCGGCGATGGCCTGCAGGACGATCGAATAACGGCCGCACGGACTGTCTATCAATATATGTGACGAGCAAGCATGGGGGCGCTTTCGCATATTATTTGAGCATGCCTGTTGCTTGACACTTTTTTAGCCCCCTTCTATGGTTTTTACCAAATGATCAAAAAGCAGGGGAACTGAAAAATGACCAATGAAATCATACTGTCACGCCGTGCCGTCATAGCCTCCGGCATTGCCCTTGGCGTCAGCGCGCTGGCGCCGGCCGCACGCGCTGCCGCACCCCTCAAGGTGGCGGGCATCCATGCCTCGCCGGTCGAAAACGCCTGGAACTCCTGTCTTCACAAGGCGCTCCAGGACGCGGCCAAGGAAGGCGTTATCGAATACGTCTTTTCCGAGGGCGTTTCCGGCACGGACTATCCGCGCGCCATGCGCGAATATGCCGAACAGGGCAACAAGCTGATCATCGGCGAAGCCTATGCCGTGGAGAAGGAAGCGCGTCAGGTCGCCGCCGATTATCCGGATACCGCCTTCGTTCTCGGCTCCAGCGGCGAAGCAGCCGGCAGCAATTTCGGTGTCTTCGGCACCTGGAACTATGACGGCGCCTATCTCGCCGGCATGCTGGCGGGTAAGATGACCAAGTCGAACGTCGTCGGCTCCGTTGGAGCAATCCCGATCCCAGAGGTCAATATGCTGATCAATGCCTTTGCCGCGGGCGTCAAAGCGGTCAATCCGGATTGCAAGCATCTCGTCTCCTTCATCGGAACCTTCTTCGATCCTCCAAAGGCACGCGAAGCCGGTCTCGCGCAGATCGATGCCGGCGCCGACATTCTCTTCGGTGAGCGGATCGGCACGGCCGATGCCGCCAAGGAGCGCCACATCAAGTCGGTGGGATCGCTGATCGATTATACACCGCGCTATCCCGAAACCGTCTTTGCCAATGCCATGTGGTACTTCCGCCCCATTCTCAATGCGGCGATCGCCGATGTCGCCGCCGGCAAGCCGGTTGGCCGCAACTACACGGCCTACGGCCTGATGAAGGAAGGCGGCAGCGACATCGTCTATGTGAAAGGCGTCGCACCGGCAGAGGCCGAAGCTGCAATGGAGAAGGTTCGTGCCGACATCAAGGCCGGCACCTTCGAAGTGCCGAAGGTAGCGGATCAACCGAAGTAATCCTTCGGTCGATCATGACCAGCCCATCATTCGCCGATGCCACGGAGCTTACTGGCGCGATCAAGTCCGGCAAGCTTACCTGTGTGGATGCCATGCAGGCAGCGCTTGCCGCCTGCGCCAAGCAGGATGAGCTTGGCGCCATTACCTATCTAAATCCAGAGGCGGGACTTGCCGCAGCGCAAGTCTTGGATCAGGAGGCATCGGAATATCCAGAGCGCTTTGCGCTGCGGCCATTCGCAGGCGTGCCGACGGTTGCCAAGGATCTCGGCGGCCCCTTCCCGGGGCTACCGGTGACCGCTGGCTCGCGCCTGTTCGCCCGCACGGGTGAAGGAGCAGATAGCGATTTGGCTGGCCGCTTTCGCGACGGTGGCCTTTGCGCCTTCGGCTTGAGCACCAGCCCGGAATTCGGCTTCTCACTCGCATCCGAACCGGCAATCGGCCCGATCTGCCGAAATCCCCTGGACCAAGACAGAACCGCCGGCGGCTCTTCGGGCGGTGCGGCGGCCGCAGTCGCCGCCGGTATCGTTGCGATCGCGCATGCGACGGATGCGGGCGGCTCGATCCGCGTGCCGGCCGCTTGCTGCGGCCTTGTCGGACTGAAGCTGACACGCGGCGCCGTGCCCGCCGGCCCCTCCTTCGGCAATCATCTCGGCGGCATCGCGAGCGAATTGGCCGTCACCCGCTCGGTACGCGATACCGCACGGATATTCGATGTCGTGCGAGGTCGAACGCGAGGACCGTTCGCGGATATCGCTCAACTCCCGGCCAAGACCGGTAAGCTTCGCGTCGGACTCCTTGCAGACACCGGCCAGCGTTACGCAATCGAACCAGATCGGGCCCAAGCGGTGGAAGCAGCGGCCAGTTTCCTCGAAAGCCAGGGAAACGAACTGGTATCCATCCGTTGGGGTGAGGTGGAAAGTGCCGTTCAAGCCAGCGCCCGTGCCTTTGGCGATATCATTTCCGTCAATATCGCCAGCCTGATTGACGATCTCGAACTGGACACGCGCCTTGCAGAGACGATGACGCAAGCCTTCATCATGCGCGGACACGCCATGCCGGCAACCGCCCTTTGGAACTCCCTCAATGGCGCCGTCAGGGCAAGCCGTATTCTGTGGGATGTCTTCGACAGGGTCGATGTCGTCGTCATGCCGATGCTCGCCTCTGCACCACCGCCCATCGGGTCCTTTCCGACGGATCATTCGGACACGGAATTGCACCTCGAACGCATGACGTCCTTTGCCCCTCTTGCCGCGCTCGCCAATATTTCCGGTTTTCCGGCCATCACACTTCCCTTCGGCGAAGATGGAGAGGGATTGCCGCTGCCGGTCCAGCTGATGGCACCCATGGGTGAGGATAAGCTGTTGCTGCAGCTTGCATCCGTGCTCGAGGCCGAGCAACGTTGGCAGCATCGCTTCCCGATTGCAGGCTTTCCGGCATGACCATTCCTGTCCTTTCCATTGAAGGTGTCAGCAAACGCTTCGGCAGCACGATTGCCAATGACGATATCTCGCTGTCCTTGGCAAAGGGCGAAATCGTTGCCCTGCTCGGAGAAAACGGCGCTGGCAAGACGACGCTGATGAGTATCCTCTTCGGGCACTATGTGCCCGATAGCGGCCGCATCCTGATCGGCAATATGGAACTGCCGCAGGGCAAGCCGCGCGCAGCGATCCGGGCCGGCGTCGGCATGGTGCATCAGCATTTCTCGTTGGCGCCGAACCTGACGGTACTCGAGAATATTATGACGGGTACCGAAGGGCTTTGGTCACTCAAGTCTCAAACGGGTGCGGCCCGCAACAAGCTCCTGGCGATCTCCGAGCGTTTCGGCCTGAAGGTCGACCCCGATGCGCGCCTTGGTGATCTCTCCGTCGGTGAGCAGCAGCGGGTGGAGATCCTCAAGGCACTCTACAATGATGCGCGCATCCTGATCCTCGACGAGCCGACCGCCGTTCTGACCCAGATCGAGGCGGAAAAGCTCTTTTCGACGTTGAAGCAGATGGCAGCACAAGGCCTGTCTTTGATCTTCATCTCGCACAAGCTCGATGAAGTCATGGCCACGGCCGATCGTATTGTCGTCCTGCGCGGCGGCAAGGTCGCGGCCGAAAGACAGGCATCTCAGACCAGCAAGGCCGAGCTTGCCGAGTTGATGGTCGGACATCGTGTCACGCGCCCAACTCGCGAAACGTCGAAGCCGGGCGACATCGTGCTCGAAGCTCGCGATATCACCGTCAAGAACGGTGGCGTCGAACGGCTGAAAAAGATCAGCTTCCATGTCCGGGCAGGCGAGGTTCTGGGGATCATCGGCGTATCGGGCAACGGCCAGGCGACCTTGGGGCAAATCCTGTCCGGCATGTCGAACCGCTCATCCGGCGAACTTCTTCTGTTCGGCAAGCCCGTCGGCGATCTCGACGTTGCCGCGGTCATCGATGCCGGCATCGGACGCATCCCGGAAGACCGAAACCGTGATGGTGCGATCGGCGAAATGGCGATCTGGGAAAATGCCGTGCTCGAGCGCCTGTCTTCCTATTCGAAGCATGGCCTCGTCGATAAAAAGGCCGGCATGGCCTTTGCGCAGGAGATCATCGAGGCATTCGACGTGCGCGGCGGCGGTGCTGCGACACGCACCCGGCTATTATCGGGCGGCAACATGCAGAAGCTGATCCTCGGCCGCAATCTCCATGAGCGACCACGCATCCTGATCGCCGCGCAGCCAGCGCGCGGATTGGACGAAGGCGCCGTCGCCGCCGTTCACGGGCGTATTCTGGAAGCGCGCCGGCAAGGCACCGCCGTCCTGTTGATTTCGGAGGATCTGGATGAAGTGATTGCCCTGGCCGATCGCATCCAGGCCATCGTCGGCGGCCGGCTTTCGGCCCCGATCGATGCCGGCGAGGCCGATGCGCGCCTGCTGGGACTGATGATGGCCGGAGAATGGAAAGACAAGAGCGGGACAGAACATGCGATTTGAACGGCGCGAACACCGCCCACTCTACATGATGGCCCTGGCTCCCCTGCTTGCAATCATCGCAGCACTCGCGCTCGCCGGCATCCTGATCGCGATTGCCGGCGCACCTGTCCTGGAAGCCTATCGCCGGATTCTGCTTGGAGCCTTCGGCTCCAGGCTTTCGGCAACGGAGACGCTGACTCGCGCGACGCCATTGATCCTGACGGGATTGGCCGCCGCAGTCGCCTTTCGCGCCCGCCTGTGGAATATCGGCGCCGAGGGGCAATTCTATTTCGGTGCCATTGCCGTTGCGGGCTTCGGGTCGAAAATGCTCGCCGGCCTGCCCGGCCCGATCCTCATTCCGCTATTGATGGTGATCGGCGCTATTGCCGGCATGGTCCTGATCCTCGTGCCGCTGTGGCTGCGGCTGCGCTTTTCCGTCGACGAAGTCGTCACCAGCCTCATCCTGAATTTCATCGCCGTTCTCTTCGTCTCCATGCTGATCGACGGCGTGCTGAAGGACCCCACGGCATTCGGCTGGCCGCAATCCCAGGCACTTGGGGATCACGCCATGCTGCCCAAGCTGATTGCGCGATCGCGCCTTCATATCGGTTTTGCAATTGCGATCGTCATTGCGGCGCTCGTCTATTTCGTTCAGTCGCGCACCGTTTTCGGCATGCAGTCGCGGGCGGCAGGTCTCAACCCGTCAGGCGCTGTCTTTGCCGGCGTTCGCCTTGGCTCGACGCTCGTCAAGGTCGCCTGTCTTTCGGGTGGGCTTGCCGGCCTTGCCGGCGCGATCGAAGTGATGGGTGTCAAAGGTTACGTCACGACCGATCTGTCCCCCGGGTTCGGCTATGCCGGCATCGTCGTCGCCATGCTTGCAAACCTCAACCCGCTCGGCGTCGTCCTTGCGGCGATCTTCACCGCCACGATGTTCGTCGGCGCCGATGGCATGAGCCGCAGCCTCGGCATTCCCACGTATATTGCCGACGTCACGGTCGCCCTGTCGCTACTGACCATGCTGATCGCCTTGTTCTTCACGCAATACAGGATCCGCCGATGAACACGCTGGTCGACATCATTGCATCGGCCGGGCTTTGGGCCGCCGTGCTGCGGATTGCGACACCCTTGATCTTCGGCACGCTCGGCGCGCTTCTTTGTGAACGCGCCGGCGTTCTCAATCTCGGCATCGAGGGCATCATGACCTTTGGCGCGATGATCGGCTGGCTCTCCGTCTATCATGGCGCGGATTTATGGACCGGTCTTCTGATTGCGGCAATCGCTGGCGGTATTTTCGGGCTTCTGCATTCGGCCCTGACAGTGACGCTTGGCCTGTCGCAGCATGTCTCCGGCCTCGGCGTGACGCTTTTTGCATCCAGCTTCAGTTACTACGTCTTCCGGCTGATCGTTCCGGTTGCCGGAACACCGCCGACCATCACGCCGTTCCAGCCGATCGCGATCCCCGGGCTTTCCACCCTGCCCTTCATCGGCCCGGCTCTCTTCACGCAGACCGCCCCGACCTATCTCGCGATCCTGGCGGCACTGGTCATGGCCTATCTCATCTTCCGCACGCCGGTCGGACTTGCGATCCGCATGACGGGTGAAAATCCGCATGCGGCCGAGGCGCAGGGCCTTAACCCGACGAGGATCCGCTATGGCGCCATCATCGCCGGCAGTGCTCTGATGGGCATGGGCGGCGCCTTCCTGACGCTTTCCGCCTTCAACAGTTTCTTTCCGACGATGGTGCAGGGCCGCGGCTGGATATGCATCGCGCTCGTCGTCTTTTCGTCCTGGCGGCCGGGTCGAGCGCTGTTCGGCGCCCTGCTCTTTGCCTTCTTCGACGCTTTCCAATTGCGCCTGCAAACAGCGGTGCAGGGTGTGCCCTATCAGCTCTTTCTGATGACGCCATACATTCTGTCCATTGTTGCCCTTGCCGTCATGAGCAGGCGCGCCCGCGTGCCGCAGGCGCTGATGCAACCCTATCGCCGTGGCGAAAGATAATCCGAGGAGCCGTTCATGTTCGATCTGATCATTCGCAATGCCAATCTGCCCGATGGTCGCAAGCGCATCGACATCGCGGTCAAGGATGGCAAGATCGCAGCAATCGAAGCCTCGATCGCCGCGGAGGCGAAGGAAGAGATCGATGCGACCGACCGGCTGGTGAGCCCGCCCTTCGTCGACCCGCATTTCCATATGGACGCGACGCTTTCGCTTGGCCTGCCACGCATGAATATATCAGGCACGCTTCTGGAGGGCATCGCACTTTGGGGGGAATTGCGCCCGATCGTGACGAAGGAGGAGCTTGTCGAGCGCGCGCTACGCTATTGCGATCTCGCCGTCACACAAGGACTGCTGTTCATCCGTAGCCATGTCGACACTTCCGATCCTAAGCTGGTGACGGCCGAGGCGCTTCTGGAGGTGAAGGACAGGGTCAAGCCCTATATCGACTTGCAGCTTGTCGCCTTCCCGCAGGATGGCTATTATCGCGCCAAAGACGGCGTGGCTTCCCTCTCACGCGCACTCGACATGGGCGTCGATATCGTCGGCGGCATTCCGCATTTCGAGCGCACGATGGATGAGGGCAGAGCCTCCGTCGAGGCGCTCTGCAGGATCGCCGCCGATCGCGGCCTTCCCGTCGACATGCATTGCGACGAAACCGACGATCCGATGTCGCGCCACATCGAAACGTTGGCGGCAGAAACCATTCGTTTCGGGCTGCAGGGCCGCGTTGCCGGCTCGCACCTGACCTCGATGCATTCGATGGACAATTACTACGTCTCCAAGCTCATCCCCCTCATGGCGGAAGCAAGGATCAACGTCATTCCCAACCCGCTGATCAACATCATGCTGCAGGGCCGGCACGACACTTATCCCAAGCGACGCGGCATGACGCGCGTGCGCGAACTGATGGATGCCGGGCTCAACGTCTCCTTCGGCCATGATTGCGTGATGGACCCCTGGTATTCGATGGGCTCGGGCGACATGCTTGAGGTCGGCCATATGGCCATCCATGTCGCACAGATGGCCGGCATCGAAGACAAGAAGAAGATCTTCGATGCGCTCACCGTCAACTCCGCCAAGGCGCTCGGCCTTGAAGGCTATGGCCTGGAAAAGGGCTGCAATGCCGATTTCGTCGTGTTGCAGGCCATCGACACGCTGGAGGCGCTGCGCCTGAAGCCCAATCGCCTCGCCGTCATCAAGCGCGGCAAGGTCATCGCCCGCTCCGCGCCGCGCATCGGTGAACTCTTCCTCGATGGCCGGCCTTCACGGATAGATGGCGGGCTCGATTACGTTCCTGTGCGGAAATAGCGCTGGCTGTTGACAGTCGGAACCATTGCGAACCAACACGCGCCGCATCGGACGTGGTCGCAGCGGCCGATTATGCTCCCTGTACGATCATGGCGTCCTTATGCATGACTAAATGAATCGACGCTTTACAACTAACATGTCAGTGTGCTACGCAGTGATCCTACAAGATCGGGAGGATCGGATGAAAGAAAGTTTCGGCCTGTCGGCCGCCCTGGCAACGCCCTTTGATGCGGATGGTGAGATCGCGATCCCGGGCGTGATTGAGCAGGCGAAGCATTGTCTGGCCAATGGCTGCAAAAGCGTCACGCTCTTCGGCACGACAGGCGAAGGGGCCTCCATCGGCATGCAGGAGCGCAAGCAGGTTCTGGCCGCCATGATCGCCGCCGGCATCGCACCTGAGCAGATCGTCATGGGCGTGCTCGTCGATGCTGCCGAGGATGCGGCAGCTCAAGCTGGGCAGGCACTGGCGCAGGGCGTCCGCAATATTCTTCTTGCCCCGCCCTCCTACTTCAAGAACGTCAGCGACGATGGCCTCTTTAAATGGTTTTCGGCCGTTTTCACCATGCTCGGCACGCATGCCCGCGACGTGATCGTCTATAATATTCCCTCGGTGACGATGGTACCGCTCTCCATTTCCCTCGTGGGTCGCCTGCGCACGGCGTTTCCGGATGTCGTTGTCGGCGTCAAGGATTCCTCTGGCGACTGGCCCTATACCGAGGAACTGCTGAAGACGCATGGCGATCTCATCATTCTGATCGGCGATGAACGGCATCTGGCGCGCGGTGTGCGCCTCGGCGGACAGGGAGCCATTTCCGGCATGGCGAACCTCCTCCCCCGCGAGGTCCAGGCCATGGCGGAAAAGGGCATCGACGACGCCAATGTCGAGCGTTTCGTCGAAGAGCTGCTGAACTATCCAGTCATCCCCTCGATCAAGGCCATTCTCACCCGGTTGACCGAGGACGACAGCTGGCTTGCCGTGCGCCCGCCGCTCGTGGCATTGAACAGCCGAGATTCCGATACGCTCTTTACTGCCTTCGGTGCGCTGTTTCGCGCCGAGGCAGCCTAACCGAACAGTCCGGAGCTGCCGATGGACGGACCAGGCGAACAGACGACGTTGAGAGAGAAAGCCTATGAGAGCTTCACGCGCCATCTCTTGGCGCGCGACGTTCGGCCTGGGCAATTCATCTCGCAGCGGCGGCTGGTCGAGCTGACGGGACTGACGCTCGGTGCCATCCGCGAACTGATCCCGCGCCTGGAAGCCGAAGGATTGATCAAGACGGTGCCGCAGCGCGGACTACAGATCGCTCATATCGATCTGGACCTAAT